>NZ_JAMBPR010000057.1 GCF_024206475.1 Paraburkholderia sp. CNPSo 3274
ATGTCCGCTTCGTACATCTCGGCGAACAGTCGATCCATCTTCGCCAGCGCTTCGTTCGCCATTACGCGGATCGAACGCAACGGATGCGACTTGGGGACGAAGTCGTCCAGCTTGCGCACGGAAAACAAACTCTCGGTGAAAGTGTCGGCGCCGCGCATGATCTCCAGTGGGTAAGTGGTGGTTCATCTATCAACGCTTCACGAACTCTGCGCGATGACATGTTTCAGCGGTACTTCAGCAACCTGCTAGAGCGGTTCTTCGTGTGAAGCGGAAGGACCGACGTATTCGTAGCGCGCGGTGTTCACGTGCGAGATGCGAAGCTCGACAGGTTCCTGATGATACGAGTACGCAATCCGCCGGACTTCGAGCAACGGTGTACCGGGCGCCACTTCAAGGAGCTCACTCTCGATCTCGTTGGCCGTCGCGACGCGCAGCCGTTCTTCGGTGCCGACCACGTTGATGTGGAACGCGTCCTGGTAAAAGTTGTAAAGCGTGCTGGGCCGCTCGCGCAATGCGGTTTCGGTCAGTCCCGCGAAACGCTCTTCGGCAACGGTGATGCTGTCGATCATGACTGTCTCGCCATGCAGCGCCAGGCGGTTCACGAACGAGTAGACTCGCGCGTTCGGTTCGATGCCGAGAATCGCGGCGACTTCCCGCGTCGCCTTGGCCTTCGTGAACGACACGAGGCTCACCGTGGGATAGCTCTTCTCGCCGTCCTGGCGCACGACACGGAAAAAACGGAAGAAATAGCGATCGCGCTGGTGTTGCGCGACGAACGTGCCGAGTCCCTGATGGCGCACGAGAATGTTGTCCGCCACGAGTTCGTCGATCGCCTTGCGCAGCGTCCCGATCGACACGCCAAAGCGCTCGGACAGGCGCTTCTCTGAAGGTATCGCCTCGCCGCCTTTCCATTCCTTCGCCGACAGCGCGGCGAGGATCCCGTTTTTCACTTCCTTGTATCGCGTGCCCCCGATGACGGGCGTGCTCGCCGCGCCTGCCGCGTGGGCGGCGCCGTTCTTCAGCGTGTTCATAGCGGTGTTCCCCCTTCCTTGTACTTTCCGGACTTTGACGCGATTTTACTTCATCTGGCTCATTCAACACATATAGATGATATGGTTGACATGGATGAATGAGCTGTCTATGATGCGCAGCATGGCCACGCGCCAGACCCCCCGTGAACAAAACTGGAGACACTCAGATGAGCCAGGCAGCTCAAGCAGCACAGCAGGCTGATTCAACGGCGGCCCATGCCGATCCGGCGCGCAGGACGATTCACATCGTGCTGCACGAGGCGAAGGACACGGTTGGTGTCGCGGTCGTCGAGGGCATCAAGGCGGGCACGCAACTGAACGCGTGGATCATGGACGAGGACGAAATCGTCACCGTCGCGGCGAAGCAGGACATTCCGATCGGTCACAAGGTGGCGCTCAAGGACATGGCCGTGGGCGACACCGTCTACAAATACGGCGTCGATATCGGCAAGGTCGTGGCGCCCATCAAGGCGGGTGAGCACGCTCACGTTCACAACATCAAGACGAAGCGCTGGTAAGGCGCGGGCAAGCCTGCCAGTCGAACCCCTCCCATTCAGAGAGAGACACCATGAGCGTGATTGACCAGAACACCATTTTCCGCGGCTATCGCCGCACGAACGGCCGCGTGGGCGTGCGCAACCACGTCATCATCCTGCCCGTCGACGACCTTTCGAACGCCGCCGCGCAAGCGGTCGAGCACAACATCAAGGGCACCATGGCGCTGCCGCATCCGTACGGCCGCCTCCAGTTCGGCGCGGACCTCGACCTGCATTTCCGTACGCTGATCGGCGCGGGCTGCAACCCGAACGTCGCCGGCGTGATCGTCATCGGGATCGAGGAAGGCTGGACCAAGCGCGTGGTGGACGGCATCGCGAAGTCGGGCAAGCCGGTGATGGGCTTCGGCATCGAACTGCACGGCGACCATGACACGATCATGCGCGCCTCGAAGGCCGCCAAGGAAATGGTGCAGTGGGCGACGACGCTCGAGCGCGAGGAATGCCCGATTTCCGAACTGTGGGTGTCGACCAAGTGCGGCGAGTCGGATACGACGTCGGGCTGCGGCGCGAACCCGACGGTCGGCAATGCGTTCGACAAGCTCTACGGACTCGGCACGACGCTCGTGTTCGGCGAGACCTCGGAGCTGACGGGCGGCGAGCAGATCGTCGCGGCGCGCTGCGCGAACGACCAGGTGCGCGAGCGCTTCCAGTTCATGTTCGACCGCTATCAGGACATGATCAACCGCTGGAAGACCGACGATCTCTCCGAGTCGCAGCCGACGAAGGGCAACATCGCAGGCGGCCTGACCACGATCGAGGAAAAGGCGCTCGGCAATATCCAGAAGATCGGCAAGAAGTGCCGCGTGGACGGCGTGCTCGACAAGGCCGAGGAGCCGACGCATGCGGGCCTGTGGTTCATGGACTCGTCGTCGGCGGCGGCGGAGATGGTGACGCTGTGCGCGGCCTCGGGTTTCGCCGTGCACTTTTTCCCGACGGGGCAGGGCAACGTGATCGGCAATCCGATCGTACCGGTCATCAAGATCTGCGCGAATCCGCGCACGGTGCGCACGATGAGCGAGCACGTCGACGTCGATGTGTCGGGCCTGCTGCAGCGTGAGCAGAACCTCGATCAGGCGGGCGACAAGCTGCTCGAATCGATGCTCGCAACGGCGAACGGCCGCTGGACCGCGGCGGAAACGTTGGGCCATCGCGAGTTCGTGCTCACGCGTCTGTTCGAAAGCGCCTGATCGGCGTAAGCAACGCCCCGCAAGCCCGCCCGCGCGGCGGGCTTTGCGAACGCAGTTCCGCCGCAGTTTCGTCACAGCGCGCACCGCTGCGCAAAGGGCCGTGCACGCACGGCCGCAAAACCGGACCACGGAAGTCCGCGCGCGGTGCGCGAAGCTGTTTCACCAGGCAGCAGCGAGTGGAGGAGACACCACCTTGCGCGTGCTCAGACATCTCTATGCCCAGGTCCTGTTCGGACTTGTGGCCGGTATTCTCGTCGGCTATTTCTGGCCTCACTTCGGCGTTGAAATGAAACCATTGGGCGACACGTTCATTCGCCTGATCAAGATGCTCATTACGCTGGTGATTTTCTGCACCGTGTCGCTCGGTATTGCACGGATGGAAAATCTCAAGCATGTCGGGCGAGTGGGCGTCAAAACGATCGTGTATTTCGAAGCGGTGACGACGCTTGCGCTGGTCATTGGCCTGGTGGTGGCGAACGTGCTGCATCCGGGCGAAGGACTCAATATCGACCCGGCTACGCTCGACACGCAGGCCGTGAGCCACTACGTGAGCGAAGCGCATGCCGCGGCGTCGCAAAGCATCCTCGAAGAGATCGTGCCGAACTCGGTGGTCGGTGCGTTCGCGCACGGCAACCTGTTGCAGGTGCTGCTGTTCTCGGTGCTGTTCGGCGTGGCATTGTCGATCATGTCGCGCCGCAGCCGTTTCCTGTCACGCGTGATCGAGCAGAGCGGCGAGGCGCTCATGCGTATCGTCGAGATGATCATGCGACTTGCGCCGCTCGGTGCGTTCGGCGCCATGGCGTTCACGGTGGGCAAGTACGGCATCGGCACGCTGCAGCAGCTCGGTCTGCTGATCGTGTGTTTCTATCTCACCAGCATCCTGTTCATCGTCCTGGTGCTCGGCACGATCTGCCGCTGGGCTGGCGTCGGCTTGTGGCCGCTGCTCAACTATCTGCGCGAGGAACTGCTCATCGTGCTCGGCACGTCGACCACGGAATCGGTGCTGCCGCGCCTGATGGACAAACTCGAGCGCCTGGGCTGCCCGAAGCCCATCGTCGGTCTTGTGCTGCCAACTGGCTATTCGTTCAATCTCGACGGCGCGGCCATCTATCTCACGATGACGTCGCTTTTCATCGCGCAGGCCACCAATACGCATTTGTCGCTGCTGCAACAGCTCGGCCTGCTCGCCATCCTGCTGCTGACGTCCAAGGGCGGCGCGGGCGTTGCAGGCGCGGCGCTGGTGGCGCTCACGGCCACGCTCTCCACACACAACATCATTCCTGTTGCCGGCATTACGCTGATCATCGGCATCGACCGCGTGCTCAACGAGATTCGCGCGATCGTCAACATGATCGGCAACGCGGTGGCGACGATCGTGGTCGCGCGCTGGGAGGGCGTGTTCGACGCCGAGACGGCGCGCAAGGTGCTGGCGGCGCCACGTGCCGTTCAAGGCGTGAGTGATACGGAATCCGAACTGGTCGAGAGCGTCAACGAAAGAAAGCCAGCCGCGTACGCACAGGAACGCCCGAATTGAAAACCGATCGCAAGAGAATCGTCATCAGCGAGTTCATGGACGCGTCCGCGGTGGCTTCGCTGCGGCGTCATTTCGACGTGCACGCACATGCGTCGCTCGTCGACGAACCCGACCGGCTGCGCAGTCTGCTGGCGGACGCCGACGCGCTGATCGTGCGCAACCGGACACAGGTCACCGCCGCGCTGCTGAACGACGCGCCGCGCTTGTCGGTGGTCGGGCGGCTCGGCGTCGGGCTGGACAATATCGCACTCGGCGCATGCAGGGAACGCGGCGTGCAGGTGTTTCCGGCAACGGGCGCCAACGCGGCAGCCGTGGCCGAGTATGTGATCGCCACGTCGCTGATGCTGCTGCGCGGCGCGTACCTGTCGAGCGCGGCCGTCGCACAGGGGCAGTGGCCGCGCACCGCACTCTCGAACGGGCGCGAAGCGGCGGGCGGCACGATGGCCGTGATCGGTTTTGGCGGCATCGGGCGGCTCGTCGCGCAGCTGGCGCGCGGCATCGGCATGCAGGTCGTGGGCTTCGATCCGCAGCTTCCGGCGGATGCGGCCTGCTGGCAGGAAACGGGCGCTCGAGGCATGTCGTTCGACGACGCGCTGCGCGCCGCCGACGTCGTGACCGTTCACGTGCCGCTCGTCGAGAGCACGCACCATCTGCTCGGCCCGGCGCAGCTGGAGATGCTCAAGCCGCATGCAGTCCTGATCAATACGTCGCGAGGCGGCGTGATCGACGAAAGCGCGCTGGCCGAAGCGCTGACGCAAGGCCGCCTGGGCGGCGCCGCGCTCGATGTGTTCGCCGACGAACCGCTCAAGGCGGGTTCGCCGCTTGCGGGCGTGCCCAACCTGATCCTCACGCCGCACATTGCGGGCTTGACCGTGCAGTCGAACGAGCGCGTCAGCACACTGGTCGCGTCACGCGTGATGGAGGCGTTGCTCGCGGGCGAGCATGACTCAACGAAAACGAAGGAACTCTGATATGACGCGGATATCGTCCGATGATCTTCATGACCTTGCCACGCGCACGATGCTTGCCGCGGGTGCCACGTCGCGCACGGCGGAGGCCACGGCGCGGGCGCTTGTCTACGCCGACGAGCGCGGCCTGTCTTCGCACGGCGTCGCGCGTTTGCCGATGTATGTCGCGCAGTTGCGCAACGGCCGTGTCGATGCGAAGGCAAGCCCGTCAGTGGTCGAATCGCGCAATGCAGCGGTGTTGATCGATGCTGCGGACGGCATGGCGTTTCCCGCTTGCGAACTGGCCGTTGAAACGCTCGTGCACCGCGCGCGGGAACACGGCAGTGCGGTCGCGAGCGTGAAGCGCAGCCACCACCTCGGCGCGGGCGCCTGGCATCTGGAGCCGGTCGGCGCGGCTGGCATGGTGGGGCTTGCATTCAGCAACACGCCCGCTGCGATGCCGGCGTGGGGCGGGCGGCATGCCGTGTTCGGCACCAATCCCGTGGCGGCCGTGTTTCCGCGCCGCGACGGCAAGCCGTTGATGATCGACCTGTCGTTGTCCAATGTCGCGCGCGGCAAGATCATGGTGGCCGCCCGCGAAGGCAAGCCGATCCCCGAGGGGTGGGCGACCTCGCGCGATGGCCGGCCGACGACCGATGCAAAGGCCGCGCTGGAAGGCATGATGCTCCCATTTGGCGGGGCGAAAGGGGCGATGCTCGCGCTCATGGTCGAATTGCTTGCCGCCGCCCTGGCCGGGGCGAACTTCGGCTACGAGGCGGGTTCGTTCCTGACCGAAGAGGGCGAGAAGTCGCGCGTGGGCCACCTGTTCTGGGCGATCGATCCGGGTGCGCTGACGGGCAATGCCGCCTATCTTTCGCGTGTCGAGGCGTTGATCGAAGTGATGTTGCAGGACGCCGATGTGCGGTTGCCGGGGCAACGGCGGGCCGATCTCGCAGATACCGCTGCGCGCGACGGCATCGACATTCCCGAGGCGCTGCTCAATCAGTTGCGAGCGTTGGCAGCGTGAGCGCGTGCGGCGATCGCCAGAGGTGTCAGGCCGCTGTGAAGTAACTTTTGATCGCATCGGTGAATGCCGTACGGCTGTGCCTGGCGCGTTCGAGCAAGCCAACGTGGCGCCGCACGTCGACGCCATCGAGCGACATGACGCGGATTGCGCGATCGTTGTCGAAATCGACATTCGCGAGTTTCGGAACGACCGAAATACCGAAGCCCTGACGCACCAGGGCGACGATCGCCTCGACGGAGTTCAGTTCCATCGCCTCGTTGACTTCGACCTCGCATTGATCGAGCACATTCTGCACGAGGTGTCCGGTCCATGTGCTGCGGTCGAAGCGCATGAACGGCGCATTGCGGAGGATGTCATCCTGCTGCGGCGGCAAATCGAAGTGCGGGGCGCTTGGCATGATGAGAATCATCGGTTCCGAATACAGAGGTGTCCAAAGGAGTGTGGACGCCAGAGGATGCGGAGACTGCGTGACGACCGCCGCATCGAGTTCGCCGACTTCGACCTGGTGCGCGAAATCGCTGGACATGCCTGCGAGCAGATGCACATCGAGGCGAGGATGGTGTTGACGTATTGACCATAAGGCATCCGCGAACGCGCCCATCAGCGCGGAGACGAGTGCGCCGATCACGACCGTCCCCGACATTTCGTCGCCACCGGCGGCGACCTCGAGGAGCTCGTAGCGGCGGACGATTTCTTCGATCTCGGGAATGAGTGCGCGGCCAACCGGATTCAGCACGGCAGCGCGCGCGTTGCGGTCAAAAAGCTGAACATTGAGATCGCTTTCGAGCGCGCGAATCTGCAGGCCGATGGCCGCAGCGGTGAGGCCAACCTTGTTGCCGGCGGCCGCAAAGGTGCCACATCGCGCGACGGAGAGAAATATTTTGAGGGTGCGAATGGATGGCATTGCTCGCGCTTCGCGGAGAAGACATGCTCGCTTCGATCCCCGAAATTTTACGCAACCTAAAGTATTTCCTGGTCTCAGGAAAACCATTACTGCGTTTATCTTTAGCAAGCCGCAAGCGACAATGGACGCAGCAGCGCGGCCAAAATTTCTGGGGCGGTGCAGCTCATGTATCGCCCGCATGCCCCCACAACGCTGAAAGTCGCTCCGGGACTCTTCATCAATGACAGCCTGGTTTAATGCGCAAATCGCCGCCTGCGCCATCGGAATCGGTGTCAGTTCGATCGCGGTGGCAGGAGGTGTCGTGGCGATCGCGTATCTGGTGTACGGGCTGACGGGCTTTGGTTCGTCGATCGTTGCCATACCATTGCTCACGCAACTGGTTCCCCTGCGCACGGCAACCCCCGTGATGCTGGTGCTCGATCTCGTCGCCGGAATGCTCGTGGGCATGCGCAACCTTCAGTTTGTTCAGACACAGGAACTCAAAAGGCTCGGGCCATGGTTGTGCATCGGGCTTCTGCTGGGCGTGAGCGTACTGGTTTGCGTGCCGGAAAAGCCGCTCGAACTCATTCTTGGCGTGTGCCTTTTGACCTACTCGCTCTGGAAGGTCACGTCCCGCGGCGAATTTCGTGAGATTGGCGGACGCTGGGCGGTGCCATTGGGCTTCTTTGGCGGATGCCTCACAGCAGTATTCGGTACCGGCGGCCCGGTCTACACGATTTATCTGGCCGGTCGTCTGCGCGATCCCGACCAGCGGCGCGCAACGATCAGCACACTCACTACCGCCACGGCGGTCGCCCGGCTCGGACTCTTCGCCGTTTCCGGGCTCTATAAAAACCCTGCTGTTCTGCCGCTCGCGAGCTTTCTGTTGCCTTGTGGCGCAGTGGGATTGTTCGCGGGCGCGAGGCTACGCAGCGCCATTTCGGCGTCACGCGTCCTCACGCTTCTCTGGATCGTTCTTATCGTCGCAGCTGTCAATTTGATCATTCGTTCCTTACCCGCTTTGTTCGGCTAGGCCGCTTCCTTGCCAATGCCGGCCCACACATCCGATTCAACTTGAACAAGGAGTAGACGATGATTCACGCGGTGTTGCATGAGTGCGAAGACACGGTTGGCGTCGCCGTGGTTGAGGGTATCAAGGCGGGCCTGGCGTTGAATGCCTGGATCATGGATGACGACAAGGTCGTCGCGATCGTCGCTCAGCAGGACATTCCGATCGGACACAAGGTCGCGCTCAAGGACATGGCCGTGGGCGACACCGTCTACAAATACGGCGTCGATATCGGCAAGGTCGTGGCGCCCATCAAGGCGGGCGAGCACGCTCACGTTCACAACATCAAGACGAAGCGCTGGTAAAACGGCAATCAACATTGAATGCTTGAGACGGCCTGGAAATATTCGCCCGGTAGAGGCGATCTTCAGGTCGTTGCCACAACTGGTCAGAGTGACCGGTCTGCGCGGCCCGGCATCTTTCTCGCCAACGTCGCGTGCACGCGGCGTGGGGCGAGATCAAGGAGACACCATGTTGCGTCGTTTTTGCAGGCATATCTACATCCAGGTCCTGATCGCCATCCTGATCGGGATCGCCGTCGGACACTTCTTCCCGACGTTTGCCCAGTCCCTGAAGCCGTTATCGGATGCGTTCATTCGTCTGATCAAGATGATTACGCCGCCGTTGATCTTCACCACGATCGTATGCGGCGCGTCGCAGATCGGCGAAATGCGCACGCTGGGCCGGATCGCGGGCAAGACCATTATCTATTTCGAGGTGGTGACCACGCTGGCCTTGCTCATCGGCATGTTGATGGTGAACCTGATCGGGCCGGGTGTCGGCATGAATATCGAGCCTGGCACAGCCGATGTGCATGTGCTGGCGCAATATCAAACGGAAGTGCATCACGGCGGCGGCCTCACGGGATTTTTCCTCAACATCATTCCTTCGAGTTTCCTGAGTCCCTTTGCTTCGGGCGACATGCTTCAGATCGTCGTGATTGCCTGCTTGTTCGCGGTGGGATTGTCCTATATCGGCGAGAAGGGGCAGCCGGTCTTGGCGTTCTTCGAAGCAGTGTCGGAGGTGCTCTTCAAGATTGTCGGCTTCATCATGAAGCTCGCACCGCTCGGCGCATTGGGGGCGATGGGCTTTGCAGTCGGGAAATATGGACTGTCGGCGTTGAATTCGCTCGGCATGCTGCTCATCACGATCTATGTCGCAACGATCTTTTTCCTCGTGGTCGTGCTAGGCACCATCTGCCGGATGAGCGGTTTCAGTTTGCTTCGGTTGCTCAATTATTTGAAGGGAGAGATTCTGCTCGTGCTTGCCACGACGTCGTCTGAATCCGTGTTCCCGCAGTTGATCCGCAAGCTCGAAGGCATGGGGTGCCCCAAACAGGTCGTCGGTATCGTGATGCCAATGGGCTATTCATTCAACCTCGACGGGACCTGCGTGGCGCAGGTGATTTGCGCGATGTTCATCGCTCAGGCCTATAACGTACAGCTTTCATGGGGAGATCAGATCGGGCTGATGGTCCTCTCGATGATCAGCTCGAAAGGCGCAGCCGGTGTATCGGGCGCAGGTTTCGTTACGCTGCTCGCGACGCTCACGGCATTCAAGCAGATTCCCATTGAAGGCGCGGCCCTCATTCTCGGCGTGGACCGCTTCATTTCCGAAGTGCGGGCCGTCACCAACATGATCGGGAACGCCGTTGCCACGCTCGTGGTGTCCGGACTCGAAAAGGAACGCGACAACGCGCAAATGGCCACCGTGCTGAAGCTGCGGCGCGTGCGCGGCGAGGTATAGGAAACCTTTAGCTGAACGCCAGAATTATTCGATTTTTCTTGACGATGAATTGCTGAACAATCGATGTACGAAATCCGTTCAATCGTACTGCGTCAGCAGCTATTCGAGAGGCATCGTGAATACCGACAAACTTCGAGTCAGAGTCTGGAGAAGTGTTACGCGTGGGCTCGTCACTTACGACGTCCCGCGTTACGAAAGTCAAACGGTCCTGGACGTCGTGACGTTCATCCAGCGGCAACTGCAGCCCGACCTCGCATACCGGTTCGCGTGCCGCGTGGGCATGTGCGGATCCTGTGCGATGAACGTCAACGGCAAGGCGTGCTGGACCTGCCGCACGCACGTGTCGAAAGTCGCGGTGAACGACGAACTGGAGATCGCGCCGCTCTCCAATCTGCCCGTCATCAAGGACCTCGTGACCGACATGAGCGACTTCTTCGACAAGTGGAGCCGGGCCAAGGGGCAGTTTTCGGGTAGCCGCTCGCGCCACGACGATTTCGCGAGAGTGAGTCCCGAGAGCGCGCAACGAAAGGCGGCGGACGCCGGGATCGAGTGCATAGGTTGTGGCGTGTGCTATTCGTCCTGCGACGTCGTGACGTGGCGCCCGGATTATCTGGGGCCCGCCGCGCTGAACCGTGCGTGGACGCTCGTCAACGACGAACGCGACACGCAAACGCTCGAACGTCTGCGCGCCGTCGCTGGCGACGCGGGCTGTCACTCGTGTCATACCCAGGCCACGTGTACGGAGCGTTGCCCCAAGCAGCTCTCGCCGACAGCGGGCATTGCCGGCCTCAAGCGGATGACGATGAAGGCCGCGCGCGAAGGAGACCTGTAATGCAAGGCCTATCTCTTCGCACTCAGGCTCGTCTTTGGTACTGGCAGCGCATGAGTGCGACTGTGCTCGCGCTCTGCGTGTTTGTTCATCTCGGCGTCATCATCTACGCTGTTCATAGCGGCTTGAGCGCATCGGCCATTCTCGGTCGCACTCGTGGAAATCTGTGGTTTGGCGCCTTCTATACGGTATTCGTGATGGCGTGCACGATCCATGTGCCTATCGGTCTACTCAGAATAGCGGAGGAGTGGCTGCACTGGCGCGGAAAGCCTGCACAGGCCGCCTGTTGCGCATTTTCCGCTGGCCTCGCGCTGATGGGTTTGCGGGCCGTTTATGGAGTCGTCTCGTGATGCGAAAGAACGACTATCGCGCCCGCACGCATCCCGCCTGGTGGGCCTTTCTGGTGCATCGTCTTTCCGGTCTGGCGCTGGCCTTGTTCCTGCCGGTTCACTTCTGGGCACTCGGCCATGCCATAACGGGAGAGGCTTCTCTCGCCGGTTTTCTTCGTGTGACTGACCAGCCACTGTTCAAGTTTGGCGAATGGGGACTCGTGGTTCTGCTCTCGCTTCACATGATGGGAGGGATTCGCCTTTTGCTGATTGAGTTTCTGCCGTGGACCGGCTTGAGAAAAAACTGGCTCGCCTTCGGCTTGGGTGCCAGCACCTGTACGGGCCTCGCGTTCCTGCTCGCGCTCATGCATTAGCCCCGTATCGAGAATCCACGCTGCGCGACAGCCCCACAATTTTTTTACCAATCCGGAAGAGACGGCCATGAAACTTGATCTCGACGTCGTCGAAGAAGCCTCGAAGGAACTGTATATCCGCGCCCTCAAGTTGCTGCCGCCCGACGTGAAAGATGGCATCGAAAGGCTTTCCGCCAGCGAAACGTCGCCGGTCGCGCAGCGGGTTCTCGAAACGATGCGGACCAATATCCGTGTCGCCGAGGATACGGAGAACCTGCTTTGCCAGGATACGGGCATCCCGATTTACAACGTCGCGCTTGGCCGGAATGTCGAGTTCGACGGATTCGAATTGAAGGCGGCTATTCGCAAAGGATGCGAGCGCGCCACGAGGGAGCACCCGCTGCGTTCGTCGGTCGTGCATCCGCTCACGCGCAAGAACAATCACACGTCGTGCGGCATCGAGGTTCCCGTCATTCACGTCGACTTCACGGACGAGAACGAGACCGCAACCATCGAGATGGTGCCGAAAGGCAGCGGCTCGGAGAACAATTCTTTCCTGAAGATGGCCGTGCCTGCCGAGGGTATCGATGCGATCAAAATGTTTGTCGTCGACTGTGTGATCTCGGCAGGCGGCAAGACGTGTCCGCCGACGATCGTGGGCGTGGGCCTTGGCGGCACGTCCGATCTTTCCATTGCGCTAGCCAAGCGTGCCGCGACGCGCGCGCTGGGCACCGCCTGCGCTGACCCAGCGGGCGCCGCACTCGAACGCGAACTGACGGAGGCGGTGAACCGTCTCGGTGTCGGCCCGCAGGGTCTCGGGGGCGATAGCACGGCGTTCGCGGTGCATATCGAACTGGCGTCGACGCACATCACGATGAATCCCATTGCGGTCAACATGCAGTGTCACTCGGCGCGGCGCGCGAAGGCGCGGCTTACCACAGACGGTCTCACTTACGGATTCTGAAATGGCTCACTACGACCTCCATACGCCTGTCGACGAGTCGCAGATCCGCAAGCTGCGGGCGAACGATACGGTGACGTTGCATCAGACGCTTTTCGGTATCCGCGATGCAACGCAGATTCATCTGTTCGACAAGGGGCGCACGACGGAATTCGACCTTCGCGGGCACGCGGTCATTCACACTGCGCCCAACGTGCGCAAGGTGGCGCCAAGCGACGCATTCCCGGCGGGATATCAACCGGTCTGCATTGGCACGACCACGTCGGACCGCATGGAACGCTTCACGCGCCCGCTGATGGAGCAGTATGGCGTGCGCATGATCGTTGGCAAAGGCGGCTTGCGCGAAGGATCGAAGTCGGCGTTCCAGGATCTGGGCGGCGTCTACCTGGCCATTATCGGCGGCACGGCAGCGCTCGAAACGACATGGATCGAGAAGATCGAAGCCGTTGATCTGGATGACCTCAATCCGGAGTCACTCTGGAAATTCCGGATCAAGGGCTTCGGTCCGCTGCTCGTGGCCATGGATAGCCACGGCGGCAGCCTGTACGACGAAGTCAAGGGCAACACCGCCTCGAGACGGGCCGAAGTTCTTGAAAGCTTGGGAGTCCAGATAAAATGAATATCGAGCGCGTCAAGACGGATATCCTGATTCTTGGATCGGGCGGCGCCGGTCTATTTGCCGCGCTTCACGCGCACAAGCAGGCGCCTGACCTATCGATCACGGTTGCAGTGAAAGGGCTGCTCGGAAAATGCGGCTGTACACGTATGGTGCAGGGCGGCTATAACGTCGCGCTGGCCCCCGGCGATTCGGTCGAGCGTCACTTCATGGACACGATTGAAGGAAGCAAATGGTTGTCCAACCAGGATCTCGCCTGGGCGTTGGTGAGCACGGCGGTCGAGCGCGTGCGCGAGCTCGAGAACGAGCTTGGCTGCTTTTTCGACCGTAACCCGGACGGGTCGATTCACCAGAAAGCGTTCGCGGGTCAGACGTTCGACAGAACGGTCCACAAAGGCGACCTGACCGGAATCGAGATCATCAACCGGTTGGCCGAACAGGTGTGGAGCCGCGGTATCCACCGCCTGGAGGAGCACCGGGCCATCGAGCTGATCAAGACCCGCGACGGCAAGCATGTTGCGGGCGTGTTGATGATCGACATGCGCACTGGCAGGTTCGTATTCGTGCAGGCAAGGGCGGTACTGCTCGCCACGGGCGGGGGTCCGACGATGTACAAGTTCCATACGCCGTCCGGGGACAAGAGCTGCGACGGACTCGCAATGGCGCTGCGCGCGGGCCTCACGCTCCGCGATATGGAAATGGTGCAGTTTCATCCTACGGGTCTGCTTGCCGGCAGTCACACGCGGATGACCGGAACGGTGCTCGAAGAAGGACTCCGCGGTGCAGGGGGGTACTTGTTGAACGGCTCGAAAGAGCGCTTCATGGATCACTATGACAAGCGCGGCGAACGCGCCACGCGCGACATCGTTTCGCGCGGCATCTATTCTGAAATGCGTGCGGGGCGGACCTCGCCCAATGGTGGGGTGTACATCCAGATGAGCCACCTTGGCCCGGACAAGGTGCGCAAGCAGTTCAAGGGCATGGTGGAACGTTGCGCGGACTGCGGGTTCGATCTTGCGGGCGGCCTCGTCGAAGTGGTGCCGACCGCGCATTACATGATGGGCGGCGTGACGTTCCACACCGACTGCAGCACCGAGCTGGGTGGCCTTTTCGCCGCGGGAGAAGACACGGGTGGCGTGCACGGAGCGAACCGGCTGGGTGGCAACGGTGTGGCGAATTCCACTGTGTTCGGTGGCATCGCGGGCGACAACATGGCGAGGTGGGTAAAAGCGCAGGGCCAGTTTCACGAACCCGATTCGCTTGCCATCGAAGGCGCCATCAAGGAGGCCGAAGCCCCCTTCACCAAAAACGGAAAAGGGCTCGAGAGCATTCGGGAGTCGCTCTACGAATGCATGTGGACGCATGTCGGCATCATTCGCGATCGCGACGGGCTCTTGCGGGCACGCACGGTCCTGGGCGAACTTCATGAACGATTGATGCTCACTGGCGTCGTGGATGGCGATCGCGCATTCAACGCGCAGTGGCACGACTGGCTGAACCTGAAGAATCTGATTTCAGTTAGCCAGATCATCACCGAGGCAGCCATATCCCGTGAGAATTCGCGGGGCGCTCATTTCCGTGAAGATTATCCGGAGGCCGGCGATCTGGTGATGTCCGCTTACACGACGATTCGCAAGAGTGGAGGAGAGGTCGAGATCAAACAGGAGCCTGTGACATTTAGCCGGGTACGGCCGGGAGAAACGATTCTTTGCGAGCAGATGGCGCAATGAGCGGTGCCGCGTGGCAAGCGCATTTGCGAAAACTGCTTCGCTGTCCACCTTGAATCGAGCCACGGCCGGTCCACACTATTTCAAACGGAGACAACGCAATGCCCCCCAATTTCGTTCGCACGCTTCGGCGCGGGCTCGTGCTCGCTGCCGCAATTTCCGCTGTCCTGCAAGCGCAGTCGGGCGCTCATGCAGAAGACGCGTGGCCTTCCCAGCCGATCCGGATCATCGTCCCCTTCTCTGCCGGCGGTTCGACTGATGTGCTGGCGCGTACGATCGGCCAGGGATTGGGGACGCTATGGAAGCAGTCCGTGGTGATCGACAATCGCCCCGGCGCGGGTGGCATGATCGCTGCGCAAGTCGAAGCGAAGTCTCCGCCTGACGGTTACACATTGATGCTGGCGTCGGGGAGCATGTTCACCGTCAATCAGTACATCTACAAAAAACTCCCGTACACGGGCAAGGACTTCAGCTATATCACGACGGTTGCGAGTAATCCGATGGTCGTTGCCATTGCGCCCTCGCTGCCCATTTCGAATGTAAAAGAGCTGATCGCGTACGGGAAAACGCAACATCCCAAGCTGAACTTTGGTTCGGCCGGCATCGGGAGTCAAGTTCACATGGCCGACGAAGCGTTCTCGGGCGCGGCGGGCATTCCGATGGTTCACGTGCCCTATAAGGGCGAGGTGCTTGCGCTGAATGATCTGATGGCGGACCGCGTGCAGGTCGTGTTGCCCAACATCGCCGCGGCCATGCCCTTCATGAAGGGCAAGACGATCAAGGTGCTCGCCGTGACCGGCGACCACCGTTCGGCTGCTTGGCCCGATATTCCGACCGTGAGCGAAGCCGGGTTGCCCGGTTTCAATGTGACCGGCTGGTTCGCACTCGTGGCGCCGGCCGGCACGCCTGCCAACGTCATCAACAAGATTCAGCAAGATACCGTAAAGGTGCTGTCACAGCCCGATACTCGCCAACACCTGGCCGTGCTCGGTATGGACCCGGTAGGCGACACGCCTCAACAACTTCAGGCCAGGATCGCCACGGAATCGGCGAAATGGCAAAAGGTCGTCAGCTCGAGCCATATCAGTGCAAATTGAACTGCATCGCCATGCTGGACGGATCTTCTGATCGCTGATTTTCGTTGTTCTCAAGTCCGCCGGATGCGATGTCCTGGCGGGCTTTTCATTTTGTCGGCTGATTCTCGGCCCCGTATCGCAAGCGCGGCGGCCGAGCCGAGGTCAGGACTGAATCGAGCGACGATTGACGGCCGCTTTCAGATCGCTGATGTCGTCGTGCAACTCGAGCATCCACCGTGCGGCAGCGGCGAACTGGCGTTGAATTCGTTGGAAGGTATCAGGGGAAGTGCGGGCGGGCGAGGAGGGGGTATTCACGTTCAATCGGGTTTTCGGTTAGGTAGTAACCCGTATTGTACTGGCGTTGCGACGAGCACGTGATCGCACACTACCGATGCTATGGCCTGCTTACACCAGATTCCTGGGCCGCTTTACGCTAACCGGATCGACGGTACCGCCCGGGCAGTTTGCAGCCGGGCGGTCTTTTTACTGCCCCGTTTAATCGCTGCTTGCCCGAGGCATTTCGGCTCGCGTTCCACCCTGGCGTACGCGTTCTGTCTTGCTCGCGCGGCGGCGGTTTCGTTGGGCCGATAGCGTGACCATCACGACGAGCAACAGCGATGCAATGAGGAATCCGCAACTGATGGGCCGATCGACGAAAATGGACATATTCCCGTGCGAAATGAGCAGCGCGCGGCGAAAGTTCTCCTCGATCATCGGTCCGAGGACGAAGCCAAGCAGGATAGGCGCGACTGAGAATCCAAGGTAGTTGAACACGGTGCCGATCAAGCCGAACGCCAGAACTTGCCACACCTCGAAAAGGCTGTTCTGGGTGCTGAACACGCCAACGGCAATAAAGAACATCGCGGAGGGAAAGAGATATCGGTAGGGCAGTCTGAGCAATTTGACCCACACGCCGATCATCGGCACATTGAGCAGAACGAGAAGAATATTACCGATCCAGAAGCTTGCAATGAGTCCCCAGAAAATATCGGGGTGTTCGGAGATCAACTGCGGGCCAGGCGTAATGCCCTGAATAATGAGTGCGCCGAGAATCAGCGCCATCACCGGATCGCCGGGTATGCCGAGGCTCATCGTCGGAATGAAATCGACCTGCGTTTTCGAGTGCGACGACGCTTCGGGCGCCGCGATGCCGGCAATCACGCCGGTGCCGAACGCCTGGGGATTCTTCGAGAGCTTGCGCTCCAGCGCATAGGCCACGAACGTCGTGATCGTCGGGCCGGTTCCCGGCATGGCGCCGAACAGCGCGCCCACGGCCGTCCCACGTGTCATGGGCCAGAAGGTGGCTTTGAGTTCCTCACGCGTGGGGCGCATATCCTTGAAGCGCACGCTGAGCGACTTGCTCGATACCTGCATTCGGTTGACGTTGCACAGGAAATCGGCCACGCCAAAGAGCCCCATGGCGATCGCAACCAGTTCGAGCCCATCGTTCATGTCGGTCAGGCCAAACGTGAAACGGAACGTGCCCGTATTGACATCCGTGCCGACCATGCCGCAAAGCAAGCCGAAAAGCGTCATGGCGATGCCTTTGAGCGCGGAGCCTCTCGACATCATCGAGCCCGCGAGGAGACCCAGCAACATGACGGAGAAGATCTCCGAGGGGCCGAACTTGAATGCCATTGCCGTGAGCAATGGAGAAGCAAAAATCATCAGGATGATGCCGGTCGACGCCGCAAAGAACGAACTCAACATCGTGATGCCAAGCGCCGCGCCGCCTCTGCCGGCCTTTGCCATGGGATACCCGTCCAGGCACGTAATCGCATGCGGAGGGTGAGAAGGAAGATTGAGCAGAATGGCGCCGATCGCGCCGCCATACTGGGATCCGTAGAAGATACCGGCGAGCATCAGGATCGCCGGTACTGGGTGCATGACATAGGTCAGCGGCAACAGGATCGAGATTGCCGACAGCGCGCCCATGCCCGGCAGCACGCCCACCATGTTGCCCACGAGGACGCCAAAGAACGACCACATCAAGTTGGTGCCTTGAAGCGCAACCGAGAAGCCGTAAAAGAGGTCGTGCAAGGATTGTTCGATCATGTTGCTCACTATCCCCAGGCAAATGGCGCCAACTGAAGTTTTAGCGCCCATGAGAAGACAACGAGGGCGATCGCGCACATGACGATCGACAACGCGGCTGCGCGAAACAGGGTATTGGTTCGGTCTCCGAGCGCGGAAATGAAGACGATCGCGAACGTGGCGGGAATCAGGCCGCCGTACTTGCCGAGCAGGATGAAGGCGAGCGTGCCCGTGATAATGCAAACGGCGCCACGCAGGTCGGGCAGCCGCGAATGCGCATCCGCCGTGTTCGAAGCGGGTTTGGGCAGGTCCTTTGCCGCGAGCGCAATCAGAATGCCGATGACAGCCAGAAGCGTGCCCACGGCTACGGGAAAGAAACCCGCACCCATGCTCGTCAGCGATCCAACTTCATACGACATGCCGGCGTACGCGGCGCTCACGCCGATCACGACCATCAGTGCGCCGGCGTAGTAATCCTTGCTGAAAGAAAGTCTGAGGTTCAACGCACACCTCCGCCGCCTGAGCGATTGACATCCGCAGCGCAGCCCGGCGCATGTAGTTTGGAGAGCGAGGTCCGGCAACGTTGTCCGGCCCATGTGTGGCCGGGCAAAAGGTAGCTCTGCGAATCGAAACTTGCTGTGTAACCGTCGCGCGTATGCGGCTCGCAGGGAGCGTCGGCTGTTCGATGAGGTCATACAACTCATATGTATGAGTCGCAATGTAATGTGTTAGCCTTCGGATTGCCATCAGGGAAAACATGGGTGTCGGCGCATCGTGTGCGAGACGAAGCAATTCTTTCGTTGACTTCAAGAATTACTGACTTTTCGCCGTGGTGGATGACGCGAATAATTCACTCGACACCCATTTAATGCGCGAATCAACACGTCTTGAACAGGAGATATCGGAATGTCGATTGCATGCCGCGGCGCTGACGCGCTGGTAAAGGCGTTGTCCAAAGCAGGGGTGAAGCATATCTTCACCTTGTCGGGCAACCACATCATGCCGGTGTTCGACGCTTGCATTGGCGCGGGTATCGAGTTGTTCCACACGCGCCACGAGGCCGCAGCCGTGCATATGGCGGACGCCTATGCACGTTTGACCGGCAAGGTCGGCGTGGCGTTGGTGACCGGCGGTCCCGGTCACGCCAACGCGGTTTCGGCGCTCTATACGGCTCAGATGGCGGAATCGCCCGTTCTGCTGCTCTCCGGGCATGCCCCGCACGACCGGTTGGGCATGGGCGCATTTCAGGAGATGCGGCAGGCGGATGTCGCGGCGCCGCTGGTGAAGATGGCCGCCACCGCACAGCATCCAGACACCCTGGTCGATGAACTGGTCCACGCGATGCGCGCCGCGCAGTCGGGGCGGCCCGGGCCCGTTCACCTGAGCCTTCCAACCGACGTCCTGGAGGGCGCGGCGCACGTGCCCGGTGAGATGAATGCCGAAAGCTTTTTGCCGGTGAGGCAGATGCTTGACGATACAACGGCCAGGCGCCTGGTCTCGAGCCTCGCCGAGGCGTCGCGCCCGCTGATCCTCGTGGGGCCGGCGTGCATGACCCGCGCCGGCCGCGAGCGGACGGACACGCTTGCGGCGGCGCTCGGGGTGCCCGTCATCGGCATGGAGAGCCCGCGAGGCATCAACGATCCAGCTCTGGGGGCGTTCGCCGAGGTTCTGGCGCAGGCTGACCGCGTGATGCTGGTAGGCAAGCGGATGGATTTCACGCTGGCGTTCGGGAAATCGCCCGCGTTTGCGCCGGGTTGCACGTTTCTGCAGGTCGACCCGGAGCCGCAGGAGATTGCACGCACGCGTCGCGCGGTAGGTGAGCGCTTGATCGGCACGGCAGTGGCGGATAGTTTCCCCGCGCTCGACACGCTGGCTACCGTTTGCCGCAATGACTACAAGTGCGATGAACGATGGGCGCGCGACGTGCGGGGCGCGATGGCTTGGCGGCCCGAGCAATGGCGCACGGCGTCATCGTCGCTCGAAAGACGTGTTCATCCTGTTCAGGCGCTCGCGCCGTTCCAGGCGTTGCTCGACAGCCATCCCGATGCGGTTTTCGTCTCCGATGGCGGCGAATTCGGGCAGTGGGCGCAAGCCTGCCTGCGCGCGCCCAATCGCGTGATCAACGGCGTTGCCGGGGCGATCGGCGCCGCGCTTCCGTTCGCGCTGGCCGCGCGCGTTGCATACCCTGATTCGCCTGTCGTCGCCGTGATGGGGGATGGCACGTTCGGCTTTCATGCGGCAGAAATGGATACCGCCGTGCGCTACGGATTACCCTTCGTGGCCGTGGTTGGCAACGATGCGCGCTGGAACGCCGAGTATCAGATCCAGTTGCGCAGTTATGGCCCTGAGCGGCTGATCGGCTGCGAGCTGCTGCCTGCTCGTTACGATCGCGTGACCGAGGCTTTCGGCGGAGCTGGCGCGTTCGTCGAACGTGCGGACGACATGAAAGACGCGATCGAACGGGCGCAGACTGCGCAGAACACGAAGCTGCCAACGTGCGTGAATATCATGATCGAGGGTGTTGCCGCGCCGTCTTTCAAACGCCGCGCGCCAGAAGCTGCACCGCTCGAGCGCTAAGTTGAGATGTTCGCAAACGGACCGGTGACGCCCGTGCGCTGCGCGGACTACTGCGCGACCTGCTGACGTTGATATTCGTTGTGCTTCATTTGCATGTAGTCGGCGCGGCTGACCTCGTGCAATTGCCGCGGATACTGCTCGGTCGAATCGAACCACTCCGTGAGGCGTTTGTCGAGGCGGGCGTCGGGCGGCCTGGAAAGCGCATCGAGATACGCTTCAATGGCGAGGTAATAGCGCATGGTATTGCGTTCGACCAGACCGCGCACGCCGCCGATGTATCGCGTCTCGTTCGTCGACGGATCGCGGGTCGTCGAAAAGCCGACTTTATCGCTGCCTATCGTCGCCAGATAGGCTTTCATGGCAAGCCGCCCCGCCGTGCCGTAACCGTACGCGTAAGTCAGATGAATAAAGGTGCGATCGTTACCCGCGGGTATGGCCTCCAGCACGATCCGGTAGTCTTTCGTACTTAGCGGACCGGTGACGGCGGAAAGCTCCACGCGAAAATAATCAGGGCTACTCACGGCTTGATGCCAGGTGAATTGCACGCGGTAGGATGAGGAAAGCGATTCCTCGGTTTTCTTGCCGATATTCACCGCGAGAACCGTGCCGCTATCGCTGGTCGAGGCATGGCAGTACTTGATGTTCAAGTGCAGGATCAACACGTCGCACCAGTTGCCAGGCCCTTGAGTCGGGTGGTTGAGCGCATCGTTGACCATCGCGAAAGGGAAGTTGACCACACCGTAAATATCGCCCTTGAGTGCCGATGGCAATTCCTGTGATTCGAGGTACAGCGGCCGCTGAAACTGGTTTTGCGCGAGTTGCTGCGTGAGATTTTGATATTTTTCGCGCAGGCCTGTCGCCCTGTCGTCGGCTTGCGCGAAAGCGCTCTGGACCAGGAAACAGAGCGCCGCGGTGATCACGGCCATCCACCACTGGCGCGTGCGCCGGTTGCCTGATGTGGATTTGGCAAGCGTATTCATGGCCTTCCTCCCGCTTTGACTCGGTGTGAGCTGCATCGATCCGACTACCCATTTGGGTGGTGCGCGCCGCCTGTCGTTCTGTCATTGTGAACCCACAACTGGCAGGAGACTTGAAATGGAAACGACATCCTCGAGCGCAAATCCTTTAACGGTTCTATCGGACGGTCTGGCCGACATTGTCGCGCGAGTCGGGCAGAGCGTCGTGGCGGTCCATGGCCGGCATCGCATGCCGTCGAGTGGAGTAATCTGGCGCCACGGCGTCGTCGTGACGGCTGCACACACGATCAGGCGTGAGGAGGGGATCGAAATCACATTGAGCGACGGTCGTAAGGCCGCCGCGGTCCTCGCAGGCCTGGATCTGGGCACCGACCTCGCCGTGCTGAAGCTGGACGGCGTGGACCTGGACCCAGTCGAGTCTGGCGATGCCCGCTCACTCAAGCCGGGTCATCTGGCGCTCGCCGTCGCGCGTACGGACGAACTCGGCATCAGCGCGGATTTTGGCGTGGTCGGCAGCACAGGTGGTCCCTGGCGCACGTGGAGAGGTGGACAGCTCGACGCATTCGTGCGGCTGGACGGCGGTCTGCGCCCGGGTTTCTCGGGCGCGGCCCTCGCTGATATGCGCGGCCAGGTCATGGGCATCTGCACGTCGGCACTGATGCGCGGCGCCGGCATGGTGATTCCCGCGATGACGGTGGAGCGCGTTGCCGATGAACTGTTGGCCAAGGGGCGCGTCTCACGGGGCTACCTTGGCGTCGGCACGCAGCAGGTCAGCTTGCTGAGCGCGTGGGTGAACACAATGAACCTGTCGTTCAGTAGCGGGTTGCTGATCAGTTCGCTTGAGCCAGGCGGTCCTGCGGAACAGGCAGGTGTGCTCATCGGCGATGTGCTGATCGAACTGGACGGCCGACCTTGCCGCGACATGGGCGACTTGCACGCCGCGCTGGGCTCGACGAGCATCGGACAGCCGTTGCCAATCACATTGATCCGCGGCGGCGAGCGCCACGCGTGTGCGGTAACAGTGGGTGAGCGGCCCCAACGGAATTCGTGCAGGTGAGGTCCGGGACGCGGCGAAATGGCGGATGGAAAGATGGAACACATGGGGCCGGTGCGAGTCGCGGTCATTGCGGCATCGCCGCAGGTGCGCGCAAGCCTGCAAGCGATTGTCGAGGCGGAACCGGCACTTGCGTTCCTGGGTAGTGCAGCCGACGCCGAAACGCTCGCCGGATACCTCACCGGTTCGGTCCCGGATGTCGTCGTGGCCGACAACGAACCGGAGGCGAGCGACGCGCTCAAGACGCTATTCGAACCTGGCCACGTGCCACCGGCGCTGGTCCTGTTGCTCGACGACCCGGATAGCGACTGGTTCCTTGACGAGCTACCCGCCGATGCGACGGCGATCCTGTCGCGCGACGTGGTGCCCGCCGAAATCGTCGCGGCCATCGAAGCCGCCGCCGCTGGTCTGTGCGTGCTGTCGCCCGACATTCTCGCAAGGCTGCTGGCCGGACGGAAACCGTTGCGCCAGACGGCGTCGGGCGGACCGTTCGAAGCCTTGTCGTTACGGGAAACAGAAGTGCTGGCGATGCTCGCCGACGGACTCGGCAACAAGGAGATCGCCCGGCAACTCGACATCTCGGACAACACGGTGAAATCCCACCTCTCGTCCATCTTCGGCAAACTCGGCGCGACCAATCGCACCGAAGCGGTGATGCTCGGTATGCGGCATGGATACATCATGGTGTAGACAGACCATAAAAGCGGCACGGGCGGCTCTCAAGAAACCTTCAAACTTGCCGATAACACACGGATATGGCGTTATTCGGCAGCTGTGCCGCCCCTGACTTACGGCGAGAAAGATTCCATGCAGATTCAACCCATTACCGCGACTACGACTGCCTACGGCAGCGGCACGAGCAGTGGCGCCGCCTCGAATGATCAAGGCGCAGATCCAGAGTGCGCAAAACGCGTTGAGCTCGGCGTCGCAATCGGATACGAGCCAGGTCAGTCAGATCGCGTCGCAACTGGCGAGCGTGCAGAGTTCGCTGGCGCAGCTGATGGTGGCCAATGGCAAGACCACGGGGCTGGTTTCGGCGACGGCGTGAGCGGGGCGGGCTGAATCGATCAGCGTGACGGCGGCCGTGCTTGCTACTATCGTCGGCACCAACAATGGAGCCGCCTGTGACCAACCCAACTCTCCACCTCTACGCCGACGCCCAGTACGCCAGTCCCTACGCGATGTCAGTCTTCGTCGCGTTGCACGAGAAGGCGCTCGCGTTCGGGCTTTCAACCGTCGATCTCGGAAAGAGCGAAAACCGGAAGCCGGAATTCGCGGCGAAATCGCTCACGCGGCGCGTGCCGACCTTGATCCACGACGGCTTCGCGCTCTCGGAGTCCTCGGCGATTACGGAGTATCTGGACGAAACCTTCCCCGGCGTGGCGCTCTATCCGGCGGATCGGCGACAGCGCGCCCGCGCGCGCCAGGTTCAGGCGTGGTTGCGCAGCGATCTCATGCCAATCCGCCAGGAGCGGTCGACCGAGGTCGTGTTTTACGGTCCGACTACGGCGCCACTTTCCGGCGCGGCGCAACTCGCGGCAGAGACGCTCTTTGCGATGGCCGAAGCGTTGCTCGCGCAAGGCGAAAAGCATCTCTTCGGCGCATGGTCCATCGCTGACGTGGATTTGGCGTTGATGCTGAACCGTCTGGTTCTGAACGGCGATCCGGTGCCGCATCGGCTGGCGCAGTACGCCCTATCTCAGTGGCAGAGGCCTTCCGTTCAGCGCTGGCTCACGCTCGAGAGACCGCCGCTCTGAGGCTTTGCGTCGTCGTGAAGGGGCTGCGGCGCCTTCTGTGAATGGCGGCGCGACCGGCAAGCGTTACATTGCCGATGCTTGCCGACATGACGTTCACCCCAGGCTCAGAAAATCGAGCGCCCGGTGCGCGTCGTCAACCACTCCAGCGCCAGCGAGCCCACCAGTGAATTCCCCGTTGCGTCGAGGCCCGGCGACCACACGCAAACCGCAAACTCGCCAGGCAGCACCGCGATGATCCCGCCGCCCACACCGCTCTTCGCAGGCAAGCCCACGCGGTACACGAAATCGCCGGCCGCGTCGTAGGTGCCGCAGGTCAGCATCAGCGCAGAAAGGCGCTTTGCCGAACTCGCGTCGAGCACAGGTTCGCCGCTCGCGGGCGAAACGCCGCCGTTCGCCAGAAAGAGCGCCGCGCGTGCCAGTTCCACGCAGCTCATTGAGATTGCGCATTGGCGGCAATACGCGTCGATCACGGTATCGGCGGGCATCTCCAGGTTGCCGAAGCTCGCGATGAAATGCGCCATCGCGCGATTGCGCTCGGCGTGCGCGAGTTCCGACTGCGCGACGCGCAGGTCGTAGCCAATGCCGGGCTCGCCCGAGAGCCGCCGCACGAAATCGACGAGCGCGGTTTCCGCCTGCACGAAGCGGCGGCACAACACGTCGGTCACGACGAGCGCGCCCGCATTGATGAACGGGTTGCGCGGCTTGCCCGCCTCGAATTCGAGCTGCACGAGCGAGTTGAATGCTGTGCCCGAAGGCTCGCGGCCCACGCGCTGCCAGAGCGCGTCGCCGAGCAACTGGAACGCGAGCGTGCAGGCGAACAGCTTCGAAATGCTCTGGATGGAAAAGCGCACATCGGCGTCGCCGGTGCGGTACACCTGGCCGTCCACCGTCACGATAGCCATGCCGAAGTGATCGGCGCGCACCGTGGCTAGTTCGGGAATGTAGTCGGCAACGCGGCCCGTGCCGATATACGGCTGCAGGTCGCGATGGATGGCGTCGAGGATGGGCGTGTAGTCGAGCGTGTGATTCATGGGCGGCGCAGGGCAGTCGCGGCGGAGCGCCCGCCGCGGTCCCCGCGATTGTAGCGGCTCGCGTTGTCCGCTACGGCTTCGCTGCGCGCTTTGACTTGACCACGCGGGTCAATGCGCCCCCGCCGAGCCGCCGCCGCCGCCGCCCTTCGTCGACTTCGTGATCCAGATGAGCGGAATGATCACGAGAAAGATGATCGCCGAGACATAGAAAATGTCGTTCAGCCCCATCATGGCGGCCTGCGAGTTGAGCTGAAAGTCGAACAGCGCGCGTGCGGAGGGCTCGCTCAAATTCAGCACCTTCTGGGTCTGATCCATCGCCTGCACGAAGGTCGGGTTGTTGACCGAAGCCTGTTCTGTGAGCCGCGCGTGATGCAGGATCGTGCGGTTGTTCCATGCGTTCGTCGCGATCGAGGTGCCCACCGCGCCGCAGAACACGCGCACGAAGTTCGAGAGGCCCGCCGCCGCCGGCACGCGGCTCGGCGGCTGCCCCGCGAGAATGATCGCCGTGAGCGGCACGAAGAAGAGCGCCATGGGGATGCCTTGCAGCAGCGTGGGCAGCACGAGATGGAAGGTGTCGATTTCGATCACGTACTGCGATCGCATGTAGAACACCCCCGCGAACATCACGAACGCGATCGTCGCGATGATGCGCGCGTCGGAGCGCGGCAACAGGCGCCCCACGACGGGCGAGAGCAGCAGCGCGAAGATGCCTAGCGGCGCGGTCACGAGGCCCGCGTCCACCGAGCGGTAATTCAGATACTCCTGCATCCACTGCGGCAATAACACGAGATTGCCGAAGAACACGGCATAGGCCACGGAAATCGCAATCGTGCCGCCGAGAAAGTTCCGTTGTCCGAACAAACGCAAGTCGACGATCGGATGTTCCTCGGTCAGCTCCCACACGAGAAAGAACGCAAAGCTGATGAGCGCGACGAGGCCGAGCGTGACGATCACGGGCGAGTTGAACCAGTCGAGATCCTTGCCTTTATCCAGCATGATCTGGAGCGAGGCGACCCAGGCGATCAGCAGGCCGAGGCCCACCATGTCGATAGGCGGTTTGCGCGTGGCAGATTCGCGGTCACGGTAGATCGACCAGGTCACGAAAGCCGCGAAAAAACCCACCGGGATGTTGATGTAGAAGATCCACGCCCAGTTGTAGCTATCCGTGATCCAGCCGCCGAGCGCCGGTCCCGCGATCGGGCCGACGGTCGTGGTCATCGCCCAGAAGGCGAGCGCGGTGGACGATTTGTCTTTCGGCCAGGATCCGAGCAGGATGGCCTGCGAGAGCGGAATGAGCGGGCCGGCCACGGCGCCTTGCAGCACGCGCGCAATCAGCAGGAAAGGCAGGGTCGGTGCGATGCCGCACAGCCACGACGCCAGCACGAACGAGAGGATCGAGGTGACGAACAGGCGCACCTGGCCAAAGCGCTGCGTGAGCCAGCCGGTGAGCGGAATGGAAACGGCGTTGGCCGCCGCGAACACGGTGATGACCCACGTGCCTTCGTCCACGGAAACGCCCATGTCGCCGGAGATGGTCGGAATGGCGACGTTGGCGATCGACGTGTCGAGCACGTTCATGAAGGTCGCGAGCGAGACCGCGATCGTGCCGAGGATCAGACTGCCTCCCTGGAGCGGAGGCGGCGCGGGCGGCGCCGATAATGCGGCAGGCTGGTTCAAGCTCGTTCTCCGCGTATTCGGTTTGCGGCACAGGATACCTGTAATCGTCTTTTGTCATTGCCAGACGCGGAGCATCCCCCTGTTGTGCAGGGTCATGGGGCTTGCGAATGGCTTTCGCGCGCGATTGGGCTGCTGACGCGGCTTTAGGTAACGCCGGGAAATGGAGTCTTTCGTACACGCGGTGCGCGGCGAGCGTATCCTTGCGCCTGCCGTGCGCCGCGCAAAAAGCGTGCGCTGGAGACACAATACGAACGTCAGTACAGGGGAGGTCCGATCATGAGCTGGGAAGCATTCGAAGGGGGCTGGCGTCTGGCGCCGGCCGATGGCGCCGCTCGCGCGCTCGTCGTGCTGCTGCACGGCGTAGGCAGCAACGCACAGGACCTCACGCCGCTCGCCGACGTGTGGCGCGATGCGCTGCCCGGCGTCGCGTTCACGTCGCTCGATGGCAGCGAACCCTTCGACGGCGGCTTTGGCGGACGCCAGTGGTTCAGCCTGCGCGACATCAGCGAGAGCAACCGCGAGGCGCGCGTCGTCGCCGCCTCGCAGGTGCTCGAGCGGCGGCTCGACGCCGAACTTGCCCACTGGGGGCTCGGCCACGACGCGCTCGCCCTGGTGGGCTTCTCGCAAGGCTCGATCATGTCGCTCTACCACACGGCCACGCAGCCGGCGGGCGCGGCGGCCGTGGTCGCGTATGCGGGCCGGCTCGTCACGCCCGTGGTCGCGAAAAGCCGCACGGTGCTCACGCTCGTGCACGGCGAGGACGACGAAGTGATTCCGGCGACCGAACTGGAGCGCGCCGCCGCCGCGTTCAGCGACGCGGGCTTTGCGGTCACCGCTTTCGCGCTGCCGGGCGTTGGCCACACGATCACGCCGCAGGGCGTCATGCTCGGGCGCGACGCGCTGGTGCGCGCGCTCGCGCACGGCTAATCGCGGGCCTGATCCGATCGTTGGCGGGGCAAGGTCTGGCCCCGTTAATCAGCATGCGTCAGCGGGCTAAATCGGTACAAAAGAGCAGTCGCATAAGCCCCAGTGTCGTATTTCGGCCATATTTTCCGGATAACCTATGCAGTTGTTTTTGGACCGGCTAAAGTTCGCGCCGGTCGCGGCCGTTAATACGGGGAGTCGCCGCGACCTTATGGGCCGCGTAGGCCCGTTCCGCCCGGCGCGCGGTTAGTTCGCGCTGCCTGGATGAGGCCGCCATCGGGAATGCCATCCGGCGGCGCTTCGTCTGCCGGGTCGCCAAAAAAAACCGAACTTCAGACCAATATGGCCCGAGCCAAGCCGCATTCCATTTTCTCCAAAAGGCTGTTCCGCCAGGACGTGGCGCTCGATCTCGGTACGGCCAACACGCTGATCTATACCGCCGACAAAGGCATCGTGCTGAACCAGCCCTCCGTGGTCTGCTTCGAACGACGCGCGGGCGCGAGTGAGACGACGGTGGCCGCGGTGGGCCGCGAGGCGAAGGACTTGCTCGGCCGCGCGCCGGCCAATCTGGAGACGGTGCGGCCGCTTTCGCACGGCGTGATCGCCAACTTTACCGCTGCCGAACATATGATGCGCCGCTTCGTGGCGATGGCGCAGCCGCGCCGTCTGCTCGGCCGCCGTGCGGCATTCACGGTGTGCGTGCCGGCGGGCGCGACGCGCGTCGAGCGCCGCGCGATTCGCGAGGCGGCCTTCGCGGCAGGCGCGGCGAGCGTGAACCTGATCGGCGAGTCGCTGGCGTCGGCGCTCGGTGCGGGTTTGCCGGTGCACGCGGCAACGGGCTCGATGGTCGTGGATATCGGCGGCGGCACGACGGAAGTGGGCATCGTCGCGCTGGGCGGCGTGGCGTGCAGCGGTTCGGTGCGCGTGGGCGGCGACCAGTTCGACCGCGCCATCGTCGATCATGTGCGCACGCTCTATGGCGTCGTGCTGGGCGATCAGACCGCCGAACACGTGAAAAAGACGATTGGCTGCGCGCTCTACGGCGAACCCATCGAACGCATCCGCGCGACCGGTCGCAGCATGGAAGACGGTCTGCCGCGCACGGTCGAGATCACGAGCCACGACGTGGTGGACGCGCTGGCCGCACCGTTGCGCGTGGTGATCAACGCGGTGCGGCAGGTGCTCGAGACAGCGCCCGCCGAACTCGTCACCGATATTGCCGATAGCGGCATCGTGCTCACGGGCGGCGGCTCGCTGCTCGGGAAGCTCGACCAGTGCCTCGCCGCCGAGCTTGGCGTGGTCGTGCGTGTGGCCGACGAGCCGCTCACCTGCGCGGTGCGCGGCGCGGGCGCGGCGGCTTCGCTCATGAGCGAGCACGCTTTCGAAATGGTCGAATAACGGCGCAAGCCAGCGGAAGAGGCAACGCCGCTCCGGGAGACTGCCGGCGTGCGGGGTGTTCGCGCCGCGGGCGTGGGACAATACGCCACTTCGCCGGCGTGCGCCGCGATGGACTGCCCTTAGGCCATCGTCCGTTGCAATGCGCCGCTGTCCCGTTGTCTCCACATCGCCCAGCCGTGAATCCAGCCGCTTTTCCGCCACCCGGTACGTTCATCGAACTACCCGGCGGCCTGCCCATGCCTTATGTCGAACGGGGCGAGGGCGAACTCCTTCTCTTCGTGCACGGCTCGCTTTGCGATTACCGCTACTGGCAGCCGCAGCTGGCCGGGCTCGCGCAGCAATATCGCTGTGTATCGGTGAGTCTCACGCACTACTGGCCCGCCGGGGAGGCTGCGCTCGGCCAGCCTTTCAGCTGGCGGCAGCATGCCGATGAGCTTGCGGCGTTCGTCGAAGCCCTGGGCGCAGGCCCTGCGCACGTGATCGGGC
This sequence comes from Paraburkholderia sp. CNPSo 3274, assembly GCF_024206475.1. Lineage (GTDB taxonomy): Bacteria > Pseudomonadota > Gammaproteobacteria > Burkholderiales > Burkholderiaceae > Paraburkholderia. Next base: position 29,788 of record NZ_JAMBPR010000057.1, read on the forward strand.
ATTCGCGCGGCGGCCTCGTGTCATTCCAGTTCGCGCGGCGCCATCCGCAGCACGTGCGCACGCTCACGCTCGCCGATCCGGGCGGCCCAGTCCAGCAGCCGGGCCAGACGCTCGCCACGCTGCCCGAGACCGTCAACGCGCTGCGCGCCCGCGTCGTGGCGCTGATCGAGTCCGGCCAGGTGGACGCGGGGCTGGCGTTGTTCGTCGATTCGGTGAGCCGCCCGGGCTTCTGGGCACGGAGCACGCATGCGTTTCGCCGCATGGCCACCGACAACGCACACACGCTTGGGCCGCAGTTTCAGGATCCGCTGCCTGCGTACACGCGCGAGCAAGCCGCCGAGGTGCGATGCCCCGTGCTGCTGATCGACGGTGAGCTGAGCCCGGAAGTGTTTCACCGTGCCGTGGCCGCGCTCGAAGCATGGCTGCCCGATGCGCGCAGCGCGAGTGTGGCGGGCGCGTCACATGGAATGAATCTGGCGCGCCCCGCGGCGTTCAACGAGTTGATCGATCGATTCGTGAGCGGCCACGGGCGCTGAAGCACGCGGACGCAAAAAGGGCGGCCATGCAATGTGGCCACCCTTTTTGTAGCTGCGAGAAATGTCGCAGTCCGAACGACTCTCGCTTAGTCGCGGCCGTGCGCGTGGGCGTCGAGCTTGTGTTCGGCCGCCTCGCCCACGAGGCCCGCGTAGTAGAGGTGCACGCCGATCGCGAGCGAATCGTTGCGGATTTCGTGGAAGGCCTTCCATGCCTTCGCCGGATCCTTGAACACGAGATAGTGCGCTTCCTGCGAGACGAGGCGGGCGACCTGGTGCAGGCCGTGGCCGTTGAGCGCGTCCACGAGGTGATCCAGGCTGCGGTGCGTGCGCGCGTCGGTGCGCGGATACAGCATGTGCAGCACGGCAACGCGCTCATTGGCGAGCGCAGCCGAGAGTGCGACCACGATGTCCTGGTGATTGAGTGCCGTGACGATGGCGCCCTCTGCTTGTTCGTCTTCTGCGAACAGGGTGTCGACCGAGATGTTCATCTGTTGCTTCCTTACGTTTTGCTTTAAGCGCGTGTGGCGGTGAAAAAAGCCCGCCAGAGACAGCGGGCTAGATTACGAAATGCAAATAATGGAAAACCCTTGCATGTCAAGCAGTATGGCAGAGGTGAGGTGCCGCATGCTGCATTGCAAGAGCAAAATATTGTTGCAGGAATCGACGTTAAGGAAGCCGCAAGCTTGGCAGTGTTGCGGGCTTGAGGAGGGATTGTTGCTGGCTGCGCTATCAATCGATGCTGCACCGCGCCGTAGAATGCGGCAAGCGGTCGCAGCAATGCTGGCCCGGACGAATGGGTGCCCGGCGGCTGCGTCCTGTTGCGAAGTGAAAGCAATTCAAGGACACACAATGATCGACTCGAAGACACACGCCACGCTCACGATCCCCGGCCACGCTGAAGGCGTTCAGTTGCCGGTCTACAAGGGCACCACGGGCCCGGACGTGATCGACATCCGCAAGCTGTACGGCCAGACCGGCATGTTCACGTACGACCCGGGCTTCATGTCCACGGCGGCGTGCAACTCGGCGATCACCTATATCGACGGCGACAAGGGCGAGCTGCTCTATCGCGGCTACCCGATCGACAACCTCGCGCAAAACGCCGATTTCCTCGAAAGCTGCTACCTCCTGCTCAAGGGCGAACTGCCCACGCAGCAGCAGAAGGACGAATTCGTGGCCTCGGTGACGAACCACACGATGGTTCACGAGCAGATGCACTTCTTTTTCCGGGGGTTCCGCCGTGACGCACATCCGATGGCGATTCTGGTGGCGGCGGTCGGCGCGCTGTCCGCGTTCTATCACGACTCGCTCGACATCAACAACGCGCAGCATCGCGAGGTGTCGGCGATCCGCATGATCGCGAAACTGCCGACGCTGGTCGCCATGGCGTACAAGTACTCGATCGGTCAACCGTTCGTGTACCCGCAGAACGACCTCTCGTACAGTGCGAACTTCATGCGCATGATGTTCTCCGCGCCGAGCGAAGAGTACGAGGTCAACGACGTGCTCGTGCGCGCGCTCGACCGCATTCTCATCCTGCACGCTGACCACGAGCAGAACGCTTCGACGTCTACCGTGCGTCTGGCGGGTTCGTCGGGTGCGAATCCGTTCGCGTGTATCGCGGCGGGGATTGCCTGCCTGTGGGGCCCGGCGCACGGCGGCGCGAACGAAGCCGCGCTGAACATGCTCGAAGAAATCGGCTCGGTCGACAACATCCCGAAGTTCATCGAGCAGGTGAAAGACAAGAACTCGGGCGTGAAGCTGATGGGCTTCGGCCACCGCGTGTACAAGAACTACGATCCGCGTGCGAAGCTCATGCGCGAAACGTGCTACGAGGTGCTGAACGAACTCGGTCTGCACGACGATCCGCTCTTCAAGCTCGCCATGCAACTCGAAAAGATCGCGCTGGAAGACGAATACTTCGTGTCGCGCAAGCTGTACCCGAACGTCGACTTCTACTCGGGTATCGTGCAGCGCGCGCTGGGTATCCCGACCTCGATGTTCACGTGTATCTTCGCGATGGCACGTACGGTGGGCTGGATTGCCCAATGGAACGAAATGATCGCCGACCCCGAGCAGAAGATCGGCCGTCCGCGTCAGCTCTTCGTCGGCGAAACGTCGCGCGTAGCCTTGCCGATTTCGCAACGCTGATCCTCACGGCGCGCGCCGCTTCTGGCGCGCGCTCGCATTGCCTCCACGGGCGCCCGCACGTTACGTCGTGCCGGCGCCCGCAATTTTTGCCGCGCACGTTCCTTGCTCGCGCCGCGATTTGCCACTGATTTCGCGCGTAACACTCGCATATTCTTCGCGCATTCGCCGCCAACGCGTGCGCCGAAGCCACTACAATCAACCGCAAGCGAACCGTACCGTAACCCTTTGCATGGGACCCAGGAGGCACGCAATGCAGGATCCTGAAACACTCGGTGGCGTCACGCGCTCAAGCGGCGTGGATCATCCCGGGCAAGACACGCGAGAAACCGACGGCGCGTTCATCGCGCCCGAAACGCCCGAGGTCGCAAGCGCCGACCAGCATGTGCTGAAGTCGGGCGGCACCTTCATCGTCAACGATCCGCTCGGCGACATCACCGGCATCGACGACGGCCTCTTCGTCAACGATACGCGCGTGCTCTCGTCGCTGCGCCTCACGTTCGGCGGACGCGTACCCTCGCTGCTCTCGGGTAGCGTGAGCAGCGACAACGCCGTGTTCACGGCCCACCTGACCAATCGTCCGCTGCCGCCGCTCGGCGGCACCACCACGCCCGAAGGCGTGATTCACGTGCAGCGCGAACGCGTGCTCTCCGGCACGATGCTGACCGAGGTCATCGAACTCACGAACTACGGCACGGAAGACGCCGTGGTGCCGCTTTCCATCTCGTTCGCGAGCGACTTCCGCGACATGTTCGAAGTGCGTGGCCTGAAGCGCGAAAAACGCGGCACGCTCATGCCGCCGCGCGTCGAAGATGGCGAAGTACGGCTCGAGTACATCGGCCTCGACAAGGTGGCGCGGCGCGTGCGTATCGAGTTCTCGCCCACGCCGAACAAACTCCTCGCCGATCGCGCCGACTTCACGGTCGACCTGCCCGCGCAGGCCTGCGTCTCGATCTATCTCACGGTGGCGATCGAAGTCGAGGCCATGCCCGACGCCGCGCCCGGCACGCAGAGCGCGGGCATCTTCCAGCCGCCCCATTGCCTCGCGAACTCGCAGGAGCAGCGCGTGGGCCGCGCCGCTGTGCGCGCCGCGCTGGTCGACTCGCATATCGTGATGCGCGAACGCCGCCGCGCGGCGGCGCGCTTGCGTTCGAGCAATCCGCTCTTCAATGCGTGGATCAACCGCTCGATTGCCGATCTGGGTCTGCTCACCACCGATCTGCCGACCGGTCCGTATCCGTATGCGGGCATTCCGTGGTTCTCCACGCCGTTCGGCCGCGACGCGATCATCACCTCGCTGCAAACGCTGTGGCTCACGCCCGCGCTCGCGCGCGGCGTGCTGCGTTTTCTCGCGGAGCATCAGGCGCGCGAGGATTCGGCGTTCCGCGACGCGGCGGTCGGCAAGATCATGCACGAAATGCGCAAGAGCGAGATGGCCGCCACGGGCGAAGTGCCGTTCGCGCTCTACTACGGCGGGGTGGACACCACGCCGCTCTTCGTCGTGCTGGCGGGCGCTTACGTCGAACGCACGGGCGACCTCTCGCTGATCGACGAGTTGTGGCCTGCGCTCGAGCGCGCAACGGCCTGGGTCGCAGGTGTGTGCGACCGCAACAAACTCGGTCTGCTCGACTACCGGCGCGAATCGGAAGGCGGGCTCGCGAACCAGGGCTGGAAGGACAGCCACGACTCCGTATTCCACGCGGACGGCCGTTTCCCCGATGGCCCGATCGCGCTCGTCGAAGTGCAGGCGTACGCGAGTGCGGCGTTCGAAACGATGTCGCGTTTCGCCACGCATCGCGGCCAGGTGGAAGACGCGGCACGCTACGCCGCACGTGCCGCAATCATCCGCCGCTGCGTGGAAGAGAAGTTCTGGATGCCGGAGTCGGAGTTCTACGGTATTGCGCTCGATGGCCACGGCGATCTTTGCCGCGTGCTCGCGTCGAACGCGGGGCATCTGCTCGCCTTCGGACTGCCCCAGGAGGAGCGCGGCCGCGCCGTGGCAGAAGTGCTCGAATCGGCGCTGTTTCACACGGGTTGGGGCGTGCGTACGCTCGCGGCGGGCCAGGCGCGTTTCAACCCCATGGCGTACCACAACGGCTCGGTCTGGCCGCACGACAACGCGCTGTGCGCGCGCGGTCTCGCGCGCTATGGCCGCAAGGCGGCAGCGGTGCGCCTCTTGCAGGCGCTGTTCGAGGCCGCGGTGACGTTCGACATGCGTCTGCCCGAACTCTTCTGCGGTTTCCCGCGCCGGCGCGGCGAGCCGCCCACGGCGTATCCGGTAGCCTGCCTGCCGCAAGCCTGGGCCGCGGGCTCGCCGTTCATGATGCTCGAAGCGTGTCTTGGCGTGACGATCGACGCCGCGCGCAACGAGGTGCGTGTCGAGCAGCCCATGTTGCCCGAAGGCATCGACTGGCTCGAAGTGGGCGATCTGCGCGTGGGCAAGCATACGGTGACGCTCATGTTCCGCCGTGTGGACGGCAAGGTCGTGGCGTCGGCCGATCGTAGCGACGTGAAGGTCGTCGCGTTGCTGTGAGTCTGGGCGCGGGCTTTCAAAGCCTGCGCCTGGCTCATCGATTCCTTACTTGCCTGGCGGGTGATCGAAGCGTTCCAGCGTGAACTGCGGCGCGACGTAACCCGTCTCGACGCCCATCGTGTTGACGATGCGCGGGGCGTCGAATTGACTCAGTTGTGCAAGCTGTTCCGTCGTGCCGATGCCCAGTTGCCTGAGCACTTCGACGACGGTGGCATGGAGCGCGGTCAGATCGCCGTCCTCGATCTTCACCGCGATACCCAGTGCCGGGCCGCTCGTGTGCGGTGCGGTCGCCGCGCTTGCGCGTACACCCATCGCATAACTGCCCGCCGCGCCCAGCTTGCCGACGAGCGCGCCTTCGAACGCGTGCATGAGCGCCGTGCAGAAGCGGCCTTCGCCCGCCACGAGTTCCGGATACGAGGTCATCGCGCGATAGATGTGGGCGAGCGCCCGCGAGCGCGAGTTGGTCGCAGCCGAGCCTGGGGAATCCGCGCGGTCCTGCGCATCGGCGAGCTTCACGAACAGGCGGGCGAGCCGGTCGAGCGGAAAGGCCGGCGTGGGCAGATTGCAGCCGTCGATGCCCCACTCGACGCCCGTCTCGGGAAGATCGCAAACCTCGGCCACGACACGCTTCACATGTTGCTGCAAGAAGCGGACACCTTGGCGAGCATCGCGCGCGTACGCTCGATATGGCGGTCCTCGCTGCTATGCGAGGCGCACATGAGCGCGAGATCGGCGTCGTCGAAGTGAAAGCGTTCGAGCGCGCCTGTTTCGACCACGGCGAGCGCCTGCGCGGGCTTGGCCGCCGAGCGCACGAGCGTCATGCGATGCGCGTCGCCGAACGCGTAGAGCAGCCGGCCCTGGGCGTCGACCACGGCAATGTGGGCGATATGCGTGGTTTCGATGACACCGCCGCGCAGGACTTTCACGGCGGGTTGGGGAGCGCTCGTCGTCATTGTGCGTCTGCCTCGGGTCTCGGATGGGATCTTGCTGCGCGGTCGATGTGCGATTCTAGTCCGCGCATTCGAGTTAGCGCATTTCGCGCGCCACGCGGCACGCTGCGAGATCCCACGCACCGCTGCCGACCGTCTTCAGCAGCACTGGAGTACCGTCATGTGTCGCTGCCGCGCCGTCCGCCACAGCGGAGCCGATCGTGCGCACGTTCGCCCAGTCGATGCCGGCCTGCAACAGGTCGCCGGCTTCTTCGCGCGCGGCTGCCAGATCGTCGACGAACACGCGGCTCGCACGCACCGTTTCCTGCGCGATTTCGGCCGCGTCCGGCGTGAAGGCGCCGACGCCGATCACGAGCCGGTCCTTGCGCGCCGCGTCGTCGTACACGGGCGTCTTGCTCGTCGTCGCGGCGATGACCACGTCGACTTCTTCTGGTACAGCACCGTGCGTGGGCGTCACGTCTACGCCAGACTGCGCGAAGTGGGCGCGGAATGTCTGTTCGGACGCTTCGGTCCGGCCTTTCACGTAGAGCGTCGCCGCCGGATAAAGCTGGCCGATCGCCTCGGCATGAAAACGCGCCTGCTGTCCGGTGCCGATGACCAGAAACGCGCGCGGCGCGCCGGGGTGAAAGAGGCGCACGCCCAGCATGGAGAGCGCCGCGGTGCGCCGCCCGGTCACGGTCGGGCCGTCGAGGATGAACTCCGGCTGCCCCGTCGCGCCATTGCACACCGTCACCGCGCCGAAGATGGTCGGCATACCGAGCGCCGTGTTGGCCGGGCACACGCTCACGAGCTTGTGGATGGCGATGTCGTCGGCGCTGGCGGGCATCGAGAGCATGACGCCGTTGCCCTTGAGCGGCACGCCCGTGCGCACGGGTGCGTGAATGCGGCCCGCGTCGTGGTCCTGCGCGGCCGTGGCGAGGGCGTCGAGCAGCACGCCGAAGTCGAGCAGGCGCGCCGTGGCGGTTGCGTCGTAAATCGCGATGGGCTCCATCGAATGTTCTCTCCTGATGAATGATGCGTGGTGTGGCCGCGTAGCCTCAAAAGCGGTCGATGCGAAACGGCGCGAGATCGACGGCGGGCGTGTCGCGCGCCATCAATTGTGCGACGAGTTCGCCGCTGAGCGGCCCGAGCGTGAGGCCCAGATGCTGATGGCCGGTCGCGACGAACACATTCCGCGCGCCTGACAGCTCGCCGATCATCGGCAGATAGTCGGGCAGCGTGGGGCGCTCGCCGTACCAGCGGCTTGCGACCGGCGCAGCGCGTGCGCCTGGAAAGAGCGTCTGGAATTGCGTGGCGAGCAGATCGGCGCGGCGCCAGTCGGGTGCGCCGCGCGCGCCGAGTTCGACGGTGCCGGCAAGCCGGATGCCTTGCGCCATCGGGTTACAGGTGAAGCCGCGCTCGACGAAGCTCACGGGCATGCGCAGCGTGTCTTGCGAGGGCGCGCCGAGCTGGACGTGATAGCCACGCTCGTTGGTCAGTGGAATCCTGGCTCCCAGTTGCTGTGCAAGTTCGGCGCTGCGCGAGCCGGCCGCGATCAGCACCTTGGCGGCTGGGTGCGTCCCGCCGCTCAGCGTGACGCCGATACGGCCATCGGGCAGGGCGCGCAATGCATCGACGGAGGCGCTCGTGAATCTCGCGCCCGCGGCGAGCGCGGCCTGGAAAATGCGCTCGACGACCTGCTGCGGATTCGTGACCGAAGCCATGCCGGGAAAGTAGCGCGCATGGCTGATACGCGGCGTGAGCGACGGCAGATAGTCGCGCCGCACCTGCTCAGCCGTGAGATTTTCGTAGCGCACGCCATGCTGGTCGAGCAGATCGAGTTGCGCGCGTTCCGTTGCGTGCGCAACGGGTTGCTCGAACACGTAGAGCGAGCCGATGTCGCGGAAAAGTTCGTCGGCGATGTGCTGATCCAGCAGACGACGCCAGGCTTGCGCCGCGCCGGTCACGAGGCTCGCGAGCGCGCGTGTATTGCGGCGAAAGCGCGGGCGCTGCGCCTGCGCGGCGAACTCCAGCACCCACGGCGCCATGCGGGGCAGGCTGCGTTTGTGCAGGCGCAGCGGGCTGTCGCGGCGCAGCAGCATGCGGGGCAGGCCGGCCATCGTCTCGGGGCTTGCGAGTGGCGCGACATGGTCGACCGCGATCAGGCCCGCGTTGCCGAACGAGCAGCCCGAACCGGGTGGGGCGCTGTCGACGATATGCACGCGCATGCCACGCTGCGCCAGGTTGAGCGCGGCGCAGACCCCGATGATGCCCGCACCGATGACGACGACGTCTTCCATGTCAGTCTCGCGACGAAGAAGTGATTTCGTCCGATGCTAACCCAACTATTTCCTATAGGAAACTTTTTTCTTATCGTGCATCTCGCGTGCTCGACCCGTCGATCAGCGTTGCTCTTGCGACGCGTTGTAGGCGCTCGCCTGCTCGAGCAGCCACGCGCGGAACAGTTCCAGTGGCTTGCCGTGGCTGAGTTCGGTGGGATAGACGAAGTAGTAGCCGCCATCGGCAATAGCAGGGGCTTCGAACGGGATGACAACGCCAAACCGCTCGAGCTGGCCTTCCACGAAGAACTTCGGCACGAGCGCCACGCCGAGGCCGGCGGCGGCCGCCGCGATCAGCATCGTGTGCAGTTCGTAGCGCACGCCGTGCATGGTGGCGTTGTCTTCCACGCCGAGGTCGGAGAACCAGCGCGTCCAGGCGTCGGGGCGCGTGGTGGAGTGCAGCAGCGGGTAGGCGAGCAGTTCATGCGCCTTCTTGATGGGTCGCGCGAGCAGCGACGGCGAACAGACGGGCACCACTTCCTCGCCGAACAGAAAGTCGGACGACGTGCCGGGCCAGGTTGGCTTGCCGTAGTGGATCGCGGCTTCGAAATGCGATTCCTCGAACGAAAACGTCTCGGTACGCACACCCATGTTCACGCGCACGTCGGGCGTACGGTCGTGGAAGTCCTTGAGGCGCGGAATCAGCCATTCGGAGGCGAAGGTCGGCAGCACGGCGAGTTCCAGATAACCGCCGCCGCTGCCGTGCGCAATGATGGAGAGCGTGTCGCGATCCAGGTTTTCGAGCGCGCGGCGGACCTGAGTGCTATAGAGACGGCCCGCGCGGGTGAGCACGACCCGCTGTTTGGCGCGCACGAAGAGGCGCACACCGAGATTCGATTCGAGCGTGGCGATCTGGCGCGAAACCGCGCTTTCGGTGAGGAACAGCTCTTTGGCGGCGTGAGTGAAGCTCTCGTGCCGCGCCGCGGCTTCGAAGGCCGTGAGCGCGCCAATGTTCGGGATTTTGAACTTGCGCATGTTGATTCCAGAAACTCATCAAGTGACAATTTAATCTCGCTTTACGCGGTGCGCAACCATTCGAATAATGCGTTCTACGTATAGCTGGCCAAAGCCAATGGCCAGAGGCCCGTTTGATGACCGCTGCAACGCGGTCGTTTCCTGTGAGATTGGTGATGCGCAATTCGAACGTAGAACGCTTGTTGTCCGCGCTGCTTGGCCGCGAGAAAACCGAAACCCTCTTTGCAACGCTCAACTTCCCTTCGATGCTCGAAGACTGGGAAAGCGGCACCGTCACGCGCGCCGAACTCGCCCAGGCGATGAACATGGCGCTGTTCGAAGACCTGCTGGAGCGCTCGCCCAACGGCCGCACGTACACGAACGATGCGGTGGCGCAGGGCGGCGCGGTGTACTTCGACCATGGCGCGCTGCGCACCGTGCGCTGGGCGCACAACGGCGAGCTGCCGCCAGGCGAAGCGGCGTTCACGCGCATCCTGCGTCCGCTCGGCTTTCGCCTGAACGGCCGCTATCCGCTGGACAAGCTCGGCATGACGGGGCGCGCTTATGCCCACGAAGACGCGCCCGACGAGATCGCGCAGTTCTTCGTGAGCGAGCTGCACCCCGAGCGCTTTTCGGCGGCGTTCCAGCAAGCCGTAACGAACGTGGTGGGCGCGTCGAAAGATCCGCTCACGCCGCTGGCCATGGCACAGCTCTCAGAACTCGAACGCGACGGCTCGCTGCCGCTCGATGCAGCGCTGCAGCTGCTGCCCGTGACCGTCGGGGCATTCGCGCGGCAGCACGATGTGCCGTCTATTTCGGACTACGAGACATTGCTGCAGGAATCGGCGGAAATGGCGTGGATCGCAACGGAAGGCAACGCCTTCAATCACGCGACCGACCGCGTGGAAGACGTCTTCCAGCTTTCGGACGACGAGAAGGCCAAGGGGCGTCCGATGAAGCCCAGCGTCGAGACCTCGCGCTCGGGCCGCGTGTTTCAGACGGCGTATCGCGCCGACACCGTGGCGCGCGAATTCCGCGCGGCGGACGGCCAGCGCGTGATGCGCGAGGTGCCGGGCTCGTTCTACGAGTTCATCACGCGCAAGCGCACGTTCGATCAGGTCACGCGGCGCTGGCAGACCGATTTGCGCTTCGACGCGGGTAACGCCACCGGCATCTTCAAGATGACCGCGAACGCTGCGTAAGCTTGAAGGTTCAAACGCCCGGCGCGCCGTCCTGCGTGTCCGGGTGCGGTTCGTTGATGAGCCAGAGGACTTCCGCGTCTTCTTCGCTCGTGGAGACGGCCGCATGCCCTGTGCGGCTGTCGAAGTAGAGGCTGTCGCCGGCTTCGAGATGCGTCGGTGCGTACAGCTCGGAGTAGAGGCAAACCGAGCCGCTCAGTATGAAGAGAAATTCTTCGCCTTCATGCCGGCCCCATTCCGTGAACTCATCCAGCGAGTGCGCAGTCACGCGGATGCGGAACGGGTACATCGCCTTGTGCGCGAGTTCCGTTGCCAGCAACTCCATCTGATAGCAGCCCGCCGAATGCTGCTGCCCGCCGCCCTTGCGGGTGAGTGCGCGGCGTCCACTCGCGCGCGGCCTGGGCGCCGAGCCAAACAGTTCGCCGAGGTCGATCTTCAGGCCGTGAACGATCTTCTGCAGCACGTCGAACGTTGGCGACATGACGCCGTTTTCCACCTTCGAGAGCGTGGAGCGCGACACGCCGCACACGCGGCTGGCGGCCTCGAGCGTGTAATCGTGCTTCAGCCGGGCCGCCTTGACGCGCTTGCCCAGCTCCGCCGAAGCGTTCTCGGCGGGCTTGAGGGACGGGGTTTCCATTCGGGAACTCGAGATGTTCGTTGATTGTTCGCGGGTGTTCGCGGGTGTTCGTATCGTACTCTATGTTTCCGATCATAACATTTGCGTATCGCGCGACGTTCGTCACGCGTTGCCGCGATTAACAAGCATGGCTAAGTAAATTGCCCGCCTGGAAGTTGATGATTTCTCACGCAAACCCAGACGGCGCAAGGCATGGCGCGCGCACAATCCGTTCTCGCATGCCATCCATGCACAAGCAGGCATATCGGCGCTATCGGGTATCTCCCAATGCCTGCGATGCCGCGTCACGCGTTGCCGTATCCCCGCGTGGACGGGCTTGATGAGAAAAACGCATTACCTGGTGATTAGATTTCGTTTGATGCCTCCGAAACGGCTGCCGACAATCCGTTCATGTCCCGCCGTCCTGCGGCGCGAGACGAATCCTGTGCGCCGAAGGTCCTCGCGACCATTCGGACGCATCCCCTGCCGGCTTCAGATACCGAAGGAATATCGCATGCATCCTCGTTTCCTCGCTTCTCGTCGTGGCTGCGCGATCGCAGCGTCGTTGATGTTGGTTGCCGGCGCGGTGAACGCGCAGGAAATGGTCGTGAAGATCGGCGTGGCCAGCCCGCTCACGGGCGGCGGCGCAGCGTATGGCAAGGACATCGAGAACGGCGTGCGTCTGGCCGTGGATGAAGCCAACGCCGCGCATCCCACCATCGGCGGCAAGCCGGTCAAGTTCGTGATCGACTCGCAGGATGACCAGAGCGATCCGCGCATTGGTGTGCAGGTCGCGCAGCAACTCGTGGACGACAACGTGGCCGTTGTGATCGGCCACTTCAATTCGGGCACGACGCTGCCGGCCTCGAAGATCTACGCGAAGGCGGGCATTCCGATGATCACGCCGGCGGCGACCAATCCGGCCATCACGCAGGGCGGCTCGCCGACCATCTACCGCGTGATCGCAACCGACTCGCAAAACGCCGGCAACGCGGGCAACTATGCGGCGACGGTGACGAAGGCGAAGCGCATTGCCATCATCGACGACCGCACGGCCTTCGGCCAGGGCGAAGCCGACGAGTTCGAAAAGGCCGTGAAGGCGAGCGGCGGCACGATCGTCGCGCGCGAGTTCACGAACGACAAGGCCGTGGATTTCAGTGCCCAGATTACGAGCATCAAGCGCACGAGTCCGGATCTCGTGTTCTTCGGCGGCCTCGACGCGCAGGCCGCCATGATCGTCAAGCGCATGCGCCAGCTTGGCCTGAAGGCGCAATTCCTCGCGGGCGGCGGCGTCATGGATGCCAACTTCATCAAGCTCGCCGGCGATTCCGCCGATGGGGCTTCGGTGTGGGAATACGGCCAGCCGCTCGGCACGTTGCCCAAGGGCAAGGGGTTCGAGGCGAAGTTCAAGCAGAAATACGGCATCGACATGCTCGCCTACGCGCCGTTCGCCTACGACGCGGCGTGGGTCGCGATCACGGCGATGGAGAAGGCGGGCTCGGCGACTCCGGCGCAGTTCAACGCCGCGCTGAAGGCCACGAACTACGACGGCATTACGGGCAAGATCGCTTTCAATGCCCAGGGCGACCTGAAGAGCCCGAGTTCGACGCTGTATCAGGTCAAGAACGTGGCGTGGGTGCCGGTCACGACGCGAACCGCGGACTGATATCACTCGCCTCTGCTACCGTGAAGGGCGCCGCCTCTGTCGGCGACCAATGCATTGTTTCCAATAGGAAATCGAGCGTGCGCCCGCAGGGCAGCCGCATGTCATCTCGATGGCGGAAAGCCGGGCGGATGCGATACACGCGGCATGGCGAAATTCCCGTGGATTTTCGTGTTGTCGCAGCAAAATTGCGCGTGTATAGTTTCCTAAAGTAGCAATGTTTCGTATCGGAAATTTTTAAGGGATTCTACCTATGAAAGCCTCCACCATCCTCTCGGATCTCGGTATTTCCCAGCTCGCGGAAGCGGGCGACATCGCCGTGCATTCGCCAATCAACGGCGAACTGATCGGCCGCGTCGCGAGCCAGTCGGCGGCCGACGTCGACGCCGTGCTCGCGAAGGCACAGGAGGCGTTCAAGAGCTGGCGCAACGTCCCCGCGCCGCGCCGCGGTGAACTCGTGCGCCTGCTGGGCAACAAGCTGCGCGAACAGAAGCGCGCGCTCGGCAGCCTCGTCTCGCTGGAAACCGGCAAGATTTTCCAGGAAGGTCTCGGCGAAGTGCAGGAAATGATCGACATCTGCGACTTTGCGGTCGGCCTCTCGCGTCAGCTTTACGGTCTGACCATTGCTTCGGAGCGCCCCGGTCACCGCATGGCCGAATCGTGGCATCCGATGGGCGTGTGTACCGTGATTTCCGCCTTCAATTTCCCGGTCGCCGTGTGGTCGTGGAACGCCGCGCTCGCGCTCGTGTGCGGCAACGCCGTGGTCTGGAAGCCTTCGGAAAAAACGCCGCTCACCGCGGTTGCCGTCAACAAGATCATGCAGGACGTGTTGAAGGAATTCGGCGATGCGCCCGAAGGCCTCACGAGCCTGGTCGTTGGCGGCCGCGAAGTGGGTGCGAAGCTTGTGGCGGATCCGCGTTCGAACATCGTGAGCGCAACCGGCAGCACCGAAATGGGCCGCACCGTCGGCGTGGAAGTCGCGCGACGTTTCGGCCGCTCACTGCTCGAACTGGGCGGCAACAACGCCGGCATCGTCTCCGCGACTGCCGATCTCGAACTCGCGCTGCGCGGCATCCTGTTCTCGGCGGTCGGCACGGCGGGCCAGCGCTGCACGTCGCTGCGTCGGCTCTTCGTGCACGAGAGCGTGTACGACAAGGCAGTCGAGCGCCTGAAGACGCTCTACGGCAAGGTTGTGATCGGCAATCCGCTGGAACAGGGCACGCTGATGGGGCCGCTCATCGACGAGCAGTCGTTCGCTCGCATGCAGTCGGCGCTCGAGCAGGCAAAGCGCGAAGGCGGCAAGGTGTTCGGCGGCGAGCGCCACACGGTGGCCGGCAACGAAAAGGGCTTCTACGTGCGTCCGGCGATCGTCGAGATGCCGTCGCAAACCGAAGTTGTCCTGAGGGAAACCTTCGCACCGATTCTTTACGTCCTCAAGTACAGCGACTTCGGCGACGCCATCGATGCGAACAACGCGGCCCACCATGGCCTCTCGTCCTGCGTGTTCACGACGGACCTGCGCGAGAGCGAGCGCTTCACGTCGGCCTCGGGCAGCGATTGCGGTATTGCGAACGTGAACATCGGGCCGAGCGGCGCGGAGATCGGCGGCGCGTTCGGTGGCGAAAAGGAAACAGGCGGCGGGCGCGAGTCGGGCTCCGACGCGTGGAAGGCTTATATGCGTCGTGCGACCAATACGGTCAACTATTCGTCGGCGCTGCCGCTCGCACAGGGCATCGATTTCAACGTCGAATAAGCGCAGTGATGTACGTGACCGGGCGCTTTGTGCACCCGGTCGATGGATCGATTCGCGCAAACCCAATCCATGCGCGCCTCAGTTATCCGCAATCTGGAGCAAGTCGTGAGTTCTCAAGTCGTTATCGTTGGCGGCGGGGTAATCGGTAGTTCTATTGCTTACTTTCTGCGCGCAGCCGACCCAACGGTTTCCGTGACAGTGTTCGAGCGCGACCCGAGTTACGCGCGCTCGTCGTCGGCGCTTTCGGCCGCGTCGATCCGGCAGCAGTTTTCCACGCCGTTGTCGATCCAGATGTCGCTATTCGGCATCGAGTTTCTGCGTGGCATTGGCGAGCGGCTCGAAGTGAACGGCAGCCGTCCGTCGATCGATCTGCATGAGGGCGGCTATCTTTTCCTGGCCACGGAAGCGGGTGATGCGACGCTGCGCGAGAATCACGCGCTGCAAACGCGTCTTGGCGCGGACATCGAACTCATGTCGCGCGACGCGTTGCACGCGAAGTTTCCCTGGCTCAACGTCGAGGATCTCGCAAGCGGTGCGTATGGCCGCAGCGGCGAGGGCTGGTTCGACGGCTACGGCCTCGTGCAGGCGTTGCGCAAAAAGGCGCAGTCGCTCGGCGCGCGCTATGTGCCGGCCGATGTGACTGGCGTCGTGCGCAGCGGCCGCAAGGTCACGCACGTGATCGCGAGCGACGGCGAACGCCATGCGTGCGACACGCTGGTGAACGCAGCCGGCGCGTGGGCGCGCAAGCTCGCGGAAATGATGGACATCGACATTCCGGTTTATGCGCGCCGCCGCAGCATTTTCAACGTGTCGTCGCCGGCACGGCTTACCACCTGCCCGTTGCTGATCGATCCGTCTGGTGTGTATTTCCGCCCCGAGGGCAACACATACATCACCGGAACGTCGCCGAGCGCGGCAAACGACCCCAACGATCTGCCGCTCGACGAAGTCGATCATGCCATCTTCGACGACGTGATCTGGCCCACGCTTGCGCATCGCGTGCCGGGGTTCGAGGCGCTGCGCGTGGAGAACTGCTGGTCCGGCTATTACGAGTACAACGTGCTCGACCAGAACGCCATCATTGGTTATCACCCGGCCATCGACAACTGCGTGTTTGCCAATGGTTTTAGCGGGCACGGTCTGCAGCAGGGGCCGGCAACCGGGCGCGGCGTGAGCGAGCTGATCCTCAACGGCAGGTACACGACGCTCGATCTTGCTTCGCTCGACTGGTCGCGCGTGCTTGAAAATCGGCCGATCGTCGAAAAGAACGTCGTGTGACGGCGGGTAGTCAGGCCGCGCAAAAAAAGCCCGTGATTTCACGGGCTTTTTTATTGCTCGACGGCTTGATGAGCAAACCGCATGACATGGTGATTAGATTTCGTTTGATACGCCCGTGAGGGCTGACCACAATCGAAGCTTGTCCGTTGCCGCGCCTAACCGCCATCGACTCCATGTCCGCCATTTACGATTTCACCGCGCCCTTTCAGCATCCCGCCGGCTCGCCCATTCGCGAGCTTTTCAAGTACCTGGGAGAACCAGGCATGATTTCCTTCGCTGGCGGCTATCCTGCCAGCGACCTGTTCGATGCCGATGGACTGCAGGCGGCAGCGGCTCAGGCATGGCAGGCTTCCACGCGCTGCCTTCAATATGGCCCGACCGACGGGTTGCCTGAATTGAAAACGCAACTGCTCGCGCTGATGGCGCGCCGTGGTGTGACCTGCGCGCTCGAAGAGATGCTCGTTACGACAGGGTCGCAGCAAGGCCTCGATCTCTTGTTGCGCGTGCTGCTCAATCCGGGCGATACGGCCTTGACCGAGCAGCCGGCGTATCCGGCCACGCTGCAGGCGCTCAGGCTCCAGCAGGCGCATGTCGTGACGGTACCGGTAGACGGCGACGGTCTCGACGTGGACGAACTCGCCGCGCGGCTCGCTTCGGGCGCGATTGTCCGGCCCAAGCTGCTGTACACGGTGCCGACCTTCGCGAATCCCACCGGGGCCACGCTCACGCGCGAACGGCGCCTTGCGCTCTTGCGTCTCGCCGTTCAATACCGCTTCGTGATCGTCGAGGACGATCCATACGGCGATCTGCGTTTCGCGGGCAATGCTGTGCCGTCGATGCTTGCGCTGGCAAGCGAGGTGCAGGGCGCGCGCGATTGGATCGTGCACTTCTCGAGTCTTTCGAAAGTCGTCGCGCCTGGCTTGCGCGTAGGCTGGACTATCGCGCCCGCTGAAATCGCGCGGCGCTGCGTGATCGCCAAGCAGACCGTCGACCTGTGCAGCACGCCGTGGACCCAGGCGATCGCCGCGCACTATCTGGAAGCAGGCTCGCTCGAACGGCACCTTCCGCACATCACGCAAGCGTATCAGCGCAAATGCGAAGCGCTTTGCGATGGCTTGTGCGCGCAGTTCGGCGACGGAATCGCGTTTCATCGACCCGAAGGCGGCATGTTCGTTTGGGCGCGTATTCCGGATCTGGCGATCGATGCGCTCTTGCCGAATGCAATTGCCAACAAGGTGATTTTTGTTCCGGGCAAGGCGTTTTTCGCTGATGAGCCGGACGCCGCGTCGCTGCGTCTTTCTTTCGCCGCGCCGAACGTGGATGAGATTCGCGAAGGCGTGGCGCGTTTGAAGCGGGCCGCGCATGGCACGCGAGCGGCGAGCGCGGCGTCGGCACCTGTTTGAAATTCGCGCCATTCAAAAGCCGCGCGTTTCCCTTTGCGCAACCGACTGCGCAAGCTCGACGAAGCGCTCCACGCATGTCGAGGTGAACGGCTCGGTCCACGAGACAGTCTGGTCGAGTGCAGGCGCACCGCGCAACGGCACATAGGCCACGCCCGAGCGCTGCAGCGCCATCGTGAAGGCCGGCACGATGGCGACGCCGCGCTCGGCCGCGACGAGCGATATCAGCGCTGCAGTTTGCGAAGCGGTCGGCCCGATGCGCGGCTCCATCCCTGCTTGCGCGCACAACGAATCTAGCGCTGCAGTCAGCGCCGACCCAGATCCCGGCGGAAAGATCAGAAACGTCTCGTCGCGAAGCTCGGCGAAGTCG
Source organism: Paraburkholderia sp. CNPSo 3274 (assembly GCF_024206475.1). Taxonomy (GTDB): domain Bacteria; phylum Pseudomonadota; class Gammaproteobacteria; order Burkholderiales; family Burkholderiaceae; genus Paraburkholderia. The sequence continues at coordinate 47,506 of NZ_JAMBPR010000057.1, forward strand.
ATCGACTGCTTGCGCGCATGCACACTGCCGCTCGGCACGGCGGCGATGAGCGGCTCGTGCGCGATCACGAGCGAACTCAGACTGTCTTCCTGGGCGTTCGCTGCTGACCAGCCGAAGCCGATATCGAGTGCGCCCTCAACGATCTGCCGATGCTGACTCGCGGTGGCGACCTCACGAAAGGTCAGTTCCACCTCGGGCAGCGCGCGGCCTGCATTGCGCACGATTTCCGCGAATGCGTCGGACATGGGAATCGAGCTCGTGTAGCCGATCGCAATGCGGCCTGTCACGCCCTGCGCGAGCTTGCGTGCGGTGGCCTGCGCCTCGCCAACGGCATGCAACACGCCGCGTGCTCGCTCGAGGAACAAAATGCCTTCTGGCGTGAGTTTGACGGCGCGCGTCGAACGCTCGAAAAGGCGAATGCCGAGTTCGGCTTCCAGCGCCGCGATATGACGCGTTAGCGGCGGCTGCGCAATGTTCAGGCGCACGGCGGCGCGCCCGAAGTGCAGTTCTTCGGCAACGGTGACGAAATAGCGGAGGCGGCGCAGGTCGAGCATTCTTGTTCTGGCGGTATCAATGGCGACGAAAACGGTATTGGCCCGCGCGTTGGCCGGTCCTCAGACTGTCAGTTGGACCAGACAGGGCGTCAAGCATGAAAGACAAATCCATTCGAGCCGCGTTCTTCCTGTGCGGCTTCGCGGCCTTCATCAATCTCTACGCCACGCAAGGCATTCTGCGCGAACTCGCCGTCACGTTCGGCGTGAGCGCGGAGCGCGCCGGGCAGGGCGTGAGTGCAACCACGCTGGCCGTCGCCATTATCGCGCCGTTTGTCGGCACCCTGGCGGCGCGCTTCGACAGGCGGAACGTGATTGTCGCCGCCGCGCTCGCATCGGCGGTGCCCGTTGTCTGGTCCGCGCATGCGCCGAGTTTTGCGTCCTTCCTCACGGCCCGTTTCGCCGCGGGCGTGCTGATGCCGTTCATTTTCGCCATGTCGATTTCGTACATCGGCGAACGCTATCACCGCGAGCGCGCCACCGAGGTGAGCGCAATCTTCGTGGCAGGCACCACGCTGGGCGGGTTCGCCGGACGTTTCGTCACCAACCTGCTCACTTCGATGCTCGGCTGGCGTCACGCGCTCGACATCGTGGCGGTGCTCAGTTTCGCGACGGGTCTCGCGATCTATGCGAGCCTGCCTGCATCGGGTGCTGTGCGCGCAGAAGGCGGTTCCGCAACGAAGGCGCAATGGAAACTGGCGATGCGCGGCCCGGTGCTCGCCTCATTCGCCGTGGGCGCATGCGTGCTCGCCTCTCAAGTCGCGACGTTCACCTTCGTGGGCCTGCGGCTCACGCGCGCGCCGTTCGAATTCTCGACGGCGGGCATCGGCGCGATTTATGCCGTGTTCCTCGTTGCGGTGGTCGTCACGCCGATCTCGGGCCGCATCGCGAGGCACCGGGGGCCACGCGACCTCGCGCTCGCAGCGGTTGGCCTCGCCATTGCGGGCAGCCTGCTGACGCTGCCAGACAGCGTCGGCGCGATCCTCGTTGGGCTCGCGCTCGGCTCGACGGCGGTTTTCGTCGAACAGGCCTGCGCCAACGCGTTTATTTCGCATGCCGCCGCCGGGGCGCGGACTACGGCGATCGGAATCTACCTCTCCTGCTATTACTTCGGCGGCAGCCTCGGCTCCGTGTTGCCGATTCCAGCATGGCATCGCTGGGGCTGGGTGGGGTGCGTGGCGTTCGTCGTGGCCGCTCAGGCCCTTGTCGGGCTGCTCGTGTTCGGGTTCTGGCGGCCCGAGCGCGCCGCCGCACGGAGCGATGCGCGCGGTGCGCCAGGGCAATCGCCTGGTTGACAGCGTAAATATTGGCTTCTTACTATGAATACAGCATTGCACACAAAATGATATGCAGAGTTGTGTGGCGTCGGCATCGTGCATGGCCACGACGACGGCGGGAAGACCATGAGCAAAGCGACCAACGAGGCAGAGGCGGGTGTCCGCCGCCATGGCGGACGATACATCTATGAAGAGCTGCGCAGACAGATTCTGACGCTGCAACTCAAGCCTGGTGCGCCGCTGGACGAGGTATCGCTCGCTGAGCAATTCGGCCTTTCGCGCTCGCCCGGCTCATTAGCGAGGGGCTCGTCACGATCCTCCCTAATCGCACGACGCTCGTGACGCCGCTGGAAATCGAGGAATTTCCCAAATACGTTTCGGCTCTCGACCTCATTCAGCGCGCGGTGACCCGGCTCGCCGCGCTGCATCGCAGGCAAGAGGACCTCGCGATTCTCAAGAAAGCCGACGCCGCGTATATGAAAGCGGTCGAGAGCGGGGATGCCGAGGCGTTGACCGAGAGGAACAAGCAGCTGCACATGGCCATTGCGCATGCGGCAAACAATCCGTATTTCGTGGGGTATTACGAACGGCTGCTGGGCGAGGGGCAACGCCTGACGCATCTTCACTTCGACTACACGGTGACCTCGCCTCACGCGACCAAGCTGGGGAATGACCATAGCGAGATCATCGATGCCATTGCGCGTAAGGACGCCGATCTGGCCGAGAAGCTCGCACACGAACACACGATGCATTTCCAGAAACGGTTCCTCGACTACATGCGCCAGAACATGACGGAATCGATCGCCATTGTGTGATTCGCGGCGTCGAAGCGGCCTGGACACTGTGATCGCCGCCATGCACTTCCAGGAGGAGTAACCGTGGAATTGACCGACTTCGACACACTGACTTTTGACTGCTACGGCACACTGATTGACTGGGAAAGCGGCATCTTCGCTGGCCTTAACGCCCTGATCGAACGGGCCAGGACGCCGCTGTCAAGGGACCAGGTTCTCGAGGCACACGCGCGGCACGAGTCGTCGCAGCAGAAATACACGCCGGCCAAGCGATACCAGGAACTGCTGCCCATCGTCTACAAGCGGCTGGCCGAGGAATGGGGACTGTCGTTCACGCACGAGGAGTGCGTGGACTACGGGCGGTCGGTGCGGAACTGGCCGGCATTCGAGGATGCCGTAGCCGCGCTGCATTACCTGAAGAAGCACTACAAACTGGTCATACTCTCCAACGTCGACAATGAGACGTTCAGCTACAGCAACGCAAGGTTGCAGGTAGAGTTCGACGCAATTTTCACGGCGGAAGATGTCGGCTCATACAAGCCATCGGCGCGAAACTTCGAATACATGTTCGAGAAGCTGAGTGAGCGTGGCATCCAGAAGGAAAAGATCCTTCACGCTGCCGAAAGTCTCTTCCACGATCACAAGCCTGCCAGTGAGTTTGGTTTGGCGTCGTGCTGGATCTATCGCCGTCATTCGCAGCCGGGCTTTGGCGCGACCATGAATCCCGGATGGCAGCCGAACGTCGCCTTCCGCTTCAACAGCATGGCAGACTTCGCGAAGGCGCATCAGGAAGCCGCGGCGAAAAAGTAAGGCGGTATTGATGTCCACGCCTGTCAATCAAGAATCGCTGAGAGCACGTCTTGCGCAGGCGCGCCGGCTACGGGCACTTGCGCAATCGGGTTTGCACTACGCGACGAGCGCCTTCGACAAGGAAAGGTACGCGGAAATCGCCAGCATCGCGCATCAGCAACTCGCGGAAATGGCGTCCATGCAAGCAAGCGAAGTCGCCGCGCTCTTTGCTTTAGAAACGGGATACGCGAATCCTAAACTCGATGTGAGGTGCGCCGTCTTCAATCCGTCCGGTCAAATCCTTCTCGTGCGGGAGGCCGTGGATGGTTTGTGGTCTCTGCCCGGCGGCTGGGCCGACGTAGGCGTTTCGCCCGCGGAGAACGCGGCAAAAGAGGTTCGTGAAGAAAGCGGCTACACGGTGAACATCGTTCGGCTGCTGGCCGTGTGGGATATGCTCAAGCACGGACATCCGCCTTCCGTGTTTCACATCTGGAAACTGGTTTTCCTTGGGGAAATCGTGCGCGCGGGTGAAATATCCGGAGCCGAAACCGACGCCGTTCAGTTCTTTGATATCGATAACCTTCCAGCCTTGTCGCAAGGCCGAATTCTGCCGGAACAAATTCGACGACTGGACGCACTGCGCAATAACAGTGACGTCGAATTCGACTGAAGTTTCTCTTTGACGCCGGGGCGGCAGCTGACGGCGATGCCTTCAGGCGGCGCCGGAGTGTTCCGTTCTGACTGTTTCCAGGCGGCTGCCGGCAAATGGGTCGTGCCGCCAGTCCACGCTTGGGGTTTTCACTGGCTGCTGTACAGCCGTTTCGCCGATTGCAAAATGCTCGAGCGACTGCCCGGCGCTTGTTGCCTGCACCACCCACCGCGGGGCGTCGCCCTTGCCGTCCCACGTGTGGCCAGCCGCATCACGGTAACGTGCGGCGCGCATTTGCGCGGCATCTGCAGCCATTGACGCGGCGATATCTTCCGGTTCGATACCAAATTCGGCCATCCGACGCTGCAGATAGGCCACGATGCTTTCGCGTTTTCGTTCGTCCATTTCTAGTTGTGCTTCGCTCTGAATGCAACTCTTGAGCAGAATATAGCGCAAGTCGCGTGCCGCCAGGATATCACAGCTTGAACGGGCGTCTCTGGCGGCTGTAGCGAAAGGCTCGGCGGGAATCAGGTGTTTAGCTTCTGGGAGCGCTCGGCTTCGTGTTCTGCGGCCCGTTCTTCCGCATGCTTTTTCGCAACATGATGGCCCACGATGCAGCCGCCAACGGCTCCAGCAACGGCGTGGTGGCCCGCATAATGTCCGGCTACGCCACCCACGACAGCGCCCTTAAGGCAGCCGGCGGCATGTGCGGTTCCGGCTGCCGCCAGTCCTAAAGTGGCAGCCGCGGCAAGCATCCTGATTCGATTATTGACGTTCATGATAATCACTTGTGTGAAATTATAACTGCAAACCGGCTCAATAGCCCCAGCGGCCATGGTCGTGCCACTCGCGCTCACGCCATTGGTGTTCGCGCCGCTCGTGTTCTCGCCATTCGTGTTCCCGCCAGTCACGCGCGCGCCAGCCGTCGTCGCCGCGCCAGGCCACCGCGACCGGAGGAGGCGCATAGGCGGGCGGCGGAGCGACGTACACCGGCTGAGCCGGGGCGTAGACAGCGCCAGGCAGGTCGACCCCCAAGGCCACATCGACATGCGCAAACGCTGCACTCGACGCTGCCAGTGCGGCCGCGCCCAGTACCACGCCGAGAATCGTCCTTTTCATTTCACTACTCCTCCGCACGTGTCGTGCGTTTCTGGTAAGCACGGTTCGGAGTGTAGGCGGCGGGCCCGGACACAGGTGCAACTGCGGTGCGAGTTTCGTAACGGCGCGTTATTTCGAGTGTTCTGATGCGAAGCGCGGACGCTCATTCAAAGCGTTCCGCGCTAACGGGTACCACGAGGAGGAAGCGTCTACCGGACAAGGAACCCGTAAGTCAGAGGGTCACGCTCGTCCACAATCCAGGTCGCGAAGCCGCAAACAAACGCGTTACCTTCGACTTCCGGGATCACTGCCTTGAAGTCGCCGACTGTCGTCTCGCTGAGCACGCGTCCTTTGAAAACAGTGCCGATAATAGACTCGTTTACAAGGGTCTCGTCTTTGCCGAGTTCGCCCCGCAGGTACAACTGGGCGACGCGTCCACCTGTGCCGGAGCCGGTCGGCGAGCGGTCCACTTCGCGGTCCGCGAATACGCAGCAGTTGGCTTGCGTCGAGCCTTCGTGCCGCGGTGCGTTGGCGATGATGGTCCCGTAAATGTGGTTGATTTCGGGGATCTCGGGATGCTCGACAGGATATGCCTTGTTCGCGGCTTCCTTCACCTCGGCGCCGAAGCGGATGAGTTCCTCGACCGACGTCTCGCGTACTGCGAGGCCATGCGGCTGCCCATCGGTATAGAAATAAAACGCACCGCCGAAAGCGATGTCGCCCTTCACCGTACCAAATGACGGCGTCTCGACAGTCACATCCCGCTTCCAGATGAACGATGGAACATTCACGAATCGCACGTTGCCGGCGTGTTCGCCATCCCACTGAACGAATGCTTCGATAAAGCCACAGGGAGCGTCGATGCCGACACGCGTTTCCGGAACACTGCGTTGGACCCAGCCAAGTTCGACCGCAGCGGTAGACAGCGCGATCACGCCGTGTCCGCAGTGGTCGCTATAGCCCTCGTTATGGAGGAAGATGATGCCAAAGTCGGCGGTTGGGCTGACCGGTTCGGTCAGATAGCCACCGTACATATCGGCGTGACCGCGCGGCTCGAACATCAACGCGGTGCGGATTTCGTCGGCGTTTTCCTTCAGCCACGCGCGACGCTTCACGATCGTGTCGCCGGGCAGGCGAGGCAATCCGCTGGTGACGATACGGAACGCTTCGCCGCCGGTATGAACTTCGACGGTCGTTATGGTACGAGTAGTCTTCATGATGTTTGTGCTATTGGCTCACTGACCGTACGGAACCGGCAGGCCGTCCTTGATGATGTAGACGGTCGTCGGTGCGCCCACGAGGTCGCCGTTTGCATCGAAAGAGTAAGTGCCCGCGACGCCCTTGTAGTCGGTCTTAGCCAACTGGGCAACAAGCCTGGCTTTATCGGTGGTGGTGCCCGCCTTGACCATCGCGTCGGCGAGCAGTTTCACGCCGTCGTAGTAGTTGACGGCATAGACCTGCGTGTCGGCGTGGTAGGCGTCCTTGTACTTCTTCAGGAAGTCACGGCCGGCTGCAGTCTTGTCCAGCGCGACGCCGCCCTGCGCGCAATACACGATCGACGCTGCCTCACCCGCAACCTTGCCCATGTCGGCCGAGCAGATGCCATCGCCGCCCAGCAACTTTGCGCGCAGTCCGCGCGCGCGCATCTGCTTGGCCATTGGCGCACCCTGAGCCGCGTATCCGCCGAAGAAGATGACGTCGGGGTTCTTCGCCTTGATGGTGGTGAGGATGCCCAGGAAGTCAGTCGCCGCAGAGTTGGTGAACTCCTGGTCGACGATCTGGATGCCGTTCGCCTTCGCCTCCTTCACGAACTGCTCCGCCACCCCTTGGCCATACGCCGTGCGGTCGTCGATAACCGCTGCAGTCTTCGCCTTCAACGTCTTTGCAGCGAACTGGCCCATCGTCCCGCCCAACTGCTCATCGCTTGCGCCAATACGGAAGATGGTCTTGAAGCCTTGTTTCGTCAGCGCCGGATTCGAAGCAACGGGGAGAATCGGAATACCGGCGGCGTTATAGACACGTGATGCCGGAATCGCCACGCCGGAGTTGTACGGACCCATGACGGCGACCACGCCGCTGTCGACAAGCTTTTGCGCGACCTGGACGCCGACCTTCGGGTCTGCCTGGTCGTCTTCCGAATCCAGTTTGAAGGTCACCTTCTTGCCATCGACCGTCACGCCGCTCTTGTTCAGTTCGTCGATGGCGAGGCGAGCGCCATTCTCGTTGTCCTTTCCGTTCGGCGCCTGCGGGCCCGTAAGCGGCGCCGAGTGACCGATGGTGACGACAGTTTGAGCATGAGCGGTGAGGCAGAAACCGGCGGCCGTGAGGACGGCGAGGGTGGTGGCGGTGTAGCGCATGATGTCTCCAGATTATTGGACTGCCAGGCGAAAGCGGGCTTGAACTGCTGCTGTGGTTGCGAGGCGCCGTTGCGAACGACGTTTATCGCAGGGCGTCGCGAGCGACCCGGCAAGCCGCCAGGTCCCATGCTGCACAGCCTACGCTTTTAAAGAGAATGGGTTTCGTTGTCCTGAAGTCACCGGCGAGGGCTATGGCCAGCGGGGAAACGGCGGTCCAGTCCACGGTGGCCTGGATGAGATCTCCGGCTTCGTGTTTTGCGCCGACTGGGTCGTCGACCACCAAAGCACTGCCGTCGACGGTTTGGCTGGAAATTTCCGCCGCATCGGGCGTGAATGCGCCGACGCCCACGACCAGGCGGCCCGTACGTGCAGACTCCGAAGGCACCGGCGTTTTGCTGGTAGTCAGCGTGATGACGACGTCTGCGGTCTCCGGATTTCGGATGTCGCGTGAGGTCATTCGGAAGCCTTTGGTTCTGGGTGTCAGAAAGCTGATGCATTTGGCCAGGTCGGTTTCTGGCTCAAGTCCGCCCAATTTCCTGGGTTCGGTGTGGAACGAATTTATACCGCTAGTGGCTGAATGGCAAGCCAATTTACGCCGTTTTGGCGCCGTCGTGGACTTCTATTGGACCAAAAAGCGTGGTGTGGCCGGGGCAGACTGGTGCGGAGTTCCCCGCTTTTTAGCGCATACGCCCCACGGCCATCAGGAAGTGGTCGCGAAAGTGGTATATTTTGGAACCACCTCGCGGCGCACTGAGAACTCACGATGGCATCCGCTCGCTTCGAACTTGAAGGCAACTTTCGGCCACTGCAGATTTACGAGCAGGTGTCGGAAAAGATTCGGGCCGAAATCCGAAGCGGCCGATTCCTGCCGGAAGCCCGGCTGCCGTCGGAGCGTGAACTGGCCACGCTCTTTGGCGTCGGGCGGCCTGCCGTGCGTGAAGCCATCGGGCAATTGCAAAACGAAGGCCTGGTTGTCACGAAGCGCAACTCGGGCACTTACGTGGCTGCCGCGGCCAACCAGATTCTTGCCGCGGCGCCGAGCGTAGAAACTCAGGCTGGGGAATCCACGTCGGACTTCAGCCCGTCGGCTACGCTCGACGTGCGCTTGATTCTCGAGCCTGCAATTGCAAGGCGAGCGGCAGCACGCAAACAGCGAGACCGGCTGGCCGAGCACTATCTGGACCAGATGGAGACGTTGACGGACGTGGCGACGCCCGAAGAGCGGGCGCTGTGGAACAACAGCGACAGGCTTTTCCATCGTCAACTGGCGGTGATGACAGGGGATGTGTTGCTGGCGAAGCTCGCGGAAGAAATCGCATCGACCATGGACCAGTCGCTTTGGAAGCGACTCAAGGACGATGGGATTTATGACCCGGCTCGCATTCGACTGTACGTTGCAGAGCATCGGCTGATTTACGAAGCCATTGTCTGCGGCGACGCCGATGCGGCGGCGTTCTATGTCGAGCAGCATATTCATCGGGTGCAAAGGGATATCACGCCGCAGTAAATGTCCTTGTCGCCGCTCTGGGCAGCGTCATCGAAACGACATCCAGGCAACATACTTCGTTCACTGTTTCAACAAACTCCTGGTCGAAACTGTGGCTTTTGGCTAACACAGCAGAGGTGAAGGATGTCGACAAAGGTCCGCAGCTATCTCTCCCCGACGTTGGTTTTACTCGCGCTCGACTGGCCAGACGGTGCGATACGTGCCGACTTCCTGGGTTTCGCCATAGAGCGGGCCCCGGGCTTCACAAGCCCAGACGGAAAATCCCATGAGGCAAGCAGTTGGCTCCCCAATCGAATCACGTTCAAAGGGCCGGTGCCGGACGGGAAGCCTGATGCGCCTTCGAACATCGCGCCGATTCAAAAATTCATGTGGTGGGACGCGCGCATCGAGGAAGCCGACAGAGGCAAGCAGTTCAAGTACACCGTCTATCCGGTAGTCGGTACGCCGGACAATTTGAATCTGCTGAGCGCAGAGGCGAATTCGTGTGAGCTCACGCTTCCGGCGCACATCGAAGACGGTGTGGGTACCTGGTTCAATCGTGCGGTCGTGAGTTCACAGGCTTTTGCACGACAAGTCAAAGCGATGGGAATCGATCCGCATACCGCGCCGCCGGACCCAGAGGCGCTTGAACTTCGAACGTGGCTCGCAAACGATATGCAGCTTGTGTTCAAGGAAATATTCCTCGACGCGTCGCACGCGGCAGCAGCCGTCTATCACTTGACTGACCCGCTTTGGGCGATCCCGGCGTTCAAGGATTTTGGAACCGCTCACGGCAAAGCTAATGTTGCCGTCGTCTACGACTCTCACCTGGTTCGCGAAAAAGGCAAACCTCCCGCTCCATCACCCAATCAACCCGCGGTCGATGCACTGAGCAGCGTCGTGACTTTCTGCCCGCGTGACAAGACGCATATCATGCACGACAAGCTTATCGTGACGGATAGGGGTGATAGACAAGGTAACCCGGCATTCGTCGTTGCAGGTTCTGCGAATTTTACGACGGAAGGCATCACGGAACAGGCCAACGTGCTTCACCTGTTCGATTCGACCGACCTCGCGAAACTGTACGACGACAGGACGAAAGCCATCGCCAGCAATCCGCCGGTCAACCAAACCGCTGAACTCACGAATGGCTGGTCTGATCCCGTGACGGTGGGAAGCGCAGCAGTGCGCGCTTGCTTCTCTCCGGAAACGAAAACCAGACGTACCCAGATCGATACGATCGTAGAAGCGATAGGGAAGGCGCAGCATTCCGTCTTGTTTTGCCTCTTCATGCCGACAGATGAACCGCTTCGCGACGCCTGCTTTGCCGCCGGCGACAAGGGGCTAATGATGTTCGGCCTCGTCAACAACATCAGCGAAAAGTCCGCTGAGAATGCGCAAGAGGCGCAAAGAGCAGGGGAAGCGGTGAATACGACTGCTCTGGCAAACCTCGCGCTCTATCATCGAAGCAAGCAAAACCGCGACGTCATCGACGCATCGTACTTTTCCCCGGCGACCGTGCCCGAAGGATTCGAACCCGAGCTCCGGCTTTTTCCTGGCGAAGTCGCGCCCGGCTACGCTCCGGTCATCATCCACCATAAGTTCATTGTCATCGACGCCGAAGGAAACAATCCGATTGTCTACACGGGCTCGGCCAACATGAGCAACAACTCCGAGCATTTCAACGACGAGAACCTGCTCGAAATAAAAGACACGCGAATTGCCGCCATTTACCTTGCTGAGTTCATGCGGCTATACGAGCACTATCGTGCACGCGCCGTTGGAATCGAGGAGCAGCAGCATAGAACCGTTCAACGTCTGTTGCTGCAGCCTGACCGCGAGTGGGCAGACAAGTATTACAAGGCGAATAGTCCGGAGGAGAAGGCGCGGATTGCATTGGCATCAGATCCGGCCAACTGATCCAATCACTTCAGTCACCGCGCAGTCACCGCGCAGTCACCGCGCACGCCTCGTACGCCGCGAGGCGCTGCGCGTTGCCGGCTAAAAATCCAGTGTGAATTGAGGTGACTCGTTGCCAGAAGCTTCTCCGGCAGGGTGGAGGTTGCCGGCCTTGACTCCCAACAGTCTGATGGATTTAACGAGCTCGACTCTTTTCAGGCACTCAGTCGCCGCGCGACGCAACGCTTTCGCGTCAGAAATAGGTTCAGGAAGCGTTACGTCACGCGTTACTGTCTTGAAGTCATTGAAGTGCAGCTTGATGCCGATCTTCCTGGCCAAATAGCCCTTTCGCTGCAGATCGAGTGCCACTTGTTCGCATAGGCGGGTAAAAGCTGCGCCCAGTTCCTGTCGGTGCCGTACCGCGTGTAAATCCCGTTCAAATGTGGTCTCGCGACTCATCGAGACGGGCTCGCTATGCGTCACCACAGGCCTGTCATCGAGTCCGTGAGAGACTTTGCGAAGCCACGCCCCGTAGCTCCGTCCAAAGTGCTCTATGAGCCAACGCTCGTCGCGCGCAGCGATCTCACCGATGGTCGCTATTCCCAACGACGCGAGCTTGGCGGCCGCCTTAGGGCCGACGCCGTTGATCTTGCTTGCCGCCATTGGCCAAATCCTGGATTGCACGTCCTCTAGTCCATTGCGTCATTGAAAAAGCACCTTATTTGGTATTCAATGAAACACATGGAAAAGATGAACTTAACCACGCTTGAGCGCAAACAATTGCTGTCGGCGGCTCGTAGTCAAACGGTGCGCGCAGCAGACACGCGGCGTGCCCGGTTGATCCTGATGCTTGACGACGGAGAGACACGTGAGGCGATCATGCAGCGGCTGCGCTGTGACTCCCGCTTCATTAGCCGTTGGTCGAGCCGGTTTCTGG
>NZ_JAMBPR010000058.1 GCF_024206475.1 Paraburkholderia sp. CNPSo 3274
CTGTGAGAAGTCCGCAGAGCAACGGGATGGCCGAAAGCTTCGTCAAAACGATAAAGCGTGACTACGTCTCATGGATGCCCAAGCCTGATGTCAGAACCGCACTGCAAAACCTGGCTATCGCGTTTGACCACTACAACGAATCGCATCCGCACAGCGCCTTGAAATACTGCTCGCCACGCGAATTCCGCCAGCGCGCAACTTCACCAACCGAAGCGTGACCGCGTGTCCGGTCATGCAGGGGCAAGTCCATTTTGAGGGGCGATCATGCACCAGTAGCCACAGGTGAATCGAGCTTCCGGAAAGCGTTTACGGTCGTCACGCTTGGACCGGAGTTCGGTTTCGACCGTTCGAGCGGATTCTTCGAACTGGTGAAGACGAACCCATTTGCGCCGCAACTCGCGACTGTTCATAACGTGATGGCGCTGCCCGGTGCTGTTGCTTTCAAGGCGAATGGGGAGATCGTCGGAGCTTTGGGAATAGGTGGCGCGCCGGGTGGCGATAAAGACGAAGTCTGTGCGGCCGCTGGTGTCGCCAAGGTCGCGGATCAGTTGCCACATTGAACGCGGGCAAGGTTGCGCCTGCCTCACCACCTGGCAAACGATAGTCATCGTTGTTGGTGCATCGTGCAGCACCGGTGCGAAAAGTCCTGGCAGAATTTCAAGCATTCACCCGCAACTTTGATTCGAATGCACATTCGCGAGTACCTTGGAACGACGCGACCGACCGCGCACGAGAAGGTTACTTTTAGGCTGCGTGCTGTCCGACGCGTCGTTTGAGCTTGTTCGACGCGTGCGATCGTCCATGGGAATGTGAGTGCGTGACAGTAAGTCTCTGCCGACTGGTGATTGGGACTTGATGGAGGGAACCGTCGAGTGCGACTATGCGGTCGGAGTCCTGCAGGCTATGGCGATCGAGAGGCACGAATATCAAACGATATTGAGTGGTACGGGGCAACCTGGGATGTCGGATGCACGGTGTGTTGACTGCCGAATGTCGCGATTCTCGTTCTGCCCCGATCGGCTGAGCGGAAAGGCTGTTTGGAGGCAATTGCCCTCATTTAGCACACGACTTGATGATCGTAACGAGCCGAATAAAAATACGGCTCGCGCAGAGGTAGGCCCAGCGCAAACGTTCACTGGCGGCTCGCTGCCACTACGGTTGCGCTGCACAGTGAAATTAGGAGGCCGCAATGCGGAACTTTATTTGCATTTCTGTCGTTGTGACAGCGTGCGCAGTTTCAACCACGGTGTTTGCGCAGAGCAGTGGGACGTCGGATCCAGGCGACGGGCGTATTGAGCGACTGGAGTACGGCGGCTATGCGAATGCTTCGAGCTACGGCGAATCGGAAGAAAGGCCCTCTCAGGGTGGATCGCAGCAACACGTGCTTTTCGTTTCTCAACGTGGCCGCGGGAATGCTTACCACGGCGAGAACTGCCTCGGCCCAGTCAGCTTTTGCAATACCTTCTTTGGCCACTGAGAGCGCTCGGGAGTTGCCGTGCCGTACGATCCTTATTCACGGTCTTCAGCATGTCGTCGCTTTATAGAAGCTGCAGCGACAACGGCAATAACAGGCTCGTTGACCCGATTCGCATTTTCCGAAGGTAGCGCACCCGACATGCAGGTTGTGCAACCGGTGAACGGCGACAAGACTGCAATACGTATGCTTCGGGTTCATGTTCCGGACTCTCTGCTCACTGATCTGCGAAGACGTATCAACGCGACCCGCTGGCCAGAACGCGAAACGATTACTGACGCTTCGCAGGGTATGCGACTCGTGACGATGCAAAGCCTTGCGCAGTACTGGGCAACGTATTATGGCTGGCGCAAGGTCGACGCACGCCTCAATGCACTGCCTCAATACGTGACCGAGATCGACGGACTGGACCTTCACTTCATTCACGTTCGTTCAAAGGAGCGCGACGAAGCACGTCGCAATTCCGGTCGCGGTGAGTGTGTTTCTGGATGCAATTTACGCGGCCCCAAAGAGTTGGACTGAAAAAGCGTATCCAAAGCTGATTCACTATAACCGGCTGCCGAAAGGAGGACACTTTGCGGCTTGGGAGCAGACCCAAGCGTTTGTGGAAGAGGTTCGGGGCAGTTTCCGGCCGTTACGTTGAAACAGGCGTTAGAGATTTTCTGGGTTCCATCGCAGTTTTGCGCAGTCTAGCGCATGTTCGAGATTATTCGATTTATCAGGAGTTCTGTTATGAAATTTAAGCCATACATGATCGCGTTATTGACTTTGGGGGCCTTGACAGGGATCGCGCCCGTATTTGCACAAACGGATGCACCTGGATCCGGCGCGGCTGTGCCCAGCAAGAAAGAGATGCGAAAGGAGAATCACCAGCTCGAAGCAAAGGTAAGGCATGAACTCACGCAAACGAAGCACCTCGACTCTTCCGGGATCACTATATTGGCGCGCGGTGGGAAGATCACGCTCGAAGGCGATGCGCCCGACGACCAGCAGATAAATCTGGCTGCGACCCGTGCTGCTGGCGTCGCCGGCGTGACGGGCGTGAAGAATAACCTGCATGTTAGAGCAGCAGGTAATTAGCGAGGAGCGCGGACAACTCGCAGCGGGCCGGTTAACGGACGGCGTCGGCCAAGGCCAATTTGAAGCGAAGGCGGGCGCCGCCGTGCCTTGAGAAATTGTCAGCATGCGATGCATCCGTCATGGGCGTCGGTGATTGACCGGCAGATGGGCACGCCCATTCCGATGCCGTTATCTTTCGTTGTAAAAAAGCTCTCAAAGAGGCGGTTCATATGCATCTGCGCGACACCCGGGCCACTATCCTCGATCGAACATTGAAGCGTGTCGGCATCCGTTGTATCGGTTCCGATCGTGATCTTTCGCTTCGGGCTTTGCGACTGTTCCATTTGCTGCATCGCGTTGACAGGGATATTGACGATGATGGATCGTGAAGAACGGATTGCAACCCGTCTTCTCATGCACCATTTGTGCGAGCGGCTCTGCGGTCGCGCTGTCGCAGCGAATGGAATCGACCACTAGTAGCGTGACGCTATCGGGCGCAGGCGATGCATAAGCTCAATGCTCGGTCGGTGGCCGAACTCGTCAAGAAGTTGCAGCAGGTGCAGGGGACCCCGCAGAACGCCATCCAGGTCCAGGTACATCCCCGTCAATACGAACTGTCACAAGAATCATCCGAAGGTGTGATTGATCCCCCTTTGGCGGGCCTGTATTTTGCTGAAAAATTCTACCTTTCTGCATCATTTCGATGACCACCGGACCCCAGATAAAACCAGCGCGCTCGAGTGCAACGATCGCAATGGTAGACGACGATGAATCCGTCCGAATGGCGCTGTCCAGTTCGCTGCGTTCGACGAGCTGGAACGTCATTGCCTACGCGTCCGCCAATCATCTTCTGGACGATGCGCACCGGTCCAAACTGAATCTCGTCGTTGCCGATATCCAGATGCCGGGCATGGACGGCTTTGCGCTGCTTGAATCGATCAAGCTGTGGAAGCGCCCAATTCCTGTCATTTTCATTGCGGCGTACGCGAGCCGGGAAGTGCTGGAGCGCGCAAAACGTAACGGCGCGGCAGGCTTCTTGTCGAAGCCCGTGGATGACGCACGACTTCTCGCACTGGTCGGCGAAGTGCTGAAGAAGTGACACGGCCGAACGGCGCCGCTATGCCGGCCACCCGCTCTCGCCATCCGAATGTATTAGACGCGCACGCGCCTGCATAAGACACACACCTGATCGGACGATACCATCGCGCGGCTGACGCGCTTACGCTTGGATCGTCGGCCAGCAAAACACTTGTGAGGTGCGAGATGGGTCAGCTTTATATGTGACGACAGGGGCTGTGTCGAAAGCGATCGCCAAGCTTGAGGAATGCGTTCAGACCCGCGTCTTGCTGTGGACAACGAGATCCGTCTCTTTGACCGAAGCCGCGCAGTCGCACTACGTGACGTGTTGCCGCTTGCTCGAAGAACTCGACGAAGCGAACCGGCAGATCGCACTCGAGCATGAGGTCAATGGCGGCAAGCTGCGGTTGGTCGTGCACCCCATGCTGGTGAGCGGAACGTTTTCGCGACTGTTGCGGCGCTATCGCGCCATCGCGCCTCATGTGAGTCTGGTGGTGTCCGTCCAGGACCACGCCACGAACCTGTTCGACGGACTGATTAGGCGCTGCGAACGATCGCTATGTAGGGCAGGGTTGGCATAAAAGGGTCGCCTGTTATTCGCGGAAGGAGAACCACCATGACCAACGTTGGCATTGACGTTGCCGATGCAGTTCGCCAGGCGCTGGAACGACGAACGCTTGCCGCAACATCGGGAAACGGGGAGTGTAAGCCTCCTTCAAATCAGCGCGAGGTTGCAATTCAATGCTAGGTGGCCCGGCAGCTCCAATTTCGGGCTTCACTCCTTGGCGCCACAGGTGGACTTACCGAACATACAATCGAAGGTGTTCTGGGGTTCTCGACAACGAATCGGTCGAAGCGACTTCTGAAAACGTGCTTCGCGGCGGCATTGCACGAATCGTGGAAGCCAGGGAGACTTCTCTGTTTGAACTTGACAATATCGTGCGCGGCTACGGCGAAAGCCTCTATCGCAAGCGACTTCGCTGACAGCGGGCGTGTCTTCCGCCGAAAGGGGTGGTCAGCCTGCCGTCAACTGACAATCGCAAATCGAACTCGTCGAATTTTTTGGAGGCGAAGAATGATGACCCGAAGTGAAGACGAAGACACTGTCCGCACGGCAATCAAGGAGTTCTACCGTGCATTTGCCACAAAAGACGTTGCGCTGTTACGATCGGTCGTAACCGAGGACTGGGAGTACATCCCGGGGCCACCCGGCGCGGCGCCGGGAGCCGATCAAATGGCAAGCGCGTTCGCACGCCTGGCTATCGCACTTCCCGATATGAAAATCGTAGTTCTCGATCTGCTGCTCCATGGGGATCGTGTCGGCGTTCGCGCTGAAGTCAGCGGTACGCAATCTGGAGAACTACTCGGCATGACGCCGAGCGCGAAGCAGGTCAAATTTGCCATCCACTCTTTTCATCAGATGCGGGGCTCTTTGATCGCGAAGACATGGCATCTCGAAGATTGGCTTACCGTGTTCCGGCAACTTGGGCAGTTACCCACGAACCTCGATTCGCATTTGATCTGACGATCCCCTGAACTTCGCACTAAGCAAGCCCTCTATTCGCATCGCGGCCATATCGCCCGAAACTGGCTCCAAATCGTATCGCATCAAACGGTCAAGTCATGACTACATTCTGCCGCGCTCCGCGCGCGTCCCGAGACAAAGCGAGGCCGGTCTTCGCGAGTGACGTGCTCGAACCGAAACTGGCCGGCAAGGCCGCAAGCGATCATCCCCGACGAAAGTCTAGCTGAAGCGACGGCGGCGTTCGTTGATCGCGCAGCGACTGCAGAAGCTGAACCGGCGCGGCCTTCGCATTGCAGCCTGAACAGGGCGAGCCCTTCCCTCGGGTCTCGATCAGCAGCCCACCGACACGCCAATCGTTGTTTGCGGGGTCTGCGCGAGCCTCGGCCCCAATTTCAGCGTTAGCAGACTGCTTGTGCCTGCCGCCATTCATCTAATTCCCAACCCGGAGGAATTTGGGTGCCAGGCCCGGGTCAGGCAGGCGCGGCCGGCCGGCCGGGAAATCGTCAGTTGCCCGAGGGCATGGCGCGCCGCGCGTTGGCTGTCCTTCGCGAGCGCTATGCCCTCGGGCCGACGCTGGCGTGCGAGAAACTGCGCGAATGCCGCGGTATCGCTCTGTCGGCCGAGACGATACGCGCGCTGATGATTGCCGCCGGTCTGTGGATTCCCCGCAAGGTCAATAGGGCGGCAGCCAGGGGCGCCAGTTTGTACCTCCAGTGAATGCCAGAGATGAAATCAGCGGAGGACGACACCAGAATGGCAAACGGCGATGCACGCGATGAGACGCGCGTCGCGTATGCAGCCCGAGGCGCGGATGCTGGCACAAATGTCTCACGATCGTTCAGAAGCCCCGCACCCGTCACCGACTTCGCCGCAGTCTGTGCACCGTATCTGACACCGTGCGCAAGCGTGTCTGCGAGATAATCACCCTCAATGATGGACAGTACGCCCGTACTCGCGGCTGTCCTGTCAAACATTGCAAGCACGGGAACGCCGGGCTGGTGCCGAGTCTGCGCGAGAAGGCTTCTTGTCACACCGCCAGTCACGAACAAATAGGCCGACAAGGTGAACGTCGATCGCTCCGAGTGCGGAAGAGCAGTAAAGACGGCCGTCTGATACGAGCACGACTGCACGTACACAACGCAGTTGCGTCTCCAACTCTGGCAGCGAAGCCCCGACTTGCTGGCACGATTTGCCGGCGAGCGCCGCAAGCTCGGTCTGACGCCGCGAACTGACGCTATCCAGAATCCGGTCAATCGATGCAACCAGATCATTGCCGATCAGCTCCTCGCGACCGGTTATCGCAACCTTCGCCGCGTCCAGTTCGACAAAAAATGGCTCGGGCACGCGTGATCCGGAAATGCAATCAACGCAGAAGGGTGGCAACTGGTACTTCGGGATGAAGATGCATATCGGCGTGGACGCCGACTCGGGCCTGGTCCATACGGTCATTGGAACCGCGGCCAATGTTCACGACATTAACGTAGCCCAGGCGTTGCTACATCGTAAAGGAACCGACGTGGTAATTATTCAGCCCGGCATCGGCGAAGGCGCGTTGCCAGCGAAGGCGTGAGCAAGCGCCTCGCAGAGAGCGCGAGCGTGCTTGCGGCTTGCGCCGCGCGGCGTCAGTGACCGGCCTATCGTATGAAGAAGTACTCAACCCCGCAACCATCACAGGGTCGATTTAAATCTGCCGCCTGCCGGGCACGGTGAGTGTCACCATCCTTTGCCCGCTGACGATCCTCGACCGGATCGGGATCGGCAACCTGGTGCGCGAGAAGTACCAGTTTTCGTAAGCTCTTCACCGCGGCTCACGGAAGGGGAAACGCAATGGATATGTCAGCCATCACCGCCATGAAGGCAGCTTCCGCGTCGGCTGAAGACGCGCATTAGGAGTAACCCGCCTTGCGCCGCGTGCTTCGCGAGGACGCCCGCACTCACGGATTATTGAATAGCGGTCCGCCTCGCGGTTCCGGGTACCACTCGACCGCCATACTTGGCAGAGTACTTGCACTCTTCGCAATGCAGATATCGCCTGTTCGCCAGATAGCGAGAACCCTTGCGGAGTCCGCGGGAAGGGAGAGCGATTATAGGCTGATGTCACTCGTATCTTCGAAGGCCCCACCATGTTCAATATCCCCCTTGTTCCCCTGGACGGCTCGCCCCAGAGTTCCCACGTCATTGATCTGGCAATCCGCGTGGCAGCGTCAGGTACGGCGACCGTACACCTTCTATGCATTGTCGACCCATCCGAACAGCAGGTGCGTCTGAAGCGCAACGCCCAGGTGATCTACCAGGACCTCGTCGACCAGCATGGCTTCACGGCCAGCTACGAGAGCGTCAAACGCTTCGTGTGAGCCCTGCGCCACGTTGATTCTGAACAGTTCGATCGTCTCGAATGCGCCGCTGGCGAAGAGGCGCAGGTGGACTACGGCGAAGGCGCCCCCACTCGAGATCCGAAGACGGGCCGCTACCGCCGGCCACGCCTGTTCGTCATGACGTTGAGGTATTCGCGACGCAGCTTGAGGCGCGTGGTCTGGAAGTCCAGCGCAGCTACCGGCTCAAGGAAACCGCCGAGGCGCTTGCGCAGAAAACGAAAGAGGAATAAAACTCGACCTCATCCTGCTTCACCCGGTGGGGGATTTTACGCGACCACAACCGGGGGAGTTTCAACTGACCGTCCGGGGAATCTCGCCGTTGTACAGCACTTCTGCGCTGGAAATCCGGCCGACGTTGTCGTCGAACAGGCCCGGCTGCTGAACGCCGAGGTCATTGTGATGGGACACCATCACTTATCGCGCCTACGGCGTTTGACCAACCCGTCGACATGAGGGATTGTCATCAACAAGTCGCCATGCTCAGCTCTGGTTGAAGCTCGTGAGAATTGATAACCCCATTTTCCCCAAAATCCGAAATGCAGTCGCTAGACATCAGATTTCGCTGTTTCCGCTCGGCTTGCGCTTATGGATCCTGGATCTTCTGGCGCAGACCAGGCGGACATTCACAGCAGGCAAACACGCCGCAGATCCACCGTGCGGCGATGGACCTTTCTGTTGAGCCATGAAACAAAGGTGTATTCGTCATAGGCAGTACTGCCTATGAAGATCCAGTTGTGCGAAAACGTAAGACATAGCCACCTCCACAAATCATGCCCGCCATTGCGGGCCTGGCCTCTGCCTGTTTATTTGGCGTGGCGCGCCCTTTTCGCAAATACGGCGCGAGGGGGCGGGGTACGAACACGCCATCACGAAATCATCGTGAGATCTGCGTCTCGCACGACCGGTTGCGGGAGACGTATCACGTCACCGGCACCCGCCTTCGCTGGCGCCCGAAAGAACTCCGTACAAAAGTCGACGAACATCCTGAGCCGCGCCGGGATCAGTTCCCGGTGAGCATAGAAAAGGCATATTTCAACGGTGCTATCCGATGCCGTGCATTCCGGCAGGACGTGCACGAGATGTCCCATATCGATATCTTCGCGAACCATGGTTTCAGGCAGCGTGGCAATGCCGGTTCCGTTGAGCGCCGCCGCGCGCAGCACCACCTCGTTGCCCTCCATCGACGACATGGGCGTAATGCTCACTTTCCGGCCGCCCTCACGCAGAACGATGAATTCTCCACCCTTCCTTCTCGTTTCCGGATCGATCAGCAGAAAATGATTGGCGAGATTCGCAGCGGATTCCGGTGCACCGTATTGCTCGAGATACCCGGGAGCGGCCACGAGAATGCGAGGCGACCGCGATAGCGTCCGGCGAATCACGGTGGACTGCTCGACCAGCTGAGGCGGAAGAATGGCGATATCGAAACGGCCGTCGAACAGGTTCGTGACGTGATCCTGAACGGAAACCACCAGACTCACATGAGGCGCGATGGCGCGACAGCGCCGTACCAACCGTGAGAACGCCCCGTTCACCAGCATGGGGTGCACGACAAGGCGCAGCTTTCCGCCATTGACCTCATGCTCCAGCGCGATGCGCCGGTTCTCCTCGTCGAGTTCTTCGAGCAAACGGCAGCAGATCAGGTAGTACGATCGCGCGGCGTCCGTCAAGGAAACGGACCGCGTTGTCCTGAGCAGGACTCTCGTCTGGACGCATTCTTCGAGTCTCGCGATCGCTTTCGACACGGATCCGGTGGTCACATTCAACGATTCGGCGGCCTTGCTGAAGCTCTGATACCGCGCAGCGGCGACGAATGCACGCAACATGTAAAGCTGATCCATCTCACCTCGCGAGTGTTTTGCCCTGGCCGACGATTCAAGCGTAAGCGAGTAAGCCGCGCGGCGGTATCGTTCGATATGATGTGATGCCTTATGCAGGCGCGTGCGCGTCTAATCCATTCGGATGGCCTGAACGAGCGGCCGGCATAGCGGCAGATTCGTCAGGCCATACACCGCCCGATTTTAGGGCGTTCGGCCACGTCACCCCTTCGGCAGCTCACTAACCAGTGCGAGAAGTCCCGCGTCATCCACGGGCTTCGAGAAGAAGCCTGCCGCGCCGTTACGTTTTGCGCGCTCCAGCACTTCCCGGCTTCGCGTACGCGGTAATGAAAATGACGGGGATTGGACGCTTCCATAGCTTGATCGACTCGAGCAGCGCAAAGCCGTCCATGCCCGGCATCTGGACATCGGCAACGACGAGTTTCAGTTTCGAGCGGCGCGTATCGCCCAGAAGATGGTTGGCGGACGCGTAGTCGATGACGTTCCAATTTGCCGAACGCAGCAAACTGGACAGCGCCATCCTGACGGACTCATAGTCGTCCACCATGACGATCATTGCGGACGAACGCGCTGGTTTTATCTGGGGTCCGGTGGCCATCGAAATGATGCGGAAAGATTGAATCTTTCTGCAAAATACAAGCCCGCCGAATGGGCAGCAGCAATCACACCTTCGAATGATTCTTGTGCCAGTCCGCATTAACCGGGCGAGATCCGCGCGCTGACGCAGGCAGCCATCGCGCAGCGAATGGGCAAGTGCCTATCTGGCGGTCCGAGGAGCAGGCTGCACCTGCTGCAACTTCCTGATGAGCTCGGCGACAGAGCGCGCATTGAGTTTGTGCATGGCCTGCGCCCGATGGATCTTGACCGTGACCTCGCTTAGGCACAGGAGGTCAGCAATCTGTTTGTTCAACAGACCCTCCGCCACCATCCCGATCACTTCGCGCTCGCGGGCGGTCAGTGAATCGTAGGCTTGACGAATACCCGCAACGAGCCTCGCCTGGCGCCGCAATTCGCCATCGCGCTTGAGCGCCGCGGCGATCGTATCGAGCAAATCCTGATCCTTGAATGGCTTTGTCATGAAATCGAAAGCGCCCGCTTTCATCGCCTTGACAGTCATGCCGATATCGCCATGTCCCGTCAGGAAGACGATGGGAAATCGAATGCTTTCTTTGAAGGCTTCCTGCTGAAGCGTGAGACCGCTCTCGCCTCGTAGTCGAATGTCGAGAATGAGACAGCTCGGCACGTCTGGCATTTTCACGGCGAGGAATTCGTCAGCCGATTCGAACGCCCGAACCTCGATGCCCACTGACATGAGCAAACTGGTTAGCGCACCTCGAATAGACTCGTCGTCGTCGATCACGTACACGAGCGAGTCCGGTAGTTGTTCACTTCGCGTCCCAACGCTATCGTGTTTCATCGCTCGATCTTCGAAAAGTTCGTGATGGCGAAAAAGTGCCGATGCTCGCCATATGGTAAGCAATAGCGAGGCTTGTCGCTACCGCTGGCACACTGTGAGCACTGCTTTCCTTTGAAGCAGGCGCCCCCATAAATCATGCTTGTCAGATCGACCCCTTATGGCACACCACGCGTGAGAGCTACACGGGTTATACCGGCGTATGAGGGACCGCATGCCGGCAAGATGCAGCTTCAGCCATTCGGAGAATGGTCAGCCTCGCGCTGCACGCCTAACCTAAATTACCAGCGGGTCATCGCGCTATCGGCATCATCGGTCAGAGCGGGTGCGCAAAATGAAATTCGCTATTGTGGTGCTTGATGGTGTACAGGCCACGGACGTGGCAGGCCTGCTCGACGTGTTCTCCGAAGCGAACCGTTTGCTCAGCGAGTCACGTCAGAATGGACCGAACCCGCTTCCCGATAACTGGAGGATAGATTCCTGATGTCGATTATTGAGGCCGCTCAGCTTTCGCACTGCGTAGTCGCCCCAGTCTTGCTTCCTGCTTCCGAACGATAGCGGCCGGGACTCTGACCAAACACCCTTTTGAAAGTCGAACTGAAAGTTGTTTCGGAGCTGACACATGTTGAGTGAAGAGAACAATTGAATTGCCTCGGGCCATGATGTCTTCGCGTCGAAACTCGTCCAGAATAAAATGCATCCCCGCTCGGCCTGCTTCCGTGGCCAGTTTTCAACGAGTGTCGACAAACCGCACTTTCACGCCATCGAAAACATCGATCGTGAAGCGCACAGACGGAGAATCCAAATGAGTCTGATCGATCACGCAATCACTTCAAGTCAAGCAAGCGCTAAGCACCACGATCCATCGTTGGCGGATAAGCCGGCTCCGAAGGTTGCGATCATAACGTGCATGGACCCTCGTCTGAATGAACTGCTACAACGCCTCGATATCAAACCCGCCGACGCGGACCTGATTCGAAATGTTGGGACAGTTGTTACGGACGATGTCGTCCGGTCGCTCATGTTTTCAATTCACGTTCTGGGCGTGAAGGAAATCATGATTGTTGGCCACACGGGATGTGGGAGCGAGATGTTTACGGACGAGTCGTTCGAGAAGCATCTTCACGAACGCACGGGTGTGTTGGCGGTGTCACCCGCAAAATTCCACTTCTATACCGACGTAAATGAAGCAACAAGGAAGCAGATGATGAAGCTTCGTTCTCATCCGTGGGTGCCGTCGGAGATCGTCATTCGGGGCTTCGTCCTGAATCTCGCAACAGGGGAACTGAAAGAAGTTGCCACGAAAGATTCGACTCTCTAAATACACGAGTCTCGGATGTCCCCGTGATGGCCAGAAATGAGCACGAGATGTCCCGAACCCGTCGTAAGTAGACCGTCAGCGAAAACCCGCGAAACGTTGAGTGTGCATATCAGCGCTCACAAGATTGCTGATCCTGGAGTCGCACGAAGCTGGTGGCAGGAGCGAGCGGGTTTTGCACAAGTTGACGCGCTATTTTATTGGAGAGATGTATGAGCGAAGCAGATCATGGCGTCGCGCGTGTGCGCGAGCTGAGTCATTTCATCAATGGTCAACGTGCCGCTGGAACGAGCGGGCGGTTTGCCGACGTATTCGACCCCGCCGCGCCGGCTCCGGCGTGATGCAACTGGTAGCGTGAACGGAGATATCACATGGTGAATTTTAGGGACGACATAAGTCGACTTTTTCGACAAAAAGATATTGAGGCGATGCGAAAGCGAATTGATTTATCGAGCTTTGAGTCGGTTAGCCTGCATGCCACCGACATTCTCGATCGATTGATCCAAGGCGACATGCCTTGTGATGGCCAATGGGCCGCCGAAAAGATCGCCCTTTTTAGGCAGTGGATCGATGAGGGTAAGAACGCTTGATGCAATTGCGGAGCGGCGTCGAGACGCCATGTCCACGGTGGCGCGCGGGGGACGAACCGGAAGGGCCGCCGTCGCTCTCGTTCACGATGATCACGGTCAACGCCGCCGAACATCCGCTGATGAAGCGTTTTCACAAGCCTGGCGACGAGAAGCGCTCTGTCGTGATCATCCCACCGACCGCGTACGAGGACTGGTTGTCGTGCCGGAATCCTGATGAGGCTCGTTCGTTCTAAACCTGTTCCCCCCGCCGATTTGATGGTGGCCGAGGCGCACCCACTGCCACCGTGCAAATCAACCGCGAAGCCTGCGGACGACGCGCAACACTAGCGACAGGCGGCCGTCGCAGTTCGACCCTCCGGCGACATTCGGTCTGTCCGCTTTCCGGCATGCCGGCTGCGTGAGGCGTATTCAGGCTCGTCAGCTTAGCTACGATCGGACCGATCGAAGAGCGCAAGGCGCCGCCTCTTCGGACGGTGCAACAGTCAGTGCGCCCCGGTCGGACCGCTCGCTCGCGATTCGGCAGTTGAGGGCCGGAGCGCTTCGCGCCAATCAGCTAGCGCTAGGCGGGCATCCGTAAACGTTTAAGGCATCCAATCCGGGCCGAGCGTCAGCCGTAGACCAACTCGGTGCTCTGTCCGACCTCGATAATATATCCATCCGGATCGCGGATGTAGCAGCGCGTCTCGCCGTACTTGGGGATCGGCTCCGAGATGAACTCCGCTCCTCGACTTTTCCATAATTCATAGCACGCTTGAATATCTGCAACGCGGAAATTCAAAAAGCTGTTGAGGTGATTCGGGTCGGGGACGCTGAGCGTTACCGTCGGCTTATCCGGGGTCGGCCCGCCTCCAACATTCAGAATCATCCAGATATTCGCAAGCTGAAGGTACCCAGGCGCGTTGCCGTCACCGAGGCTCAGAATACGAGCGCCGAAGACCTTTTCGTAGTATCGAGCCGATCGCTCGATGTCGGCGACGGTGAGAAAATGCGCGATGCTGATCCCTTCTCGCGGGGGCATCTCATAGCTCTTCTGCTCGATTTGTACGCTGTTCATTGAGGACTCCGATTCCGATATAGTGCTCTCGAGTATGCGCCTCAAGTCTCCCGCCTATGAAATTGAACGGGAATTCCGGCATTTCTAGCTCACTAGGTGGTGCAAGTCCCTTCGGCCACAAACCGCCGTTCACGTGCGTCGTCGGTCGGACGTTCACGCGTCGGCTTCACCCCGTAAACGGCCATGCAGAAGAGATATGACGCCACAGCGCGGGTCGACTCCTGGTCATCCTGATTGAGTAGCGGCCCGCTTACGAGGCCGGGAGGTACATCTGGTCGGCGGTTCCCGCTGGGATGCCAAGTTCGGTGGCGACCGCGGCGACCCCCTGCTGGGCGACTTTGAGGTCCACCCGACCGTCGGAAGTGAAATACGGGCGGACGTACCGCTCGTAGTATTGCTCCGCTTCCTCGTTGGTCAGTCGGCCCAACATCGAAGTGATGTATTTGACGGCCAGACCGGGTTGTTCGGCGATCGTCTTGAGCGCCCGCTTGTTGGCCCGCACCAATGCCTGCAGGGCCGGATCGTCAAGTGAGATGCGCGCAGGATCCACGGCGAGTCCCACGGTGGGGATCTGGAAGTGGTCACCCACCCAGCACAGCACCGAAAAACCCTCCTCGAGGGCGACCTGTTCGGGCGCTAACGTGCTGCCCACGTAGGCGGCGTCAATCGAGCCGTCGCGAAGGCGTCGCAGGTCCATCTGGTAGTCCCCCGGGATCCGTTCCACGCATTCCAAGTCGCGATCGGGGTCCATCCCGTGCTTGCGCAGCACGATCCGCGCGAAAACCCCGGGGGCGGTGCGAGCCCCGTGGACCGCCAGTCGGCGGCCTCGAAGACCGTCCATGGATTGCACCCCGTTGGCGCCAAGGAACCAAAAGAGCGGACGATGGGTGTTGACCGCGAGGGCCGTCCATTGGATACCGTCGGTCAGCCGCGACAATAGAGTTCGGCCCAGACCGATGGTTGCGCCGGCGCGCACGCGTTCAATCTTCCACACGGCTCCGTCGCGGAGGGCGACGTGGATACCTTCATCTTCGAAATATCCCTCTTGATCGGCCACATGCGCGATCAGCTCTTCGTGAGTACCACTCCCCATATGAGTCAGGTCAATCGAGTGCATGGCAATTAACACCTCTGTCAGGTCAATCAATCGCATTGGCAAAATAACTGCTCTCCGAGTCTCGGACGATTCGCGTGCTCGTTGTGTTCACTCCATGCCAAATCCCCCACTCACCGGAATGTAGTGGCCGGTGGTGAAACCCGAAGCGTCACTTGCCAGGAACGCCACCGTATTGGCCACCTCGTCGGGACGGGCGAGCCGTCGCATCGGTATGGACGCCGCGATCGCCTCCAGCCGTTCGGGCGAGACCAGCCCAGTCGAAGTAGCGCCCTCCACGGTGGTCGGTGCGACGAGGTTGGCGGTGATTCCGTGCGGTGCCAGTTCCAAAGCGACGTACCGCACGAACTGGTCCAGGGCAGCCTTGGCGGTGCCCAGGGTAATCATCCCATCACGCGGATGACGCGACAGCAGGGTACTCATATAGATCAGCCGCCCATGGCCACGAGAAATCATTCCCGGCACAACAGCCTTCGTTGCCAGGAAGGCGGCACGCAGCTCAGTGTCGAGCTTGCCACCGAGTTGCTCCCAGCTCAGGTTGGCGAACGAGGTAACGTCATACGGCGTCAACGCGTTGTGCACGAGAACGTCGACTTCGCCCCACCGCTGCTCGATTTCATCGACCATGGTCGCGACATCGTCAGGCTCGGTGACGTTGGCTTTAATCGCCACGGCTTCTCCACCGGCTGCGACGATAGTCGCGACCACGTCCTCGGCTTGGGATGCGCTGGCGCGATGGTTGACGACCACCTTGTACCCGTGTTCGGCCAGAACCACCGCAACAGCCGCGCCAATGCCCCGGCTGGCTCCCGTGATTAGCGCGACTGCCATGAGATCACCTCCACCTTAACGCTGGCCTGGTACTTTTTCCCGGAGCGTATACGCCGCCCCACATCGAGTAGCTGAATTCTAGGATATTCCTAAAGTGAAGCCCAACACCAACCATGGATAAACTGTCTTGTCCATCTAGAAAATATCGGGTTTGCCGCGATGCGTTACGGGCCAACCCCAATCTCTTCGCGCCTGCCTTGCTCGGGAAGTAGCGCAGCCTGAATAAATCGTTTGCGCGGCGCTACTCTTCTCCTCAACTAATTCCCGCTGCTTCCAGGACAGCTGAACGGGGCGTCAATGCCAGGACCTTTGCAGACTTTCCTTAACACCTCTTAAACTCTGCGCCGGAATCCGTTTCGAGTCATACGTGCGTACAGACAGCGAGCGCATGCAGCGATGCCTGATTAGCGGGCAGGGAATGATTTCTTGTTTTCGAGAAGATGATATTTTCGGCTCTTTTGAATTTGGAGTGGGTGATGCGACTCACGAGGCATGCGGGTTGAAGCCGGAGAAGTCGAGCTTGCCGGCAACGAGAAAGAGGACCGTGCGCATTGTCGTGAAGCGCGTGTAACCGCGAGCCTTTCGCTTGGCCGCTTGAAACAAGCCGTTGATGGCTTCAATGAAGCCGTTGGTCTGGCGGGTCTGAGTCCAGGCGACGATGCCGTCGAAGTGCCGACGTATCAGACGCGCAACGTCCTTCATTGGCTCGACTTTTGAGCGCATGACATTGGTGCACCACTGCCGCAACATCTCGGAGACAACATGGATTTGCTTGCGTTCGAGAATCTCGCGCAGTTGCTCGCGATACAGCCATGCGCGGGCGGTGCGCCTGGTGGCGTACTGCCTGACAAGCGCCTCGAGGTCGGTCAATTGCGCAAGATTCAGTTTGTTGGCGTCCTTGAGCAGCGTCCAGCGCATCCCTTTGAGTTCCGGGTCGGCTTTCTGTTGTTGGCGGCGCACCATATCAAGCGCCTTGGACGCATGGGCGACGACGTGAAACTTGTCGAATGTCACTCGCGCATTGGGCAGATGTTCGCTCACGCCCTTAATGAACGCGGGCGACATGTCGATGCTTGCGGAGGTGACTTGCTCGGGCGTGCCGTTGTGCTGGCTAAGGTACGCCGCAAAGCGCTCAATCGTCTTCGCGTCGCGGCCGGGCGTGACGAACACGACGCGGCGCGCCTGCATATCGGCGACCAGCGTCAGATACTCGTGGCCGCGCCGGTACGAGGTCTCGTCAATAGCTACCGTGCTCACGTCCGACAGGTTCGCCGACGCGAGCGCGAGTTCCACATAGCGCGAACAGATGGCATGCACCCGGTGCCACGACAGATTGACGATGCGCGCCACAGCGGCAAACGGCATCTGCTGCGCCAGCATCAGCACCAGCGCTTCGAACAGCAACGTGAAGCCGTCGAGTTGGCCAACCCAATTCGGCTGCGCGAGCCGTACCGAGCCGTCTGGCAAGCGCACGCGCGGCACCCGCACTTCCAGATAGCACTCGTGCTGGAAGAAATTCAGGTGGCGCAACCGCTTGATTTGCGTGTCATGCACTGGGTGCTCACCGGCAACCCCGGGGTAAGCGAAGCGGCTGCCAGCGACAAAGTCCACGGCAATCGTGAGTTGTCGTTTGGCCGTATCAAAGTCGACACCTTGCACGTACCACGGTGCCTTGATTCCCAAGGCGGCTTCAAAGAGTTGATTCGTCACTCGCATCGTCCCGCATGTCTGATTGCAGCATTCTGCCGCAACCAGCCATGCGCCAGCTTGTCGATTCAAAGCCCCTCAAGGGTTCCCTGCGCCGGGCTCACGCCCGCCCTTGACCCGCCAAACCGCCCACTCGGATTTCAAAAGAGGCATATTTTCGATTCAGTCACAAACAATATCTGCACGTGGCATTTCGAACGGAGATAGCATACCCAGGTATGTGGCGGTGATGCGCTAGTCTGTCGCGGGTCACCCTTTCGTAGGATGGTGTATTGCATAACCACGCGCTATGCTTTTCGTAAATGATTGATGGGTGATATGGGTTAATCGTATTGTTACGACGTCGCATGCATGGATGTGCTGTTCGTCTTGCGCGATGTTTTTTGTGGTGCACCAAGCGCGGTCTTCCATGTTATCCGATCGAGACATGGGGCTGACTCGTCGCCTTAACTGTTGCGCTACATTGTGAGATTAGGAGGCCGCGATGTGGAAGATTATTTGCATCTCTGTCGTTGCGACTGCGTGTGCCGTTTCAAACACGGTGTTTGCGCAGAACAGTGGGGCGTCGGATCCAGGCGGTGGGCGTAATGAGCAGCTGGAGTACGGTGGCTATGCGACTGATTCGAGCCATGGAGGATCGGTGGAGAGGCCCTCTCAGGGTGGATCGCAGCAACATACATCTTCCCTTTTTCGGCATGGCGGCGGGGATGCTTACCACGGCGAGAACTGTGCCGGCCCAGTCAGCTTTTGCAATATTTTCTTTGGCCACTGATCGCGGTCAGGAGTTGCCATGCCGTACGATACTTATTCACGGTCGTCACCAAGCCGCCACTTTATAGGGTAGCGTTATGATAAACGGCATCAACGATGAGCTCACTCTTGTGGCCCGTCTTCTTCTCGCGACACTATTTCTGATTTTCGGCTGGAGAAAGCTGAGGGACTATTCGGGCACGGTAAGTCAAATGGTGCAGCTTGGCGCTCCGATGCCAGTACTGGCTGCTGCCATAGCGACCTTCATGGAGCTTCCGGTTGCGTTCGCGGTCGCTGTTGGCGCGTTCACGCGTCTCGCGGCTCTACTCATGGCTTTATACACGCTGGGAACTGCGTTGATAGGGCATCGCTATTGGACAGTGAAAGGTGCGGATAAAGTCGACAGCATGGATGGCTTTTACAAAGACCTCAGCATAATGGGAGGCTTCTTGCTGTTGCACATTAATGGTGCGGGAAAATATTCCCTCGATATGATATATGGCATCGCCGCGCCATAACCTGTGTGCTATAGGGCCGAGGATGCAACGTCACGTCGCGTTTGTCCGGTGCCAGACAGATGATCGACGAGTTCATATCGACAGCCGTCCCAACGAAGCATAACCTCTTCTTCAACGGTCATGCGGCGCCACCAGTCCTGCGCTTCCGCTGCGCGCTCGTCCATAAAGCCCGACGCGGACCCAAAGGACGAATCCGAGAATTCTTGGCCGGCGGCAATAACTCGATTACTCTTTTCATTGCCATCGCGCGGACGGCCAGAATGCCCAGTCATTCCCCCTGTGCACCGGTGACTGTCGAAGAAGGCGAGCGAAAATATTCAGCCGCCGCTCCATTTATTGATGTGTCGAAGCGATCGTCCGCCGGCAGCGGCGACAGTCGGCGCGGCGATGGCGGCGCCGATCAGCCGTTGGGGGAGAATCCGCGATGAGCAATGAGTCAGGGCTGGGAGGCGGTACGTCCTCCCGTCAGTCGACAGGGGATGGCAGCCGTCTCGACGACGGCGCGCTCGCCGATGACCCGACCGTGCGCGACCATCCGCGTTACCACCAGATGTTTCCGGCCCTCACGGGTGCCGAAGTCGACAGGGTGCGTCGCTTCGGCAGCCTGTCCCGCTACGTCAAAGGCGAATTGCTCTAT
The DNA here is from genome assembly GCF_024206475.1 of Paraburkholderia sp. CNPSo 3274. Lineage (GTDB taxonomy): Bacteria > Pseudomonadota > Gammaproteobacteria > Burkholderiales > Burkholderiaceae > Paraburkholderia. Next base: position 19,282 of record NZ_JAMBPR010000058.1, read on the forward strand.
CGTGCGGGAAGTCTCTGCCCGGGAATGTTCGTCCTGCTGTCGGGCAAAGTCCGGATAGTCGGGCGCGACGGCCTCGGCCACGAACGGATCATTCACACCTATACGCAGCGCGGCGAGTTCACCTCGGATGTTACCCAGCTCTCGAGCAAGCCCGCCGTTGTGGACGCGCATGTCGTCGAAGATGTCGAAGCGGTGTTGGTGCGGCCCAACGAACTTAGCGCCCTAATGATCGCTGAAGCCGATCTTGGCGAAAAGATCATGCGCGCCCTGATTTTGAGGCGTGTCCTCGTGATCGAGCGCGGACAAGGGGTCGTTCTTGTCGGCTCGTCCAATCACCCACAACTCCTCGCGTTGCAGAATTTCCTTCGCCGCAACGCTTTTCCGAATTTGACGCTCGATGCGGAGCAGGACGCCGAAGCCATCGCGCTACTCGAGCGCCTGACGCCGCAGCCCCACGACTTTCCACTCGTCGTTTGTCCGAACGGCACTGTGCTGCGAAACCCCGATGAGGGGCAGCTCGCCTCTTGCCTCGGACTGATTCCCGAGTTCGATCCGACGCACGTCTACGATGTGGCGATTGTCGGCGCAGGCCCGGCGGGACTCGCGGCGGCCGTCTATGCGGCATCCGAGGGATTGTCGGTCGCGGCGTTCGACTGCCGCGCACCCGGTGGCCAGGCCGGTACGAGTGCGCGCATCGAGAACTATCTGGGTTTCCCCACCGGCATCACGGGTCAAGCTCTCGCCGGCCGCGCGTTCGTCCAGGCGCAGAAGTTCGGCGCACATATCGGCATCCCGTGCGAGGTCAAGGCGTTATATTGCGACAAGCAACCGCCTGTCGTGGAGCTTGCCGATGGCCGCCGCATTAACACGCGCACTGTGGTCATCGCCAGTGGCGCAGAGTATCGGCGACCTGTCGTCGAGGACCTCCCGCGCTTCGAACGCTGTGGCGTTTATTATTGGGCGACGCCGATCGAGGCGAGGCTGTGCCGCAAGGAGCCGGTGTTGCTGATCGGTGGCGGCAATTCCGCGGGGCAGGCGGCGGTGTTTTTGGCATCACACGCCGAGCATGTGCATATGTTCATTCGAGGGGCGAGCCTCGAGCACAGCATGTCGCACTACCTGGCCGAACGCGTCGCATCGCTGCCGAATGTGACGCTTCATACGCGTATCGAACTGACCGTGCTTGAGGGGGATGCGCGTCTCGAGCGCGTGTACTACCGCGGTGCCGACGGCATTGGGGGAAGCATGACGGGACATCACCTGTTCATATTCATTGGCGCGGAACCGAATACTGGCTGGCTCAAGACATGCGGCGTGTCGCTCGACAGCAAAGGGTTCGTATTGACAGGGACTGATCTTGCGGAAGCTGGCGTGCATTCGATGCCTTTGCAGACGAGCGTCGAGGGTGTTTTCGCGATCGGCGACGTTCGTTCAGGATCGACCAAGCGTGTTGCGTCGGCAGTGGGTGAGGGCGCGGCGGTGGTGGCGCAGATTCATGGTTTCCTGGCCGGTGCGCGCTGCAGACTTGAGGTTGTTTAAAAGCTGGAGCGCCCGTTCGCGTAAATCCTGGACACCGGTCGTGAGTCAGCCTGGGGGTGACCGGTTTCGGTGGACGGTTATCCAGTTGAATTCTGCCTGGGTGAGTTTGCTCCATTTGGATGTCGCGGCTCACACGCGCCGGATGCCGGTAACTCCATGCGACTATCTCGGTCACGTAGTCGGCCAATTCCAATCAGTCCGATGAACAGAGCGAATGTCGTCTATCGGGGCACATTGCAGATGTGACCTATGATGGCCTCAAACGAAGCCTGAATGCCAAGGCCTGTGTTAGCGCCCACTTAACGGAGGGGACGAATACGGAGGCTAAAGAACAGGTAGCGAGCTACATATTTTGGACCAAGATGTCCAAGGCTGACGGAGAGTGAGGCAGCTATCTCGCGACTTTTGAAATTGTCGACAACCCGACCTACGATGAGCAGCTCTTGGCGAAGGACGTTGTCCTCCTGGATCACCGTTCATTGCGCCTTTTTGGCCCAGCTGGAGTGGATCAGCTCGCCGCACCGGCTGACAGGCAATCTACCCTGAGACTTTCGCAACATGAGTTCACCTACCACTGCACAACGCATCGGACAGTTCGCTTTTGACGCGCACGCCAGTCATCTCACGCCGCGGTCCCGGACTGTATTCAAGCGAAACATCCTCGATAGTCTGGGCTGCGCGATCGGCGCGCTGCCAGGCAAGCCGTTCAAGGCGCTTCGCGAGCAGTTTGACGAGTACGGGCGCTCCGGTTCGTGCACTCTGATTGGCGGTGGTACCTCGTCGCCCGATCAGGCCGCGTTGTACAACTCGGGCCTCGTGCGCTATGTTGATCTGCTCGACAGCTACATGTCGCCGGGCGGCCTCTGTCACCCCAGTGACAATTTCGGCACGATCCTCGCTGCCGCCGATCATGCGTCGGCAAGTGGCGAGGAATTCATGCTCGCACTCGCCGTGGCGTACGAGATCGGCTGCCGCATCACCGCGATCGTTCCGGTCATGGCGAAAGGGTTCAATCACGCGATCCAGCTGGCGATCTCGTCGGCCGCGGGTTCGGGCAAGCTATTCGGGCTCAATGCTGAGCAGATCGGGCATGCGGTTGCGATTGCGACGGTCGACAACATCTCGCTGACCTGCGTCCATTCAGAACCCGTATCGCAATGGAAGGGATTCTCACCGGGCATCACCGGCATGCGCGCGATCTATTCGGCCTCCCTTGCCAAGCGTGGCTTCACGGGCCCGCTTCGTCTGTTCGAAGGGCCCAACGGGCTGGTGCGCATGTTCGATCAGCAGCTCGAAGTGGACTGGGGTGACCACAGGCTGGAGGTCATTCATGAGACGGTGATGAAAAAGTATTGCTCGCTGATTCATGGTCAGCCGGTGCTCGAGGCGACGCTCGATCTGAAGCGCCGCAATGGGGTGAAGAGCGAAGAGGTCGAGGAGGTCGTGTGCGACATCTTCCAGACCGGCTTCGATATTGCGGGAGGGGGCGGCTTCGGCCCGAAGGACGATCCGCAGACCAAGGAGCAGGCCGACTACAACCTCAAGTACCTGATCGCGGCGGCGCTGCTCGATGACGAGGTGGGGCCGGCCCAGCTTGAAACGGAACGCGTCCAGGCGGCTGACGCGCAGGACCTGCTCAAGAAAGTAACGGTGCGGCCGGACGCCGCATTCAGCGCTCAATATCCGCACGCGTTGAACACCAGGGTGACGATCCGGTGCAAGGATGGGCGGATCTTCTCAAAGGAACATGTCGGCTTCGAAGGTGGGCTGGAGAATCCGCTCACATGGGAGCGGACGGTCGAGAAATTCCACTGGCTGAGCGAGCCCTATGCGGATGAAGCGCTTCGAGGCCAGATTATCGAGCTGGTCTCCACACTGGATGAACACCCGATTAAGGAGTTGATGCAACTCCTGGCGAAGGTCGGTCCAGAATCACGATATCCGGCGAAACATCCAGGGATTCAGTAGCCACGAAGGTCCTTGGGATGAGGGTGTATCGCGCATCCGATTGAACGACTAGCGATGGTGCGCAACATTGGATACCTTACCGTAACGCAGCGGCGGCTGCCCCAGGGCGCTTGAGTCATGGCGCACCCGTTCGGCGCGCCTAACGTATTGTTACCGACGTGGCGTCCTGTCCAGCGAAGGTGAAACGTCATGTTTCGATTCGTAAGGAGCGCGGCCGTGCTGGTTAGCCAGGTTGATCCGTGGGTTCAGACGATATGACTGTTATCGTCGGGATCACGATACCCGGATGCCAGAGCTAATACGACGCCCGTGGCAAATCGCGCAAGCCGTTATAGACAAGCCAAGTGTAGATATTCGCCTGGAAAGCGCGACTGCTAGCGCGGATCGACGAGATCCTGGGGCCCCCCGCGGGTCATCTTCTCCTTCTATAACCAAACGATGGCACCGCAGGACCACGGCTGCGCGAACGCCCCTATTTCAACCCTCGCTGCTTGCGATATACGTCAGTCGGTAGGCCGCCCCAGCCCCAGTTCTCCGTTTCCACCTCCTGGATGATCACAAAGGTTGCTTCGAGCGGCTTTTTCGGCACGTCGAGCAGCAGGCGGCTGACACCCTTGATGAGTTCGGTTTTTTCTTCTGCGGTGACCGAGTCGCCGCCCGGCTTGGTGCCCTCGCGGGTCACCTGGATCGTGACGATTGGCATGGCGTTCTCCTTGATCGTAGTTGACGAACCGGTCGCCAGCTGGCGGCGGCGTCCGGTCGTGCGGGATGGTGCCTGGTATTGCCTGATCGCGCTTAGTGCCCGGCGCTCTGGCCGCCGTCGACGTGCAGGATCTCGCCGGTGACGAACGGGGCGGAGTCGAGATACACGATCGCGTTGACGATATCGCTCATTTCGCCCATATGACCCATCGGATGGAGCGCGCCGAGTGCGGCGTGGGTTTCCTCCGGATGCATCGGCGACTTGATGATGCCCGGCGCGACTGCGTTGGCGCGAATGCCGCGTTTTGCGTATTCGATCGCGAGGGACCGGGTGGCTGCGTTCAGGCCGCCCTTGGTGAGCGAGACGAGTACCGAAGGCACGCCGTCGATCGCGTGGTCGGCCAGGGTGGTGGTGATGCTGACGACGTGGCCGCTGGAATGCTTCTCCATTTCAGCGATGGCAAGCTGCGTGATGTAGAAGAAGCCGTTCAGGTTCACGCCCATGACTGCCGCATAGTCTTCGGCGGTGTAGCTGGTAAAAGGCTTGGCGACGAAGATGCCGGCGTTGTTGACGAGCGTGTCGATGCGGCCAAAGCGGTCCACGGCCTCGCTGATCACGCGGCGTGCGGTTTCGGGGTCGGCGATGTCGCCGGCCACGGTCAGGATGTTGGGATCCTCCGATGGCTTGATGCTGCGCGCGGTGGCGACCACGCGATAGTCGAGTTTGCGGAAAGCCTTGACGACTTCTGCGCCGATGCCTCGCGACGCGCCGGTAACGACGATGACCTTTTGTGATGCGCTCATATACAACCTCCGAATCAATTAAGTGGGCTCTGGTGCCGCTCGGGCCCGTGGCTCCGATAGGGAGCTAAACTAGGCGCTTTGGCGTCGAGTTCGAATACCCGCCAGGGACAGACACTTGTGATTCGGAGGAACAAATCAGGCGCGACGGGCGCGGACGCCTGCTTTCCCTCGCGAAGCAGCTGTGGTCTGACGCGCGTCGCGATCCGCGTCGTTATGCCGAGGCGGCGCGTCCGGCCTTTCGCGTTTTTCGCGCGAGCCGTTCCATCCGGTAAAGAATGTTTTTCGCGCCAGTCGATTGACCATCTGTTCTCGCAAGTTGAACATTCCTGCGAGGCAAATCCGAGCGGGAAGCCGCGCGGGTTGCCTTTCCAGCTTAGGCGACAAACCCAATTTGAAAAAGGGAAGTGACAAAGGCCGCCGCCCTGACGAGATCGTTGCCTGTTGCAGCGCTGTTCGCCCAGCTAGAGACGCTGTCGTCGGTGCATGGCATCTCGACACAGTCTTTTAGCGCATCGCGTCAACGCAGCGATGGCTAGATAAGTCGACGCGACGGATTTGTTCGCGACCGACACAACTGTTGTTCTAGCCTGGCCGTTTACCCGGAGGGCTTCTTTCCGCACAATCGCTACCACTATTGCGAACTGCGGTGCGCGGTCGGTCGAGGCGGCAACGATGCGAGGCTTGCAGCGGGCTGCCTCCATAGACGGCTCAATTGGACAATCGTGAAAGTGTTTGCCCAGGATATTGCATTGCTGCCGCAGTCATCGCTCCGCCACGTCGTACTCATTGCCAACAGGAGCTTGTATGGCCGACGATATCCTTCCCCAGACCCCATCGCGCCGTCGCTTTAGTGCCGTGGCAACGGCAGCCGCTGTTGCGGCCTCGGTGAGTCGAGTCGCATTCGCGGAGACGAACCAAACCATCAGCAGGTAACGAAGTCGAGTGGTGCTGACAAAACCGCTATTCGTCCACTTCATGTGCACGCGTCGGAAGCGCAACTCATCGATTTGAACAGGCGTATCAAGGCGACCCGGTGGCCTGAGCGCGAAACCGTGACGGATGCGTCGCAAGGCGTACAGCTCGCAACCATGCAAAAGCTCGCGCGTTACTGGGCAACGGACTACGACTGGCGCAAAGTGGAAGCGAGGCTGAACGCGCTGCCACAGTTCGTCACCGAGATCGATGGGGTCGACATTCACTTCGTCCACGTTCGCTCGAAGGATGCCAATGCGTTGCCGCTTATCGTCACGCACGGGTGGCCCGGCTCGATCATCGAGCAGTTGAAGATCATCGGTCCGTTGACGGATCCGGCGGCGCATGGCGGGCCTGCGTCCGATGCATTCGATATAGTGATTCCGTCGCTTCCGGGTTATGGGTTCTCGGGCAAACCGACCGCGACCGGCTGGGATCCTGTTCGCATCGCACGGGCGTGGGTCATACTGATGAAGCGTCTCGGATACACGCGATATGTAGCGCAAGGCGGCGATTGGGGGAACGCCGTCACGGAGCAGATGGCCCTGTTGGCACCGCCCGAACTGATCGGCATTCACACCAACATGCCGGCGACTGTGCCGGACGACATCGCACAGGCACTCAAGCTGGGAGAGCCGGCGCCAGCGGGTCTCTCAGCCGACGAGAAGCATGCGTTCGATCAGCTCGACTATTTCTACAAGCACGGCCTAGGCTACGCACTGGAGATGGCGAACCGCCCGCAGACGCTGTACGGAATTGAAGATTCGCCCGTCGGACTCGCCGCGTGGATGCTCGACCACGACGCCGCCAGCCAGGCACTTATCGCGCGCGTGTTTGACGGTCAGTCCGAGGGGCTTACGCGCGACGACGTGCTCGACAACGTGACGCTCTATTGGCTCACGAACGCGGCAATCTCCTCGAGCCGCTTGTATTGGGAAAACAAACTCAACTTCTTTGCTCCCAAGCACGTTGCCATTCCGGTTGCCGTCAGCGTCTTTCCGGATGAAATCTACGCTGCCCCGCAGATCTGGACAGCGAAAGCGTATCCCAAGCTGATTCACTATAACCGCCTTCCCAAAGGGGGACACTTCGCGGCATGGGAGCGACCGCAAGCGTTCTCGGAAGAGGTTCGCGTGAGCTTTCGGTCGCTGCGTTGATCGCAAAGATACGGGCGACGCCTTCGGGCGTCGTTGAAACGGCTGACGGGTCGTCAGATCGACGCCTCGTCGGCCGCCGAAGGGGGAGTGCGTAGAATCGGCACGCGAAATCAGTGACGCTGATGAGTCGATAGCTCCCGCCTTATTCAGCCGTTGTTGAATGGAGAAGTGACAAATGAAATTTTTTATGAAAAGCGAAATCCGCTCGGACGATGTGCCAACGATCGAGCATGCGATGAAGACTGTCGACGCCGACGCGCAGGTCAAAGTCGACGTTAATGCGAAGATCGTGAGCGTCGATTCATGGCTGATGCCAGAAGAGTTTCTCGTCGCTTTCGAAGACGAGGACTATGACGTGACGATTGAGGAAGCCTAGAGTGGACGAATTGGCGTCGAAGGTCGGCATGTCACGCATCGCGTTCATTAATCGCTTTCTCTCCGACGCGCCGACGATGCGATTCTCTATACCATCAGATACCGCGACCAGATCAAACAATATCCCACATATACGAAAGTACGGCTGTTATAGGCGGTCCATCGTCATAGCCTGTCACAGAGGTCCTACTGGAGAACCGGACATGGACGACTCAGTCAGCTTGCAGCGCCGCCGGGCCCTCGGCGCCGCAATAGCGATTATCGGCATGGACGAGTGGGGCATCGTCGGTCGCGCCAGAGCACAACCGACGTCGCCCGCCAAGCCGTCGAGCGGCGGTGCGACTTTCACCTCAATTCGGCAGATCGACGCCGGCCCGCTGAATATCGCTTATGCACAAAGTGGCCCGGCCGATGGTCCTGTCGTGATGCTCCTGCATGGCTGGCCGTACGATATCCACAGCTATATCGAAGTGGCGCCGCTGCTCGCGTCGGCGGGTTATCGCGTGATCATTCCATACCTGCGAGGCTACGGGTCCACGCGTTTTCTTTCCGCCGATACGCCACGCAATGGCCAGCAAGTCGTCACCGCGGTCGACACCGTCGCGCTGATGGAGGCGCTCAAGATTCAGCAGGCCGTGTTCGGCGGATACGACTGGGGTGCGCGCCCTGCCGATATCATCGCCGCGCTTTGGCCCGAGCGCGTGAAAGCGCTGGTCTCCGTGAGCGGCTATCTGATCGGCAGTCAGGCGGCGAACAGGAAGCCGCTGCCACCTGCTTCCGAACTGCAGTGGCGGTACCAGTACTACTTCGCCACAGAACGCGGCGCGCTCGGTTACGCGGCAAATCTCGATGCCTTCAACAAGCTTATCTGGCAACTCGCCTCGCCGAAATGGCAGTTCGATGAGGAGACGTTTCGACGTTCCGCCGCCTCCTTCCGAAATCCGGATCATGTGGCGATCGTGATCCACAACTACCGCTGGCGTCTCGGTCTCGCGCAAGGGGAGACGCAGTACGATGCGCTCGAACAGCGCCTCGCCGAAGCTCCGGCGATTTCAGTGCCGACCATCACGCTCGAAGGCGACGCGAACGGCGCACCGCATCCCGATCCCGCGGCGTACGCCAAAAAATTCAACGGCAAGTACCTGCATCGGACGATCGCTGGCGGTATCGGCCACAATCTGCCACAGGAGGCGCCCAGGGCTTTCGCCGATGCGGTACTTCAGGCGGCGAATCTTTGACGGATATCGCAGCCGTCACAAGCTCGCGTTCATCCAAAGGAGTCAGGTCGCGTCTCACAATCTAAAGCCCGGAGCCCTCTTCGCAGGACACTGAGATGATGCATGGACGGACCCGTACCGTCACTTCGTCACACATGTTGTCTCCGGCGACGCGCGATCCTGCCGTCACGAGCGCCAATGCGTTCTATCGCGCGTTTCCGGCTAGCGTGGTCGAACGGCCGCGTCGACGACCGCCACGATCGGCTGGCGCGACGCGACCCGCTCTTGCCACATCACGCGAGACTGTCTCAGGCGCTCGAACAAAGGCTGATTCGCGGGGGGGCTGTCGTTTGGTTTATGAAAAGCATACCAGGAGACTATTGAAGCAATACACACGAGGTCCTGTAATCAAGCTTGCTATGCGACGTACCGTCCATTGTTCGTGACTTCATTACCGACAGGAGCCAGGCATGCAACCCCGAGCGTTGACCCTTACTATGGCCGCCGTGGCGGCGTTCGCCACGGCTTCGCTTGCCGGCGTAGGGAGTGCGTCGGCCGCCGATTCATCGTCCGCCAGCACTGACGCCTCCGGCAAGAAGCAAATTCGAGCCAATAATCGCGCTCTGAGTCATGCAGTGCGCCAGTCTCTTGCGAAAGTGAAGGGGCTGGATTCCTCGCGCATTAACGTGCTGGCGCGCGGCAGCACCATCACGCTTGCAGGCAGCGCGCATGATCAATCGCAGATCGAGTCGGCGGGAACGGCAGCAGGGAAGGTGAGGGGCGTCAGTCACGTGGACAACCGGCTTACTGTCTCCGAGCCGGGAAACTGAACAGAGATTTTATACCAGCCGCCCGACCTCGTTCGCTCCTCGCCTGGGCCGTGCAGCGCCCGGGTCGGCTTATCTGGCCACGGGCATCGCGAATTCCGCACCTTTGGAGATGCTATCGGGCCAGCGCTGCATGACACTCTTATAGCGCGTGTAAAAGCGCACAGCTTGCTCGCCGTACGCGTGATGATCGCCGAACAGCGATCGCTTCCAGCCCCCGAACGAATGCCACGCCGACGGCACCGGACTCGGCACGTTGATGCCCACCATGCCCACCTGAATCTGCCGGGAGAATGCGCGCGCCGCACTGCCGTCGGATGTGAAAAGCGATACTCAGTTCCCCAGTTCGTGCGCGTTGACGAGCGCTATCGCACTCGCGAGATCAGGCACGCGGACAACCGACAGGGTAGCCCCCCCGAGAGTTAACGGGTGTTCAAGGTAGAATTTTCTAGCAGCAGGATCTACAGGAAATTTTGCATGAAGACGTCCCGATTCACGGAAAGCCAGATCATCGCGATCTTGAAGCAGTTCACGAATTCGTTCACCGGGAATTCGCTGTGAAGCGGTTAGCCGACTCGAATACGTCGACGTTTTTCTGTTCATGGACCTCTGGCGCCTCAATTGCAGCCCGAGGCGTCGGTGCTTCGTCGCAGGACATGAAGTAGTGCGGAGGTGTCGCCATGATTGATTCTTTCGATTTCCGGAGCAAAAAGTTACAGCTTAATCACGGAGGCGGGCGTATGCCCGCGCTCGGATTTGGCACGCTGATTCCCGATGGAGCTACTACTGTCAGTGCTACCAAAGCGGCGCTGGAGACCGGATATCGTCACATCGATTGTGCCGAGCGATATCGGAACGAACGTGAGGTGGGCGAGTCTCTGCGGGGAGGACTTGCTGCGGGAAGGATTGCGCGCGAAGACGTCTTTGTGACCACAAAAATGTGGAATAACAATCATCGGCCCGAGCGTGTCGAACCGGCTTTCGGGGCGAGTCTTGGCAGGCTTGGACTCGACTATCTTGATCTCTATTTAATACACACTCCGTTCGCGTTTCAGCCAGGGGATGAGCAAGACCCGCGCGATGAAAACGGCGATGTCATCTACGATGAAGGTGTGACTTTGCTCGACACGTGGAAGGCGATGGAAGATCTCGTCGATCAAGGTAAATGCCGCGCCATTGGACTGTCTGACATCCTCCTGGACGAATTGCGGCCCCTCTACGAAGCGGCGAGAATCAAGCCTTCGGTGGTGCAGGTCGAAGCACATCCGTATCTTCCAGAAACGGAACTTCTGGAATTCTGCAAGGAGAAAGACATCGTGTTTCTGGCCTTTGCACCGCTGGGTCATGGAATCAGGCCCGGGCCGCTTGACGACCCAGTCGTCTCCCGGATTGCCGAGGAAATTGGCAAGACGCCAGCACAGGTACTGCTTGCCTGGGCGGTGCAGCGTGGCGGGGCGTTACTTACTACCCCCAAGACTGCGGCACGCGCGCGGGAGAATTTCGACATCTCTGCCCTTCCGGTTGACGCGTTTGACGAGATCAATCGGATTCAGATCAGGCGGAGATTCAACGACGTCGTCAAAACCGGCAGCGGGGGCTTCCTCTCCGCAACGTAAGCGATGGTGAAACGTGAACCGTGTGAGGACGTAGGTGACGCCGGAAGCCAAAATCCGCGAAGCCCTGGATGCACACTGGCACGCGTCGGCGGCCGGGGATCTCGACGTGGAACATGACACCTACGATGACAATACCATCTGCGACTATCCCCAATCAGGCGAGCGAATCATTGGACGGAGCAATTTGCAGGCGTTGCGGAGTCATCATCCGGATAAGCCATCGGGTTTCAATGTCCGGCGGATTCAAGGGGAAGGTGATCTCTGGATCACGGAATATACGATGGACTATAAGGGACGAGTGACGTGTGTGGTGAGCGTCATGGAGTTCCGCGCCGGCAAGGTTATTCACGAGACTCAGTATTTTTCGGATCCCTTTGAGGAACCGGGTTGGCGGAGTCAATGGGTTCGGCAGATCGTGTGATTTCGCGTTGCGGCGAGATATACCTCAGGAAGGGTAGAAAGGGGACCCGAAATTCAAGACTGCGGGCTGGCAAACGGAAGCGAGTCCACTAATCTCGGCGCGGTGCCCCACACACGGGACGACAGTTACGACACCTCGGACCCGTCTCAGGATGACGACAAGGAACCACGCCAGAGAAGAACCACTAGGCGGAAGGGATGCGTGCATAACTGAGCGTTTCCGACCGCGCTCGGGTAGGGCTGCGAGCGAGCTAGACGTAGCGAACCGGAGCGAAGTCGTACCGTCTGATCTGCTCGTCATGGGTCAGAAGGACGATACCTTCGGCGATCGCCTGACCGATGAGCAGTCGGTCAAACGGGTCACGATGCAGCCCAGGGAGCGTAGCCACCTCGAATGCGTGCTGCGATTCGATTGAGAGTTCCTCATAGCCGGCATCAAGAAGGTTGCGGCGAAGCACGCGTGCGTCGACCTGGAAGTCGTCCCGGCCAAGGCCGCTCTTGATGACAATCTCCCACATGCTTGCCACGCTGAAGTACAGCGTGTTGTCTTCGTCTTCGATGACCGCGCGTGCGTCGTCGGGCAGCGACGGATGGTCCGCCGCAGCCCAGATCAGCAAATGCGTGTCGAGTAAGAGCTTCACTCGCCTTTTCCTTCGAACAGATCCGCCACGGCTTCGCCGCCCATCGTGTCGAAGTCATCGGGAACCTTGATCAGGCCCTTCATGAAGCCTATGCGCCGTACGGGCTTGGCGGTCTCCGCCTCAAGGCGGACGACTTTGACCAGTGGCTTGCCGGCCTTCGCAATCACGAAGGGCTCGCCACCGTTGACAATCTCTTCGATCAGCCGCGACAGGTTCGTCTTGGCGTCGTGAATGTTGTAGATGTGCATGATCACCCCATGAACTTAGTTTAATGGACTTAGTTTATTTTAAATGTGCCAAGATTGCCAGATCTACGTAATTCGGGTACACGTCGCCATTCGTAATTTAACATAATACTAATTATCAATCTTTTAGGGTCGCAGTTAATTACTATCAAGCGTCGCATGCTGCCCAGATCGCACAAAGTGTGCGCTGCCGCCCCTAATTCAATCCGGCCTCGCGCTAATGTCAAAGCACACATCCTGTACCGGGCAGCCAGGGGCAACGATGGAACATTTGGTCAGAGTACGCAACGAGAGGGACCGGCAAACGCTGGACTGGTTGCGCCGGCATATCGGCGACCCAGCCATCGCGGCCGCCATCCAGCGATGTGACGGGTCAGGCAAACCATTTCTTTCCTCCGTCTGCAAACAACTCGGCGTCCGCGTCCCCGAGTTTCTTCTACCAACGGGGCATAGCCCGAGCGCGGCCGCCGAACAGTCCCTGGCGACCATCCGACGCATCCTCGCCGCGCGCAATGCGTTGGTAATCGCTAGCGCGGTCGCTTCGCGCTAGCTAACACTCCGGCTTGATTCTGGTCGGCCACATGAACATTCCATCAAGGGCTACTCACGCAATCCGGTCGCGCCAGTGAACTATGGCTTGCTGGAAGAATCCCAACTCCGTCAATCGCGGAAGGGGCCTGCCGCCCTGCACGTGTCACGACGCCCACATGTGCCGCAGGTCGTGGAACCGGAAGTCCTCAATGTCCGCCCGCCCGTCCGGCTTGCCCTTGCGCATGAACAGCTACCCCGAGCTGGCAGCGGATCACGTCCACCGCTTGGCCGTTCAGCGGCACGCCAATTGGCCGCCGCCCCTGGAGCGGCGCGGTCACGCCACGCCGCTCCAGATCAGTCGGCCGCCAGATCCGGGATCAGCGAGGAACCGCGCTCAAAGGCATCTTCGAACCGGTCCAGCCCGTTCGTGCCGCCGTTGACCAGTTGCCGTGCCATAGCCATGTTGCCAGCCAGCAAGGCTTTCTTGATTGCGAGTTCGCGGTCTGCAAGAAACAGCGCGAGCAGCTCCGCGGCGACGGTGGGATCGGAAGCACGATCCGGATCGCTCACGAGGTCAATGGGCGTAGAGAGTTTCGGACCGTAGGTCTGGTAGTTGACCCGCCCCGTCAGCTGAATGTAGCCACGGCCCTTGAAGGCGGCGCCATCCGGTGCGCCGCGGTTTCCGAGGTCTTTGCGATTGTCGTAGAGGTCGAAGAGGCGTCCGGACGGTGAAGTGTTGAATCTCGACGCTCCCTCGGCAATGGGCTCGAAGCACTCCACTTCGGCGCGCACTGTCGCGAGCGCCATCAAGACCATAGGCTTGTCGGATATCCGCGACTGGACCAGCGCTGAGAGCACCGAGGGCAAGTTCGATTTGATGTTGCCTATCGGCGTGACGGGGAAAATCTGGCTGACGATCTGGACGCTCACCGCAGGAATGGCGCTCGGCAGCGTAGTCGAATCGGCGAGACTGAGCGCTGAGAGCGTGCGCGGACCGGCTATGCCGTCGGGTAGCAGGCCCTCGCTCTTCTGGAATGCCATCACCGCGGCTACCGTACCCTGCCCGAACATGCCGTCGATCGCGCCTGGACTGAACCCGCGTGTCGCCAGGGCTTGCTGTAACGTCTTCACATCATCGTTGTTGTCTCCCTGCTTCAATGGGCCCGCGATCATGACTGTCTCCTCGACATGGTTGCCATTCCTGGCGATACGAAAATCGATGCTCGAGCCTCGCACTCATTCGCTCGCGCCTCATTCAGAGAGAAGGAATCGAGAGGCGTGATTCTTGCGAGCATGACGGTGAATTCTTCCGCGGCGATCTGGCGGAACTTCATCTTGACCACCGCAATGCGCTGCTGGGGCGGCTCGTCTGGGAGGAGCCGGTTCGCGGCATCTTCGATCACGCTCCCGCCGTCGTCGATCTTCGGCATGTTCGCGGACGTTTCGCCATCCTCAGCTTTTATCAGTAGCCAGATCGGCACGACGTCGGCGAGTCCGATGGGAATCAGCGACGCCGCGCTTTCGCCAAAGTGGCGGCGCACGATCGCCTGGGAACAGAGCCGAATCCAGAGAAAGACGCTACCAGCGATGTTGATGCCCACCAGTACCGCGCTCAATAAAAGCGCCCGCGAAAGCACCCTGAGATGCCCGTCATTCGGCATTTGCGCGATACGTCCGGGTAGTGTTCCGGCGGCTGTGACCATGGCAAGACAAGCCTCCGCTAACGGTATCGGAGCCGGCTTTGAACAGAACGCTCGTGTGAAACGCGCCGATCGTCTTCGCAAACGGGATCAAACGATATCTAACCCGAATTCTGGAAAAATATAATTAAGCGATTTTATTATTGATTTTTTAGGCTCAAAAATCGTCGTCGAACGAATTCGATTTCTGAATATTTACTTTTAATGTATAGCGGACCGAGGCGAGGAAACAACCGCATAGGGTTAACAAACACGACTAACCAATTAAACAAAAATATCCGCCCGACTCGATTAACACATGCGATTTTCCTTTGATGCGTCTGTGCGCTAGCAAACACAACCCGCCGATTCTCCATGCGATAAAAACCGCACTGAATTTCGCGAAATTTGATCTAATTTAAGGGCAGGCAGGCAAACCTTGAGGAGGTGATACATGAGCGACGAAAAGAGCCCTCAAGGCTGGTGGACCACGCTGCCCGGAGTCTTGACCGCCTCAGCAACGGCGATTACCGCTATTGGCGGTCTGATCGCGATCCTTGGCCAGCAAGGTCTCTTTCACAAGCCAGCGCCCGCAACGCCTCCGGTCGTGGCCTCGGTGGCTTCGGCGCCGGACATCGCGTCAGCGCCGGAAATAGCGGCGCCGGTGCAGGACGTTGCGGCAACTACCGTTGCGCACCCACAGACTGAAAGCGCTCCGCCACTGGCTTCTGCAGTGCCGGCTTCCGTCTCTTCGACGCACGGCGAGATCGGCAGCAACATGGCTTACTTCGCTGGTAGCTGGCAGAACATCCATCCCGCGACGGCGGGAATCCTCAAAATCCAGATTCGTATAGCGGATTCCACGATGTTCGTGCACGCGTGGGGCAAGTGCCGCCCCACCAACTGCGATTTTGGCGAGGTGCAAGCGCAAGGAATCGGGAGCAACATGGACTCGCAGCCGGGCGCGGGCGCACGCGAGGTCACAGCGCAATTCAAGAACAATATCCGCCAGCTCGCGCTCACCATCCACCCGGCGCCGAACGATCATATCCGCGTGGAAGCCCTCACGAGCTTTATCGATCAAAGCGGACGCGCGCCGCTAGCGAAAGTACTCGTGTTTCAGCGCATGTGATGCCGACGGCTCGACGAGAACGATGCAGCGTCCCCACCGAGCCGCATGCCGCGTGAGCGCTTATAGCTCGATCTGGATGTTGGCTGCCGGGCCTGTCCAATCAAGATTGATATAGCTGGTGAAAAGATTGGCGGGTCGATAAAGGCCCGGCGCCCCGCTCTCCACCGGCACCGCATTCGCAGCAAGACGTTGCATCACGTGCTGGCTCAGTCCGAGCGCCGCCGGAAATTTGCGCAGGCCAGTCGCGAAAAGCGCGCCTGCCCATCGGCGATGCGAGATATCGCACGCGTTCGGCTGCCACGGCGCCGGGCGTTCGAACACGACCCCGGCCGCCGCGAGACGGTTCGACATCCACACGAGCGGGCCATTCGAAAGCCCCGATTCGCCGAGACCGTAGCCGCCGCCAACATCGGCATGCGCGCCCGGGAACAGAACCTGAACGACATCGGCACGGGCATTCCAGAGCGTGGGTGTGAAGTCGACGCGTTCCTCGTCCACCGCGAGCGCCTGTAATCCGTACTTAACGTGCACGCCCAGGTCGTTGTTGCAGAACTGGAACTCATCGAGCCGCACGGGCGTCCCGTCGTCGTTGCGAATGGTCGGTATCCCGAGCGCTCCGACCGTGTCCCACACCGCAACTGAGTCCCATCGTGGTCCAGTCGAGCAGCCCCTTGTTCGTCACGAAACCTGCTAGCGAGCGCGCCGTGTAGGCGCCGCGGCTGAATCCGACGATATAGATCTTGTCGCCCGGCTGATATTGCCGCGACAGGTACGTGTAACCGCGAACGATGCGCGCAATGAGTCCGAGCCCGACAGCGCCGCCCGCCACTTTATCGAGCGGGTTGTCCCCGTTTCCCACGCCGTGAATATATTTGGCGACCTGCGCGGGCTCGCCTGCGGATTCGGGGGCCGCGATTTCAAGTTCGTTGTCGTTCGGTCCGAGCGGCGCCGAGCCCTTCAGGTTTTCAAACAACTTTTCCACGTTCGTGGGAGTCAAACCGCCCGTTCGGTTCTGAGGGTTGGGACCGTTCCATGTACCGTCGAGACACAACACAATGTTCTTGCTCATCAGGGGACTCCTCATCGACTCAAGCGCGTTCGGATCGGTCCTTGAATTTAAGGTATCCCAAATGACAATCCAGCAATAATTGAAAACCGATTGTGTGCCACCGAACATTTGTGCGCATGCACATAGGCTCAAGCCGCATCGACCCGCGGCTCGCGCCTATAGAGCCTAGGCCTCGCCGCCCGAGACCGTCACGCTCGTGGTGTAAATCGGTAGAACGTCCTCGCCTTCATAGCGTTCAAGCAGGGACGCAGAGGGGTGCTATCAATTGTGACATGGTGCGGTCCTTCGAAAGTAGTCCTGTTCACGTCAGATTGTCCGAAAAGAGAAATCGACGATACAACAAGAAGGAATCGTCTGTGCTCGAAGTCGATTGCCACTGCAGAAATTCAGGTCAGCCGTACAGCGGTTCAATACAAGGCTGCACCATTGCTGGATACCAGCCGCTCAAGATCCCAGACCGAAACGCCTGGTTCAGGTTGCCTCGAGGGCCGTATCGAGGTGGCAGTCCCAAGCGTCGTCGCTCAGGCGGCGCACGGCCTGCAACATCACTTCTTTGTGCGCTCCAGATGGCAACTTCAATTGCCCCGGGCTCTCTTCGAAAATCCTGTGAACTATTTTCGGCGGGTTCCCCGTGGCCGGATAATCAAACATTGAAATGGTGGTATTCCGGGTTGGAATACTCAAAAAGGCACGCCAGAGCAGATTTTGGCGTGCAACAATTCAGATAACTGATTGTTGAGCCCCGAGGTCACGCTTAAGAATGCCTGCGGCGTGCGCGTGACGCTGCCCGGAGGTCGCACCTCCTGGGCTTGTGATACATCGAATGGAAATTAGTCACCACCATCTCTCTCTTTGGAGGCATCTACCGATGATGCTGACCGCCGGCTGTCCATAGCGCCCCCCAGTCGGTGGTCATTTTTTGCCTGCATTCCCTTTCCTGCTGTCCAGGCGGCCTGCCTTCGTTGCGGGCTCATGGCCTACGCTGGAAGGCCCTCAGCATCAGAAAAGGGCCAAACTGCTCAACCTCACAATTTGAGCAGCTTGCCCCTCGGTACCGCTCTCTCAACGATGCCCGGTCTTGCCGATGCTTCCTCGTTTGAGGGCTTACGCCACCTATCAGGAAGCGAGTTTCGACGCCAACTCGGCGACGTGCTTGCCCTGGTAGCGCGCGATGTCCAACTCATTCGCGCTCGGCTGACGGCTGCCGTCCGCGCCCGCCAGCGTCGTCGCGCCGTACGGCGTGCCGCCGGTGATTTCGTCCATCTTCGTGAGGCCCGCGCAAGCGTACGGGACACCGACGATGACCATACCGTGGTGGAGCAGCGTCGAGTGGAAAGACGAAATCGTGGTCTCCTGTCCGCCGTGCTGCGTGCCGGTCGAAGCGAACACGCTGCCAATCTTGCCGACCAGCGCGCCCTTCATCCACAGCCCGCCGGTTTGGTCGAGGAAGTTGCGCATTTGCGCAGCCATGTTGCCGAAGCGGGTCGGTGTGCCGAAGATGATGGCGTCGTAGTCGGCGAGTTCGTCGACCGTAGCAACGGGTGCAGCCTGGTCCAGCTTGATGCCAGCCGCCTTCGCCTGCTCGGAGGGAATCGTCTCGGGCACACGCTTGAGCGTCACGGTCGCGCCTGCGACCGACTTTGCACCTTCAGCGATAGCGCTTGCCATCGTTTCGATGTGACCATACGAGGAGTAATACAGCACTAGAATTTTGGCCATTTGAGTTATCCAGGTTTACATGGCGACCTAAAAGGTCGATTAGGACTGCTGTCCGGCGCGCCGCAATGACGTGCGAAACTCTATGCGCGACGCACAAACGGACCCTTCTCACCGGCAACATCGAGTTGGTGATTCTCAGGACTCGAGAGAGTCAAAACCTCTGACTTCGGTGTTGCACTGAGGACTTGCTGCAGCGGGTTAGTACGGCAACACCCGCGTCGTTACGCAGCCTCGTCGTCATGCATGCATGACGACGACAGCAAGCGATAGCCACAAAGCTTACGCGAACACCATGTGGAGTCAATCGCGTTTCGCGGTACTCTCTGTCGCGTTTTGGTTGACGAAGGCTGGGTGGCGATGACTGGTGATCATTTAGAAATGGCATGACTAAATATGGTTCAGTTCAAGCAATGCGTGACCTTCCTGTAACACAACGTTTTATAACAAAAATGGCACACATTTAAGCGCAATGCATTAATACTTGTCTCGCGAGAATCGTTTCCTGACCCAGAAACGCAATGCCCAGATCACGCGGAAACGCGCTTGGAAATCGTGGAAAACGCAGTAGACTTTAACTGGAGGTAGACGTGGAGAAGCCAGAACAATATCCCGGGTTAAGCTGGGATGTCAGTTGCACCGGAAAGGAATTTCCGCAAGGCAGACAATCCATTCTTCCCGATGACTTGATAGATACCGATGGATGCAGTCGGTGGCAGGCGGCTGGAGAACATAACTTCCATGGAGTATGTGATGGTAACCAGATCACAATGGCGAACGTTGCTTTCCCTGACTGTCCTGTTGCTGGCCATGATGGGCAATGTTGTGCGCGCGGAAGGCATTCCGATTGTCACAGGTCAGCAATGGATGGCGTCCTCGGAGGCGGAGAAGAAGGCGTATCTCGTGGGTATTGCCAATCTGCTTGACGTCGAGCGCGCCTACGCCAGCGCCGCGGCGAACAGCAACGATATTGCCCTGAGTTTCGGCAAGGGCATGCAGGGCCAGACACTCGATAGCGTGCGTCAGGGGCTGGATACCTATTACGCGGCCAATCCCATGATGGTTCAGCACCCGGTGATTGAGACCCTCTGGTTTCAGATGGTTGCCCCCGGTCTGAAGAAGAACCAGTAAGGAAGACGATCATGAAGCGACTTGGATGGATCGTTAGCGTAAGCGCTCTGATTGCCGTGACTGGCTGCACGGATATGACCCCCCGGCAGCAGGGAACGGTGAGCGGCGGTGCGATAGGCGCGGCCGGCGGCGCGGGCATCGCAGCGATCGCGGGCGGCGATGCGTGGACCGGTGCAATCATCGGCGGCGCGGCTGGCGCCGTGGCCGGCAATATCCGGGGTGGTCATCAGTAACCCTCCCAGCGTGCACGCGAGGCAAACCACGTGCCATCCCTTGCTTGATGCGCTGGTTAGCCACGTGGCCCGTCCCGGGTTTTCCAGGCTCTGCCACCGCAGAGGCGTAGCGAGTGCTCCGCGCGGCGCGACTCATCTATCGTCTCCGGCTGAGACGGTGCGCCGTGTCTGTTGCAGCGCCACTTCAGAAGCGAGCGTCCGTCAATCAGCGAACATCTCCGACTACCCGAACACCCTACCGCCATTTCTGTCCAGGTACCCCCATGCATCGTTGCCATCTTTAGTATTGATCCGGAACTCCGGCCCGATTTGCCCGATGCACAGGGGCATTGACCAGCCCTGATGATTGGACGATTACCCGATCGTGGGGACTGCAATGACGCCCTGGTCTGCCAGGGCGTGCGCGCCGTCCTGATCCGCATCTATCTACCCGCGCTGCCCATCCCGCAGACTGCCGCTTCGCTTCAGCAACCAGTTCATTGAGCGCCTCGATGCCAGCATCCGTGAACGCATCCCGGAAGTCGCCGGTGGCCGCATGGGGACTCCTTCCGGCGGGTGGGCGCCGGCCACGAGGACCGGCGGGGGCTCGACACCCTGGACAAGCGCAAGAAGGCGCACCGCGGCGGTATCCGGTGGCTGTTGCAGGCGCGGCGCCGCTACCGCCTCGCTCCGGCCTGAGCCCCACGCCCGCCCGAAGGGCTACCGTCCGTCCTGCCGCCCAGGGGCCTGCGGCGGGACCCGTCGCGCTCGACCTCCACGATGCGCTCAAGGTCATCTTCGCGGGCGCCGCGGCGTGGCCGCGCTCGCGGGAACCTGGGAGTCTGGCAGCATGGCTGCCGCCGGTTCATTCCCTGGGGTGCTTCATGTTTTCCGATTCGATGGCCGCATGCCATTCCTCGCTCGCCTCATCGGGTTCCAGCGCGTCGTCGATGGACGCGCTCGCGCGCTCGGCGGCCGCCCTCGCTTCGTCTGCCTCGACTTCAGGCCCCCCGTCGGTGACCTCGGGGGGCCGGATCATCTCCTTGAGCATCGCGTCCAGCTCTGGCGTGTCCCATGGAAGGTGACGCTGCATTTGCACCTTGATGTAGTGCCTCACTTCCGCATCCTGCTCAGCAGTCAGAGGCAATCCCCGGAACGTGCTTTCCGGGCCGAGCTCAATCATGGCGTCCTCCTGTTGCTAAGGCCTGCTATGTCGCAGTGTAACCCCGGTGTCATGGCCCCGCTACCTGAGCGAACGCACCCAGCAGCGCGACAGGGATGAAGTGCGGACGGAGACAAACACTAAAGCGGCAACTTTGTCGCATTAATGGTCCGGCTGTGGCGAAGGTGCTCAAGCGCCTGCACTATCCGCTTGATGTAATCCTTCTCTGCGTGCGCTGCTACGTTGCGTATCCACTGAGCGTGAGACGCCGATCAGGATCCGCCAGAAGAAGTACCTGAACAACGGTGTCGAACAGGATCACCGTGCCATCAAGCGTCGTACCCGGCCGATGCTGGGCTTCAAGAGCTTTCGTTGTGCGCGCATCATTATCGGCGGCATCGAGTTCATGCACATGATCGTCAAAGGCCAGATGAAAGACCGTGGCATCGCGCAAACCGTCGCCCAGCAGTTCTACTCGTTGGTCGTATAAGTATTCCTCACCATATCGACATTTGTTTGACTCGTCTTCCTTAACGCGACAAAACCCTTTCCAGTTAGGTAAACAAAGTGGCGTGCCGTCGAATGAAAGCCTCGACTGTCATAGGTGGCGCTCCAGTGAGGTCCTCTACAACCGTATTCGTGCCTGCAAACACGCCCTTCTGGTAATCGACCGCGACAGACATCAGATGCTGGGAAAACGTGTCGCTGAACTTTGCGTCGCTGTCCAGGCGCTTCTTGAACAGTTCCAGATCGATCGGCCGATATGTCACTTCGCGCCCTAACGCTCTGCTCATCTCCGCGGCAATCTCATGGTGGTTCATCTCTACCGGGCCATACAATGGATAAACTTGCCCGGCATGTGGGACGGGGTCTCTGAGGATGGCGGCAATCACGCGGCCCTGGTCTTCCGCCGCAATAGGCGCATGTCGCCCCTCACCGAAAGGAAGTTGCAGCACGCCATCATTCCTGATGCTTGCCACCTGTCCGGGATAGGTCAGCCATTGCGCGAAGAAGGTAGGGCGAAGGTGTTTGACCGGCGTGCCGGACCAGTCAAAGATCCTCTCAGAAATCCAGTGATCGCGTGCGGCATGGCTCTTCGCCTCGCGGCGCGCGGAAATCTGTGACATGTTGACGATTGCGCTGATCCCCGTCTCGCGCGCAGCCTGCGCAAAGTAGGCGGTGGCCGAGACGCCGCCTGACTCGATAGGAAACACAAAATAGGCTGAATAGATTCCTTCAAGCGCGCCGCAGACGTCGTCGATATCAGAAAGGTCTCCAACGACCACCTCGACACCCCGCGCCTTCAGCCGCTCGGACCGGTCGTCCTCCTTACGGGCCAGTGTCCGAACCCGCTCACCTGCATGCAGAAGCGCATCTGTCGCGGCTCCGCCGGTATCGCCTGTCGCGCCGGCTACAAAGATTATCCGATCAGTGATCTCCCAAAGGGCAGGCTTCACGCAGATCCTCGACGGCTCGGACCTATAGCCCTTTCGCCTCGAGCCACGAACGGATCGACTGGACAAGCTCGATCTTGCGCTCGAGTGGAAGCCAATGGCGAGCGGGAAGGTTCGCGACGGAAAGGTCATCGCAACTGGCGTGCATCGGTTCTCCGAGGCGGCCGCGGTTAATGTCGCAGATCGCATCCCAATCGCCGTTCACGAACAGCACGGACTGGCGCAGACGGCCGTTGTCAGGTGCAGCCGAGGCGTACGCGATATTGACCGCGTCGTTCAGGTACCACGCATTGGCTGGGCGGAATCCACTGCCGCGAAACGACTCGACCAAAGCATCGAAGTCAGCAGGTGGCCACATCGTCGGGTCAGGGGACGTGGCCGGGGCGCGATGAGCCGAGCCATAGCGGCCTCCGTTATGCGTGATCAAAGCCGACGGAGAGATCATGCCTGCGGACGCAGGATTTCCTGGCCGATAGAGCGACGCGAGCGCCGCTGGAATGTCTGCCTCGAAGTCGCTCACCGTCTGTTCAAAGTGGGGCAGGTAAAAACGGTAGTAGATACTATGGAGGGGCCGCGGAAGTAAGCCTCCTGGAGTAAAACGAGGATTCCGACACCCGTTTTCCGAGAGGAGTACGCAAATGAATGCGCCTCGCACAGCCCCTCACGGGCAAGATACAACCATCACCGGATCGCTGTATGTCGCCTTTGAACTGGGTGACAGGAGCTGGAAGCTTTCGCTGGGCGATGGGGTGCGCGCGCTCAGTTCAGTCATGGATGGTCAGCGGAAAGGTTTGAGGACTTACACGTTCCGGGTCCGGCCCGCCACGTTCTCCGGTGTCGAGCGCGCTGATTGCCTGGAACTCGTCAGCCGCGAGCGCGAAGTCGAAAATATCGATGTTCTCGGCGATTCGTTCCGGACGCACGGATTTCGGAATCGGACAGGTGCCTAGCTGGATCTGCCAGCGCAGGATGATCTGCGCGGGACTCTTGCCGTATTTCGTGGCGAGTTGAAGCACGCCCGGATGGGAGAGCGGATCGTGCACCTTCCCCGACGCCTTGGCTTTCTCCCCGTCACGCTTGATACCGCCTATGGGAGACCACGCCTGCGTAACGATCCCCAGCTTTTCGTCAGCTTCGCGAAGCTCACTTTGAATGAAGAACGAGTGCACTTCTATCTGATTCACATCCGGGATATGTCCGGTTTGCTCAATGAGATTGCGCAGGTGAGCGGAGCCGAAGTTGCACACCCCGATCGCCCGGACGCGCCCCTCCGCCAGAAGCTTCATCGCGGCTCTGTAGGAAGCGACAGTGTCGTCAAAGGCGGAAGGGACAGGCCAATGAGTCAGATACAGATCCAGATAATCGAGTCCGAGCTTGCGCAGACTTCTGTCGAAGGCATGGAGCGTCTGATCGTAACCATAATCCGTGATCCACACCTTGGTCGTAACGAAAATGTCTTCGCGAATGACGCCAGAAGCACGAATGCCCTCTCCCACCTGCTGCTCGTTCATGTAGGCCGCAGCCGTATCGATCAGCCGGTATCCGTTAGCGACTGCCGACTGCACGGCAGCAACGGTTTCTTCCGGACCACTGCGAAACACCCCTAGTCCGAAGCCAGGCATCTCGATTCCATTGTTCAACTTGTACCCAGGGCCTTTAGATGTCGCCATCGTCGATTCCATTTCAATTGAAGGTCGTTTCCGCCGCTGTGATCATCTGAAGGACCGTAGGTCTACCCGACCCTACGCCACGGCACATGTCCGCAGCAAGAGCGTAGGTTGAAGTCACGTGGGGCTTACGGTGCGTAGAAACTTGACGAGCTGGTCATTGACCACGTCCGTGGTTTCGTGTTGTACCCAATGGCCCACATTGTCGAGATCAAGGCTTCCGACGAGACCGGGAAGACCGGCACGCATCTGGTTCGCCGTAAGCGGATAAAGCTCCTGCAATCCATCCGCTTTCCCCCAGATGAAAAATGAGGGTTGATTGATCCTGGCGCCCTTCCACGGAGCGGACAAATAGAAATACGGCTCGGCGGCGCGGTAGTAGTTCAGGGCACCATGGAAGCCGGTGCGCTGAAACTCTGCGATGTTGTAAGCGACATAATCAGGCTGCGCCCACGACGGTATCGGTGTGGGGGCCGCGCGGTGGAGGCTTCGGGCAGGATCCATTGGACTCCAACGCTTGTCGGACGGAGCAGAAGCTGAGGCCCAATACAGAATTGCGGGAATGGTCACTGCGGCGTCAGCCCAAATCTGATCGGCGTCGGGACGGATCTGTTCGAACATATAGAAGTCGTTTTGATGGCCCGCTTTCCGCATGCGCTCAAACACGCTGACATCCCCGCGCGGAACATAGGGCACGCTCAGGCAAAACACGGCTGCAAATCGATCAGGACGCAGCAGCGCGGCATTCCATGCATGGGTCGCCCCCCAGTCATGGCCCACCAGGATTGCACTGGAGATATTCAGCGCGTCGAGCAGCCCAATCAGGTCGCCTGTCGTGTGCAGCGGCGTGTATAACGTGGCGTCCGCGGGAGCCGAGCTGCGCCCATAGCCGCGCATGTCCGGAGCAATTGCCCGGTATCCGGCTGCCGATACCGCTTCCATCTGTCGGCGCCACGTATAAGACGTATCCGGAAATCCGTGGACAAAAAGAACGGCTGGTCCGTCCCCTTGCTCGGTTACGTGCAAGGAGATGCCGTTGGTGCTGATGTCATACTCCTTCAACGGATGACCTCCGCCGGTTGGGGGACTTTGCGCCTGCGCCTTGCGATCCAGTAGCCAACTCGCGCCCAACGCAGTCCCACTGGCGAGGAACGTGCGGCGAGCAATGGAGGGTGGCGGTGTTAAAGCACATGCAGGTGCGGTGATATTGCTATCCATAGAGCAGTCTCGAATAGTCATGCGTTGGCTCGGGAACCCGCTCATAGTAGAAGCCGGGAAACGGTCCGGCGCGTCATATATCCGACAATTCCGGCCATACTTGCGCAGGGACGTGCATCACGCCAGGATCGCCGTCCAAAGGACTTGTCATGCTACGTATCGGCTATATCGTCGTTCCAAACTTCCAGGTGATGATCTTCGGTGGCCTGACGGTGTTTGAAATGGCGAACCGGCTGACGAAAGAACCGCACTACGAAATACGCTTGATATCCGAAAGCGGTGGCCCAGTCCAAAGTTCCCTCGGGTACTCCGTCATGACAGACCGTTTCGATGAGGGTAGCTTTGATACGGTGATCATTGGCGGCGTTATCGACGGTGTGTACGAGCCAAGTCCGGCACTGGTCGATTATTTGAAGAGAGCGGTGAAGACCACTCGCCGTGTGGCCTCAATGTGCACAGGAGCATTCTTCCTTGCGGAAGCCGGCGTTCTTGACGATCGGCGCGCCACGACCCACTGGGCGCACGCACGCGCATTGCAGACTGGCTACCCGAGAATCAACGTCGAAGAAGATCGTATCTTTATCGTCGATGGTCCCGTATGGACATCTGCGGGCATGACAGCGGGGACCGACCTTGCGATATCCATGGTAGAACGGGACC
Source organism: Paraburkholderia sp. CNPSo 3274 (assembly GCF_024206475.1). Taxonomy (GTDB): domain Bacteria; phylum Pseudomonadota; class Gammaproteobacteria; order Burkholderiales; family Burkholderiaceae; genus Paraburkholderia. The sequence goes on from NZ_JAMBPR010000058.1 coordinate 45,396, forward strand.
TCGGTGTCAAGGTGGCGCGCACCATCGCCAAGCGGATGGTCATGTTTCACCGGCGTGCCGGTGGACAGCTACAACATTCGACGCTGCTGGATCTCGATGCCAAAAGTGATCGAATCCAGACCGCGCTGGTATTCGCAAAAAGTAATTTGCACACTCAGTTGACGGTGGACAGACTCGCTGAAGCCGCTAATTTGAGCGTGCGACAGTTCACTCGAGCGTTCCGGGAAGAGACGGGGCAATCGCCCGCGAAGGCTGTAGAAAATTTGCGGCTAGAAGCAGCGCGTCTCATGGTTGAGCAAGGCCGGTTGCCTATTGACGTCGTTGCACGCGAGACCGGTTTTGCTGATCCGGACAGAATGCGTCGTGCGTTTCTGCGGGCGTTCGGTCAACCGCCTCAAGCGATTCGACGTGATGCACGAGGTCAAGCGAACGACTAAGGGGACAACCGGTTCTCGTCGCCGCCGCAGCCGAGCTTCAGCATCGAGTCAAGTGAGGTCGTCACCCGATATAGGCGAACTCCAGCTTGGGAAAATGTGCAGGCGTGCCCTTGTTGGCCGTCTGGTGCCCGATGGGATCGGCTGTAGCTGGCCTCGAACCGCCGCTCGCCTTGGTGAAGGAAACCAGCAGTTTGCGCCTGTCGAAACACTGTCAGCGCGCGCAGTGGCGGCGAACGAATGAACGTGTCAAACCGCAGTTTCTAACGGCTTGCCACGGCCTCAGGATCGCTGGGCTGCCAACCACCACCAAGTGCCTCGAAGGCAGCAACCGCTGCCTTTGCCGATTCCGTTTGCGCCTGCACCCGATCATCGGATGCGCGCAGCAAGTTTTCGTCGGCCTGCAGGACTTCAATCAGGCTGACGACACCTTTTTGATATGCCGCAAACGAGGCGGCTCGCGCCCGGCCGAGTGAATTCACTCCCTGATTGAGCACTGCGGCCTCTTCTTCCCGCTTGACGAGTGCTGAAAAGGCGTTTTCCACATCTTCCGTTGCATGTAATGCGGCAAGCCGATACGCGGCCAACATTTCGGCGTCCTGGCCCCTGGCCTGCGCGATCTGTGCATTAATGCGGCCGAAATCGAACAGACGCCAGCGCAGTCCCAGCACCCCGGCCGCCTGACTGGCGCCGCCAGTGAACAGATTGCCCGCGGCCATTGATGTTGCGCTCCCGATCAGTCCACTCAGGGAGAATTTCGGATAATACTCGGAGATGGCCACCCCGATGCGCGCGTTCGACGCAGCGAGGCGACGCTCGGCCACGATCAGGTCGGGGCGGCGCCTGAGCAACTCTCCCGGCGTTCCCGTGCCCGCGATCCGCGGGGCGGCCGGGATGTCGCCAGTATCGACCAGCTCGGCTTGATGCGTGCCGGGCTGTGAGCCCAGCATCACATCCAGTGCGTTCATGGCCGCATCCAGTGTCGTCTCCAGGACAGGGACGGATGCCTGTACCTGCGCCAGCGCACCCTCAGCCTGGCTCACCTGGAGATCGGCCGCCAGTCCTTTTCCATACAGAAGTTTGATGGTCGAGAGCAGATCCTGTTGCGTCTGCACCTGCTGCCGGGCAACCTTCAGACGGGCCTGCAATCCACGAATCGTGATGTAAATATCGGCGGTCTGTGCCGCCACAGCCAGGCGCGTGGCCACAGCGCCGGCTTCCGAAGCCTGATACTCGGCAAGTGCCGCTTCCCGCCCGCGACGCAGGCCACCGAACACATCCACTTCCCAGCTCGCGCTGAAATTGGCCTCGTAGTCGTTGCCGTAGCGGTCGAATCCGGGCGTCGAATTCAGGACCCGCCCCAGGGGCGTTTCGACAGATTGGTAGACTCGCGCCGCCTGGCCGCTGACATTGCCTGAAGGCAGCAGCGCGGCATTCGCTGCCCCGAGTCCTGCGCGCGCCTGCGAGACGCGCGCGGCGGCCTGCGCGAGGTCCAGGTTCTGTTCCAGCGCGAGCGTGACGAATCGTGTGAGTTGCGGATCACCGAAACCCATCCACCACGTGACCAGGTCAGCACTGGCCACCGCGTGCCGGTGATCCACTGCGTCCTGGCCCTGGAACTGCCCGGGCATGGCTACATTGGGCCGGACATAATCAGGGCCCACTGCGCAGGCTGTCGAGAAGCTGGCAACAATGATCGCGGCAAGGATGTGATTGGGTAGCATGACCGTCTGCGCAGGGTTACTGTTGTGACCATAATACCAAATGGTCACTAGTTGTCTATTGCTGTATGCTATCCCCATGAAAAAAGCCACCACTCCTCCCATCACGACTCGCGGCCCCGCTGACCACGAGATACGAGATCAGATTGTTGTCGCCGCCACCGAGCACTTCAGCCGGTATGGCTACGAGAAAACGACGGTCTCCGATCTCGCCAGGGCGATCGGGTTCTCCAAGGCCTACATCTACAAGTTCTTCGAGTCCAAGCAGGCCATTGGCGAGATGATTTGCGCGAACTGCCTGCACGAGATCGAAACCGAGGTCAGGGCGGCCGTCGCCCAGACCGATCTGCCGCCGGAGAAGTTGCGGCGAATGTTCAGCGTCTTCACCGAGGCGAGCCTCCGTCTGTTTTTCCAGGACCGCAAGCTCTACGAGATTGCAGCATCTGCGGCCACGGAGAATTGGCAGGCCGTGCTTTCGTATGAAGCGCGCGTCCAGAAACTGCTTCAGGACATCCTGCAGGAGGGTCGGCAGAGCGGGGACTTCGAGCGCAAAACACCGCTTGATGAGACCGCGATGGCGATCTATCTGGTAATGCGCCCCTACCTCAACCCGATGCTCCTGCAGTACAGCTTCGATTACACGAAGGTCGCGCCTGCGCAATTGTCCAGCCTCGTGCTCCGCAGTCTGTCCCCTTGACGGGAATTTTGTTTGTGACCATTGACTAAATTGGTCACTTGAACCACAATGAAAGCCCCGATTCCTCCATCAATGGGACTTTCATGCTCCAGCGTCGCCTCGCTACCTCTGCAGTCGTCTGTGCACTGCCACTTGCGCTAGCCGCCTGCGACGGAAAAGCACCGTCCGATCCGCGCACCGAGACGCCCCTGGTGCGCACCGCCATCGCCCAGGCGGCGATCCCCGCGTCCCGTTCGTTTAGCGGAACCGTCGCCGCACGCGTGCAAAGCGACCTGGGATTTCGCGTCTCCGGCAAGGTGCTGGAGCGGCTGGTGGATGCCGGGCAAACCGTCAAACGTGGCCAGCCACTGATGCGCATCGATCCCGTCGATCTGAGGCTTGCCGCGCAAGCCCGGCAGGACGCGGTCACCGCAGCGCGAGCACGGGCGCTGCAGACCGCGCAGGATGAGGAGCGCTACCGCGACCTGCGCGGCACGGGTGCGATCTCGGCTTCGGCCTACGACCAGGCGAAGGCGGCCGCCGATGCCGCCAGCGCGCAGCTCAGTGCGGCCAAGGCGGACGCCGACGTTGCGCGCAATGCGACCGGCTATGCCGAGCTGGTTGCGGACGGGGATGGTGTCGTGATGGAAACGTTGGCCGAACCGGGTCAGGTCGTCAGCGCCGGACAACCCGTGGTGCGCCTGGCCCACGCCGGGCGGCGCGAGGCTGTCATCCAGCTACCCGAAACCCTGCGGCCCGCCATCGGTTCGGTCGCCGAGGCCACGCTGTTCGGCAACGGCGGCGTCAGCGTGCCGGCCACGCTGCGCCAGCTCTCGGATACGGCGGAGCCTCGTACCCGGACCTTCGAAGCGCGGTATGTGCTGCAGGGAGCGCTGGCCGATGCCCCGCTGGGCGCCACGGTGACGGTCCAGATTCCGGACGCGCGTTCTGCGGTGCAAGGCAATTTGCAGGTGCCGATCGGCGCGCTGCTGGACGCCGGAAAGGGGCCCGGGGTATGGATCATCGACGGCGAGCCGGCAAAGGTTTTCTGGCGGCCGGTTACCGTCGAACATCTGGACGACGACAGCGCCCGCGTGTCCGGTGATATCAGGCAAGGCGACCGGATCGTCGCGCTTGGCGCGCAGTTGCTGCGCGAAGGCGAGCAGGTCCGGGTGACAAGTCAGGCCGTGGCCATGACGGCCGAGGGAGCCCGTCCGTGAGCGAAGGCCGTTTCAACCTGTCGGCGCTTGCCGTGCGCGAGCGCTCCATCACCCTCTTCCTGATCTGTCTGATCTCGCTGGCCGGGCTCGTTTCGTTCTTCAAGCTGGGTCGCGCCGAAGACCCGGCGTTCACAATCAAGGTGATGACCATCGTCACCGCGTGGCCCGGCGCCACCGCGCAGGAGATGCACGATCAGGTCGCGGAGAAAATCGAAAAGCGCATGCAGGAGCTGCGCTGGTACGACCGGACCGAGACCTATACGCGACCCGGGCTGGCCTTTACGACCTTGACCCTGCTCGACAGCACACCGCCGTCGGACGTGCAGGAGCAGTTTTACCAGGCCCGGAAAAAAATCAGCGACGAGACAGCCAACCTTCCGGCTGGCGTGATCGGGCCGATGGTCAATGATGAATACGCGGACGTCACGTTTGCTCTTTTCGCACTGAAAGCGAGGGGTGAGCCGCAGCGCCTGCTGGTGCGCGATGCGGAGACGCTGCGCCAACGGCTGCTGCATGTGCCGGGCGTGAAGAAGGTCGACATCATCGGCGAGCAGTCGGAAAGAATCTACGTCGAGCTCTCACATGACCGGCTGGCAACGCTGGGCGTCAGCCCGCAGGACGTATTCGCCGCGCTCAATGGCCAGAACGCCCTGACGCCGGCCGGCTCCGTGGAGACGAAAGGTCCGGAGATGTTCATTCGCCTGGACGGTGCCTTCGACAACCTGCAGAAGATCCGCGACACGCCAGTCGTGGCACAAGGTCGCACACTGAAGCTGTCGGACATTGCCACCGTCACGCGTGGTTATGAAGATCCGGCGACGTTCATGATCCGCAACAACGGCGAGCCGGCACTGCTGCTGGGCATCGTCATGCGCGACGGCTGGAACGGGCTCGATCTCGGCAAGGCGCTGGACAGCGAGGTCGGCGCAATTAACGCCGGGCTGCCGCTGGGAATGAGCCTGACCAAGGTCACGGATCAGGCCGTCAACATTCATTCGGCGGTCGACGAGTTCATGCTCAAGTTTTTCGCCGCGCTACTGGTGGTCATGCTCGTGAGTTTCGTGAGCATGGGCTGGCGCGCGGGCCTGGTGGTTGCCGCCGCAGTGCCGTTGACGCTGGCCATCGTGTTCGTGGTGATGGCCGCGACAGGCAAGAACTTCGACCGCATTACCCTCGGATCCCTGATCCTCGCGCTCGGCCTGCTGGTGGACGACGCGATTATCGCCATCGAAATGATGGTGGTGAAGATGGAGGAAGGCTACAGCCGTGTGGCCGCCTCTGCCTATGCCTGGAGCCATACTGCCGCCCCCATGCTCTCGGGCACGCTGGTGACTGCGGTCGGCTTCATGCCCAACGGCTTCGCCCGGTCCACCGCGGGCGAGTACACCAGCAACATGTTCTGGATCGTCGGCATTGCCCTGATCGCATCCTGGGTCGTCGCCGTGGTCTTCACGCCCTACCTCGGCGTGAAGATGCTGCACGACTTCAAAAAGGTCGAAGGGGGTCACGACGCGATTTACGACACGCCGCGCTACAACCGCTTCCGTCAGCTGCTCACGCGCGTCATCGCGCGCAAATGGCTGGTCGCCAGTTCGGTCGTTGGCCTCTTCGCCCTGGCCATCCTCGGTATGGGCGTGGTCAAGAAACAGTTCTTCCCGATCTCCGACCGCCCCGAAGTGCTGGTCGAGGTGCAGATGCCCTATGGCACGTCCATCTCCCAAACCAGCGCCGCCGCGGCGAAGGTGGAAGCCTGGCTCGCAAAGCAGAAGGAAGCCAGGATCGTCACCGCCTACATCGGACAGGGTGCGCCCCGCTTTTACCTGGCCATGGGACCGGAATTGCCCGACCCGTCGTTTGCCAAGATCGTGGCGCGCACGGACAGCCAGGACGAGCGCGATGCGTTGAAGGAGCGACTGCGTCAGGCGATCGCCAACGGTCTCGCCCCCGAAGCGCGCGTGCGCGTCACTCAACTCGTTTTCGGCCCCTATTCGCCGTTCCCGGTTGCCTACCGGGTCACCGGCCCGGACCCGGACACGCTTCGCGGCATCGCGGCTAAAGTTCAGCAGGTGATGGAAAGCAGTCCGATGATGCGCACGGTCAACACCGATTGGGGCACGCGCGCGCCCACGCTGCACTTCACGTTGCAGCAGGACCGTCTGCAGGCGGTGGGGCTCACGTCCAGCGCGGTGGCGCAGCAGTTGCAATTCCTGCTCACCGGCGTGCCTGTCACCGCCGTGCGTGAGGATATTCGAACCGTGCAGGTCATGGCGCGTTCGGCCGGCGACGTTCGGCTCGACCCCGCCAGGCTCGGGGACTTTACGCTGGCTGGCGCCAACGGGCAACGCATCCCGCTATCGCAGGTGGGCACGGTCGACGTGCGCATGGAGGAACCGATCATGCGCTGGCGCGACCGCGTGCCGACTATCACAGTGCGCGGCGACATTGCCGACAACCTGCAGCCGCCGGACGTATCAACGGCGATTACCAGCCAGCTCCAGCCGATCATCGCGAAGCTGCCCAGCGGCTATCGCATCGAGCAGGCGGGCTCCATCGAGGAATCGGCCAAGGCGACGACCGCCATGTTGCCGCTGTTCCCGATCATGCTGGCGATCACGCTGGTCATCATCATTCTCCAGGTCCGCTCGATTTCCGCGATGGTGATGGTGTTCATGACCAGCCCGCTCGGCTTGATCGGCGTGGTGCCGACGCTGATCCTGTTCCGGCAGCCGTTCGGCATCAATGCGCTGGTCGGCCTCATTGCGCTGTCGGGCATCCTGATGCGCAACACGCTGATTCTGATCGGGCAGATCCACCAGAACCAGCGGGCGGGGCTGGCCCCATTCCGCGCGATCGTCGAGGCCACCGTGCAGCGCGCCCGCCCCGTGATCCTGACGGCCATGGCGGCGATCCTCGCCTTCATCCCGCTGACCCATTCGGTGTTCTGGGGAACACTCGCCTACACGCTCATCGGCGGTACGTTCGCCGGGACGATTCTCACGCTGGTGTTCCTGCCGGCCATGTATTCCATCTGGTTCAAGATCAGGCCCGATAGTACCGCTGGCTTGCGCAAAGATCGGCATGGGCAGGCGCAGCCTTCCGGGCAAACGCTGCAGGACGCGCTCGACGCGCGCAGTTAAAACATCATCAACTTCACCTGAAGGGAGCTGTTCATGTCGAAATCCACCGTTGTCGTTGTGACCGGGGTGTCATCGGGTATCGGACGCGCCACCGCCGAGAAGTTTGCCAGCCGGGGTTGCCGCGTATTTGGCACCGTGCGCAGCATTGCGAAAACAGCGTCATTGTCCGGCGTCGAGCTGGTCGAGATGGACGTTCGAAACGATGCTTCGGTTCAATCAGGAATCCAGTCCATCATCGATCGTGCCAGGCGAATCGACGTGCTCGTCAACAATGCAGGAACGAGCATGATTGGCGCAGTGGAGGAAACTTCGACTGCCGAAGCTGCGGCCCTGTTCGACACCAATGTATTCGGCATCCTGCGCACGACACAGGCAGTACTCCCTCACATGCGAGAGCAACGTGGCGGAAGGATCGTCAATGTCAGTTCGGTGCTTGGCTTCTTGCCCGCCCCCTACATGGGCCTCTATTCGGCGTCCAAGCATGCGGTCGAAGGGCTGACTGAAACCCTGGACCATGAGGTGCGCCAGTTCGGCATACGCGCAACGCTGGTCGAACCGACTTTTACCAGGACCAGGCTCGACGTCAATGCGCCCCAGGCGGGTTTGAAAATCGCCGACTATGACCGCGAGCGTGCCCTTGCATCGAGCGCAGTCGTGAACAGTGTCAAAGGTGCCCCCGAGCCCGGTAGCGTGGCAAACACAATTGTCGAAGCAGCGCTTGGGAGCTGGCGCATGCGTCGTACCCCGGCGGGTGAGGCCTCTCTGTTGAGCAAATTGCGGCGCTTCATGCCCTCCGGCCCCGTCGATTCAAGCTTGAGGAAAACATTCGGGCTTGCGTGAAGCCTTACCTCGCGATGTAGCGCGGGCATGTCCGTCGCCCTCGCGCAATGACGAGCGTCCACCCTTACCCGGCTGGGCGGCCAGTCACGCCATGCATGCCGTTGCGAACAGGCTGCCTGCGCTTGCGCGCATATTCGCGCACCGCGCGTTCGTAAAACGGGGCAGACGTGTGCCTGCCCGATCCTGTTTAGTGAATGGCCATCTGCACGACCTTCACGATGACGAGACCCACTGCGACGACGAGGTAGGTGCGCAGCACGCCCATCCACACGCGTGTCGACAGCTTCAGGTGCTGCGGCGCCGGCAGGTCTTCGAGCGGCGACATGCGCCACGTGTTGCGCAACGCCTTGAGGGCAGGCTTGTTGAGCGGCAACGCATCATCGGTGACAGCCCTGCCGCGCGATTTGCGCGAGAGTTCCACCGCGGCGTACACGGCCGCGGCCAGCCCGCATCCGCCCACGAGAATCTTGAGAATCGCTGCACCGCTGATATCCGGATACACGGTGGCCGCCGTCAGGATGATCGAGAGAACGACAAGGACAGCTATCACGGCGCCCGTGAAAATGTTCAGCTTCTTCGAGTTCACCCACGGGCCGAGGACAGCCTTGTCATTGCACAACAGCAGCAGGAACACAGTTGCGCTCGGGAGCAGCACGCCCGCGAGCGTCTGCACGGCTTCGGTCAGGAGGCCAAGCGGGCTGCCCGGCATCAGCACGAGGGCGGCAGCGAGCGCAATAATGCCGAAGTAGACGAGATAGAAGCCCTTCGCGTCGAGCACGCTGCGATGCAGTGAGTGTTTGACCTTGAACACATCGCCGATCGCGTAGGCGGTCGAGAGCGAAACAGCGGCAGCGCCGATGATCGACGCGTCGAGGAGCGCGACGGCGAAGATCGTGGCCGAGGTCTGGCCGACGTATTTGTGCAGACCCGCAATCACGCCACCCGCATCGGTGAAGTTGCCGAACTCGGGCTTGCTGTCAAAGAGCGCGGCCGTGAAGGCCATCATCGCCACAGCGCCGATGATCACGAACGCGATGCCGATCCAGAGGTCAGCCTTTTCGTACTTCATGAAGCGCGGCGTAATGCGCTTGTCGATCACATAGCTTTGCTGGAAGAACAGCTGCCACGGTGCGACGGTCGTGCCGACGATGCCGATGACGAGCAGCATCACATCGGAGAGCCTGGAATTCTTCGGCCAGGTCGGCACGAAGAAGTCGCGCGCGATGACGCCGACAGGCGGGTGGATCGACACGAGTACCGGGATCAGCAAAAGGCTCAACAGGCACAGCACGATCGCGAAGCGTTCGAAGCGCCGGAAATCACCGGTACTGACCGCGGCCATCGTCAGGACTGCGGCGATGCAGACGCCGAGAACCTTCGAGACACCGAGGAAGTCGAGTGCAAACGTAATGCCGATGAACTCGGTGACGATCGTGAGGGCGTTGAGCAGAAAGAGGTCAATGACGCTGAAGGCGCCCCAGAACTTGCCGAAGCGTTCGAAGATAAGGCGTGCGTGACCAACGCCGGTCACGGCGCCCAGGCGCAGGACCATTTCCTGATTGACGTAGAGAACGGGGATCAGGAGGGCGAGCGTCCAGAGCAGCGACGTGCCGTAGTTCTGGCCGGCTTGCGTATAGGTACCGAACGCGCCGGCGTCGTTATCGCCGACCATGACGATGAGGCCGGGGCCAAGGATGGCCAGCAGCGTGCGCAGACGCGCCATCCAGTTGCTGCGCGGAGCGGTGTCGTGGTGGGCGATCGTGCCGAAGGCGCCCTTGATATCGCCGACGTGCGCGTCGTCGAGCACAGCGGCACGGCGCGGCGCGATGTTTGCAGGTGTAGTGGACATTTGAAGTTATTCCTTATCGGTAACGCTCTAAATCGTTGCTGAAAAGCGTGGCCCTGCCCTGCCCTATGCCGGTGTTCGAGCCTGTGTCTGATCGAATGTGCAGGCAGGCGGCCACGCCAGGCAGTGTTAGTAAGCGAGCTTCCTGAGCGCCGCCCGGACGGCGGCGACCACGCGGGCCGATAGGTACGAACGGCCGTCGAGCGCCAGCATGTCGTTGTAGTGCCTGCGAGCATCTTCGACGCGCGGGAGTTGCGAAACGAGGAGTGCGAAGTGCATGGTGATTCCTCCAATAGCTTGAAACGTGGCGCCTTCGACCGGGCCTTTCGTTTCAGTTCACACGGACCGAAGTGCTCGAGCGTGTGGGAGGAACGTGTGCGGCCAGGATGTCAGGCGGAGAAAGCGGCGTTCAGCGAGAACGCACAGCGAGTCGTACAGGAACAAGGCTCAGGGTCGGGCATCGTGAACTCCTCTGTCGTTTGCGTCCGATTCACGTCGAATGGACGTGGGTAACCGCACGCCGGCTCCGCGCGACATTCGGTGCGCGAAATCGGCGTGATCATGCGGCGCCACGAGCCAAAGGCTCGACGCGCCGGGCCATCTGGACGCATGCGCGATACAACGCACGCGTCAATGACGGCGGACAATCGAAAAGATGCGCGGGGGAAATACTGTGGAAGCTACTGCGGCGCGCACCGTCTGCCTGCTGGCAGGACGGCGGCTAGGGAAGAATCCAGGCGGGCGTCGTGCCGGTCAGGCAGAAAAACTGTTCGAAGGTCGACTACTGCAACTGTCCAAGGCATATGCCCCTTTCGTGGAAACAGGCGAATTCTAGTGACGACGCGCGAGCCGAGTCAACGAGTATTTCGAAGATTTTTCTTTCGACTCCGTTACTGCCAGTGGATGCAAATCATTCGCAGACCTCTTCGTTTCAGGATAGACGGTTGCCCGCGAGTGTATGTTGTACATGTGCGACGCGGAGCGCGCTCCTGTTCCTCACTGAATGCCACCGACCGGGCACGAGCTGTTGTGCTCTGCATCCATCTTCAATCTACTAAGCACACTGCGACTTCAAAACCCGCGATCAGGCACGAGCCAGTCTGTTCGAATATATGGAGGTGTTCTTCTGCCCTTTGAAACATTGACCAACGCCAAATTCAAGGTGTCCACGCTTCGTGGGTAAGATCATGTTGAACCCAAAGGGGCTACCAGGGATAGAATCCCGAACCCACCAGACCAGGAACTCCATCGATCGTCACGGCCTTCACGTAGGTCCATTTCTGCGATGGCTGGGTCTGCCCAGGTTTCGGGGACATGTAGTCGACCCATCCCGATCCACTGGTCTTGGCCGTCTGAATCATGGCGTCGTGAAACAACTTGCCATTGACATCTTTCTGACCGCTGACCTTCGTCCCCTCGCGCGCTGGGATGCCCGTATTCAACAAGACATTCGACTCAAGGTCGTATACGAACACATATGTGTCACCGTGCAACCACTCCGAGTCCTTTACTCTGAACTCGGAAAAAGCTGCCTTACCTTTACTGTCGATCAACGCGGCGGCTTTGTTGACTAGCGCTTCGACTTGTCTCGCCTGCTCGGATGGGGGAGGAGACGATTGAGCAAATGATGCGGTGCCGGGCAAGCCCGAAAAAAGCAAGAGACCGAGCAAGAACGCTTTCATCTTCATGACATCACCTCCAGCGGTGGACATTGTGGCCGTGTGCGCGCATGCAGAGCTGACGCCGGGAATTTCTGGCCAGCCTGATTGATAGCCAGGAAAGCCGCAATACCGTGAAAGTGCGCGCCGCCCGGCATACGGGCTACCTGATCGAGCGGTACTAAAACAAATCATTTCCGCTGCGGCCCATCATGCTCCAGTATTGGTGCAAAGGCTGGGGCACGGGATCAAAGGGTCATCACTGCGGGAGACGGCGATGTTCGAGCGATACGAGCGACTGGCGAAGCAACTCGGTGTGGACCATCCGGTGCTGCTCGCACCGATGGATCTGGTGGCAGACGGCAAGCTCGCGGCGGCCGTGACGAAGGCGGGCGGATTCGGCCTCATCGGCGGAGGCTACGGCGACGAGGCGTGGCTGCGCAAGCAGTTCGCCGCCGCTTGCGGCGCGCGGGTCGGCGTGGGTTTCATCACATGGAGCCTGTCGCGGCGGCCGCACCTGCTCGACGTCGCCATCGAGCATGCGCCAGCCGCGATCATGTTTTCGTTCGGCGACGCGAGCGCGCACATCGGGACGACGAAGCTTGCCGGCATTCTCGCCATCTGCCAGGTTCAAACGGCGGCGATGGCCCGCGAGGCTGTCGATTGCGGCGCCGATATCGTCGTCGCGCAAGGCGCCGAAGGCGGCGGTCATGGTATCGCTTGCAGCACGATCTCGCTCGTTCCGGCAGTCGTCGACGCCGTCGGCGAGCGCGTGCCCGTGGTGGCGGCCGGCGGAATCGCGGACGGCCGCGGCTTCGCAGCGGCCGTCGCGCTTGGCGCGTCCGGCATCCTGATGGGCACGCGCTTCTACGCGAGCGAAGAAGCGAGCGGTGACGACGAAGCGAAGCGGCGCATCGTCGAATGCAAGGGCGGCGAGGAAACCGTGCGCGGCATCCTGTTCGACATGGCGCGCAACAACGTCTGGCCAGCACCGTACACGGGGCGCGTGTTACGCAACGCGTTTTCGGAGAAGTGGGCCGGACGCGAGCGCGAGCTGTTGCAGCAGTTGCACGTCGAGCATCCGCGCTATATGGAGGCGCGCGCCACACGGCAGTACGACCTGGCGGCCGTGATCGCCGGCGAGTCGGCGGCGTTGATCCGCGAGGTGCTGCCGGCCGGGACGATCGTCGCAAATGTCGTCAGGGAAATGGATGCGATTCTCGGGTATTCGTCGTACAAAGCGCGGCGAGCATCAACTGCCTCAACTTAATCGCTGCCGGTGTGTCGCCTTCGGTAGAGTCGAGTTGTGGCGCGGTAGCAGTAGGTTCGGTTTGTCTGTTTCCGCCCCTTTCGTCTGGCGGTGCCCGAGTATCCTTGCCTTAACCCCGTTTCCACAACCCGCTCATCGAACCGGACATGCAGATCTCCCGCATCCGGCTCTCGGACAAGACATCACGCCTTCGTACACGGCAAGTTACTGCCAAGGACCTTGTAGACGAACGAGACCAAAGTGCCCGTAGAGGTGCGAGGGTGGATAGCGGTTCAATTTGCCAATCAGCTCCGTGGTGTCCATCCACGTCATCGAAGCGGCGGTCAGCGCATGAACCTTCTCAACCATACGCCGGATACTCTTCTTCGACGGGCGCATGCCCATACGGGCCTGGCCAGTCGTCGCTGAGTACATCCGCCCAAACGTGTAACCCAGGAAGTCGAATTCGCCTTCCGGCACCTTGCAGATTCGTGTCTTCTCCTCGTTGACCGTCAACTTCAGTTTGTCCATGATCTCGCGCATTCGTGACAAGGCTTCCTCAGCCTTCCCTTTCTTGCACAGGATCACCAGATCGTCCGCGTAGGTCACGATGCGACTGCCAAGACTGCGCTGAAGTCCGAGCTTCTTCCACGCCAGCACAAACCGGCGCATGTAAATATTTGCCAGCAGTGGTGAGATGGGTGAACCTTGCGGAATGCCACGTCTGCTGTCTCTGGACTCCGTCGTACGTTTCTTCCGGCCTCGGTCATCGGTTTCTTCCACGGGGCACTCCAACCACATCCTGATCAGATGCAGCACGCGCCGATCGACGATGCGTCGCGCAAGCGACAGCATCAGTTCGGCGTGTGGAATACTTCCGAAGTAGTCCGCAAGGTCGGCATCAACAACGTCCGTTTGCCCTCGATGCAGCCGTTCCTCCACCTCGATCACCGCCTGCTGGGCGTTTCGCCCCGGCCGGTAAGCGTACTGCTCTGGCGGAAGGTCCGCTTCGAAGATCGGTTCGAGCACCAGCATCGCTGCTGTCATGCACACCCGATCCCGCAGGGTCGAGATGCCCAGTGGCCTCAACTTGCCATTGGCCTTCGGGATAAACACTCTTCTGATAGGGTCCGGCCGGTAAGTCTCCTGCCTGAGCGTAAGCGCCAGTTCACCGAGCCACTTCTGCACCCCGTACGCCTCGACCTCCGCGAAGTCCTGCCGATCGACACCCGGTGCGCCCCTGTTCGAGCGGCACTGGGCATACGCATGCGCCAGCACATTCTCGCGATAGATCTTGTCGTACAGCGCGTAGAAGCGATACCCGGCTTCTGCCTTCGCTTTCGCGTGTAACGCCATCTGCAGCTTCTGAACACGAATCGGAGTTGATAGGTTGCCCAATCTCCACGTCCTCACTACGTATTGCGTCTGTCTTGAACTGAGGCCCCTTCCCTCCACCAGCATTACACCGGCTTCAACGGTAATACGGGCCTCTCCGTCACCCCAAGGCGCCCGGCCTGTCCCTCGCGGGCTCCGGTTGGTCATCCCTGACCACGCCAGGGGGCTTCCCGTGTTGCGTACGCTTTCCTTGTGTACATGCTGTCGCCACTACCCCGGCACAGCGACTGGGCGTCCTGCCTGCTCGTTCACCCAGCCGTATCAGCCTTCCCCGACATGGCTTTCGGGTCGGCCTGTGCATCGACGTTTTCGAGGCTTGCTCGGCGTTCACTCGCGTTACGGCCTGCACACTCGCGCTGTCACCGTATTTCGTGACACGCTTCACCGAAGGCTTCAACCGCTTCGTTACCTCCACGATTGCTCCGGTTGCTTCCGGCTGGAGCGGTTGCCGGGTGGGGCTTTCACCCACTGGAAAAGCGCCGCCTTGTCACGGCGCACGCCA
>NZ_JAMBPR010000059.1 GCF_024206475.1 Paraburkholderia sp. CNPSo 3274
CGCGCAAGGGCAACTGCCACGATAACGCCGCCATGGAAAGCTTCTTCGGCACCCTGAAGTCCGAGTTCTTTTACCCGACTCGCTTCGAGAGCATCGAAGCACTTCAGGCCGGCATCAAACACTACATTCACTACTACAATCACCAACGCATCAAGCTGAAGTTAAACGGGCTGAGTCCTGTGATGTACAGAACTCAGCCCGTTCGGCCCTAGCCAAATACTGTCCAGCTTTCCGGGGTCAGTTCACAAATCCGTGCGGGCTTTTTGTTGGCCGGCAGGCGCGGCGCGAGCCTTACTTGCCCCAGCTGTCGCGCAAACCGACGATGCGGTTGAAAACCGGCGCACCCAGCTTCGAATCGTAGCGGTCGGCGACGAAGTAGCCATGGCGCTCGAATTGATAGCGGTCTTCCGGCGCGGCGTCGCGTGCGCCAGGTTCCAGATACGCTTGCACCACGCGCTTCGAATCCGGATTGAGCGCCTCGAGGAAGTCGCGGCCGCCCGCGTCGGGCTGCTCTTCGCGGAACAGGCGATCGTAGAGGCGCACTTCCGCCGGGCACGCATGCGGTGCGCTGACCCAGTGAATGTTGCCCTTCACCTTGTAGTTGTTCGCGCCTTCCGTGCCCGACTTGCTGTCCGGGAAGTAGTTGCAGTGCACGGCGATCACGTTGCCGTTCTCGTCCTTGTCCGCGCCCGTGCATTCGATCACGAAGCCATAGCGCAGACGCACCTTGTTGCCCGGGAACAGGCGGAAATAGCCCTTCGGCGGCGTTTCGTTGAAGTCCTCGCGCTCGATCCACAGCTCGCGCGAGATCGGGAACGTGCGCAAGCCGCGCTCCGGATGGTGCGGATGCACGGGTGCCGTGCAGTCTTCGCTTTGACCTTCCGGATAGTTGTCGATGATGAGCTTGAGCGGGTCGAGCACGGCGGCCGTGCGCGGCGCCTTGTCGTCGAGGTCGTCGCGCAGCGCGCCTTCGAACACGCTCATGTCGATCCACGAATCGACCTTCGTCACGCCGATACGCTCGCAGAAGAGCTGGATCGCTTCGGGCGTGAAGCCGCGGCGGCGCACGCCGACGATGGTCGGCATGCGCGGGTCGTCCCAGCCTTCCACATGGCCTTCGGTCACCAGTTGCAGCAGCTTGCGCTTGCTCGTGATCGCGTAGGTGAGGTTCAGGCGCGAAAACTCGATTTGTTGCGGCAGCGGGCGTGCGAACACGCCGGCGTCGGCGAGTTCGCCCAGCACCCAGTCATACAGCGGGCGATGGTCTTCGAACTCGAGCGTACACAGCGAATGTGTGATGTTTTCCAGCGCGTCCGAGATGCAGTGCGTGTAGTCGTACATCGGGTACACGCACCACTTGTCGCCGGTTCGGTAGTGATGCGCGAAGCGGATGCGGTAGATCACCGGATCGCGCATGTTGAAGTTCGGCGACGCCATGTCGATCTTCGCTCGCAGCACATGTGCGCCTTCCTCGAATTCGCCTGCCTTCATGCGGCGGAAGAGGTCGAGGTTTTCGTCGACGGAGCGATCGCGGAACGGCGAGTTCTTGCCGGCTTCGGTGGCGGAGCCGCGGTTCGCGCGCATCTCTTCCGGCGACTGGCTGTCGACATACGCGCGGCCGCGCTGGATCAGCAGTTCGGCGAACTCGTAGAGCTTGTCGTAGTAGTCGCTCGCGTAGAAGAGGTATTCCTGATCGTCTTTCTTCCACTCGAAGCCGAGCCATTCGACGGCGTCGATGATGGAGTTGACGTACTCGACGTCTTCCTTCTCCGGGTTCGTGTCGTCAAAGCGCAGGTGGCACACGCCGCCGTAGCTTTTCGCGACGCCGAAGTTCAGGCAGATGCTCTTCGCGTGGCCGATGTGCAGATAGCCGTTCGGCTCCGGCGGGAAACGCGTTTCCACACGCTGCGCCCACTTGCCCGAGCGGTTGTCGTCGTCGATGATGTTGCGGATGAAATTGGATGCCGCAGGCGCTTCCGTGCGGTCGGCGTCTTTACGTTCGGTATTCATGCGAAAAGGGAGTCGTTCGAGGGCGCCCGTCAAAAGGATAAAAGCGCGTAACTGGGCACCCGATGGTGTCTTCCATTCTACCTGACGCGACCCGCCGTGCCAGTCCCGGTGCCGGATCGTCGCGCGGACCACAACAAACGAGGGGAAAACGTGACGACGAGCGAAACGCCGGTGCTGGTGCTACCGGGCTATATGGATTCGGGGCCGGGGCACTGGCAGACGCGCTGGGAAGCCGCGCACGCGGGCTTCACAAGGGTGCAGATGCCCGACTGGATGCACCCGGACTGCGAGACGTGGTGCGCGGCGCTGGAGGCTGCCGTACAGCGCGCGCCTGCTGGCGTGCGCTTCGCCGCTCACAGCCTTGGCTGCCTGACCGTGGCGCACTGGGCCGCGCATCACGCGAGCGCGGCGACGCGCGCGAAGGTGGCTGGCGCGCTGCTGGTGGCGCTACCCGATCCGCACGGTCCCGAATTTCCGCGCGAGGCGCGAGGCTTCGATCCGGTTCCGCTGGCGGCGCTGCCGTTTGGGAGCGTCGTAGTCGCCAGCAGCGACGATCCGTATGGCGGCGTGGCGTTCTCGGAGCGCTGCGCGCAGGCGTGGGGCAGCCGCTGGATCGACATCGGCGCGCGCGGGCATATCAATGCGGAAAGTAGGCTCGATGACTGGCCGCAGGGGCTGGAGTGGCTGATGTCGATGGGGAAAGTGGGCGGCTAAGCAGCCGCCCGTGCGTTACACCACGCCCTTGCTGCGCAGCGCCGCCACCTGCTCCTCGCCGTAGCCAAGCACTTCGCGCAGTACCGCATCGGTATGCTCGCCGAGTGTGGGCGGATGACTCGCCACGCGCGGCGGCGTTTCGCTCATGCGGATGGGGTTGCCCACGAGCCGCGCCGTGCCGCCCGATGGGTGCGGCACGTCCACCTGCAACCCGCGCGCGATCACCTGCTCGTTCTCGAACACTTCCGCGAGGTTGTTGATCGGCCCACACGGCACGCCTGCGGCTTCGAGCGCGCTGATCCAGTCGGCTTTCGTGCGCGCGCGGATCAGATCGGCAACGATCGGCACGAGCGTGTCGCGATGGCGCACGCGCGCCGGATTGGTCGCGAAGCGCTCGTCGTCGGCAAGCTCGGGCTGGCCCGCCACCTCGACGAACTTGCGGAACTGCCCGTCGTTGCCGACTGCGAGGATGATCCAGCTATCGCTCGTCTGGAACGCCTGATAGGGCACGATGTTCGGATGCGCGTTGCCCCAGCGCGCGGGCGGATTGCCGCTCGCCAGGTAGTTCGAGTTCATGTTCGCGAGCATCGCCACCTGCACGTCGAGCAGCGCCATGTCGATGTATTGGCCCACGCCCGTGCGGTCGCGGTGCGCGAGCGCCGTCAGCACGGCAATGGTCGAATACATGCCGGTCATGAGGTCGGCGATCGCGACGCCCGCCTTTTGCGGGCCGCCGCCCGGCAGCGCGTCGCGCTCGCCGGTAATGCTCATGAAGCCGCCCATGCCCTGCACGATGAAGTCGTAGCCCGCGCGCGAGGCGTAGGGCCCGGTCTGGCCGAAGCCGGTGACCGAACAGTAGATGAGATCGGGCTTCACTTCGCGCAGCGACGCGTAGTCGAGGCCGTATTTCTTCAACTGGCCTGCCTTGTAGTTCTCCAGCACGACATCGCTTTGCGCAGCCAGCTCGCGCACGATGCGCTGCCCCTCGGGCGTGGCGATATCCACCGTCACCGAGCGCTTGTTGCGGTTCGCGGCGAGGTAGTAGGCGGCCTCGGCTGTGTCCGCGCCATCGGGCGTCTTCAGGTACGGAGGGCCCCAGTGGCGTGTGTCGTCGCCGGCACCGGGGCGCTCCACCTTGATCACGTCGGCGCCGAAGTCGGCGAGGGTCTGTGCGCACCACGGTCCGGCGAGGACGCGGGTGAGATCGAGTACGCGGATATGGCTGAGAGCGCCCATGCTGTGTCTTCCAATGTCGTTCTAAGGCAGGCCACGAGCGCGTGTTGTGCGCTGGCCGATGCCGCCCATAGTAAGCGAAAAGGCGCGGTATGCGTCAATATTCGGTACAAGGTTCCGCAGTGCGGAACAAAATTATTCGCTCCAATGTGCTGTCGCGCGCCTTGTCGCGCCCATGCAAACCACGCCGGGCGCGCCGCCGCGAGCGCGCGACGATCCCGTATAATCGCTCGATTCAGCATCGGGGTTTTCGCCAGCAGCATGGGCCCCGAGCGCGACCACGACAAAGATTCAGCACCGTACGCCCCAGGAAGGACCCAACGCACGCCATGAAAGCCGCCGACATCCGCGAGAAATTCCTCAAGTTCTTCGAATCGAAGGGCCACACGATCGTGCGCTCGTCGAGCCTCGTGCCGGGCAACGACCCGACACTGCTCTTCACCAACTCGGGCATGGTGCAGTTCAAGGACGTGTTCCTCGGCACCGAGAAGCGCCCGTACACGCGCGCCACGACCGCGCAGCGCAGCGTGCGCGCAGGCGGCAAGCACAACGACCTCGAGAACGTCGGCTATACGGCGCGTCACCACACGTTCTTCGAGATGCTCGGCAACTTCTCGTTTGGCGACTACTTCAAGCGCGACGCAATCCACTACTGCTGGGAGCTGCTGACCAAGGTCTACGCGCTGCCGGCGGAAAAGCTCACGGTCACCGTCTACAAGGAAGACGACGAAGCCTTCGACATCTGGGCGAAGGAAATCGGCGTACCGGTCGAGCGCATCATCCGCATCGGCGACAACAAGGGCGCGCGTTACGCGTCGGACAACTTCTGGCAGATGGCCGACACCGGTCCCTGCGGCCCGTGCTCGGAAGTGTTCTACGACCACGGCCCGGAAATCTGGGGCGGCCCCCCGGGTTCTCCTGAAGAAGACGGCGACCGCTTCATCGAGATCTGGAATCTCGTGTTCATGCAGTTCAACCGCGATGCCCAGGGCAACATGACGCCGCTGCCCAAGCAGTGCGTCGACACGGGCATGGGGCTGGAGCGTCTCGCCGCGGTGCTCCAGCACGTGCACAGCAACTATGAGATCGACCTGTTCCAGAACCTCATCAAGGCGGCTTCGCGCGAAACGAATACGCCTGACCTCACGAACAACTCGCTGAAGGTCATTGCCGACCATATCCGCGCGTGCTCGTTCCTGATCGTCGACGGCGTGATTCCCGGCAACGAAGGCCGCGGCTACGTGCTGCGCCGCATCGTGCGCCGCGCGATCCGCCACGGCTACAAGCTCGGCCAGAAGGGCGCGTTCTTCCACAAGCTCGTGGCGGACCTCGTCGCCGAAATGGGCGCGGCCTATCCGGAACTCGCCGATGCGCAGCAGCGCGTAACCGACGTGCTGCGCCAGGAAGAAGAGCGCTTCTTCGAGACCATCGAGCACGGCATGTCGATTCTCGAAGCTGAACTGGCCGACCTCGAAGCCAAGGGCGCCAAGACGCTCTCGGGCGAACTCGCGTTCAAGCTGCACGACACGTACGGCTTCCCGCTCGACCTCACGGCCGACGTTTGCCGCGAACGCAACGTCACGGTCGACGAACCGGCGTTCGACGAAGCCATGGCGCGTCAGCGCGAGCAGGCGCGCGCGGCAGGCAAGTTCAAGATGACGCAGGGCCTCGAATACTCGGGCGCGAAGACGTCGTTCCACGGCTACGAGGAAATCGCGTTCGACGACGCGAAGGTGGTCGCGCTTTACGTGGACGGCGCTTCGGTGGGCGAGGTGAAGACGGGCCAGGACGCCGTGGTCGTGCTCGACCACACGCCGTTTTACGCGGAATCGGGTGGCCAGGTGGGCGACCAGGGCGTGATCTCGAACGCGAGCATCCGTTTCGCCGTGGCCGACACGCTCAAGGTTCAGGCAGATGTGAGTGGCCACCACGGCACGCTCGAGCAGGGCACGCTTAAGGTTGGCGACGTCGTGAAGGCGGAAATCGACGCCATTCGCCGCGCCCGCACCGCGCGCAACCACTCGGCCACGCACTTGATGCACAAGGCGCTGCGCGAGGTGCTCGGTTCGCACGTGCAGCAGAAGGGCTCGCTCGTCGACGCGGATAAGACCCGCTTCGACTTCGCGCACAACGCACCGATGACGGACGACGAAATCCGCCGCGTCGAGCAGATCGTCAACGCGGAAGTGCTCGCGAACGCGCCCGGCATCGTGCGCGTAATGTCGTACGACGACGCGGTGAAGGGCGGCGCGATGGCGCTGTTCGGCGAGAAGTACGGCGACGAAGTGCGCGTGCTCGACCTCGGGTTCTCGCGCGAGCTGTGCGGCGGCACGCACGTCACGCGCAGCGGCGACATCGGTTTCTTCAAGATCGTGATGGAAGGCGGCGTGGCCGCGGGTATCCGCCGCGTGGAAGCGATCACGGGCGACAACGCCGTGCGCTTCGTGCAGGACCTCGACGCCAACATCAACGCGGCAGCCGCGGCGCTGAAGGCGCAGCCTTCGGAACTCACGCAGCGCATCGCGCAAGTTCAGGACCAGGTGAAGTCGCTGGAGAAGGAACTGGGCGCGCTCAAGTCGAAGCTCGCTTCGAGCCAGGGCGACGAGCTCGTGGGGCAGGCCATCGAAGTGAACGGCGTGCACGTACTGGCGGCGACG
This sequence comes from Paraburkholderia sp. CNPSo 3274, assembly GCF_024206475.1. Lineage (GTDB taxonomy): Bacteria > Pseudomonadota > Gammaproteobacteria > Burkholderiales > Burkholderiaceae > Paraburkholderia. Next base: position 6,615 of record NZ_JAMBPR010000059.1, read on the forward strand.
CTCGATGGCGCCGATTCGAAGACGCTGCGCGAGACCGTGGACAAGCTCAAGGACAAGCTCAAGAGCGCGGCGATCGTGCTGGCGGCTGTGGACGGCGGCAAGGTCAGTCTGATCGCGGGCGTGACCGCCGAGGCGAGCAAGAAGGTCAAGGCCGGCGAACTCGTAAACTTCGTCGCCCAGCAGGTCGGCGGCAAGGGCGGTGGCCGTCCCGACATGGCGCAGGCAGGCGGCACCGAGCCGGCCAACCTGCCGGCCGCGCTCGCCGGCGTGAAGGGCTGGGTCGAAGCGAAGCTGTAATCCGCGCGTCGCGGCTTGAACGCCGCTTTGCGGCGAAAAAGGGCTGTCCGTGAGGGCAGCCCTTTTTGTTTCCCGCGCGGCTTATATGGCGTGAAGACCTGAGGGCGTGGCTGCAGCTTCACCCGCTAATGGCAACGCCGCGCTGCCCGTGCGTTGCGCATGCTCCAGCAGCGCTTCCTTCAGCGCGCCGAGCGCGGGCGAAAAGTGGCCCCGCCGCCAGGACAGCAGCGTGTCGATTTGACCGAGCTTGCCGAGCGAATGCATCGTGACCTCGTCGGCGCCGCGTTGCAGTTCGAGCACAGAGCGCGGCGCGACGGCCACGCCCGCGCCCGCCGCCACACACGCGACGATCGCGTGATACGAGCCCAGTTCCAGCACGCGCGAAGGCCGGATGCCGTGCTCCAGATACCAGCGCTCGACATAGGCGCGATACGCGCAGCCGCGCTCGAACGCGACGAGCGTGGAGAGCGCGATGTCGCCGGGCTGGCGGATCGGCCGGTGCCCGCGCGGCGTGAGCATCACGAGTTCCTCGCGATAGACCGGCACGAGCTCGAACACCTCGGGGTCCGGCAGGCCGTCGAGCGGTGTGGCGATCAGCGCGGCATCGATTTCGTACTCGCGCAGGCGCTCGATCAGCGTGCCGGTCGTGCCCGTTTCCAGTTCGAGCGTGACCTCGGGCCACGTCTGGTGATAGTGCGCGAGCAGGCCGGGCAGACGGCTTGCTGCAGCGCTCTCCATGGTGCCGAGCCGCAGGCGTCCCGCCGGGCGCCCGGCCTTCAGCGCATGGCGCGCTTCGTCCGCGAGCGCGAGCAGACGTTCGGCATAGGGCAGCAGGGTTTCACCGGCGGGCGTGAGAATGAGGCGGCGGCCCTCACGCGTGAAGAGCGGCGTGCCGAGCTGATCTTCGAGCTGCTTGATGCGCGTGGTCACGTTCGACTGCACGCGGTTGAGCTTGGCAGCGGCCCGCGTCACGCCGTTTTCCCGCACGACCGCCCGGAAAATCGCCAGTTCGGCGAGGTCCATAGTTCTCTCCTCGGAATGCATCGATTCATGATAATTCATTTTTCGTGAACGATAGAATTGCCTACGATGGTAGGCAGTTGCTTAATCCGCTAATCTCATGAACGACTACGTCCCCGGCGCCGTCCACGTTTCCGAGCCACGCCCGCATGCCGGCCGTCGCGCGGCGTTGGCCTGCATGGTGAGCCTCGCCGTCGCGCTGGGCGTCGGGCGCTTCGCCTTTACGCCGCTTTTGCCGCTGATGCTGCACGGCGGCGCGCTCGACCTGCGCCACGGCGGCTGGCTCGCATCCCTGAACTACGCGGGCTACTTCGTTGGCGCGATCAGTTGCGTCGCGCTGCGCATGGCGCCCGCGAAGATCGTGCGCGCGGGCCTCGTGGCCACGGTGCTCCTTACACTCGCGATGGGCTTCACCCAGCAGTTCTGGATCTGGGCGGTGGTGCGCTTCGTGGCGGGCGCGGTGAGCGCGTGGACTTTCGTCTTCGCCTCGCAGTGGGGCCTGCGGCGGCTCGCGCAGCTCGGCGCGAACGAGTGGGGCGGCGTGATCTACACCGGTCCCGGCATCGGCATTATTGCGACCGGGTTGTTCGTGAGCGCGGCAGGCGGTCTCGGCGCGCGGACGGGGTGGATCGGCTTCGGGCTAATCAGCGCACTGCTCGCCGCCGTCGTCTGGTCGACGTTTGGAGAAGACATGCGCGCGCTAGCGCCGCGTCCCGCAGCGAGTGCCGCAAGTGCTGCGGCAAGCGTCGCGCACGAGCGCGAAGGCCGCCGCGCCGACGCTTTCTGGCTCGTGCTGCTCTACGGCGTGCCGGGCTTCGGCTACATCATCACGGCGACGTTCCTGCCCGTGATCGCGCGCCATGCGCTGCCCGGGTCGGCATGGCCCGATCTGTTCTGGCCGATGCTTGGCGCGGCGCTGATCGCCGGCGCGCTGCTGGCTGCGCGCTTTCCGCTGCATTGGGACAACCGCCTGATGCTGGCGGGCGCCTACGTGCTGCAGGCCGTGGGCATCGTGCTTGGGATCATCTGGCCCAACGCCGCGGGCTTCTCGTTCGGCAGCGTGTTGATCGGACTGCCGTTCACGGCGATCACGCTCTTCGCGATGCGCGAAGCGCGTCTACTGCGTGGCGAGCATGCCGCCGCGCTGATGGGCTATGCGACGGCCGCCTATGGCATCGGGCAGATCGCGGGGCCGCTCGTGGCCGCGCCGCTCGCGGCGTCGACGGGCTCGTTCTCGCCTTCGCTGTGGCTCGCGGCACTCGCGCTCGTGGCCGGCGCGATCGGGCTCGTATGGCGGGCCTGGCGTACGCGCGAGGCCGCACGCCGACTCCGATAGCACACTAAAATGGACGCTTTCGCGCGCGCCGCGAGCGTCCCCCGGGCCGCGCGGCCGGTTCCCAGCGCCATCGACCCCTGCCTTTTTCCCCATGAGCGACTACCAGTTTTGCCCGCGCTGCGCTACGCGCCTGACCGAGCGCGCCGATCCCGCCCACGAAGGCGGCCGGGTGCGTCTTGCCTGCCCGGACCACGTCTGTGGTTACGTCCACTGGAATAATCCGCTGCCCGTCGTGGCGGCGATCGTCGAGTACGAGGGCCGCATTCTGCTCGCCCGTAACGCGGCCTGGCCCGAAGGCATGTTCGCGCTCATCACCGGTTTTCTCGAAAACGGCGAGACGCCCGAGGAGGGCATCGCGCGCGAGGTGCATGAAGAAACCGCGCTGCGCGCCGAGAGCGTCGAACTGGTTGGCGTGTACGAGTTCATGCGCAAGAACGAGCTCATCATCGCGTATCACGTGAAGGCGTCGGGCACGATCTCGCTCTCGCCGGAACTGCTCGAATACCGCCTCATCGAGCCCGCGAAGCTGCGGCCGTGGCGCGCGGGCACGGGCCAGGCGCTCGGCGAATGGATGCGCCGGCGCGGCCTGCCGTTCGAGTTCGTCGAGCGTCCGGGCCAGTGATGGCCGCGCGACGATCGACGCTTTCCCGCTACGCCTTCCCTCGATCTCCTCGATGAACCGACCCGTCACCGTCGCCCGATCCGGGTATCGTCATTTCCTGCCGATCGGCACGCGCTGGATGGACAACGATGTCTACGGCCACGTGAACAACGTCGTCTACTACAGCTACTTCGACACTGTGGTGAACGAGTATCTGATTCGCGCGGGCGCGCTCGACATCGAGCACGGCACGACCATCGGGCTCGTCGTCGAAACGCAGTGCAACTACTTCGCGCCGCTCGTGTTTCCGGAGCGCGTGGAGGCGGGCCTGCGCGTCGCGCGTCTCGGTTCGTCGAGCGTGCGTTACGAGGTCGGGCTCTTTCGCGAAGGCGAGGACGCGCCCGTGGCGCAGGGGCATTTCGTGCACGTCTACGTCGATCGGGCGACGCGCCGGCCCGTGAGCGCGTTGCCCGACGCGCTGCGCGCGGCGCTCGAGCCGCTCGTTGTCGGCTAGACGCGGTCGGCTAGACGCGGTCGGCTAGACGCGCCTTAGCGCGCCACGCTTACGCGTTCCAGCGCCGTCATCGGGCCGAGCTGCGCGAGCGTCTGCAACTGCGCCGCGTTGCGCACGAAGAACGAGCCGGCGAAGCCGAGCGAGTTCACCGAGATCCCTTCGATGCATTCCGCCACGCGCGGCACCACCAGCATCCACCGGCTCGTGACGAGCAGGTTGTACGGCGCGCCCTGATGCGCCACGCCGCCCAGGCCGATAGCGGGCACGCCCGCCGCGTCCAGCAGCGCGCGATAGCAGTCGAGTGCGATATGCGCGGCGCTGTCCGCCGGGCCCGTGTCGGGGCCGAGGTCGAGGCGCGCGAACGCATGGCGAAACGCGAGCCCCGGCACGATCGCGATGGGACGCGCGCCGGGCACCGCCTGCGCGCCGCCGAGCAGCGTTTCGAGCGGCGCCACGTGAGGTGCATCGACTGCGAGCGGCAGCGGCACCATCTGCAAATGCTTGTGTGGCTGGCTCGCGCCCGCGGCTGCGCCGCCGTTGTAGAACCCGAGTCCGTCGATCTCGCGCAGCACCGCTATCAGCGCGGTGAAGTCCGCCGCGTCGAGCAGCGCTTCCTGCGGCTCGTAGCGGCGCGTCACGATCAGCAGATGCCGGTCGATCACATTGAACTTGTTGAGCAGCGCGACATGCGTGGGCGAAAGATCGCCGACGAAGAGATCGGGCTCGTAAGGCAGGAACGGATCGCGCGGCGCCTCTCCAGCAGAAGAAGTCGACGTCTGCGGCGTGAGCCGCGCCGCCTCCTTCCGCGCGAGATTCCCGGCCACGCGCACGGAGAAGCGCATGCCGCCATCGTCGATGCAGGTATGCGCCGTCTCGATGGGATGAAGCGCGCCGCACGCGAGCGCGTGCGCAGTCTGCCGCTCGATCGCCGCACACAGCGTTGTCATCGGCGCTCAGGCCTTGTAGCCGATTGCGCGCAACAGGTCCTTGCGCCAGCGCACGTCGTCCTCGGCCTCGATGCCCAGCGGCGGCATGCCGTCCACCACGCCGACGATGCCCCGCCCCTGGTCTGTTTCCGCGATCAGCACCTGCGTGGGGTTCGCGGTGGCGCAGAAGATGCGGCAGACCTCGGGGACGGCCTTGATCGCGTTGAGCACGTTGATGGGGAAGAAACCGTCGCCGAGAAAGACGATGAAGCAGTGACCCGCGGCGATGCGCAACGCGTTTTGCGTAGCCATCTCGATGAGCGCGTCCTGTGTGCCCGAACGCCGCACGAGCCGCTTGCCCGACGCTTCGCAGAACGCGACGCCGAACTGGATGCCCGGCACCGTGCTGTAGAGCGCCTCGTGCAGATCCTCGACGGATTTGATGAAGTGGGTCTGGCCCAGGATGAAGTTGGTGGCTTCGGGCTTTTCGATCTCTACCGTGGACAGTTGCATGGCGAACCTCGTGCGCGGGCGTCTCGAAAGCGCCGCCTTTCGCCGGGCCGAAGGGGCTGGCGGGCGGCGGCGGCCAACCACAAGCCTAGTACGAAGTCGCGGCGAGGCAAAGCCTGTGCAGGCGCACAACGAACAACGGCCGGAGTCCCGAGGGACGTCCGGCCGTTTTGCTGAGCGACCCGCGCTGCGCTGCGCTTATGCCACCTGCTTACGCGGTCTTCTTCGCGCGCTTGCCTTCCACGTCGGGCAGCAACACGGTGAGGATGCCGATGAGCGGCAGGAACGAGCAGACCTTGTAGACGAAGCCGATGCTGGTCGCATCCGCCAACTGTCCGAGCACCGCTGCGCCGATGCCGCCGAGGCCGAACGCGAAGCCGAAGAAGAGGCCCGCGACCATGCCCACCTTGCCCGGAATCAGCTCCTGCGCATAGACGAGGATGGCCGAGAACGCCGAAGCCAGCACCACGCCGATGATCACCGTGAGCACGCCGGTCCAGAACAGGTTGGCGTACGGCAGGAGCAGCGTGAACGGCGCCACGCCGAGAATCGAGACCCAGATCACGTACTTGCGGCCGATGCGGTCACCCACCGGGCCGCCGATGATCGTGCCTGCGGCAACGGCGGCGAGGAACACGAACAGATGGATCTGCGCGGCCTGCACGGAGAGGTGGAAGCGGTCGATCAGATAGAACGTGAAGTAGCTGTTGATGCTCGCGAGGTAGAAGTACTTCGAGAACACGAGCAGCACGAGAACGCCCATGGCGGTCGCCACCCGCTTGCGCGGGAGCACGACGTGCGGCACCTCGGCGCGCTTTTTCTTCATCGCGGGATGGGCCTTGTACCAGCGGCCGATCTGCGTGAGCACGACCATGCCGACGAGCGCTGCCGCCGAGAACCACGCGATGCTGCGCTGGCCGTGCGGAATGACGATCGCGGCGGCGAGCAGCGGCCCGAGCGACGTGCCCGCGTTGCCGCCCACCTGGAAGAGCGACTGCGCGAGTCCGTGACGCCCGCCCGACGCCATGCGCGCCACGCGCGAGGACTCCGGATGGAACACCGACGAGCCGCAGCCCACCAGTGCGGCTGCCACGAGCAGCACGCCGAAGGTCGGCGCGACCGACATCAGCAGCAGGCCGCACAGCGTGAAGCCCATGCCAACGGGCAGCGAGTACGGCAGGGGCCGCTTGTCGGTGAAAACGCCCACCAGCGGCTGCAGCATCGACGCCGTGATCTGGTAGGTGAGGGTGATGAGACCGATCTGCGTGAACGACAGCGAGAAGTTGTCCTTGAGCATCGGGTAGATGGCAAGGATCAGCGACTGGATCATGTCGTTGAGCAGGTGCGAGAAGCTGATCGCGCCCAGCACCGAATAGACGGTGCGTTGCACCGCACCCGCGGCGGGGGCGGAAGCGGCCGCGGAAGAGCCGGCGGCGGCGCCCGGGAGGGCGCGCTTGTCGAGACTGGTTTCCATGTTTTCGGTAGCAGCAGAGAGTATTCAGCGGGCACCACCCCAGGCGGGCAGCGGCGACGGCATGAAAGGACATGTATAGGAGTTATGAGCGCAGTGTAATGTGTCTTGCTTGAACTGTACGGACAAGATTTGTCGAGAATCAGACATGAACAGCGCGCCGTTACCCTGCGGCCCAATGCCGCAAGGGGCCGGAGCCAATACTCGAAATTGCTCCGGGATTTTTGGCGTTTCATTTTGGCCATGTATAAACCGCCGATATGTGCGCCCACGAGGTGCGCAATACGGGGCCGGAATGCGGGCCGCACCGCGCGCGACGGGGTTAAAGATTGCGCGCCGGTGTGCCGTAGACCGGGGTTGAGGCGTAGCGCAAATCAAGAACGATGGCGCTGAGCCTGACAACAATGCTGGAGACCGAAAAGATGAAAGCAGTATCGCAAGGCGGCAGGCACGCGGGCTTCGTGCCGCAGGATCCGGCAGGCAGCGCGGCGAACGCACAGCAACGCAAAACGGGACGCGCCGGCGCGGCAACGCGACACTCGCGGCTTTCCGTGAAGGCCACACTGCGCCTCGCCTTCGCGCTGGTGCTGATCGGCACGCTCGCCATCGGCGCCGTTTCGCTCGCGCAAATCAGCCGCCTAAACGGCTCGACGCAATCGATCTATGAACAGGGCTACGTCGCGAGCCGCGCCGCCGAGGAAGCGCGCGGCCACGTGCTGCGTGCGAGCCGCGCACAGAAGATGCTGCTCACCGCGACCACGGCGCGCGAGCGCGACGAACTGGGCCAGGACATCGACAAGGATCTCGGCGCGCTCGAGCGCGGCATGAGCCAGCTGCAGCAATACGCGCAGGAGCAGGGCGGCGACGCGCTCGCACTGCAAAAGAAGCTCGCCGATGCGACCACGGCGTGGAGCGGCCATCTGCGCGAGTTCGTGACGCTCGTGAAGCAGCAGCCGCTCGATCTCTCGCAGATGAGCTGGCAGGTGGGCACGCAGGACGTCTCGCTGCTCGTGGAGACCGGCAAGCTCGAAACGCTCGTCAACGACCTCGTCACGCAGCGCGGGACGGCCGCGAAGGCGACCATCGCGAAGGCCGAGTTCATCTTCCAGTCGTCGTTCGTGATGATGGCCGTGGCGACCGTGGCCATGTTCGTGCTCGCGTTCTTCGTGAGCGAATGGGTCGTGCGCCGCATCGCGCGGCAACTGGGCGGCGAGCCCGCGCACGCCAAGGCCATCGCGGCGCGCATCGCGGCGGGCGATCTGGCACAGCCCGTCACGGTTCACGCACGCGACTCGGCGAGCATGCTGGGCGCCCTGCGCGACATGCAGAAAGGGCTCTCGACCACGGTGGCCGAAATCGCGGCCAGCGCTGAGGCGATCGCCTCCGCCTCGGGCGAAATCTCGACCGGCAATCTCGATCTGTCGCGCCGCACTGAAGAACAGGCCATGGCGCTCGAGCGCACGGCGAGCAGCATGGAGCAGCTCACGTCCACGGTGCGCCTGAATGCCGAAAACGCCGAACAGGCCAGCACGCTCGCGGGCAACGCCTCGGCAATCGCGGAGAAGGGCGGCTCGGTGGTGGGGCGTGTGGTCGCGACGATGCAGGAGATCAACGACAGCGCGAAGAGTATCGCGGACATCATCGGCGTGATCGAGGGCATTGCGTTCCAGACCAACATTCTCGCGCTCAATGCCGCCGTGGAAGCGGCGCGTGCGGGCGAGGAAGGGCGCGGGTTCGCCGTGGTGGCGGGCGAGGTGCGCAGCCTCGCGCAGCGCAGCGCGGCGGCGGCCAAGGAGATCAAGGCGCTGATCGGCGCGTCCGTCGAGCGCGTGACCAATGGCTCGACGCTGGCGCAGGACGCGGGCTCGACGATGGACGAAGTCGTAAAGGCCGTGAGACGCGTAAACGACATCATCGGTGAAATTTCGGCGGCTTCGCGCGAGCAGCGCTCGGGCATCGAGGAAATCAGCCGCGCGGTCACGCAGATGGACGCCGGCACGCAGCAGAACGCGGCGCTCGTGGAAGAGGCGACTGCCGCTGCGCAATCGCTCGACGATCAGGCGAAGGTGCTCAAGCGGCTGGTGGGGAAATTCCGGCTGGCTTGATGCTCTTGCCGTTCGGTGCGGGCACAACGAAAAACGCCGCGTGGTTCTACACGCGGCGTTTTTTATGGACGCGTCATTTCGCGTCGCGCTCGATGATCCACTCGTGCGCCGGGTCGTTGTGGAAGTGCCATTCGCGCGTGGGGCCCGCCATCACGTTCAGGTAGTACGAGTCATAGCCATACGGGACGACTACCGGGTGATAGCCGCGCGGCACCATCACGACGTCGTGATTTTCCACGGCCATCGTTTCGTCCAGATCGCGCGCATCGGTGTACACGCGCTGGAATGCGAAACCCTGCTGCGGATTGAGCCGGTGATAATAGGTTTCTTCGAGCGCGCTTTCCTGCGGCAAGCGGTCGGCGTCGTGCTTGTGCGGCGGGTAGCTCGACGAATGGCCCGATGGCGTGCGCACCTCGACCACGAGCAGCGATTCCGCGGGCGCGTCTTGCGGCAGGATATCGCATACGTAGCGCGTATTCGCGCCCTTGCCGCGCGTGGAGCGCTTCATCTGCGCGGGCTCGATGAGGCGAATGGGCAGCGTGCCTTTGGCGGGCGCGCTCGCCACGCCCACTTCGGCGTTGCGTGTGGCGCGCACGGTCGCTTTCACGCCGGGCGGCACATAAAGGGCATACGGCGCGGCGTCCTCGAAGACGCTGTCGCGCGAGCCCAGGCTCGACCAGCGCTCGCCGCCCGCCTCGATATCCACCGCGCCCGAGAGCACGACGATGCAACTTTCGCGATCGGGCTCGCAGACGTAGACGACTTCATCCGCCTCGAGCCGATAGGCGGCGAAGCCGACATAGCGCCAGCCCGCGGTGTCGGGCGTGACGCGCGCGATTGTCTGGCCTTCGCGCGCGGCCTTGACCAGCAGAGTCATGCTGCCTCCTTCGATTGGGTGTCCGTAGCATCGACGAGCGTGCGCAGCGTACGGTAACCCTTTTGCGCATATTCGTAAGACGGTGCGATCACAGGGTCCTGCTCGGCTTCGACGACGAGCCAGCCGCGATAGCCGTGATGCCTCAGCCGCGCGATGATCGCGGGGAAATCGACGGCGCCGTCGCCCGGCACGGTGAACGCGCCTGCGAGCACGGCGTCGAGAAAGCTCCAGTTGCGGTTGCGAGCGAGTTTCATGACGGCGGGGCGCACGTCCTTGCAGTGCACATGGCACACGCGCGCAATGTGCTTGTCGAGTTCGACGACGGGGTCGCCGCCCGCAAACGTCATATGGCCCGCGTCGAACAGCAGGCCGACGGCGTCGCTCGTGCGCGCCATGAGTTTGTCGACGTCGGCGGGCGTTTCGACATAAGCGCCCATGTGATGGTGGTACGCGAGCCGCACGCCGCGCGAGAGCGTATGGCGCGCGAACGCGTCCACGCGCGCGGCGTATTCGTCCCACTGCTTGTCGCTGAAAAAGCGCGGACGCTGATAGAGCGGACGCGGCGCGCCCTGGATCGAATCGGCGACCTCGCCGTAGACCATCACGGTTGCGCCGTTCTGCGCGAGCAGGTCCAGATGCTTCTCTACCGCGGCGATCTCTTCTTCCACGCTGCGCCGCGCGAGCATGCCCGAGTACCAGCCGGAGACGAGCGAAAGGTCGTATTGCGCGAGGAGCGCCTTGAGCGCCTGCGGCTCGCACGGAAACTTGTTGCCTAGCTCGAAGCCCTCATAGCCGATCTCGCGGCCCTCGGTCAGCGCCTGCGATAGCGGCGTCTCGCCGCCGAGCGAGGGCAGGTCGTCGTTCATCCACGACAGCGGGTTGATGCCGATGCGTACTTCAAATGCGCTCATGTGCGCTCCTCGATGTCTGTGTCGTCAGACGCGTGATGCGTTGCCGGGTTCGTCGTCGCTGGCGGGCGTGTCTTCGGTCGCTTGCGCGCGCGCGCCGCGCTGCGCGACATGTTCTTCATAGCGTTCGCGCGCCTCGCGCACGCCAGCGCGCGTGGACACCTCGGGCACGGCGACTTCCCACCACCAGCCGCCTTCCTCGGTCGTGCGCGCGGGGTCGGTGTCGATGCAGACCACATAAGTGCGCGACGCAGCGCGTGCGCGTTGCAGCGCCGCTTCGAGTTCCGCGACATTCGCCACGTGTTCGGCCTGTGCGCCGAGCGAGCGCGCATGCGAGGCAAAGTCGATGCGCGGCGCGCCGAGCGGCCCTTGCGCGCAGTCGTCGAACAGGTTGTTGAACGGCGCGCCGCCGCAAGCTTGCTGCAACCGGTTGATACAGCCATAGCCGCGGTTGTCGAGCACGACGACGATGAGCTTCGCGCCCAGCATGACCGAGGTGGCGATCTCGCTGTTCATCATCAGATAGCTGCCGTCGCCCACCATGACGATGACCTCGCGATCGGGCCGCGCGAGCTTCGCGCCGAGACCGCCCGCGATCTCATAGCCCATGCACGAGTAGCCGTATTCGACGTGATAGGCGCCGGGCCGGCCCGCGCGCCAGAGCTTGTGCAGCTCGGCGGGCAACGTGCCAGCCGCGCAGACGACGATATCTTCGGTATACGAACGACTCGACGAACGCTGGACAGCGCCGATCACATCGGCGTCGTAGGGCAGGCAGTTGCGTTCCTGCGGCGCGTGCGTGAGACGCTCGATGCTCGCGCGCCAGTCGTTGGCGAGGCCCTGGGCGCGGGCGGTCCAGTTCGCTTCGGCGCGCCAGTTGATCAGTTCGTCGTTGAGCGCGGCGAGCGCCTGGCGCGCGTCGGCCTGCACGGCGAGGCCGTCGTGCTTGAGTGCGTCGAAGCCGTTGGCGTTCACGCCGATCACATGCGCGTTCGCAAAAAGCGAGTTCGAGCCGGTCGTGAAGTCCTGCAAACGCGTGCCCACGGCGAGCACGCAGTCGGCGTCGCGCGCCAGTTCGTTGGCGGCGGGCGAGCCCGTCACGCCGAGCGCGCCGACGTTGAGCGGATCGTCCCACGCGAGCGAGCCTTTGCCCGCCTGCGTTTCGGCCACGGGAATGCCGCGCGAGGCCGCAAGCGTCTGCAAGGCCTGCGAGGCGCGCGAATAGAGCACGCCGCCGCCCGCCACGATGAGCGGGCGTTTTGCGCGATGCAACTGCGTAAGCGCCGCGTCGATCTCGGTCTGAACAGGCGAGGGCGCGTGGAACGTCACGAGGCGCGGCGTGAAGAAGCTCGCGGGATAGTCCCACGCCATCGTCTGCACGTCCTGCGGCAGCGCGAGCGTGACCGGGCCGCAGAGCGCGGCGTCGGTGAGCACGCGCAGCGCGCGCGGCAGCGCCGTGAGCAACTGCGCGGGATGCACGATGCGGTCGAAGTAGCGCGACACGGGGCGCAGCGAGTCGTTCGCGGAGATGCCGCCGTCGTGCAGGTCCTCGATCTGTTGCAACACCGGATCGGGTTCGCGCGAAACGAAAATGTCGCCGGGCAACAGCAGCACCGGCAAGCGGTTCACGTGCGCAAGCGCGGCCGCCGTGACGAGATTCGTCGCGCCCGGGCCAATCGAGGTCGTCACCGCCATCATGCGGCGGCGAAAGTGCGCCTTGGCATAAGCGATCGCGCTGTGCGCCATGGCCTGCTCGTTGTGCGCGCGCAGCGTGGGCAGTTCGTGCCGATACTGATAGAGCGCTTCGCCGATGCCGGCCACGTTGCCGTGACCGAAGATCGCGAACACGCCGCCGAATAGCGGCTCGGTGCGGCCCGAGCCGTCCTCGCTCGCCACGCGCTGCGCCCCGAGGTAGCGCACGAGCGCCTGCGCCGCCGTGAGCCGCACGGTGCTCGCGTGCGCGCCGGGCTTGGCGTTCTGCGCGCTTACCTGCGAGGCGTCATCGCCAGGAGCAATGCGTTGATTCATGCCGCCTTCTCCTCATGGTTATCGTGCGCGCCTTGAGCGTCGGCGCGCGCGGCGCGCCAAGCGCCGATCAGCGTTTCGAAGGCGCGGCGCGCGCGGGCGATCACTTCGTCGTCGCCGATTTCGCCTGAGAGCCAGGCGAGGCTCGGCTCGTAGAAGATCGAGCGGCCCACCGTGAAGCCCCGGCACGTGTTCGAGGCGGCCGCCGCGCGGAAGCCTTCCACGAGCTGGTCGATAGGCGCGGAGAGCCCGAGCAGCACGACGCCGCGGCAATACGGGTCGCGCTCGGCGATCAGCGCGTCGATGTCGCGCCATTGCGCGGCGCCCGTCGGTTCGAGCTTCCACCACTCCGGATAGAGGCCGATGTTGTAGAGCCGCTTGAGCGCGCGATAGACCGTATCGGGCGCATTCGGCTTGCCGCCCAGCTTCGGCGGAATCACTTCGAGCAGCAACTCGTGGCCGCTCGCCTGGGTGGCGTCGTAAAGCGCGCGCAACTGCGCTTCCTGTTCGAGACGCTGCTCGATGGACTCGTCGGGATGGAACTGCACGAGGCACTTCACCGTGTGGTCGATGGGCCAGGTAGCGAGCGTCGTGCCGATCGAGCGGCCATGGTCGAACACGAGCGGCACGGAACCCGGTAACTCGACCGGGCGGCCGATCCACCAGCCGCGGCCGGTCGCGGCGTTGAGCGCATCCTGGCCGTAGCGGTCATCGATCAGGACGCCGATGCGTCCCTGCAAACCGAGCGTGCGCTCGGTCTGCGCCACAGCCTCGACGAAGAGATTCTTGAGATACGAAATGCGCGCTTCGCTTACGCCGGTTTGCTGGGCGAGATCGAAGAACTGGTTGCGATGGTCGAACGCGAAACCGAGCACTTCGTCATGCCGCTTGCGCGCGGGCGTGACGCGATGCAGGCGCGCGAGCGTCGCGTCGCGGTCGGGGCGGCGCATGCGCACGGGGTCGACGGCCGCTTCGCGCAGGAAGTAGTCGAGTTCCACCGGCGTGGGCATGGCGGGCGCGCAACCATGCCGCGAGACGACGAGGGCGCCGCACGCGTTGGCCGAGCGTGCGCAATCTTCGAGCGAGGCGTCGCGCAGCCAGCCCGAAAGAAAGCCGGAGGCGAAAGCGTCGCCTGCGCCGAGCACGTTGAGCACTTCGACTTCCACGCCGCGCTGCATCGGCAAATCGTCCATCGAGGCGGGCACGGCGCCTTCCACGATCTGGCAGCCAAGCGGCCCGCGCTTGACGAGCAGCGTCGCGCCCGTGACTTCGCGCACGCGCTCGAGCGCATCGACGAGCGATTCCTTGCCGCCTGCAATGCGGAACTCCTCCTCGGTGCCGATCACGAGATCGAAATGCGGCAAGATGCGCTGCAAATGGGCGCTCACGCCTTCGCTCGCGACGAAGCGCGTCTCGCCGTCCGCCTTGCCCGTGAGGCCCCAGAGCACGGGACGGTAGTCGATGTCGAGCACGGTGCGCACGTCGTTGCGGCGCGCGTAGTCGAGCGCGGTGAGGCTCGTGCGGTTCACCTGCTCGGTCGAGAAGTGCGTGCCGGTAATGAGCAGCGCTTTCGACGAGGCGATGAAGGCTTCGTCGAAATCGCTCGAATCGACGGCCATGTCGGCGCAGTTCTCGCGGTAAAAAATGAGCGGGAACGTGTCGCGGTCTTTCAGGCCCAGCAGCACGAGCGCCGTGAGGCGTTCGTGGTCCACGCGCACATGGCTCGTGTCGCAGCCTTCCTTCGTGAGCGTTTCCAGGAGAAAGCGGCCCATGTGGTCGTCGCCCACGCGCGTGAGCATGGCCGATTTCAGACCAAGACGCGCGCAGCCGAAGGCGATGTTCGCGGACGAGCCGCCCAGATACTTCGCGAACGTGGAGACGTCTTCGAGCCGCGCGCCCACCTGTTGCGCGTAGAGATCGACGCCCAGGCGGCCGAGGCAGACAATGTCGCGGCTGCGCCCGGCGGCGAAGCGGCTTGGCGTTGAACGGGGCGGGGTTGAATGAGTCAGGGCCATGTGTATTCCTGTTGAGTGCTGTGCCGTGCGCGCGTGATCAGATAGTCGCGCCGTCGAGTTCGGCGATCATCTTCTGCATCTCCGCGCCGCCCGCCATCATGTCGAGCACTTCGTTCTTGCTGATCGTGTCCTTCGTGTAGGTGCCCAGCGACCGGCCGCGATTGAGCAGCGTGAACGAGTCGCCGATGGGGTAGGCGTGGTGCACGTTGTGGGTGATGAAGATCACCGAAATGCCCTTGGCGCGTGCCGCATGAATCAGCCTGAGCACGTTGAAGCTCTGCTTCACGCCAAGCGCGGCGGTCGGCTCGTCGAGAATCAGCACGCGTGCGCCGAAGTGAATGGCGCGTGCGATCGCGAGGCACTGTTTCTCGCCGCCCGACATCGTGCCGATGGCCTGATGCGGGTCGCGCACGTTGATGCCCATTCCGGCGAGGCGATCCTTCGCAATCGTTGCGCTCGCATCGAGATCCATCACGTTGATGAAGCCGAACAGCTTCTTTTGCGGTTCGCGGCCCATGAAGAAGTTGCGCGCGACCGAGAGCAGCGGCACGAGCGCGAGATCCTGATAGACGGTGGCGATGCCGAGATCGAGCGCGTCTTTCGGCGAATCGAACGTCACGGGCTTGCCGTCCACGAAATACTGGCCGGAGGTTGGCTGGTGCACGCCGGCGAGCGTCTTGATGAGCGTGGACTTGCCCGCGCCGTTGTCGCCGAGCAGGCAGTGCACCTCGCCGCGCTTTAAGCGCAGCGTGACGCCGTTCAGTGCGATGACCTTGCCGAAGTACTTGCTGACATTCTCGAGCGCGAGAATCGTGTCGCCGTTTGCGGTGTTGGTGGTATCGGACATTTGAGCCTCCGGCTTACGATTGCGCGACGCGGCGGCGCACATAGTGATTGAAGAGCACGGCAATGAGCAGCATCACGCCGAGGAACACGCGGAACCAGTCCGAATCGATGTTCGTGTAAGTGATGCCGATCTGCACGACGCCGAAGATAAGCGCGCCGAACGCCGCACCGATCACCGAGCCATAGCCGCCCGTGAGCAGCGTGCCGCCGATCACCGCGGCGATGATCGCTTCGAACTCCTTCTGGAGACCACGGTCGGCAGCGGCCGAACCGATGTCGGACACTTGCAGCACGGCGAAGAGGCACGAGCAGAACGCGGTGAGCATGAACAGCGAGATCTTCACGCGCTTCACCGGCACGCCCACGTTCTTCGCGGCATTTGAGTCGCCACCCACGGCGAGTATCCAGTTGCCGTAGCGCGTCTTGGCGAGCACGAATGCGCCGACTGCCACGAGCGCGAACCACCAGAGAATCACCTTCGGCACGCCGGGCACGAGCGGCTGGCCGTTGTCGAGCATCTTGCCGATGCCGATATGCGCGAGCGCCGCGAACAGGCCCTTGAACGCCGTGCCGTGAAAGAGCAGGTTGGTCACGAAGTCGGCTTTGGCCACGTCGCCCACGCCCGAGACGATCGTGCGGTCGGCGAACATGATCGAGAGCGCGAGGGTCAGGCCGCGCAGAATGAAGAGGAACGCGAGCGTGACGATGAACGATGGCAGCCGCGTGCGCATCACGAGGTAGCCGTTGAGCGCGCCGAGCGCGGTACAGCCCACGAACGCGAACAGAATGGAAAGCGCGATGGGCCAGTGGAAGTACATCGTGGGGATCGCCACCATCATGCCGGCGAAGCCGATCATCGAGCCGATGGAGAGGTCGAACTCGCCGGCGATCATCAGCAGGCACGCGCCGACGCTCAGGATGCCAAGGTAGGCGGCGACCTGGGACCAGTTCATCACGCCGTCGAGATCGAACATGCCTGAGCCGCCCGCGCCGATCGCAAAGACGGCGAAGACCAGCACGGCGCCGGAAATCGCGGCGAATTCGGGGCGGCCGAGCAGATGGCCGAACCACGATTCGCGGCGCACGCGTTCGTCGCTGGCGCCTGGCTGCGGCGCGGGCGCGTCTTGCGCGCCGTCTTCCTGAGCGTGCGAGGGGAAGTGTTTGCCGGCTACACCCATGATGTCTCCTGTATCGACCAGAGTTGGTGCTTTAGCGCCTTACGCTGGTCCTATGCAAGGCGATCGGCCGTGGCGGGCGCGTTCGCACCTGCATTGGCTCAAATGCCCGAGCGCGTTCCCCGCAAGCAACTGCCTTGCAGTAAAAGCAACACGGTGAATGGCGCGCGGCGAGGCTGGCGAGAGGCGATGGGCATCGGAAGATGCTAGCCACCGCCGCGCGTGGCTGACGAAAAATGCTTAGCGGTACTGACCTGCGTATTTCACGACCTTGTCGAGATTCTCCTTGGTGATGAAGCCCGGACCCGAGCGGATATTCTTCGGGCCGTACGAGGGCTGCAGGCCATAGGTTTCAAGGCGCTGCTTGAACTTCGGGTTCGCTTCGAGAATCTGGCGGATCTTCTGCGGGTCCGTGGTGTGCTCCTTCTTCACGA
Source organism: Paraburkholderia sp. CNPSo 3274 (assembly GCF_024206475.1). Taxonomy (GTDB): domain Bacteria; phylum Pseudomonadota; class Gammaproteobacteria; order Burkholderiales; family Burkholderiaceae; genus Paraburkholderia. The sequence continues at coordinate 23,675 of NZ_JAMBPR010000059.1, forward strand.
TCGCGAGTACGGCCACAGGGATATAGCCCTGCAAGTACGGCTGCTGGTCGATTGCGAACTGGATGGTGCCCGCGCGGATCGCCTTGGCAATGTCATCCGAGAAGTCGAACGTGCAGAAGTAGATCTTGCCCGCGAGGCCCATCTGCTCGACCGCCTTGAGCGTGGCGGCCGCCGGCACGGGCCCAAGCGTGAGGATCGCGCCCGTGTTCGGATGGTTGCGCAGATACGCGCTCACCTTCGACTGGATTTCCGTCGGGTCCTGGCCGGAGTCGATCGTCGAGGTTTTGTAGTCCACGCCGAGCGCATCGGCAAAGCCGCGGCAGCGTTCGAACGACACGGCGTTGGTCGCGAAGTGATTCACGCACAGGAACGACTTCACGCCCGCAGCCTTGGCCTTCTCGCCGGCTGCGTGGCCCGCCACATATTCAGGCTGACCCACGTGCATGATCGCGCCGAGCTTCGCGCTCTGTTCCTCGGTGCCCGAGTTGATCGTCACGAGCGGGATCTTCTTTTCCGTGACCTTGCCGATGGAGCTCTTGAGCACGTCGTAGTCGGCAATGGTGACGATCACGCCGTCGTAGTTGCGCGCGGCGGCCTGTTCGATCAGGCGCGACATGTCGGCGATGTCGCCATTAGGCGGATTGCGGTAGTCGGTCTCGACGTTCCAGTCTTCGTCGGCCTGCTTGATGGCGTTCTTGATCGTGTTCCACCATGAGTCGGAATCGGGCGCGTGGCTGATCAGCACGAAATGCGCGTCGGCGGCTTGTGCCGTTTGCGCGCTGAGCACGCTCGCACCGGTCAGCCCGGCTGCCAGCGCGAGCACTGCGGCCAACTTTCGGAGCATGGTCTTGCCCTTGCGTTGAGTCATTGTCTCCACCTTTCTCGGTCTGTCGTTCGTTCTTGGGGTGATTGCCGCAGCCGCGCTTTTTACATGCCGCCTGTTACATGCACCAGCTGCCGCGCTCATCGACAAGAGTAGGACATCGCCTCGCGACTTGCAACGAAAATTTCATTGCAAATAAAAATGGAAAATCTGTTCCATTCATGTGACACGCTGCCTATAATCGGCTCCGTCGGCATGCCGTGGAATCGAGGCCTGGTAAGGCTTTGCGGCAGTGCGGCAACTAGCCAAGGAAAACAATCATGGCGGATGACACAACCGACGCCGTAGCGGGCGTAGACGAATTGATGCAGCGCATCGCGCGGGATTACGAGGCGCTGCCGCGTCAGCTGAAAAGCATCGCGACCTACATCGAGCAGCACCGCGCGAGCGTGATGATGGATCGCACGAGCGACATTGCCGCGAGTTGTGGCGTCCATCCTTCGGCGGTGGTGCGCTTTGCGCAGCGCTTCGGTTTCTCGGGCTTCTCCGACCTGCAGGCCGTGTTCCGTCAGGCGTACGCGGGGCAGGGCGCCTCGGCCACGAGCTATCAGCAGCGCATTCGCCAGCTGATCGACGCCAAGGAGGGCGAGGCGAGCCCGGACATGGGCGGCGCCGTGGCGCGCGAGTTCATCGGCGCGTGCCGCAGCGGGCTCGACGAACTCGAAGCCGGCCTCGACGGCGCGCAGTTCGACGAGGCCGTGAAGATGCTCGAGCAGGCGGACAACATCTACGTGATCGGCGTGCGCCGCTCGTTTCCGGTGGCGAGCTACATCGTCTATGCCTTGCAGCACACGCGCAAGCGCGTGCACCTCGTCTCGGGGCTCGGCGGCATGTATCACGAACAGATTCGCGGCGTGAAGAAGGGCGACGTAGTGATCGCCATCAGCTTCGCGCCCTACGGCAAAGAGACGCAATACTGCCTGCGCGTGGCGCAGCAGCATCACGCCAAAACGCTCGTCATCACCGACAGCCAGCTCTCGCCGCTCGCGCGCCACGCGAACGCGCAACTCTATGTGAAGGAGGGGAGCGCGTTCGCGTTCCGCTCGCTCACCAGCACCTTCTGCCTGTGCCAGGCGCTGTTCATTGCGCTTGCGTACCGGCTCGAACTCAACGTGGAAGAATCGACCGACACCGGAGGATACGATGATTAGTGCAGCAAGCGGCGCAGCGCAAACGCTGGATGTGGCGGTATTCGGCGCGGGGCGCATTGGCCGCATTCATGCGGGGAATCTCGCGCGCCAGCCGGGCGTGCGTCTCAAGTATGTGATCGATGTCAATCGCGAAGCCGCCGCCGCGCTCGCCGCACAGCACGGCGCACAGGTCGTGGACGTCGACGCCGCGTTCGGCGACGCTTCGATCGGCGCCACGGTAATCTGCTCGAGTACCGATACGCACTCCGAACTGATCCTGAAGTCGGCTGCGGCGGGCAAGCATATCTTCTGCGAAAAACCCGTCGACCTGACCATCGAGCGCGCACGCGCCTGCGCAGAAGCGGTTCAGCGCGCGGGCGTTGTGGCCATGATCGGCTTTCAGCGCCGCTACGATCCCACGTTCGCCGCGCTCAAGACGCGCCTCGACGCAGGCGAGATCGGTACGCCGGAAATGCTGATCGTCACGAGCCGCGATCCGGGCGCGCCGCCGGTGGAGTACATCAAGCACTCGGGCGGCATCTTCAAGGACATGCTGATCCACGACTTCGACATCTTCCGCTGGATCCTCGACGACGAAGCGTTGAGCGTGCATGCCACGGGCAGCTGCCTGTCCGACCCGGCGATTGCCGACGCGGGCGACATCGATTCGACGGCGGTGACGATCCGCACGAAGCGCGGGCGCCTTTGTCAGATCAACACGGCGCGGCGCGCGGCCTATGGCTACGACCAGCGCTTCGAGGTGCTGGGCAGCGAGGGCATGCTGCAGGCGGGCAACATGAAGCCGACCGAAGTGGTGGCGTGGTCGAAGACCGCTGTCGCGCAGGACGTGCCCGAGGCGTTCTTCCTCGAGCGCTATCGCGCAGCCTACGCGCGCGAAATGGCGCATTTTCACGAAGCGGTGACGCAGGGCGCGCCGGTGCGCACGTCGGTCGCCGACGGCCTGAAGGCGCTGGAGTTGGCCGAAGCCGCCTCGCTGTCGTGGCGCGAGGGCCGTGTGGTGAAGCTGGGCGACTGAAACGCATCAAGCGCAGATCAAGCGCGGATCGAGCGAGGAGAGCAAGGATGCAGGCAATCGATCGTGCCCAGCCGTTGCGCGTGGGCGTGGCGGGACTTGGGAGGTTGGGGCGGCGGCATGCGCAGAACCTGGCGTATCGCGTGCCGGGCGCGACGCTGGCGGCCGCGTGCAGTCCGCTCGAAGCGGATCTCGCGTGGGCGCGCGAGGCGCTGCCCGCCGCGCGGCTGTATGGCGAGTACGCCGACCTGCTGGCGGATCAATCGGTCGATGCGGTGTGGCTCGTCACGCCTTCGGCCTTGCACGCCGGGCAGATCGTGCAGGCGCTCGAAGCGGGCAAGCATGTGTTTTGCGAGAAGCCGCTCTCGCTCGACGTGGCCGAATGCGAGCGGGTGGTGAACCTGTCGCGTCGTCATACTGACCGCCAGGTGACCATTGGCTTCATGCGCCGCTTCGATCCGAGTTATCAGGATGCCTATGCAAAAGTGCAGGCGGGCGCGATCGGCAAGCCGTTCATGGTGCGCTCGCAGACCTGCGATCTCAACGATCCGGAAGGCTTTTTCGTGCGCTTCGCGCCGAGTTCGGGCGGCATTTTCCTCGACTGCACGGTCCACGACATCGACGTCGCGCGCTGGCTGCTCGGCAAGCCGCGCGCCACGCGTGTGTACGCCGCGGGCGCGATCGCGCTGCACGATGGCCTGCGCGAATCGGGCGACGTGGACAACGGCGTGGCGATTTGCGAGTTCGAGGGCGGGCGTCTCGCGATGTTTTACGCCTCGCGCACGATGGCGCACGGCAACGACACATCGAGCGACGTGATCGGCACGGCGGGCGCGCTGGCGATAGGCCGTATTCCGCGCGCGAATCGCGTCGATGTCTACGACGCGACGGGCGTGCGCAGCGTTTGCACGCCCACGTTCTTCGACCGTTTCGAAGAGGCGTTCCTGATCGAAGCACAGGCGTTCGTCGCGGAAGTCGCGGCGCGCAATGCTGGTGGAGCGCAGAGGGCGAGCCTTGGCGCGACGCTCGAAGACGCCCTGGAGGCTACGCGCATCGGCCAGGCGCTGCGCGAATCGCTGCATACGGGGGCTGCGGTCACGCTGTAAACCGTGCCGTGATCGGGACGCAAGCGGCGGCTGGCGTGGCTGCGGTAAAATCGGTGCTATTGCCAGCGCCGTCTCACGCCGCGACGGTGCGCCACCGAAGGATCCAACCCCGATGCAGATTCAGGTTCACAAGGAAGTGGATGCGCGCGGGCTGAACTGCCCGCTGCCGATCCTGCGCGCCAAGAAGGCGCTCGCCGACATGGAAAGCGGCCAGATCCTCAAGGTCCTCGCGACCGATCCGGGTTCGCAGCGCGATTTCGCCGCGTTCGCGAAGCAAACCGGTAACGAGATCGTGGAAAGCTCGCAGCAGGACAAGACGTTCGTGTTCCTGATGCGCCGGCGCTAAGCGCATCGGCAAAAAAAATGGCCCGCATGAGTGTGAAAACTCGTGCGGGCCATTTTCATGTGTGCGGTGCGGAAATCTTAACCGGGGGCGCCCTAGCCTTCCAGCACCGGCTTGCGCGTACGCAGATACTCGTCGAAATCCGCGCCGACTTCCGGGTGACGCAGCGCGAACTCCACCGTCGCCTTCAGGTAGCCGAGCTTGCTGCCGCAGTCGAAGCGCGTGCCGTGGTACTTGTAGGCGAGCACTTGCTCGTCGGCGAGCAGCGACTGGATCGCGTCGGTGAGCTGCAACTCGCCGCCCGCGCCCGGCTTGATCGCCTTCAGATGCTCGAAAATGCGCGGCTTGAGCACGTAGCGGCCGACCACGCCGAGGTTCGACGGTGCGACTTCGGGCGCCGGCTTCTCGACGATGCCCGAGAGCTTGACGATCGAATCTTCCCACTCCTTGCCGTCGACAATGCCGTACGAACGCGTTTCCGAGGGCGGAATCTCTTCCACGCCGAGCACCGAGCTATGGTAGTGGTCGAACACCTCGACCATCTGCTGCATGACGGGCGGCGTGCCATAAAGCAAGTCGTCCGCGAGAATCACGGCGAACGGGTTGTCGCCCACGAGCTTTTCCGCGCACAGCACGGCGTGGCCAAGGCCGAGCGCCTCGGGCTGACGCACGTAGAAGCAGTCGACGTTGTTCGGCTTGATGTTGCGCACCAGTTCGAGCAGCTTGGCTTTGCCGCGCGCTTCGAGTTCGGCCTCGATCTCGTACGACTTGTCGAAATGGTCCTCGATCGCGCGCTTGCTGCGCCCGGTCACGAAGATCATTTCAGTGATGCCCGCAGCCACGGCTTCTTCGACCGCGTACTGGATGAGCGGCTTGTCGACCACAGGCAGCATTTCCTTCGGGCTTGCTTTCGTGGCCGGAAGGAAGCGCGTGCCGAGGCCCGCTACCGGGAATACCGCTTTTGTCACTTTCAGCATGTCTTTAGTCCCTGTCCTGGTGCTCGTGTGACGCCGCGGGTGCAGCGTCACGCGCTACAGCCTTTGGCCGATATGGCGCTCAGGCCGACAACCGCGCGAGTTGCGCGGTCAGCTTGTCCAGCGTTGCCTGGTATTCTGCCAGCCTTTTCTGCTCCTGCTCAACGACTGTGGGCGGCGCTTTCGCTACAAAACTGTCATTTCCGAGCTTGGCCTTGCACTTCGTCACCTCATTGGTGAGGCGGGCGATTTCCTTCGACAGGCGTTCGCGCTCGGCGGCGACATCGATCTCCACCTTCAGCACGAGCTTGTCCGTTCCCACGATAGCAACTGGCGCGCCTGCCGAGGCTGCGTCGAGCGCCGTTTCGTCGGCGATGATCTGGACCTCCGAAAGCCTTGCAAGCGCCTGCGCATAGGGCGCGAACGTCGCGAGGCGCCCGGCGTTGCCCGTGGCGAGCAGCGGCACCTTGGTGGCGGGCGAGAGGCCCATTTCGCCACGCAGGTTGCGGCACGCGTCGATCACGGCCTTCAGGTCGGCGGCCCACTGTTCCGCGGCTTCGTCGATCTTCTTCGCTTGCGCTATCGGGTAACGCTGCACCATGATCGATGCTGCGCCTTCGGCGGCGCCCTCGGGGTACGCGTCGGTGAGCGGCGCCACCTTCTGCCACAGCGCTTCGGTGATGAACGGAATCACCGGGTGCGCGAGGCGCAACACCGTTTCCAGCACGCGCAGCAGCGTGCGGCGCGTCGCGCGCTGCTGCTCGGGCGTACCCGTCTGGATCTGCACCTTCGCCAGTTCCAGATACCAGTCACAGTATTCGTCCCAGACGAACTTGTATATGGCGTTGGCCACGTTGTCGAAGCGATAGTCCGCGAAGCCCTTCGCGACTTCGGCCTCCACGCGTTGCAGGAGCGAGACGATCCAGCGGTCGGCCTGCGAGAAGTCCGTGTAGCCGCCGGGGCCGCAATCGCCCGGCTGGCATGCGCCCGGTTTGCTGAAGCCGCAGTCGTGGCCTTCGCAGTTCATCAGCACGAAGCGCGTGGCGTTCCAGAGCTTGTTGCAGAAGTTGCGATAGCCTTCGCAGCGCGCGAGGTCGAAGTTCACGTTGCGGCCGAGCGTGGCCATGGAAGCCATCGTGAAGCGCAGCGCGTCGGTGCCGAACGCGGGAATGCCGTCCGGGAACTCCTTGCGCGTCTTCTTTTCGATGGTCGCGGCCTGCTTGGGATTCATGAGGCCGGTCGTGCGCTTCCCGACCAGCGCTTCCAGTTCGATGCCATCGACGATATCGATCGGGTCGAGCGTGTTGCCCTTGCTCTTCGACATCTTCTGGCCTTCGGCGTCGCGCACGAGGCCGTGCACGTACACCGTGTCGAACGGCACCTTGCCGGTGAAGTGCGTGGTCATCATGACCATGCGCGCCACCCAGAAGAAGATGATGTCGAAGCCCGTGACCAGCACGGAAGAGGGCAGGAATGCCTTCAGTTCAGGCGTCTCCTGCGGCCAGCCGAGCGACGAGAACGGCACGAGCGCCGACGAGAACCACGTGTCGAGCACGTCTTCGTCGCGCTTCAATGCGCCCTTGTAGCCCTTGGCTTCGGCCTGTGCGCGCGCTTCTTCCTCGTTCTTCGCAACGAAGATCTCGCCGTTCTCGCCGTACCATGCCGGGATCTGGTGGCCCCACCAGAGCTGGCGCGAAATGCACCAGTCCTGGATGTTCTCGAGCCACTGGTAATAGGTGGTCGTCCAGTTTTCCGGCACGAACTTGATCTGGCCGCTGCGCACCACGTCGAGCGAGGTTTCGGTGATCGACTTGCCGGGGTTGAAAGTGCCCTCGGGTGCGGGCTTCGTCATCGCCACGAACCATTGGTCCGTGAGCATCGGCTCGATCACCACGCCCGTGCGGTCGCCGCGCGGCACCATGAGCTTGTGCGGCTGGACCGAGTCGAGCAGACCCAGCGCCTCGAAGTCGGCCACGACGTGCTTGCGCGCCTCGAAGCGGTCGAGACCGCGGTATTTGGCGGGTGCGTTGTCGTTGATCCTGGCGTCGAGCGTGAGGATCTCGATCATCGGCAGGCCGTGGCGCTGGCCCACCTGGTAGTCGTTGAAGTCGTGCGCGGGCGTGACCTTCACGACGCCCGTGCCGAACTCGCGGTCCACGTATTCGTCGGCGATGATGGGGATCTCGCGGTCCGCGAGCGGCAGCTTCACGGTCTTGCCGATCAGGTGCGCGTAGCGCTCGTCTTCCGGGTGCACCATCACGGCCGTGTCGCCGAGCATGGTTTCCGGGCGCGTGGTCGCGACCGTGAGGTGGCCCGAGCCGTCCGTGAGCGGATAGCGCAGGTGCCACAGGTTGCCGTTTTCTTCTTCGCTCGCCACTTCGAGGTCCGAGACGGCGGTGAGCAGCACCGGGTCCCAGTTCACGAGGCGCTTGCCGCGGTAGATCAGGCCCTGCTCATACAGACGCACGAACACGTCGCGCACGGCGGCCGACATCTTGTCGTCCATCGTGAAGTACTCGCGCGACCAGTCGATCGACGCGCCCAGGCGGCGCACCTGGCCCGTGATGGTCGAGCCCGACTGCTGCTTCCATTCCCACACGCGCTCGACGAACTTCTCGCGGCCCAGGTCGTGGCGCGAGATCTTCTGCGCGTCGAGCTGGCGCTCGACCACGATCTGCGTGGCGATGCCCGCGTGGTCCGTGCCCGGCACCCACAGCGTGTTGTCGCCGAGCATGCGGTGGTAGCGCGCGAGGCCGTCCATGATCGTCTGGTTGAACGCGTGCCCCATGTGCAGCGTGCCGGTGACGTTGGGCGGCGGCAACTGGATCGAGAAATTGTTGCGGCCGGGCTCGAAGGTCGCGGCGGCGTAGCCGCGACGCTCCCATTCGGGGCCCCAATGGGCCTCGATCGTCTGGGGCTCGAAGCTTTTCGCTAGCGTGCTGTCGCTCATGGGTGGAATCTGCCGAAAAAAGGATGCGGAAACGTTCGATTATAAGGGGAAGTCCTGTCGGAGCCGACGCGCCAGCCGAGGTGGGGCGGTGCGCGGGCCAAGGTGCGGGCCGCAGTGTGGGCGGTCTGCGCGCGAGGCGCACCCCGCCCGGGTCGCCCGAGCCGCCGCGTGCGCGCGCACTTATAATGGCGCTCTGCCATTCAACGGCGTGCCTTTGCCGCGCGCCACGTCCCTGGGGTCCCGCCCTGGGGTCACGCTCCTTTTCAGCCCATGCCCGAACTGCTCGCGAACCTGAACCCCGAACAACTCGCCGCCGTCACGTTGCCCAACGAACCGGCGCTCATTCTGGCCGGGGCCGGCAGCGGCAAGACGCGCGTGCTGATCACGCGCATTGCGTGGCTGATCCAGCAGGGCATGGCCTCGCCCTCGACCATCCTGGCCGTGACCTTCACGAACAAGGCCGCGCGCGAAATGATGGGGCGCCTCCAGGCGCTCCTGCCCATCGACACGCGCGGCATGTGGATCGGCACGTTCCACGGCCTGTGCAACCGCATGCTGCGCGCGCATTTCCGCGACGCCGGCCTGCCGCAGACCTTCCAGATCCTCGACACCGCAGACCAGCTTTCGGCCATCAAGCGTCTGATGAAGGGCCTGAACGTCGACGACGAGAAGTACCCGCCCAAGAACCTGCAGTACTTCATCAACAACGCGAAGGAGCAGGGCCTGCGTCCGAAAGACGTGGACGTGAGCGACGACTTCAACCGCAAATTCGTCGAACTCTACGAGGCCTACGACCAGCAGTGCCAGCGCGAAGGCGTGGTCGACTTCGCCGAACTGCTGCTGCGCTGCTACGAACTGCTCGCGTACAACCCGCCGCTGCGCGCGCACTATCAGGGGCGCTTTCGCGACATTCTGGTGGACGAGTTCCAGGACACCAACAAGCTCCAGTACGCGTGGCTCAAGCTGCTCGCGGGGCCGGGCAACGCGATCTTCGCGGTGGGCGACGACGACCAGTCGATCTACGCGTTCCGCGGTGCGAACGTCGGCAACATGCGCGACTTCGAGAACGAGTTCCGCGTGAAGCACATGATCAAGCTGGAGCAGAACTACCGTTCGCACGGCCATATTCTCGATGCGGCCAACTACCTGATCGCGCATAACTCGCGGCGTCTGGGCAAGAATCTGCGCACGGATGCGGGCCACGGCGAGCCGGTGCGGGTGTACGAGGCGGCGACCGATTCGCAGGAGGCGGGCTGGATCGTCGAGGAGATTCGTGCACTCATCAACCAGGGGCTCGCGCGCAACGAGATCGCCATTCTTTACCGTAGCAACGCGCAGTCGCGCACGATCGAGCACACGCTCGTGAACGCGGGCGTGCCGTACAAGGTGTATGGTGGCTTGCGCTTCTTCGAGCGTCAGGAGGTGAAGCATGCGCTCGCGTATCTGCGCCTGATCGACAATCCGAACGACGATACGGCGTTCGCGCGTGTCGTGAATTTCCCCACGCGCGGCATTGGCGCGCGCTCGATCGAGCAGTTGGCAGATGCCGCGCGCCTTTACAACTGCTCGATGGGTGCGGCCATTCCATACGTCACGGGCAAGGCGGGCTCGAGCCTCGGTTCGTTCGCCAATCTGGTCGCGAAGATGCGCGCCGAGACGGCGCAGATGAGCCTGCCGGAAACCGTCGAATACACGGTGCGCATGAGCGGCCTCGCCGAGTTCTATCAGACCGAGCGCGAAGGCCAGGATCGCCTCGAGAACTTGCAGGAACTCGTGACCGCGGCCACGGCGTTCGTGAGCGAGGCGGGCTACGGCCTCGACACGCCCGCGCGCTCGATTCCGCTGCGACCGGGCGCGAGCGCGGTGCCCGAGATCGTCTCGCAGGACGGCGAGATCGAAGTGCTCGACGCGCCCACGATCACCGACCCCGCGCAGAACCCCGACGTCATGACGCCGCTTGCGGGCTTCCTCTCGCATGCGTCGCTCGAAGCCGGCGACAACCAGGCGCAGGCGGGCCAGGACGCCGTGCAGCTGATGACGGTGCACGCGGCGAAGGGTCTCGAATTCACGGCGGTCTTCATCACCGGTCTCGAAGAGGGGTTGTTCCCGCACGAGAACAGCGCGATGGAAGCCGACGGCCTCGAAGAAGAGCGCCGCCTGATGTACGTGGCGATCACGCGTGCGAAAGAGCGGCTCTATATCTCGTTCGCGCAGAGCCGCTTGCTGCACGGCCAGACGCGCTACAACGTGCGCTCGCGCTTTTTCGACGAGCTGCCGCAGGAATCGCTCAAGTGGCTCACACCGAAAGTCGAAGCCGGCGCGCGCTGGGGCGGCCGCTCCGACAACGCCGGCTGGGGCCGCGACTGGTTCTCGCGTCCGGGCGGCGGCAGTGGCGGCAGCAGCGACGGCGGCCGTCGCGAGCGCGACGCCTATATCGCGGACAAGAGCCCGGCGCCGGCGTTCGCCAACGAGCAGCGCGCCGCCGAGACGGGCTTCCGTGTAGGCCAGGGCGTGTTCCACACGAAGTTCGGCGAAGGCACGATCACGGCCCTCGAAGGCAGCGGCACCGACGCCAAGGCGCAGGTGCGCTTCAAGCGTCACGGCGAGAAGTGGCTCGCGCTGGCGGTGGCCAAGCTGCAGCCGGTGGAGTGAGCGCCCGCAAGCCTCAAACGACTCAGACGGAAATTATTCGAAGATGAATCTCTCGACCCAGGCGAGCGGCACGACCGCCCGCCCGCTCGGCGTACTCGCCGCGCTGCCCCAGGAACTCGGCGATCTGATCGCGGCCATGCAGGCCGAATCGGGGGTCGTGACCCGCACGTTTGGGCGGCGGGACTATCACCTCGGCACCGTGCACGGCGCACCCTGTGTGGTGACGCTCGCGCGGGTCGGCAAGGTGGCCGCCGCCGCCACCGCGAGCGCGCTGATCCATGCGTTCGATGTGGAAGCGATCGTCTTTACGGGCGTGGCAGGCGGCGTGGGTTCGGGCGTCCACGTGGGCGACGTGGTCGTGGGCGAAACGCTGCTCCAGCACGACATGAACGCCGAGCCGCTGTTCCCGCGTCACGAGATCCCGCTGCTCGCGCGCTCGCGTTTCGATGCCGATCACGCGTTGGCGCAAGCGCTCGCCGCCGCATGCGAGCGTTTCATCGCGGAGGAGGGGCCGGAGTTGACCGCGCGCTTCAAGGCCGCGTTGCCGCGCTTCGAGACGGCGTTGCCGCAGGTGCATCGCGGGCTCGTGATCAGCGGCGACCAGTTCGTGGCGAGCGCGGCGGCCGTGGGCGCGCTGCGCGCGTTGTTGCCCGATGCGCTCGCCGTCGAGATGGAAGGTGCCGCGATCGCCCAGGTTTGCCACGAGTACGACGTGCCCTGCGCGGTGGTCCGCACGATCTCCGATACCGCCGACGAGCACGCGAGCACCTCGTTCTCGAGCTTCCTTACCGATATCGCGGGCACGTATTCGACGGGCATCCTCAAGCGCTTTCTTGCGGGTTACCGGCCGCTCGCGCGCTGAGCGGGCGCACGCGCCGGCCTCAGCTGCCGCCTGCGCTCACCGCCTCGCGAATCGACTGCAGCGCCGAGGCATCCTCGATGGTCGGTAGATCGCCCGGGTCGCGCCCTTCGGCAAGCGCGGCAATCGCGCGGCGCAGCAGCTTGCCGGAGCGCGTCTTGGGCAGCATCGGCACGAAGTGCACGCGCGCGGGCCGGCCGATCGCGCCGAGCTGGCGGTCCACCGTCGCGGTCAGCGAAGCAGCGAGCTTCTGTGCATCGGCGGGATCGGCTGCCGCGTTCGCGTCGCGCAGCACGACGAAAGCCAGCGCCGCCTGACCCTTCACCGCGTCGTTCACGCCCACCACAGCCACTTCCGCGACTGCCGCGTGCGACGAGATCGCCTCTTCGATTTCGCGCGTGCCGAGACGATGTCCCGCCACGTTGATCACGTCGTCGGTGCGGCCGAGGATCGTCACATAGCCGTCGCTGTCCTGCACGCCCCAGTCGAAGGTCGAATACACCTGCTGGCCGGGCACGCTTTCCCAGTACGTGTTCACGAAGCGCGCGTCGTCGCCCCACACGGTCTGCATGCAGCCGGGTGGCAACGGGTAGCCGAGCGTGATCACGCCTTTTTCGCCTTGCGCGCAGGGCTCGCCCGTATGTTCGTTGCGTAGCACGAGGTCGTAGCCATAGCAGGGCACGCCCGGCGAGCCGAGCTTCTGCGGCAGCGGATCGACGCCGCGCTGGATAGCCAGCATCGGCCAGCCGGTCTCGGTCTGCCAGTAGTTGTCGACGACGGGTTTGCCGAGCGCCTCGGAGATCCATGCGGCCGTGGGCTCGTCGAGCGGTTCGCCCGCGAGAAAGAGCGTGCGCAGGCTCGAAAGATCGGCACAGTGCAGGAGCGCCGGGTCCTGCTTCTTGAGCACGCGAATGGCCGTCGGCGCCGTGAACATCAGGTTGATGCGGTGCTGCTCGACGAGGCGCCACCAGATGCCGCCGTCGGGGCGCACCGGCGTGCCTTCGTACATCACCGTGGTCATGCCCGCGAGCAGCGGCGCATAGATGATGTAGCTGTGTCCCACCACCCAGCCGATGTCCGACGCCGTGAACATGGTGTCGCCGGCGCGTCCTTCGAAGATGTATTCCATCGATGCCGCGAGCGCTACCGCGTAGCCGCCCACGTCGCGCTGCACGCCCTTGGGTTTGCCCGTCGTGCCCGAGGTGTAGAGGATGTACGAAGGCTCGTTCGATTCGAGCCATTCGCAGGGAATCTGCACGTCGTAGTGCTGCTCGCGCAGCGGCTCGTAGTCGACGAGATACGGCGCGTTCAACCGCTCGGGCGCGAGCTGGCGGTCGATCAGCAGCACCTTGGGCGGCGCGAATTCGGCGCGCGCCATGGCTTCGTCCACGAGCGGCGTGTAGTCGATCACCTTGCCGCCACGCGCACCGGCGTCGGCGGTCACGAGCAGCGCGGGCTTCGCGTCGTCGATGCGCGCGGCGAGGCTCGGCGCGGCGAATCCGCCGAACACCACCGAGTGGATCGCACCCAGGCGCGCGCAGGCAAGCATGGCGAACACGGCCTCGGGAATCATCGGCAGATAGATCAGCACGCGCTCGCCGCGCCTGACGCCGAGCGAGCGCATCACGGCGGCCATGCGGTTCACTTCGGCGTGCAGGTCGGCGTAGGTGTAGCGCCGCTCGATGCCGGTCTCGGTCGAGACATAGACGAGCGCGTTCTGGTGCGCGCGCGACGAGAGGTGACGGTCCACGGCGTTGAAGCACAGGTTCGTGCGGCCGCCGCAGAACCAGCGCGCGAACGGCGGGTTCGAGCGGTCGAGCACCTGGTCGAACGGCGTCTCCCAATGGATGCGCTCGGCCTCGCGGCGCCAGAAATCGTCGGGGTTCGCCACCGACTCGCGGTGAAAATCGCGGTAACGCATGACTTACCTTCCTCCCGTGCTGATGGTGCAGGCGGCCGCAGTAACTGGCCTATGCCGTTGGCCGGATCTGGCGCAGTTTTTTAGGATAGTGCAGTGCAATGCGCGCGGGCAACGCGGGTTCTCCCGCGGGTTCTCCCGCAGATTTGCAGGTTCGGGCGCATGCGGCGCGCCCGCTGGGCTCGTGCAAAGCCCGCGCAACCCCTGCGCGGCGCTCAGCCGCGGATTTCGGGATGCTCGAGACGCGGCAGCGGCGTGACACGCCAGCGGCGCAGCCAGAGCCGCGCGGCTTCGACAGTCGCATCGAGCTGTGCGCGCACCGTGCTCGACAAGCACGCGCCGTAACAGTCGCTGCCTTGTGGCTGCACGCCGATCAGCACGATCTCGCGCGGCGAGCGGCCGCTCAACTGCGCGCAGGCGAGCGCGTCGGCGAAGCCCATTCCGGGCCGGCTCGGACGGCGCATGTAGAGGTGTTCGGCGGCCGCATCGCCGGTGCGCACGCGCAGCGCACCCGGCTCGAGCCCGAAATCGATTGCGGTGAGCACGATCAAACGCTGCGTGGATTCGACGACGGGCAAGAGCGCACGGCCGCGCATGCCGGCTTCCACGAGTTCGACCTGCGCGGGGCATTGCCATTTCGCCTTCAGCTGCTCGAGCGCGAGAACGCCTACGCCGGCATCGCCCCATTGAACATTGCCGAGGCCGAGCACGACCACGCGTTGCGGCGCGAGGGCCTGGCGGTTCGCGAGCCCGGCCAGTGCGCGGCGCGCGAAGGCGCGCACCGCGCCGTCGTCGCGCGTTGCCTGCGGTATGTCGCCGATTTCGGGAGGGCGATGTAGGCGAAGGATCACGTTGATGGTTGGTTGTGAGAGTGGGGGAGTAGGAATAATCCGAGTAATTCGACAAACCTCCGTTGATGTGTATCAATCGAGATAGGTTTAATCGTGATAAAGGCGATGATTTGCAATACTCATTGATTCGCTGTCGGAGCAATGTGCGGCAATCGCTAACACTCCGTCCACGCGCAGCAACAAAAAAGGGGAACGCCAAACTGGCGTTCCCCTTTTGCGTGCGTTTTTGCGTAGCCCGGCTGGCAGCGCGTGCGCGGCCGGCACGCTGCGTCACCGCTTCATCACGTGCCCGGTTTGACGACCACCGTGCAGGTCGTGCCGGCGGCGAGCACCATGTCGTCCGGCACCTTGTCGATGTGGATGCGCACCGGCACGCGCTGCGCGAGGCGCACCCAGTTGAAGGTCGGGTTCACGTCAGCGAGCAGTTCGCGGCTTTGCGGATTGTCGCGGTCGTAAATGCCGCGCGAGATGCTCTCGACGTGGCCCTGGAGCGTGCCGCCGCTCATCAGCTTGATGTCGGCCTTGTTGCCCACCTTCACGTGCGGCAGCTTGGTTTCCTCGAAGTAGCCGTAGACCCAGAACGAATGGCTGTCCACCACGGCAAGCTTGGCCTGGCCCGAGATCGCGTAGTCGCCCTGAAATACCTGCAGGTTCGTAATGTAGCCGTCCACCGGCGAGACCACGCGCGTGCGTTCGAGGTTGAGCTTGGCGGCGTCGAGCGCGGCGATTGCCTGCTGGTACTGAGCTTGCGCCGAATTGGCCGTGTGCGAGGCGTTTTCGCGGTTTTCCGCCGAGACGACCTCGCTGTCCATGTCGGCGCGTCGGCGCGCGTCGTCCTGGCGCATCGTCAGCTCGGCCTTGCGCGCGGCCACGGCGGCCTCGGCCTGCTCCACGGCGATCTGATAGTGCGACGGGTCGATCTGCATGAGCAGGTCGCCCTTGTGCACGAACTGGTTGTCCTTCACGGGCAGCTCGACCACGGCGCCCGAGACGTCGGGGGCGATGTTCACCACTTCGGCGCGCACGCGGCCGTCGCGGGTCCACGGCTCGTCCATGTAGTGAACCCACAGGACGCGCCCGACCAGAATGGCGACGACGAAGATGATGGCCGTCGCGATAAAGCCAATGAGGTTGCGGATTGTCATGATTCGGTTGATTCGTTCAGCGATGCATTCAGCGACGCATTTAGTGATAGACCGCGAGACCGAGCACGCAGCATACGACCACGAGCAGGCTCACGCGAAAGAGGGATGGGTGCCACACGACGCGGTAGAGACCGGTTCTGGCCAGTACGGAATCGAGCACCCAGGTGATCGCCGCGCCCAGAATGAAGAGCAGCACGATCGCCGGGATATAGGCGTCGAGAAACGCGACGTCACGAGGCATGGTTGGCTCCCCGATTGTCTTCATGATGTTGGCTGGCATTCGCGCCTTCGTTGCCCGCATACGCCGCGAGCGGCGATTGCGGGTCGATGAGCGCGGTGCGGATGAAATGCAGATGGCTCTGGATGCGCAGCAACTGGTGGCGCTCTTCGCGGGGCGGCGTGTCGCCACGCTCGGTTGCGCTCGTCGCATCGGTCTTCCACATGCCTTGCAGCACGGCCTGGCTTGCGTCGATGGCGCGTTCCGTCGCCGCGAGCGCGTCGCGGTAGCGCGCCTCGCTCGGTCGATCGAAGAGCGCGCTCACGGCCTTGAGCGTCGCGTCGATCGCCACCCGCCATACCGTTGCCGGCGCGTACTGCGGATGCGCGGGCAGCGTGGCCAGCTCGTGGCGCAGATCGAGCGCGGCGTTGCCCACTTCGAGCGTCGAGAAGAGCCAGCGCAGCGTGTCGCGGCGTTGCGCGTCGTCGTTGCCGGCGATTGCGGAGAGCTGGAACATCAGGTCGCGCGCGCCGCTCTCGAAGCGGTTGCGCAGTCCCTTCAGGCGCGCGCGGCAAGCGTGCACGGCGCCGCCGCGCAGGTCGGCGAGCAGACGCCGGCGCAGCCACGGCGTGGACGGCGGCAAGAGTACGGCGAACGCCAGCGCCGAGACCGCCATCGACGCGATGAGCGCGAGCGCGTCGTTCATATAGCTGCTCGGGTTGTACTGCACGACGTTGTCCGGCCCCGCGAGAAAGCACAGGAAGATGCAGTAGCCCACGCCGTAGCCTGCGTACTTCGGGCGCGTCGTGAGGAACACGCCGAACGCGAGCGCAGGTGCGAGCGCGACGCACAGCATCACGAAGCCGTCGATATGCGGAAACACGCCGAACGTGAGAATCATGCCGACGACCGATGCGAGCACGGTGCCGAGCGCCATCTGCGTCGCCATGCGCGAGGGCTGCGGCGCGGACGAGGCGAGCGCGCAGGTCGCGGCGGCATTGAGCACGAGGGTCGTGCCGCTCGGCCACGCGGTGGCGATCCAGAACGCGCCGAGCAGCGTCATCACGATCGCGGCGCGCAAGCCCGACACGCCCGCTGCGATCAGGTTCGTCTTCGGCACGTAGCGCGCGATCCATTTCTCCCGCGAGTGCGTATCGACGGCGAGCGAGGCGTAGGTGGCCGTGTACTCGGTCATCTCGTGCACGAAGCGGTAGAACAGTTCCGTGGCGGTGTCGAAGTCGAGCAGGCGCGCATCGCCTTGTGCTTCGAGCCCGGCACGCGTGGCGCGCACGCGCCTCGGCAGCGCCGAGCGGTAGGCGTCGAGTTGCTTTGAGACATGGGTCGCGTCGGCGGCCGTGAGCACCGGCTCGCCCGCTTTTGCGAACAGCGGCGCGATCTCGCGGAAGTACGGTTCGAGCGCATCGACGGTAGCCGAGGAGCCATCCGCACGCAGACGGTTCATCAACTGATGCAGCGCGTGAAAGCGCGTGGAGACCGTCATGAACTCGCTGTTCAGGCGCGCGAGGCGCCCCGAGCGCATACGCGCGTCGGGCGACTCGAACACGGCCATGCTGCGGCTCGCTTCGAGGCCCACGACGTCGGCGACGAAGCGCGCATTGCTCGCTTCGATGTGCGAACGATCGATACGTCCGGCAAGCGCAGCCGAAACGTAATCGACGAACGACGAGAAACGGCGCCGCACGTTCGAGCGCAGCATCTCGCCCGTAAACTGCGGAAACACCACGGCGCTGACGAAGCCCGAGCAAAGAATGCCGATCGAGATCTCACCCACGCGCGTCATCGCCGACATGAACGCGCCGTCGGGATGCTGCGAGGCCGGAATGCCGATGAGCGCCGCCGTATAGCCCGCAAGCACGAAGCCGTACGAACGGAAGTTGCGGTTGCGCGCGGCGCCCGCGGTGCACAGGCCAACCCACAGCGCCGTCGAGACGATGAAGAGTTCCGGCTGCTGCGCAAAGAGGCCGATCAGCGCGAGCATCGCGACGAGGCCCACGAGCGTGCCGCAAAGCCGGTAGAAGCTCTTTGCGAACACGGGACCGCTTTGCGGCTGCATCACGATGAACACGGTGGTCATGGCCGTGCGCGGCTGCGGCAGATCGAGCTTCATGGCGATGCCGAGCGCGAGCAGCGCAGCGGCGATCGCCTTGAAGAGATAGATCCAGACGAGGCCGTCGGTACGCGCCCAGTCGGCGAGCGCCGCGTAGAGGCTTTGGCCCCCCGGCTGCGAGGGTGAGGATGTGGACACTTGCATGGTCGGCTGCCTCAGTGCGCCGCGCTGGTTGCGCTGGCGTTGCCCGATGCGCTCGCATCGGCGGCGTCTGGTCCGGACGCAGCATGCGACCCGTGCGGCGCGAGTAGCGCCGCGGGCATGAGCGGCACGTCGCGCGTCTTCTTGCCGTGCGCGGGGAGTTGCTCGGCTTCGGTCGGGCCTTTCGCTGCGGTATCGCTCGATGCGTCGATCATGCCGCCGCCCAGCGCCGCGACGAGCGTGGCGTGTGCGGCGAGCCGCTCGGCCTGGATGTGCGCGACGCCTTCCTGGGCGCGCAGCAACTGCGTTTGCGCGATCAGCACGTTCACATAGTCGGTCAGACCACGGCGGAAGCCTTCCTGCGCGAGATCGTAGTTGCGCTGCGCGGCCGCGACCGAGCGATGCGCGTCGTCTTCCTGCGTCGCGAGCGAGCGCATGCGCACGACCTGATCGGCGATTTCCTTGAGCGCGGTGACGATCGTCTGGTTGTACTGATCGACCGCGATGTCGTACGCGGCGGACTGCGCGCCGAGCTGCGCGCGCAGGCGTCCGCCGTCGAAAATCGGCAGCGAGAACGCAGGGCCGGCCGCATAGCTGCCGCTCATCGACTTGAGGAACTGGAACAGCGGGCCGGCCGCCGCGTAGCCGCCCATCGAGACGAGCAGATTCACGTTCGGATAGAAGTCGGCCTTCGCGACGTCGATGCCGCGCGCCTGCGCGGCGACGAGCCAGCGCGCCGCGACCACGTCGGGGCGATAGCCGATCAACTGGGCGGGCAACGCCGAGGGCAGGCCCGCGGGTGCGGCGAGCGCGAGCGCTGGCCGCTGGATCGATTCACCGGCGCCGGGGCCCTTGCCTGCGAGCGCCGCAAGCTGGTTCTTGCCGAGGGCGATGGATTCTTCGAGCGCGTCGATCTGGCGTTCGTACTCGGGCAGCGGCGTTTGCGCCTGGCTTACTTCGAGCTGGGTGCCGATGCCGCCCGCCAGGCGCTTTTGCGCGAGCGCGAGAATGCGCTGCTGCTGGCCGAGCGTTTGCTTCGCAATGTCGAGCAGCGCGTAGTTCATCGACATCTCGATGTAGGTGCGCGTGACATTGACTTCGAGTTCGAGCTGCGCCGCGCGCGCATCGGCGGCGCTGGCGTGCGCCACGTCCAGTGCGCGCTCGGCGTTGTTCTTGTCCTGGCCCCAGAGGTCGAGGTGATACGAGAGGCCGAGCGTGGCCGTGTTGTTCCACGTGTTCGCGCCCGCGAGCGGTCCCGGCCCGTAGTAGACGTTGTCGGACCATTGCTGGCGCTGGATGGACATGCTGCCGTTGATTTGCGGCAGGAGCCCGGCCTGGGCCACGCCCACCATCGAGCGCGCTTCGCGCACACGCGCCTGGGCGGCGGCAAGCGAGGGGTTGCCGGCCACGGAGGCTTCGATCCAGGCGTTCAGTTGAGGGTCGTTATAGCCGCGCCACCAGTCGCTGGCGGGCCAGCCGGCGTCGGTGTTGGCCGCGCGGATCGCCGATCCGGCGTCGAGTTGCGCGGCTTCGGCCTGTTTTGCTTGCGGTGCGATGCCCCCGGTACTGGCGCAGCCCGCGATTATCAACGAGAACGTAAGAACCGTGAGTGCGACTAGTCCTTTCGGTACCGGAGACTGCACGATTTACTCCTTATCTTGACTATGAATCACTGTCCGTCATTATATTTTTTGCCCGATTGATGAATAACCGGTAAGGATGCAAGGCATTTTTACGGAACATGAGACAATCGATCTTGCGAAATATGAAACAATTCGTGTGTCAGATAGAGGATTGGTATGGATACGCTTCAAAACATGCGTGTATTCGTCCGGGTGGTGGAGGCGGGCAGCTTTACGGGCGCGGCGCAATACCTGAACACGACCACGGCTTACGCTTCGCGCGCGGTCTCCGATCTGGAGGCGCATCTGCGCACGCGCCTCTTGAACCGCACGACGCGCCGCATCGCGCTCACCGAGGCGGGCGAGCGCTATCTGCAGCGTTGCGAGCAGATACTCGCCTACGTCGATCAGGCCGAAGCGGAAGCCGGCGACGCGCATGCGCGCCCCTCGGGCAAGCTCAAGGTCCACGCCATGACGAGCTTCGGCCAGCACTATGTGGTGCCGGCGGTGGGGCAGTATCAGCAGCTCTATCCGGACGTGCACGTGGAACTCACGCTCGCGCAGCGCATGCCGGACCTGCTTGACGAGGGTTATGACGTGGCCCTCGTGGTCGCGACCGATCTGCCGGATTCCGGTTTCGTGTCGCAGCGGCTGACGAGCGCGTTCAGCATCGCGGTTGCCTCGCCGGCGTATCTGGAAAAGCGCGGCGTGCCGCAAAAGCCCGCCGATCTCGCGACCCACACCTGCCTGCAGATGGTGACGCCTGTGTTCCCGACCGCGCAGTGGCAGTTCACCGGCCCCGAAGGCGAGACCGCGGTCGATCTCGGCACGGCGACCTTCCAGGTGAACGTGGCGGAGGCGATGGCGGTGGCCGTGCGCGAGGGCATGGGCGTGGGCCTGCTGCCGATCTATTCGGCGATCAGCGGTCTGCGCAGCGGCGAGCTGCAATGGATCCTGCCGGAGTACAAGTCGCAGGAGATGAACGTCTTTGCGGTGTACCCGTCGCGACAGTATCTCGACGCGAAGATCCGCACATGGGTCGAGCTGCTGCGCGAGAGCATGCCGTCGACGCTCGCACGGGATCAGAACGAACTGCGACAGTTCGCGCGCACCTGAGCCTGTTGCGCTTGCGCGCGAACAAAAGGCGCACGCCGGCTGTGACAGCCTGTTACAGCTTGCGCAGATGGCAACACTTCCTTACGCCCGGCGGCGCGGCGGCTTGGTAAGGTAGCGGGACTGTTTCACGCAACCCTCTTTCTGCCAACACCGGGAACTCGAATGGATACGCATCTGATGATCGGCATCGCCGTGATGATGGGCCTGATCGGCATCGCGGCATCGCGCGATCTGCTGCGCATGCGCCGCGCGCAGCTCCAGCCCGTGACGCTGAGCGCGCGCCGCGACGACGCACGCCTGCACTAAAGCTGCGGGCGCGTTTGCCCCGCTAGATGTCCACCACCTTGTCCCACGCAAAGGCCGGATTCTCCGGCTGCCCCGTGCGGCGGTCGCGATAGCCGCGCGGATTGCACACCACGCGCGTGCCGTTGACCGTGTAGTCGAAGCACGTATGCGTGTGGCCATGTATCCATAACGCGACAGGCGCGCGCACCAGCGCGTCGAGATCGCTCACGAATCCCGCCGACACCAGATCTTCCGCGTAACGCGGCGCGAGACTCTGCTTGTGTGGCGCGTGGTGCGTGACGACGATCGTCTCGCCCGCGAAGGGCTTCGCCAGTTCCGCTTCGAGCCATTCGCGCGAACGCGCATGGAGCGCGAGCGAGTCGGCCGGCGTGAAGTCGCGAGCGAGCGCTTGCGGGCTATCCGGCCAGGACACCTGGATCAATCCGCGAAAGTCGAGCATCACGCGCATCGCAGCCGCAATGGCGGCCTCACGCGCGGCATCGTCGGCGCCAAAGAGTGCGAAGTCCGCCCACAGCGTCGTGCCGAGCACGCGAAAGCGGCCCGCCGGATCGAGATACATGCCGTCGTTGAGGAAATGCACGTTGTCGAGCGTGGAGGCCGCGTCGCGCATCGCCGTTTCCAGCGCGCCGAGGTCGCCGTCGTAGTACTCGTGATTGCCGGGCACGTACACCACCGGCACCTGCGGATCGAACGTTTCGGCTGCCCAGCGCAGTCCGAGCCCGTGATTGTGGATGTCGCCCGCGAGCACGACGAGATCGGCCTGCGCATGCGGGATCGTGTCGGGCTCGTCGTTTTCCAGATGCAGGTCGGACAGCACGCGGATCTTCAACACAATGTCGGCTCCTTGCGTCCTGCGCTTTTAGCGCAGCACTTTCCCCGGATTCAGCAGGTTCAGCGGATCGAGCGCGGTCTTGATCGCGCGCATCAACGCGAGTTCGACCTCGCTCTTGTAGTGCATGTTCTCGTCGATCTTCAACTGCCCGAGGCCGTGTTCCGCACTGATCGTGCCGCGATGGCGATCCACGCTGTCGTAGACGATGCGGTTCAGCGTCTTCTCGTTTTCGGCGAGGAAGCGCTTCGGGTCGCCGCCTTCGGGCGCCTGCACGTTGTAGTGCAAATTGCCGTCGCCGAGATGGCCGAAGGTGACCATGCGCGCGCCGGGCACCGCGCGGGCGATTTCGGCGTCGGTTTCCTCGATGAAATGGCCAATGCGCGAGATCGGCACGCCGATATCGTGCTTGATGTTCAACCCTTCCTGCGCCTGCGCGAGCGGAATGTGCTCGCGGATATTCCAGAACGCCTGCGACTGCGCGAGGCTTTCCGCGACCACGGCGTCTTCCACTAGACCTTGTTCGAGCGCTTCTTCCATGAGCCGCTCGAAGAGCGCGCGCGCGTGTTCTTCGCTTTCGTTGTCCGACAGTTCGAGCAGCACCACTTGCGCGTGATGCTCCGCGAACGGATAGCGCAGTTGCGGGAAGTGACGGCCGACGAGCGACATGCAGAAGTCCGACATCAGCTCGAAGCCCGTGAGCAGCGGCCCGGCGTGGCGCTGCGCGAGCGCGAGGAAGTCGAGCGCGGCATGTGCCGAGCCGAGCGCGGCGAGCGCGGTGACGCGTGCGGCCGGCAGCGGATGCAGCTTCATGACCGCAGCGGTGATGATGCCGAGCGTGCCTTCCGCGCCAATGAAGAGATCGCGCAGATCGTAGCCGGTGTTGTCCTTGCGCAGGCCGCGCAGACCGTCCCAGATTTCGCCTTGCGGCGTGACGACTTCGAGGCCGAGACACAACTCGCGCGTGTTGCCATAGCGCAGCACGCCGGTGCCGCCCGCATTGGTCGAGAGGTTGCCGCCGATCGTGCAGCTGCCTTCGGCCGCGAGCGAAAGCGGGAAGAGGCGGCCCGCATCCCTTGCGCGCGCCTGGACTTCGGCGAGGATCACACCGGCTTCGACGGTGATCGTGTTGTTGTGCGCGTCGATTTCGCGCACGCGGTTCAGCCGGCGCAGGCTCAGCACGGCCTGGTTGCCGCTCGCGTCCGGCGTCGCGCCGCCCGCGAGGCCCGTGTTGCCGCCTTGCGGCACGAGCGCGACGCGATGCTCGTGCGCGAGCTTCACGACAGCGGCGACTTCCTGCGTCTTGGCCGGGCAGAGCACGGCGATGGCCGCGCCCTGGTAGCGGCGGCGCCAGTCGGCCAGGTAGGGCGCGGTGTCGTGCGCGTCGGTCAGCACGTATTGCGCGCCGATGGCGGCGGCGCAGGCGTCGAGAAAGGCTTGGCAGGCAGTCGGGGTGGAGTCGGTCATGGTGTCTCGGAGTTTCGCGCCTGGGCTGGCTCGCGGCGCGATTGTCGTGAAATCGCGAGGCTGAAGCGGCTAGTGTGACACGGCGATAGCCTTCACGCAGCGCTCGTGGACAGGGCGGATGCGGCGTGGATGCGCGGTAGAGGGAGCCGCTTAGGCCGACTCGCGCTTCGCAGGCTTTGCGGCACGTTTCGCAGCGCGTTTGTACGGCGCGACATAGGCAAGCGCACACGCGAAGAAGCCAAGAGCCAGCGCGACTTCAACCCAGCCAAGCCGGTTGCCGGGCGCGCGATCGGTCATGCCGCGCACGATGCCTTCCGCCAAGTAGAGCAGCACGAGCATCGCCGCCCACTGCAGCGTGTAAAGCCTGCGTCGCAGCACGCCAGGCAGGGCGATGGCGAGCGGCACGGCCTTGAGCACGAGCGCGCTGCCGCCGGGGCGCAGCGGCGCGAGCCGCCATTCCCACGCAATGCACAGCAGCGTGAGCGCGGCGAGCATCGCAAAGGCGCCGAGCGCGGCGCCGCGACGCTGGGCGATGGGCTCAGTGACGCTGTCCACGCGGGTGTTCACAGCCGCTGGCCTTGCTCAGTCACAGTCAGCGCGAGCGCCGCGCGCGCAAGCCGCACGCCCAGCGCACTCGCGAGTGTCTTTTCGTCGGCGCTCAAACCGTGGCCGCGCGCGTCCTGGCGCGCGTGATGCGAGGCGCCGTAGGGCGTGCCGCCGCCCTGCGTGGTCGTGAGCGCGCTTTCCGTGTAGGGGATGCCCACGAGCAGCATGCCGTGATGGAGCAGCGGCAGCATCATCGAGAGCAGCGTGCTTTCCTGGCCGCCGTGCAGGCTGCCCGTCGACGTGAACACGCAAGCGGGCTTGCCCGCGAGCGCACCCGAAAGCCACTGCGGCGTGGTGCCGTCGAGAAAGTACTTGAGCGGCGCAGCCATGTTGCCGAAGCGCGTGGGCGAGCCGAGCGCGAGACCCGCGCATTCTTCGAGGTCGCGCAGTTCGACGTAGGGTGGGCCGTCGGAGGGGATGTCGGGCGCGGTGGCCTCGCAGACCGTCGAGACGGGCGGCACCGTGCGCACGCGTGCTTCGGCGCCGGGAACACTGTCGATACCCTGGGCGATGGCGCGCGCGAGTTCGCGCGTTGCGCCATTTCGACTGTAATAGAGCACAAGAATCGGTTTCATCGGGCCTCGTCGGTGGACGGGATATTATAGGGGTTGGGTTTGCCGCCGCAGCGGCGCATGGCGAGCGAGGCGCATGTCACGTGCAAATCATGGGCAAATAGGTACACTGCGTGCGCGCGAAATCGGTGGGACGAAGCCGCGGCAAAAAGCGTAGCAATCAAAGTGTTCACGGTGGCGAGGAAGGCGGGCCAATGGATGTGCTGTCGAGGGTGAAGATCGATCTGGACATCGTGAAGCGGCTCGCACGTTTCGCGGTGCGGCGCAGCCGCGAAGATCGCATTCCGCAGGTCGCGGGCAGCCTCACGTTCACCACGTTGCTCTCGCTCGTGCCGCTCGCCACGGTCGCGTTTGCGCTCTTCACCGCGTTCCCGATCTTCGCTTCGTTCCAGAACTCGCTGCAGGCCTTTCTCGCCGACCACCTCATGCCGGCGCAGATCAACAGCCAGATCTTCAAGTACCTGAATCAGTTCGCCTCGAAGGCCAAGGGCCTCACGACGATGGGCATGATCGTGCTCTTCGTCACGTCGGTCATGACCATGATGACCGTGGAGTCGGCCTTCAACCTGATCTGGCGCGTGCGCAAGGCGCGGCCCTTCGCGCAGCGCGTGCTCGTCTATTGGGCCATTCTCACGCTCGGGCCGATCCTGATCGGCGTGAGCCTGTCGATCTCCTCGTACGTGTTCACGCGCTCGGCCGTGATTGCGACCGAGCAGCACGTTTCGGGCATCCTCGACTGGATGCTGATCGGCGCTTCGCTGCCGCTTACGGCGCTCGCGTTCACGATGCTCTATGTGTATCTGCCGAACTGCCGCGTGCAGTGGCGCGATGCATTGGTGGGCGGCATCGCCGCGGCGATCGCATTCGAGGCGGCCAAGCGCGGCTTTGGCTACTACGTGCGGCGCATTCCGACTTATACCGCTGTTTATGGCGCCTTCGCGGCCGCGCCGATGTTCCTGCTATGGATGTACCTGAGCTGGTTCATCACGCTCGTGGGCGCGATGATCACCTCGGCGCTGCCCGAAATCCGCACCGGGCGCTTCGACCGGCCGCGCTTTCCGGGCAGCGATCTGCTCGACGCGCTCGAACTGCTCGCGGGTCTCGCCGATGCGCGAGAAGCGGGCGAGCCGGGCCGCACGACCGAGCAACTCGCTCAGTTGCTGCGGCGTGACCTGGCCACGGTAACGCGCCTGATCGACGGCCTCGAAGAGGATGAACTCGTGGGGCGTCTCGAGCAAGAGGAACGCGCGAAAACGCTGTTCCTGCTGATCGGCAATCCCGCGCGCATTTCGGTGACGCGCATCTTCAACCGCTTCGCGATCGATCGCGAGGAACTGGCGTATCAGCTCAAGTCGAGCAGTATCGACGCGCACATGCTGCTGGGTGCGCTCGACAACGACAAGCTCGCGATTTCGCTCGCCTCGCTGCTCGCGACGCGGCGTTTCCCGGCGCTCACGGAGGAGCATCCGCCGGGGCTCCCGCATCCGGCGACGTAACGATGCGGCGCGCCCATGAGAGGCGCGCCGTCGCATCAGAGTCGAATCAAAGAGAAATCTTGCCGCGGCAGATATCCGCGAACATGACCCAGTCGCCCATCAAGCTGTAGATGGGGTGACGGAAAGTGGCGGGGCGGTTCTTCTCGAACTTGAAATGTCCGACCCACGCGAAGCCGTAACCGCACACGATGGCAAGCGGCAGCCAGAGCCAGTTGCCGGTGGCGATCGCCATGCAGACGAAGCCGATCACGCCAAGCGACCCGATGAAATGCAGCCGCCGCGACACGGGATGGCTATGCTCGCTCAGGTAGAACGGATAGAACTGCGCGAAGCTCGAAAAATGCTCGGTATGCGTGGTGGGTTGCATCGTCTCCTCCTTTCTGCGCGGGCACGCAGGGGATGGTTGGTTGAGCCATTTTCCGGCGTTCCGAACGACCGTGCAACCAGGGCTGATCACAGCCGTCAGCCGTTGCCCACGCGCGGCGCTTGCTGCGTTGCAAAAGCATAGAGCGCGTCCAGCGTCGCATCGGGTTGCTCGGTCATCAGCGCGTGGCCCGCGTCCAGCGTGACCGTGTCCACGGGCGTGCCCGCTTGCGCAAGCGCCTCAGCGAGGGCGCGCGCTGCGCGCGGGGGCGTCATCGCGTCGCGTTTGCCGACGATCAAGCGCACCGGGCAGCGGACGTTCGCAGCGCTGGTGAGGCCGTCCGCATAGGCATTGCAGGCCGCGAAATCGATATGGAAAAGCTGCGGCTCGCCGCGCGCCGAGGCACGCTCCATGAGCCGCTGGTTCATGCCGCGCAGCCAGAAGCCGGGCCCGGGGCTCGACGGCTTGGCGGCGAGCGTCGAATGCGACCACGCGTTGACGAGCGCGATCGCCTCCGGCTCGCGTTCGCGCGCGGCTTCGAGCAGGGATGGCGCGACTGTCATTGGGAACGCGGTGGCGAGCAGGGCGATGCGCTGCGCGCGCTCGGGATGGCGCGCGGCGAATTCGAGCGCGATGAGCGAGCCCATGCTGTGGCCGGCGACAAAAGCTTGCGGGGCGTTCAGCGCGTCGAGCAGCGCGGCGAGCCAGTCGGCGAGCGCGCCGATGCTCGTCAGCGCCGGGCCCGCGCTGCGCAGGTGGCCGGGCAGATCGACGGCCAACGCGTTGAAGCCGTGGTTCGCGAAATAGCGCGACTGCAGCGCCCAGACGCTGTGGTCGTGCTGCGCGCCGTGGACGAACACCGCGAACGGCAGCGCGCGGTCGATAGGGCGCGACGCCGTGTAGGCATAGACCGGCTTACCGGCGACATCGACGATCATGACGCCTCCTTGCCGGTGGGCCTGGCAATCGACGCTTCCGTTTTCTGCGACGCCTTCAGCGCGCGCTTGAGGTCATCGACCAGATCGGCGGGGTCTTCGAGCCCGATCGAGAGCCGGATCGTGCCCTCCGCAATGCCGGCGGCCGCAAGCGCGGCGGCGTCCATGCGGAAATGCGTGGTCGAGGCGGGGTGGATCACGAGCGAGCGCGCGTCGCCGACGTTGGCCAGATGCGAGAACAGCGTGAGCGATTCGATGAAGCGCTTGCCCGCCGCGCGGCCGCCGCGCAGGTTGAAGCTGAACACGGCGCCCGCGCCGCGCGGCAGTAGACGCCTGGCAAGCGCGTAATCGGGATGGCTCGGCAGCTCCGGCCACGCGACCGATTCGACCGCCTCGTGCGCGGCGAGAAATTCGACGATACGCCGCGCGTTCGCCACATGCCGCTCCATGCGCAGCGGCAGCGTTTCTATGCCTTGCAGCAATTGCCACGCGGCCTGCGGATGCAGGCACGCGCCGAAGTCGCGCAGGCCCTCGCGGCGCGCCCGCAGCAGGAAGGGCGCGACCGTGCTTTCCTCGCTGAACACCATGTCGTGAAAACCTGCATAGGGCTCGGTGAGTTCGGGAAAGCGGCCCGACACTTCGAAGTCGAAGGTGCCGCCATCCACCAGCACGCCGCCGATCGTCGTGCCATGGCCGCCGAGGAACTTGGTGGCCGAGTGATAGACGAGATCCGCGCCGTGCTCGAAGGGGCGCAGCAGGTAAGGCGTGGTGAACGTGGAATCGACGAGGAGCGGCACGCCATGTGTGTGCGCGATTTGCGCGACGGCTTCAATGTCGAGCACGTCGAGGCCCGGATTGCCGAGCGTTTCGCCGAACAGCAGGCGCGTGTTGGGCCGCAGCGCCGCGCGCCAGGCGTCGAGGTCGCCGGGCTTCACGAAGGTCGTCTCGATGCCGAAGCGCTTGAGCGTGTAGTGCAGCAGGTTGTGTGAGCCGCCGTAAAGCGCCGCTGAGGCGGCGATGTGCGAGCCCGCGCCCATCAGCGTCGCGATCGCGAGATGCAGCGCCGCCTGGCCGCTCGCGGTGCCGATCGCGCCCGCGCCGCCTTCGAGCGCAGCGACGCGCTCTTCGAACACGGCGACGGTCGGGTTCGAGATGCGCGAGTACACGTGGCCCGCGCGCTCCATGTTGAAGAGCGCGGCGGCGTGGTCGGTGTCGCGGAACGAGAACGAGGTGGTGAGGTAGATCGGCGTCGCGCGGGCGCCGGTGGCAGGGTCGGGCGCCGCGCCCGCATGCAGCGCGAGCGTGTCGAAGCGGGTATCGGGATTTGATGCGGGATTTGATGCGGGATTCGATGGCATCGTGGCGGCGCGGCCGGCGCGAACCGGCCTGGTGTCGAGGGTGAAGGGCATCGTATCACCGGCGGCGGGGCGCGGGGACGCCCGGCCGGGCGTTTTTCGGGCCTGATGGAGCGTGTCCTGCGCGGCCGGATTCGTGTGGAAAACCCCTCGCCACGGCTTTCGGCAGACGTTTCGGGCCGCCGTGGACCGGCCGCCGGGCGGCTTTCCTTTTAACAATCTTTCCGCTAGGATCGAATCAGGTAGGCATCTTTTCAGCATTTCCCCCATTACTAGCGGCATTTCTGGAGACACATCATGCGTGTCAGCGACATCCTCAAGGTGAAGGGCAACACGCTCTACACCGTCACGCCCGACACTGCGCTGCACGAGGCAGTCAACACCATGGCCGAGCACGATATCGGCTCGCTCGTCGTCATGGAGTACGGCGATCTGGTCGGCATGCTCACTTTCCGCGAGATCATCCTCACGCTGCGGGCAAACGGCGGCAGCATCGGCACCACGACGATCCGCAAGGTCATGGACGATCATCCCATCACCTGCACGCCGGAAACCGAGGTCGACGAGGTGCGCCGCATGATGCTCGAGCACCATGTGCGCTACCTGCCGGTCATGGAAAGCCGCTCGCTCATGGGCGTGATCTCGTTTTACGACGTGGCGAAGGCCGTGGTGGAAGCGCAGGGCTTCGAGAACAAGCTGCTCAAGGCCTATATTCGCGACTGGCCCGAAGAGGAGCGTCAGCCGGCGCGCTGAGCGCAGCCCGTCTAACGCCTGGTAGATCGGCATGAAAAAGCGCGCGTCAGGCGCGCTTTTTCGCGTCTGGGCCCCATGAACTCTGTCAGTGCGATTCCTACTCGATGAACGATAGACCGATGCCCGCGGCGCAGCGTGACGAGCGCAAAGCGCACCATGAGGGTGACCACGCTTCGCATGCGTCGCAGTTCGCGCTGCTGCGCCAGCGTCGTTTCGCCCCGTTTTTCTGGACGCAGTTCCTCGGGGCGATGAACGACAACGTCTTCAAGATCGGCTTCACCTCGCTCGTCACGTATCAGGCCGCACGCTTTTCGGGCGTCGATCCGAAGACGGTCGCGTTCCTCATCTCGGCCATTTTCATCTTGCCGTTCGTGCTGTTTTCCGCGACCTCGGGCCAGGTCGCCGACAAGTACGACAAGGCGATGCTCACACGCTGGGTCAAGACCTTCGAGATCGCGGTCATGCTGATCGGCGCGGCCGGCTTCTGGATGCATAGCGCGCCGCTGCTGTATGCGTGCACCTTCCTGATGGGCGTGCATTCCACCGTATTCGGGCCGGTCAAGTACGCGTACCTCCCGCAGCGCCTGGCGCCCGATGAACTGGTTGGCGGCAACGGGCTCGTCGAGATGGGCACATTCGTCGCGATTCTGCTCGGCACGATCCTCGGGGGCGTGGCGGCGGGTATCGGGGCGATGGACGCCGCCGCGGCGCATGCGGATGTTGGGCCGCCACTTGGTGCATGGTGGCTCGGCGGCATGTGCATCGTGATCGCGCTCGTGGGGCGCGTGGCTTCGGCTTTTGTGCCGCCGTGCGAGCCGTCGCAGCCGGATCTGCGCATCAACTGGAATCCGGTTTCCGAGACCTGGCGCAATCTGCGCCTCGCGCACGGCAACCGCACCGTGTTTCTGAGCTTGCTCGGCATCTCGTGGCTCTGGTTCGTCGGCGCGACGTTTCTCGCCTCGTTCTTCAATTTCGCGAAAGACGTGATGTCGGCCGACCCCGACGTCGTGACTGTGCTGCTCGCCATGTTTTCGCTCGGCATCGGCTTGGGGTCGCTGCTCTGCGAGCGGCTCTCGCGGCGGCGCATCGAGGTGGGCCTCGTGCCGCTCGGCTCGATCGGCATGAGCGTGTTCGGCATCGATCTGTTCTTTGCGAGCCATGCGTTGCCTGCCGCGCCCCATTTGCTTTCGGTGGGCGAATTCCTGCGCACCGCCGCGCACTGGCGCGTGCTCGCCGACCTGTTCCTGCTCGCCATGTTCGGCGGCTTCTACAGCGTGCCGCTCTACGCGTTGATCCAGAGCCGCAGCGCGCCCAGCCACCGCGCGCGCATCATCGCCGCGAACAACATCCTCAATTCGCTCTTCATGATCGTCTCGGCGCTCATGGCGATGGCGCTCACGTCCGCGGGCGTCGGCATTCCCGGCATCTTTCTCACCACGGCGCTGCTCAATATCGTCGTGGCCGCCTATATCTACACGCTCGTGCCCGAGTTCCTGCTGCGTTTCGTCGCATGGGTGCTCGTGCATACGGTCTACCGCGTGCGGCTCGTCCACACCGAACGCATTCCCGCCGAGGGCGCGGCAGTGCTCGTCTGCAATCACGTGAGCTATGTCGATGCAATCGTCATCATGGCGGAGAGCCCGCGGCCGATCCGCTTCGTGATGGATCAGCAGATCTTCCGCTCGCCGTTCTTCGGCTGGGTGTTCCGCCACGCGAAGGCGATTCCGATTGCGCCCGCGCACGAGGACCCGGATGCGCTCGTCGCTGCCTATGATGCGTGCGCCGCCGCACTGGCCGAGGGCGACCTCGTCTGCATTTTTCCCGAGGGCAAGCTCACGCGCACCGGGGAGATCAACCCGTTTCGCCACGGCGTGAGCGAAATCCTCAGGCGCTCGCCCGTGCCGGTCGTGCCGATGGCGTTGCGCGGGCTTTGGGGCAGTGCGTTCTCGCGCTATGCGGGGTCCGGTCAGGAACGGCCACTGCGACGCGGTCTGACCAGCCGTTTGACGCTCGCGGTGGGCGAGCCGATCGCAGCGGCGGACGCCACGCTAGAGCGCCTGCAGGAGACAGTGGAGGAACTGCGCGGCGCGCGGCGCTGACTCGGGGCCATGCGGCGCGGGGCCGGGCGCGCGACCCAAACCGGCGTTGCGCCGCCTTTCGCCCGACCGCCCGGTCGGGCGACGCCGCGCACGGGCTGGCATAATGCTGGATTCCCCGATTCACTTTGGACGACCGCCATGTCCGGCAACACGCTCGGTACGCTTTTCACCGTCACCACCTTCGGCGAATCCCACGGTCCGGCCATTGGCTGCGTCATCGACGGCTGCCCGCCCGGCATGGCGCTCACCGAAGCCGACATCCAGATCGACCTGGACCGCCGTCGCCCCGGCACGTCGCGTCACGTGACGCAGCGGCAGGAAGAGGACAAGGTCGAGATTCTCTCGGGCGTGTTCGAAGGGCGCACCACGGGCACGCCCATCGCGCTCCTGATCCGCAATACCGACCAGCGCAGCAAGGACTACGGCAACATCGTCGAGACCTTCCGCCCCGGACAC
Organism: Paraburkholderia sp. CNPSo 3274; assembly: GCF_024206475.1. Classification (GTDB taxonomy): domain Bacteria; phylum Pseudomonadota; class Gammaproteobacteria; order Burkholderiales; family Burkholderiaceae; genus Paraburkholderia. Next base: position 55,981 of record NZ_JAMBPR010000059.1, read on the forward strand.
GCCGACTACACCTATTGGCAGAAGTACGGCATTCGCGACTATCGCGGCGGCGGCCGCTCGTCGGCGCGCCTCACGGCGCCCACGGTCGCGGCGGGCGCCGTTGCGAAGAAGTGGCTGCGCGAGCGCTTCGGCGTGGAAGTGCGCGGCTACATGCGCGCGCTCGGCGAGATCGACGTGCCGTTCGTGAGCTGGGAGCACGTGCACGAGAACCCGTTCTTCGTGCCCAACGCCGACGTCGTGCCGCAGCTCGAGGACTACATGGACGCGTTGCGCAAGGACGGCGACTCGATCGGCGCGCGCGTGAACGTGGTGGCGAGCGGGGTGCCGGTCGGTTGGGGCGAGCCGCTGTTCGACCGGCTCGATGCCGACATCGCGCATGCCATGATGGGCATCAACGCGGTGAAGGGCGTGGAGATCGGCGCGGGCTTCGCGAGCGTTGCACAGCGCGGCTCGGTACACGGCGACGAACTCACGCCCAATGGATTCCACGGTAACCACGCTGGCGGCGTGCTCGGCGGCATTTCGACGGGGCAGGACATCACCGTCTCGATCGCCATCAAGCCGACCTCGAGCATCCGCACGCCGCGACGTTCGATCGACAAGGCGGGCGAGCCCGCGACGGTCGAGACCTTCGGCCGCCACGACCCGTGCGTGGGCATTCGCGCGACGCCGATCGCCGAGGCCATGCTCGCGCTCGTGCTGATCGATCACGCGCTGCGCCACCGCGCGCAGAATGCCGACGTCGTCGTGACGACGCCCAGGATCGCAGCCAGCGACGAGTGAAGTCGATCGGCGCGGCGTGAGCCGCACTCGTTGCGCGGGCAACAAAAAAGCCGCTTCAGGCTTGCACCTGAAGCGGCTGTTTTCGTTTACCGGACTCACATGTTCGGATAGTTCGGGCCGCCGCCACCTTCCGGCGTGACCCACACGATGTTCTGCGTCGGGTCCTTGATGTCGCAGGTCTTGCAGTGCACGCAGTTCTGCGCGTTGATCTGCAAGCGGTCGCTGCCGTCGTCGTTCTTCATGAACTCGTACACCGCGGCCGGGCAGAAGCGCGCTTCGGGGCCCGCGTAGGTGCGCAGGTTCACGTTCACGGGTACGCTCGCGTCCTTGAGCGTGAGGTGCGCCG
>NZ_JAMBPR010000060.1 GCF_024206475.1 Paraburkholderia sp. CNPSo 3274
CTTGAAGAAGGTGGACCAGATGTTCGTGTTGAACATGGCGGCATACAACCTCGTGCGCATGCGATCACTGGCACAAATCCGCTTATAAGTGGCGGAAAGCGTGGCAAGGAGGTCAGAAGTCGGCCTCAAGCCGCCGAAAGAACGTTGAATTCGCGTTGAGATTGCACAATGCGAAAGTTTGCGACTGGCGGGCGCGTACATCGAGGCGCACCGCTTCCGCCGGGGATGTATTTCCGCAACCTGTTAAGGATATAGGATTCTAGACACGGCCGCGTCCATCATCTGGTGGAGAGAACGCATTAGGCTACGCCGAGGAGGAGTTCAGATGCGCGCGCCTCATGATCAGAATGCCGCTACCGTTGTCATATTCGCTTCCGGCTACACGGCATCGACCGTCTGCTCAAGCCGATCAACCGTCCGCCGAGTAACCGGCCTCGACGGCCGGATCGCTCCGAAATTTGCCGGGCGTTCTATCGATGCGTCTCGACGCTCCGTTGATTCGATGCCTATATACTCGTGCCCTCAACGAATGAACGTTTGAGGTCAACCCGATACGCATCGCTATGCACAACGTGCGCAACTCTACGTCATGCCCAGCGCAGTCGACCACGAGATCTTCGTGAATGAGTGTGACCAGGACGGGAGGAACACTTGGCCTGAGGCGTGCATGCTCCATGGGCGTAGATCAGTACGCTGGCGCTTTCATCTGCTTTAGCCCGGCTTCGTCCATCCCGAAACCAGGCAGGTCGCCGGGGGAACTTCTGCCGTTCACCTTTGGGCTTGCGCGGCCATTCAAGCGGCGGCTTCCCCTCAAACAACCAACCCTCGTGCCGCACGTTCCCGACAACGGCGGCCACGTTGGTCGTCGGCAGCCCATGACCGACCGATGATTGCGGAAATCCGGATATCGACAGTCTTCTCAATCACGGTGTTCCGGATAGTGACCCTCGTCGCGCGGTTCACAATCCCTGGATATCCACCTGTACGCTTCGGCGTCGAGCTTGGCGTGCACGACAGGACCGAACAATGCAGTCTGCACGAATGCGGAAGTTGCGCAGGATGATGAGCGCGCGGCCGTTAGCGCGGAATGGGCGATACATGATACGACTCCATATCGATGAATTGTCGTTCACTTCTTCTCTGCAGGTAGAGGTCCCGCCCCAGACGCCGTCACAACGTTCCGCAGCCATTCCGCATGTAGCGGCCAACCGGTGCAGGTCGAGGGAACAGTCGTAGACCGCGCACCCTCAGCGCATCACGTGGGTCGATCGTCAATGACGAACCATCGGAGCGTGCGAGCCGGTTGGTCAGGCACGGCAATCTGCACGGGCAGGCTGCCGATCACGCCCTTCACTTGGGCGACAAACGCATCACCTTTCATTGACGCGCGGGAGACGGTTTTCAGACCGCACTGGGCCGCCGTGTTCAAGCGCGAGTGAACGACGGTGAGCCACCAATCCGTCATCGTGTAGCTCGTGTCGCGAGCTTCGATGCACGTCCGATAGTTCAAAGCGACAAACTTCCCCGCGTCACCCGTGGCCGCAACCGCCGCCCACGCCTTCTCGTGACTCCCGCCAGTCAGTCCCACAGCGTCCCTTTCCAACGGTTGCGTTTGCAGCCCATAGGCTACGGCGACGGCTGCAATTGCAACGAGTCCAGCGAGATGCACGGGATGCCGCTTCGCTGCCTGACGGCCCGGTTTCGGTACAGAAATCATGACGTGATCCCCTTCGTTCGACGACAAGGTCGGGTCCCCGTATCTGTGCTTGTTATCGTCACCCTGCAATACAGTTGCGGCGTGGATCTTTAACGGGATCGTAGATTATTCGCTGACGCCCGCACATAACCTGAATAGGTGATCGGCGGAGCCCAGCCGATGCCGACGGCGCCTCTCCCGGCCGCGTCGGACAGACATCCTGATGACGCTATACGGACGCAGTTCAGGCGGGTGATATGGGGCTGGACTTTCCTGAATCCCGGGCTTTGGATATCGCTGATCCAGGTCTTCAGGGCGAGGTGTGGATTGGGAGGCCGCATCGCTGCTTGTAACGCACCAGCCCACGCAGTTCGCTATCGCAACTTGCCGAGCCACAGCGCGGTGAGCGTTGAGCGATTCCGGACGTTGAATTTCGCGTAGATCGACTTGATATGGACATGCGTCGTGTTCGGACTTTGGTCGAGTTTCTGCGCGATCTGCTTTTCCGTGAACCCATCGAGCAATCCTAGCAGCACCCTTCGCTCGGCCGACGTGAGGGGTGCATCGGCGATGAGCAGGCCGTGGCTGAGCAGTTGCTGACGGCTGAACCATCTAAGCCCATGCATCACAAAGCCCAAGCGCTCGAGATCCGGCGCAGAGAAACGGGGCGTCCGCACATCGCGAAATACGAATAGATGAATCCGCACATCGTCGTTGAGCGAGCAGCGCACCTGGATGCTGTCGCCGTGACCGACTTCGAGGTAGTGGCGCCGATAGTGCTCACCTTCAAACCATTCGGCGGGCATCGCCTCGAAGAGCAGGTTGGCACAGAATGGCTCGTTCCCTGACGCGGCCACGACGTGCGACGAGTCGACATGCCCGGACCAAAGCGTGTCGTACTGCTCCTGCACCGAGGCGACCATCGCCGGTACCGGATTCAGGAGCCGGACCAGCCGTGGACGCCAGCCAAACAAAGGATCCTTTGGCGCCAGCGAAGGCAATCGCACAACGACGGCCCAAAGCGCATTCTGCGCCTCGACCATCGCACAGAGCGTGGTTAGGAGATGGGACAGCGCGACGTCGCCATCACCTGCAGAGAATTCGGCCAGCCGATCCCAGAGTGCATAGACGTCATCGTGGACCAGTGGATTGGTGGAATCCGCGAATGAAAGCATGTCGTCCCCGAGAAAAAAGTGCGGATCACCGATCTTCGGTGAGCATGAGCGTATCACCTTTTCAGGTAGTACCCAAGCGCATCCCGGTGCTCGATACTGATTCGCCGCTCACAGCCTCGACAGTCATCACCTGGAACCAGGCAGCACGGGCACTCGATGTTTCCAGGCGCGTCGACACCCCGCACACGCGAGACACGGCCGCCGCCCGCTACGTGGTCGCGCTAATCCGCCCGCACGCTAGTTGCGGTGACGAAAGGAGCCGTGATGAATGCAAATCTGGATCCCACAGACGCGAGTGCAATCACACCTTCTTGCGCCTTGCAGGGCGCGGCCGCTATCGCTGCATTTGCCTCGAACGCTCTGCTGTGTCGCGTCGCGCTATTCAGCAACAGCATCGACGCAGCTACGTTTTCCGACATCCGGCTGCTGGCCGGAGGTACGACCTTGCTGGTCGCGACGAAACTGAGCCCGGAACTTGTTCGGCAGTCCAGTCCTGACTGGGTTTCGGCAACCGCGCTAGGCACTTTCATGATCCTGTTCTCGTTGTCCTATCTATCCCTTGGCGTCAGCACCGGTGCGCTTGTCCTGTTCGGGACGGTACAACTGACGATATTGATTGCCTGTCTCCTCAAAGGCGAACGCTTCCACCGAGTGGCGCTAGTTGGGTATCTGGTGGCTATTGCCGGACTTCTATGCCTGACAGTACCTGGCGCCGGCGTTCCGGGATTGTCTGGTCTGCTTATGATGGTCGGGGCGGGCGCTGCATGGGGGCTCTATACCTTGCGAGGCAAACGCATCGTGAGTCCACTATCATCAACGACAGGAAACTTCCTTCGGGCGACACCGATCTGCATCGTCTTAGGATTGATCCTTCACGGCCCTGCACATGCGAGCGCAACCGGAGTTGTCCTCGCTGTGGCTTCTGGCGCCGTGACATCAGCAATTGGCTTTGTAGTGTGGAGCTCGACGATCCGAAGACTGCCGCCAATGTCCGCGGCCGCCATCCAACTCCTGGTGCCGCCCGTTGCAGCGCTCGGTGGCGTTTTCTTCCTGCATGAACCCGTGAGCACGCGTCTCGCGTTCAGTTTTGTTGCCGTCCTTGTTGGCATTTCGCTGACGGCTTCGGCCGGCGCCAGACACAACGGCAAACCTCAATAGGCGCGCGGCCTGGGCGCGGAAGACGCGTCCTGCTGTTTTCGTTACCATAGACTCCCAGCGTCCGGGTTCGAACATGGAGCGGCCGTTCGTTTGATCGACTCGCCAGTGTCGGCTTCGGGTCGGTTATGCCCGTTGCATGAGACGTGGGCCGGGGGCGAGCGGCGTGCTCGGTCGTGGGACGCAGTGCGGCCACCTTGGGACATTCGACCGCGCTCTCAGACGGACATTCGAACGTCGGCTCCGCCCCAGGTGGCAGACCTTCGCCGACGACCGTACGCGTCGCGTTCTCGGCCGTTCCAGCAAGCATTCAGGTAAAAAACCAGGTCACGGGTCGCGACACCGGACAGTCACGGCGAGAATTCATCGTCAATCTGATTCGATTGCGCCAGCGATGCGCTGTTCGGCAAGGCGAGAGCCGGTACGGAGAACTGAAACACAGCGCCACGGGGCACGTTCGCGGTGACCCACAGGCGTCCCCCATGCGCGTCCACAATGGATCGGCAGATTGACAACCCCATGCCCGTTCCATCAGCCTTCGTCGTGTAGAACGGCTCGAAGAGTCGCTCGGTGTTTTCCGCGGTGACGCCCGGCCCCGAATCGCGCACGGAAATGAGCACGTCACCCGAGTCATCGTTGCCGCTGCTGATGATCAATTCTCGCGACTCCTCCCCGACCGCGCTCATCGCTTCAATGGCGTTGAGTACCAGGTTCAGCGTCACCTGCTGGAGTTGGATGCGGTCGCCTGCAACCATCGGCAGGTCTCCGGCTAGCTGCGTCCGCACCGATACGCCGTTCTTCTCGGCCGCGACTCGCGTAAGCGCAATGACCTCACCAATAGCCTCGTTGATCTGCAGCGGTTCCTTACGCGGGGGGGCACCCTTGACAAGGCCATGAATCCGGTTGGCAACCTCGCTCGCGAGCCTTGCGTCCTTGATGATCCGATCAAATGTCAGCCGAGCCTCCTCCAGGTTCGGCGGCTGGGCACTCAGCCAGCATAGCCCCGCCTGCGCGCTGATAGCATTCGCGGCAACCGGCTGCTTGATTTCGTGAGTGATGGACGCCACCAGTTGCCCCAGTGTCGAGACGCGGTTCGCGTGCTCTAGCGCAATCTGCGCGTCACGGTAGCGGCGCTCGCTCTCTTGCATCTCGGCCTCCGCCCGCTTGCGCCCGGTCAGATCGAGTATGAAAGAGACACCCTGCTTCCGGCCTTCAAAGGCGGCTGTACCCACCAGCACAGGTACGCGAGTGCCATCCTTGCGTAGATACTCCTTCTCGTAGGGTTGGATCGTTCCGCTCCTCACCAGCTCGGCTTGCGCTTGTGCCGTACGCTCCCACCATTCCGGTGGCGTGAGGGTTGAACGACGTACGCGACCTGACGCGAAATCGTCACGGTCGTATCCCACCATGCTCAGAAACGTGTCATTAGCCTCGTAATAGACAGCGTCAGTGGTTTCAGGCGTCTCACCTTCAAGCTGCCACATGAAGATCCCGACGATGTTGGCGTCGACGAGGCGCCGGATCTTCGCTTCGCGTTCCGCGAGATCACGGTACAGGCGGGCATTTTCCAGCGTCATCGCAGCCAGCGAAGCCAGCACCTTCAAAACCGCAATCCGTGCCGGGGTAAAGGCACGGGCAGCGAGGTGGTTCTCCAGATAAAGCAGTGCGATTAGCCTTCCCTGTTTGACGAATGGTAGGCAGAGGACCGATCGCGCCTGCACGCGGGCAATGTACTCGTCGTTGGAGAAGCTGCCCTGGGCCGAGGCATCGTCGAGGATCACGCTCTCCTGGGTACGCGCGCAATACTGGAGAATCGACTCGGGAAGCTCGGCGGCAGAGATCGGTGCCTCGCGCAGCGCGACCGTGACTGAGCCGCCGTCTGTATCGGCCTGCGCCTCGATCCATAGCTCGGCACCCCGCGGGAGCAAGAGCAAGCCGCGTTGCGCACCAGCGTGTTCCACTGCGGTGCGCATCAGCGCTTCGATCAGGTTCTCGAGCACAATTTCACCCGACACGATCTGTGAGACGCTCAGCACTGTAGCGAGATCCAGCTGCTCGATTGGCGTGCCGGGGGTGGCCGTCTGGCGCGCATGGTTCGCATGGTCCGGATAGGGCTTGAGGTGGGGGTAGCATTGGTCAAGCTGTCGCACCTTGCCATTGGCTCCCCACCGCAGATAAGCATCATGGGCATCCAGCAGGTAGACGCGCGCTATTTTCTCAAAACCGCGCGTCGAATAGAAACGCGCAGCAAGTTCGTTGGCAAGCGCCTCGTTGTGCACAAAGCCGCTTGCCTGGGCCGAGCGGATCGCCTGCTCGTAAAGCGCTTCGGCATCGAGCGCGCGACCTTCGATCCGGGCGATCTCCGCCCCCACGAGGGCGGCGCGGTTCTCGAAATTCTCTGGGCAAGTACCTGCCCAGATCTCGAGTTGTCCTTGATGCTCGGCCAGCGCCTCGATGTGAACCTGTCGTTCCTCAGCCGTTGCCGTACCGAAGCAGGCCGCGCGAGACAACGCGCCGTAAAAGTGATATTCGGCGATTTCGAAGCTGGGGGACGCCCAAAGCAGCCGTCGCGCCCGCAATGCGGCATCGACCGCCGCACCATAATCGCCCGCGAAGAACCGCGCCTGCAGCTTACGGATCCAATACCAGCACTCGGCAATGGCCAGATTCGGGTTCTCCGCGAAGCGGCGTTCGATCCGAAGCTCATCAAAATTCGCATCGTCGATGCGGCCAAACGTCGGCGTGAGCCCCCTCAGCGCCCGTACCAGGCCGAGCTGGACGCTGATGCCGTCAACGATGGCACCGTATCGCATCTTCTGCGCAAACGCGAGACCCCGTTCGGCTTCGCCTTGTACTTCCTCTAGCGGATCGCCGGCGGCGAGCAGGTTCGTATTCAGGTGGAAACAACTGTACGCCGCGCAAGCGAGGTCCCCGCTTCGGTTGGCCGCCTCGAATGTACGACGCACCAGGTCACGGCCAGCCCGGACAGGTTGTTTCCACGGCAGGACGAGACCGCCAAAGGTCATATAGGTCCTTGCATCGTAGCGCTTCAGCCCGCGCTGCTCGACCAGCTCGTAGCCGAGCCGGCCGAATCGATATGCGGTCTCGTAGTCGCCGAAGCGCAGCCCGGCGATCACGCCGAGCCGCACATAGGCGTAAGAGGACGCGTCAGCGTTGCCGCGCTCGAGACTCAGATTGACCATGCGACAAATGATCAGGCAAGCAAGGTTCGGATTCGAATGATAGGCAGGCACAGCGAGCCTGGCGAGAACATCGAGGGTCGCGAGGGATGCCGGGTCGCTCATCAAGGGCAGATCGACAAGTGCCTCAAGCGGGCGCTCTCCGAGGGTGGACCAGATCTGCTGATACTCCCGGCGCGCTTCCTCTTCCGTCGGATGCGGCGACCACTCGATGCCCAGACGCCGGAGGCATTCGAGACCGACGTCGACCGCGCGGCCGCTCTGGTCGCGGGTCAGGTGCAGGTCCATGCGCAGACACGCGACGCACGCGTCTTCCACCGAATCTAGCGTGCGGGCGGCCAGTACCGCCAGACGCTCGTCCGCAGCCGCCAGCGCACCGGTCAGAAATTCGCATTCGGCCCGGTGCAACTCCAGCGCGAAGATGAGCTCCCGCAGGCGATCCCAGCCATCGTCGCCCACGAGCGTCACGCCGGCGACCAGATAGGTAAGCGCTGATGCGTAAGCGGTGGAAGCCTTGGCGCGTTTTCCGGCGATCAGGTTGTACGCGGCGAGCTGATCCCGCTCTGCTTGTGTCGTGATCAAGGGGATCGCACGATTAAGCTGATTGACGATCTCGAAGATCGCCTCGTCGCGCTTGCCCGTAGGCGTGTGCTCCGCCAGCAGTCGGCCGATTCGAAGGTGCACCTCGCCTCGCCGCGCTTCGGCGATCAGCGAATACGCGGCTTCCTGAATGCGATCGTGGGCGAACCGGTAGCCAGCCGCGCCGCGCTCCACCAGTTCCAGCCGGACGGCGGGCCAGAGCGCCCCATGAACCTGCTCCTCTGACGTCCCGAGGACCAGCGCGAGCGTCGTCGTCCCGGCGCTGTTGCCAAGACACGCCAGTTGCTGCAATGCATGCTGTGTTTCGCGCGGCAGGCGCGTGAGCTTGTCGACCATGAGGTCGACGACGTTATCGGTATAGCCCTTGGCGTGAATGCGCTCCAGATTCCAGCACCAGCGGCCGGCATCGTGGTCAAAGAGGAGCATGCCCTCGTCGGCAAGCGACGACAGGAACTGGATGGCAAAAAACGGATTGCCGCCGGTTTTCTGGTGGACCAGTTCCGCGAGCGGTGCGGCGTGCGCGGGCTCGCAGCGAAGCGCGTCTGCGAGCCACTGCCGCAGATGCGCCTGCCTGAGCGGCGCAAGGGCAATTTGCGTGACCTTGCCACCACTGGCCTTGATCGCTTCGAGCTTGCGCTTCAGCGGATGGTCGGGGCTCACCTCGTTGTCGCGATAGGCACCGATCAGCATGAGGTGCTGCAGATCGGATCGGGTCAACAGATCCTCGAGCAGATCGAGCGTGGCCGGGTCGAGCCATTGCAGGTCGTCGAGAAAGAGCGCCAGTGGATGGTCCGCCCGGGCAAAGACACCGATGAAGCGCTGGAACACGAGCTGAAAACGCCGTTGAGCGTCTTGAGGCGCAAGCAGGGGGACCGGTGGCGGTTCGCCGATGATGAGCTTGAGCTCGGGGACGAGGTCGACCATCAGCCGTGCGTTCGGCTCGAGCGCCTCGAGAAAGGCGTCACGCCAGCCTGAGAGCTCGACCTCGCGCTTGCCGAGAAGCGGTCGCACGAGGCTCTGAAAAGCCTGAGCAAGTGTCGCATACGGGATATCGCGCTTGTACTGGTCAAACTTGCCCGCGGCGAAGAGCCCGCGCGGCGGCACCAGCACCGTGTGCAATTCATTGACGACCGCGGACTTGCCAATGCCCGAATAGCCGGAGACCAGCACCAACTCCGGCGCGCCGTTTTTGACGATGCGATCGAAGGAGGCCAGCAAGGTCGCAACCTCGTTTGAGCGCCCGTAGAGCCTTTCCGGGATGAGCAGCCGGTCGGGCGTGTCCTGTTGACCGGGAGCAAAGTCGTCGATGTCACCTTGGGCTTCCCACTCAGCGAGGCAGCGTCGCAGATCGCGCTCGACGCCGCCGGCGGTCTGGTAGCGCTCCTCGGCCGTTTTGGCCATCAGCTTCATGATGATTGCCGACACCGGGGCGGGGACGCTCTCCAGCCGCTCGCTGGGCGGCACCGGCATTCGCGCGATATGGCAGTGCACCCACTCCATGGGGTCAGCGGCCGTAAACGGAAGCACGCCGGTGAACATCCGGTAGAGCGTCACGCCGAGCGCATACAGATCGCTGCGGGCGTCGATCGAGCGGTTCATGCGCCCGGTCTGTTCGGGGGCCATGTAGGCAAGCGTACCGGCGAGGGTCTCGGGCGGCTCGGGCGCCTGTCGCTCGCGTCGTAGCTGCGAGGCGATGCCGAAGCCGGTCAGCCGCGGCTGTCCGTCCGTGCAGTTCACGAGGATATGGCCAGGCTTGAGGTCCTTATGGACGAGGCCGCGCTGGTGAAGCTTGCCCAGCGCGGCGGCGATGCCGACGGCGAGGCGCAGAGCACTGCCCACCGCCATGGGCGCACCGATCAGCCGCTCGAGCGGCTCACCACCCGGATCCTCAAGCACCAGCAGCGTCCGACCGCCTTCGCGCACCAGTTCCAGCGGCCGCGCCGCCCACGCGCAATCGAGTTCGTCCTTCAGTTCTAATTCGTGAGCGAGCCGATCGAGGCCGGCAGGTGAGGGCTGCCCAACGGCGGGCCGCGCAATGAGCAGCGTCCCGTCGCCGCCATCGGCCCGTCGTGCCCGGCTGAAGACGCACGCGCCATCCTCCCACAAGGTTTGGAGGCCGTTAACCATGTCGCCGTAACCCTCGGTAGCATTCATCTGCCGCCCTCCGCCATCGCGTCAGAATACACCCTACGACCTATGAAGACGGAGCCCGCACGTTGACGCGAAACGGGTCCGGCCCGCGCGGAGCGCTTGCGCGACACAAGGCGCGCTTCGATGCCGGCGAGTGCTTTGTGCGGTTACCGACACCAAGTTACCGGTCTCTTCCACCCTCCAAAGCGGTTGTTCCCCGCGCTCTTAGTAACGGAGGACGGGTGTGGGTCGCGTGCGGCCGATCGCCGTCAGGCAGAGGTCTGCCAAGGGCGGTCTGTCGGCATTTATGCTCCAAAGTAATCGAGTTCGGGCGTCACGCGCTGAAGATCTGCGACCGAGAGCGTTATGCGCTCGCCTGTTGCAGATTCTGCTCCATATTGTTGCACGGTCGTTAGAATTCGGCGTTTGTTCAACTCGAACGCGAGTCGCACCTGTTGCACAGTCTGATTGCGAGCGCCAAGCTCTTCGCAAACGACTTCAAACGGCAGCGCGAAAGCGCAGTATCCCCAACCGAACCCGTAGGCGGAAAACCACACCGCCGAGTCGGCGCAAAGAATGGGGGCGGTCATGAAAGTATGTGGCTGATCCATCGCATTCACCTGAGTCGACGATTGGTTGACGTCAAAGTGTTGCACAGGGACCTTACAGACGCGGGGTTCTGTCGCCACGAAGTTACCACTCCGCCGAGAGGTGATTTTGCGAATCGGGACTGAGAACGGGTCGTGTCCTGCGAATCCCCCAGGCGGGACCCGGCCACAACCTGCCATTCAGCGAGCGGATGAGCCTGCCGTTGGAACGACTGCACGACTCCGCTAACGGCCATTGCTCGCGCACATCAACGAACGGCTGCGATGAGTGTAATTCGTAGCTTCAAGAAGTAACCGTGCAGACAGCGTCTGCACGGGCCATCCCCGACGCGCTATCACAAGTGCATGCCACGATCTGCTTTATAGGATCGAATCAATGCCTCGATCCGCCTCACGTGCCAGATCTAGCTCCCGGCGGATGTCCATCGAACGACAACTCACCAGATAGACGGCGGCCGACACAACAAGTCCAATGACCATCCCGATGTCGATATTTCCTAGCATTCGCGCAATGGGACCGACGTAGAATCCCATCGACGAAAACGGCAGCATCGCAGCAAAACCAATGAAATATGCGCCCAGACCACGCCAGTTCCATCGCCCATACAAGCCTCGCGGATTGAATATCTCGCGCACAGAATATTCCGTTTTCCGAACAAAGTAGAAGTCGACCAGATTGATTGCTGTCCACGGCGTGAACAGATACAGTAGAACGCCGAGGAAGTCGCCGAATTTCGCCATGAAGTCGCCGGATGCCGCGAGAGCAATCCCTGTTGCAACGATTGCAACAACAATAAGGCTGACAAAGCGCGCACGAACCGTTGGCTTCGATAATTTAAGCGAGTCCGCGATACTCATAAGCGTCAGCGACGCGCCGTAGAAGTTCAGACTTGCCATTGTCACAAGCGTCGCCACGGAAAGCACCAGTGTCAGTGCACCCAAGCCAGGATAGATGGCATCGCCGACTTCCTTCACGGCCGCGCCAATATCCGTCTTAACGTGAATGGCCGCAGCCGCTGCACCGATCAGCATCATCCACGCGCCGCCGATGAATGCGCCCAGATACGTCCACCAGAACGACGCCCGCACGCCAACATTCGCCGGCATGTAGCGCGAATAGTCAGACACATAGATCGCCCAGCTCAACTGATACGCCGCTGCGGCGAAAAATTGCACGAAGAACGGCACGCTACGAAACCCGCTCACGCTGAACATGGCGGCATCGAAATGCACGGTCGTCACAATGCCGATAGAGAGAATCGACAGCACGACGACCATCATCACCGCGAGCCATTGCTGCGCCTGATGAATCCAGTCGTGACCGAGAAATGCTACAGCAAGCGACAGGACGGTGAAGGCAATCAGCCCAACTCGTGCGTCGATATGCAGAAGATGATGAAGCGAATCGCCTGCCAGCACCTGATTGAATGCGTTATAGCCCACGTAGGTAACGAGCGCGACAATCCAGACAAGCAACGCGCCCATATAGCCGAATTGCGGTCTCGACTGGATCATCTGCGGCAGGCCGAGTTGCGGCCCTTGCGTCGAATGAAACGCCATGAAGAAAGTCCCAAACGCCGCGCCAAGCACCGCGGCAATTGCGGTCCAGAGTAGGTTCGCCCCCGTCGCGCCGCCCAACGCACCGACGGCCAGCGTAGCGATCTGCGTCGACCCGGAAAACCAGATCGTGCCGAGCTGCCAGATTTTCCCGTGACGCTCCGCGTGCGGAATATAGTCGATCGAGCGACGCTCGACTCCCAGGCGCGGCTTCGCGGGCTCCGCGATCACCGTAGAGCTGCTATGTTGCATCACTGTCTCCAAGAGTTTTAATTGTCGCGGGGGTCAGCGGCGCGCCACCCGCCCGCGCATTTCGCATGCGATTCCTGCATCGGGATCGCATGCGGGAACTACGTGTTCAGGCGACCAGCACCGCGCTATCGCGAACCTGTGCGATGTTTCGCGCATTCGCCCAATCTTCGCGAATCATGTCGCTGGCGCGTTCAGCGATCATCAAGGTGGGAGAGTTTGTATTGCCTGAGGTAATCGTCGGCATGATCGAGGCGTCGACCACTCGCAGCCCCGTCACCCCAATCACGCGCAAACGCGAATCGACCACCGCACCGCTGTCTTCGACACGCCCCATGCTGCACGTGCCGACCGGATGAAAAATCGTCGTACCCACATTGCCCGCGGCGCGCTGCAACTCTTCTTCGCTCTGGAATTCAGGGCCCGGAAGCACCTCGCGCGGATTGAACGGTGCCAATGCGGGCGCCGTCGCAATCCGTCGCGTGAGGCGAAGCGCATCAGCGGCGACCTTCCGGTCTAGTTCAGTTGACAGATAGTTGGGCGCGATGCGCGGTGGCGCGAGCGGGTCAGCGGACGTCGCGTGAATGCTGCCGCGCGATGTCGGTCGCAATTGGCAGACCGACGCCGTAATCGCGTCGAACGAATGAAGCGGCTCGCCGAAGCGATCCAGAGAGAGCGGCTGAACGTGGTACTGGACGTCGGGCCTGTCCGTGCTGCCGTAGCTTGTCGAGGTAAAGATTCCCAACTGGGAGGGAGACATCGCCATGGGTCCGCTGCGGTCCAGCGCGTATTGCAGACCGATTCGCATTTTCCCCCACAACGATGCGCTCAGAGTGTTCAGCGTGGTCGCGCCATCTATGCGAAACACCATGCGCAGTTGCAAATGATCCTGCAGGTTTTCGCCGACGCCACGCCGCGCGGCACGTACCGGAATGCCCAGCGCCGCCAATCTGTCCGGGTCGCCAATCCCGGACAATTCAAGCAGCTTCGGCGAATTGACGGCACCCGCGCACGAAATCACTTCGCGTCGTGCCGTGGCCTGCATCTGCACGCCTTCAGCGGTGACTTCGACTCCCACGCAGTGCGTACCGTCGAATTTCAGGCGCTCAGTTTGAGCCAGTGTCACGACAGTTAGATTGCGGCGATGTGCAGCGGGCTTGAGAAAAGCCTTCGACGTATTCCAGCGAATGCCGCGCCGCTGATTCACATCGAAGTAGCCCACGCCGTTGTTATCGCCCCCGTTGAAGTCCGTGGTCGCCGGAATGCCGCTCTGCTGGGCCGCTTTTGAAAAGACTTCGAGTATCGGCCAGCGCAGGCGCTGCTTCTCGACGCGCCAGGGACCACCCGCGCCATGCAATTCGCTCGCACCGCCATGGTAATCCTCGCTGCGGCGGAACACCGGCAGGACTGATTTCCAGCGCCAGCCCGCGTCGCCGGTGCTTTGCGCCCAATCGTCATAGTCTTCGCGCTGGCCGCGCATATAGATCATGCCGTTGATCGACGAGCAGCCGCCCAGCACGCGCCCGCGTGGATAGCTGAGCGAACGGCCGTTTAGGCCTTGCTCCTCCTCGGTGCGGAATTTCCAATCGGTGCGCGGATTGCCGATACAGTACAAATAGCCCACCGGCACATGGATCCAGTGATAGTTGTCTTTTCCGCCGGCCTCGAGCAGTAGCACCGATGCCCTGGCATCTTCGCTCAGACGATTGGCGAGCGCACATCCCGCAGTCCCGCCACCAATCACGATATAGTCGAATTCGCCGAGTGACTGCCGTTTCGATGTCATTTCATTTTGCATAACTGACAATGTGTTGGATCTGAATCGATTGAACTGAAGGTCGATCAGCTGGGCAGATATTCGCTCGACCAGCTCACGCCAATTGCGCCGCGGTCGATAAGCGCATCAATCAGCCCTTCGGAGTAGCCGAGCGAACGCATGACCACGCGCGTCGAAGCGCCGAATTTTTCGGCGGGCGCGAGAGCACGAATGGTTGCATGCGTCGGGCGAACCGCTACCGGATCGAGCTGCGTAACACGGTGGCCGCTGGGATGCGATTCGTAGACACTAAATGCATAGCTGCCCAGATCGATACCGGGTTGGCCGTCGGCGGGGCGGCTGGCGCTGCGACGCAGATTGTCCAGATTGTCGGGTACGGCGGCCGCGATGTTTGCGGCTTGCAGCCTGGTTTGCCAGCTTTCAGCACCATCCGATGCGATCGCCCGGGCAAGAAAATCTGCCGGTGCCGGAGACGCAGCGATGCCGCGCAGACCCTCGACATCGTCGAGCCGTTCGAACTCGCTTGCGTCCGTATGCACGTAGATCCAGCCGTCTGCCGCGCGGAAAAACCTCGACAGTGGCCCGAATCCCGATGCCTCGCGTCCCGACGGTTCGTCGAACGGCGCGCGGCCAGCGTAGTCGTAGCAGAATGGAATCTGCACCAGGTTGCCGAGCGCGGCCAGCGACGTCCGCGCGCGGCCGCCCTCTCCGGTGCGGGCCTTCCGGTACAACGCGGCGGCCACACCCAGCGCCGCTGCGAAGCCGCACATCACGTCGATGGTGCCGACATGAGCGTGCTCCTCCGGCGTAGCCATGCCACCGCCAAAGCGCACCATGATGCCCGTGCAGGCCTGGATCAAATCGTCATAGCCCAGATAGTCGGTTCGCGGGCCACGGCGTGGGCCGCCGAAGCAATCGAGCTGGCAGAACACGACACCGGGATTGAGCGCGCGCAGGCTCGCCTCGTCCAGACCCAGCGGGGCAAGTTGCCGGTCCGGCGCATTCATCACGATCACATCGACCGAGCGGGCCAGCGTCTGCAACACCTGCCGCCCCTCATCCTTGCCGAGATCGACCAGAATGCTTTGTTTGCCGCGCGCCGACGACATTCCAAAGACAACCGTATTCCACGGATCGTAATTCGGCGACACGGGATCCAGTTTGATGACCTCCGCACCGAAGCGTCCGAGGAACGACGTCGAATGCGGACCGGCGATCACGTTGGTCAGATCCAGAACGCGCACACCATCGAGCCAGCCGCCCACGCCATCGTGCGGCTTGACGGCGCGCATCGGCTGCGCCGTGGCGTCCAATGCGGCGATGGCCTCGGCGACGGGCACCGTACGACGTGGCTCGGGCGACAGCATCGCTTCGGCACTGTCTTCGAGCCAGGCAACCGGCCCTGGCTGTTTCATCATGCCAAACTCGCCATCGTGAGATTCCAGCACCAGGCCGGCGGCGTTCGCATGCTCGTCGTGCAGCCATTCCTGCGTGCTGCGGTGTGCGGCGCCTGGAAAGCCGCCTTCTCCGAAAATTCGCTCCCATTCGGCCGAGGTCTTGGTCAGGAAGACCGCCTTCATGCGCGCGGAAATGCGCGCAGCCCAGTGCGCCGGCAGCGGGTACACGCCGAGCGATGCGTCGCCTTCCCATTCACCCACAGGGCGATAGCAATCGGCGACCGTCGGCAGTCCGGCCTCAACCATTTCTTCGTAGAGACCCATCGCCATGAGGCAACGCTTGGCGTGTGCATTATGCGAGGGGCAAACCGCGTAGAACTTGCGCCCATCGGCACATTCGTAGGTGCGATAAAACGGGTCGAGATATTCCTGCAAGGCCTCGTACGAGAGATCCATCGGCAACCCGTTTGCGCGACGGCGCTCGACTTCCTTTTCGCGGAGCGTTTTGTAGCGCTGCGGATAGTGGTCGATCTTGATCGAGTTGTACGAGAGTCCTTCGAGAACTGCCGACGAAAGCGGCACTTCAATACCGTCGCCGCGCCCCATACGTTCGCGCGACTGGAGTGCGAGAACGACGGAAGCAACACCCAGCATCGTGCCGTACGACGAAGCCAGCGGCAGCGGCGAGAAGCTGGGATTGATGCCCATCAGCACGCGGTTCTGTCCCATGTCCGTAAAGACGCCGGACGCCGATGCGATGATCGGCTCGAACGCGCGCCACTCGCGGCGCAATGCATCGTTACTTGCGAATCCCGGCAGGGAAAGCGTGATCAGGTCCGGGCGTGCTGCGCGCAGTTCCGCGAAGCAGATGCCAAGCCGGTCGAGCACGCCTGGGCGGAAGTTCTCGATCACGATGTCAGCACGCTCGATCAGCGCGTGCGCATCGACGCGGCCTTCGGCGGTTTTCAGATCGAGCCGGACCGTGAGCTTGTTGCGATTGAGTACGGCATTGGCGGGGCTGTCCCAGAGCGGGCCGCCAGGCGGATCGATATGGATCACCTTCGCGCCGAGATCAGAGAGGATCATCGCGACCGCCGGCCCGGCGATGTATTGGCCGAAGTCGACCACGTTGACGCCGCTAAGCGGGCGCTTGTCTTGTGCTTCCGTCATCTCCGTCCTGCCTCCAGCACAGCGGCGCGTGGCCGTCTGCTGCTCGTCGTGTTATGGGCTGGCAGCGCCTTGCCTCGATCGGCGGTGCGATCAGGCGGCGCGCCCGGAACAGACTTTCGGTCAGAGAGGAACGGCGGTAAAGCTATAAAAAAAACGACTAAGGGTTGGTTTTTTTTATGGCTGCGCTGGCATCAGGCGCGGGCCTGGTCGGCCGTCTCGACAAGCCAGTCGACAAAAGCCTTTGCATTCGGGTTAACGATGCTGTGTGGCGAATACACAAGCCAGAACGCTTCCTCAGTCGGCAAGTGAGGTTTGAGCGGGGCAATCAACTGGCCGCTCTCCAGCATCTGCTCGACGAGTGAGGAACGTGCGAGCGCAACGCCCTGTCCGAGCTCAGCCGCCTTGAGCGCGGAGATCAGCGTGTCGAAATGCATGCCGGAAGAAGAATCGACCTTTGCTGCGCCAGCCTTGCGCAACCAGTAGCCCCAGCCCTCTTCGTACCCGAGCACGTGCAGCAGTTCGTGACCCGCGAGATCCTTTGGCTTCGCGAGCGGCCGGCGCGCGGACGGCAGATCAGGCGCGCAAACCGGTATGAGCGTGTCCCTGGTCAGGCGCTCCGCCCGCAGACCCGACCATTTTCCATGGCCATGGCGAATCTCCAGATCGGCGTCGACGTCGGTCACACAACTGTCTCCGCCCCAGATATTGCTGGTGATGCGCAAGCTGATATCAGGATGCAGCTCGCGAAACGCAGGCAATCGAACAGCGAGCCATTGCGTATAGAAGACGAGGCTGACGCGCACGGTCAGCACGCGAAGATTGATGCTACCGAAAATTTCGTCAGTCGCAACAGCCAGCCGCTCGATCGCTTCGTGAACTACCGGGAGGTAGGCCTGGCCCGCATCGGTCATTTCGATACCGCGAGGAAGGCGGCGAAACAGCGCCGTCCCAAGTTGGGATTCGAGCCCTTTGACCTGCTGACTCACGGCCGCCTGCGTAAGGTTGAGCTCATTCGCGGCATGCGTGAAACTCAGGTGGCGCGCCGATGATTCAAATGCACGAAGCCAGTTAAGCGGAGGCAGTCTTTTCATCTGGAAGATGTCTTTTGTCCTGGGCGGTATCGAAATGATGAAGGTCGACCATTTAACGGGCGACGTCCATTATTTTGACAGTTCTTGTGACGCAAATCGCGAGGTTCCCCGCGTGCAGCCAGGCCGGCGTCACCGCGCAAGACACACGCGTTCCCGCAGCGTTTGACGTGGTTCGCCCCAATCTCGGTGGTCAATCCGCTACTCGTCTCAAACGAAAGCGCATCGTAATGATTTAGCCGCGACCTCCAGCGAATCACCGTATCGGATGAGCGGAGGCGGGTTCCTGCAACAACTTGCCGTTCTCCGAGTGGACGAACCTGCCGTTGGATCGACTGCACTACTCCGCTAACGGCCATTGCTAGCGTGCAGCAACGAACGGCTGCAAAGGGTCGAGAGTACTCATACGACCGCGGCGACAGCTGCCATTCGTGGTCGAGCGAGTGTGGATGGCTGAAGAGTGCCCTGAAGCTGCCTGACGAACAGCGACATCTGAACGTCCGCACTGGCCGACTGCCGCCCCAAGAAGTTGGCGTGAGCGACCAAACCAACCCATGAGCTGCCCCTGGATGCCAGGCCCGACCGGCTGCAACGAGTCTGCCTTCTGTCCACCGCTTCAGTTGGCGGACGGGGCTGCCCGTGTAGTCGGCTAGCAGAGCGTCATCGTAGTCTCACTCCATTTGACATTACAGGTCGAATGACCGGAATTTGAACTGCTGCACGGACTGTTTTCCGTTGTCTGGTTACTTGCGCTCGCGAGCACGCGCAATCGCTTCGTCCGCGATGGTCTTGGGCGTCTCCAACGTCACGCCGCCATCCCACTCAAGCGTTGCAGCAGCACCGCAGGAGGCGCACGTAGTCGCCTCGCCATCGTGCGAATCGTCATCGCGGCGTTGTTCGCCACGGTGACCGCATTCCGCACATTTGTACGTGTATAAGACTCTGTCCGTGCGTGCCATTGGCGCTCCTGTTTTCCGATATGTCAGTAGTGGTAGCGGCACGAGACGATATTGATCTGGCTACCGGCAATTTCGTAAACGAGCCGATTAGCGTCATCGATGCGACGCGACCAGAAACCCGTCAGGTTTGCCTTCAGTGGCTCAGGCTTACCGATGCCCTCGAACGGTGTGCGCTGAGCGTCCTTGATAAGTTGATTGATGCGCTTCAACGTCTTTCTATCCTGCCCCTGCCAGTAGACATAGTCCTCCCATGCCTCGGCCGTCCACATGATGTTCAAAGCGCCACTCATTCGGCGTCTTCAACCAGCTTGCGGGGCTTGACCTTGCCTGCCCTTGCCTGCGCAATTGATCGCTCCAGATGAGCGACGTTGGCCGGGGAGCGCAGCAGGTGAACTGTTTCCATCAAGCTGTCGTAATGCTCTTGCGACATGACGATCGCGTTGGGTGCGTCTCGGCGGGTGATGAGCGTAACGTCTACGTCATCGACTACTTGGTCAATGACGCGCTTGAGATTCGCGCGGGCGTCTGAAAATGGAATGGTGCGCATGCGTCTTCCTTCGCTACGAACATGTACGAGAATCGGTACAAGTCTAACACGCATCTATCACATGTACAAGTAACCGTACGAATTGCACCTCTATATCGCGAATTTCGCGTCGTATTCCGAGGAAGTCTCGTCGTTTCGATCGCAATGTCACCCTGGCGCGCGCAACACCCGGACTTTCATAGGAAAAATCCCGACCGCCGACCATCGACGCGGGAGGTGCCCCGGCCAGCCAGAGGCAAACGGTCGTGAACACCACGTGCCCTGCCGGCTGAAGTCATGCGCCGGGAACCGGCGGTTACGGGGTATGGGCGGTGCGGACCGTTAGTTGCGCAGCGTGACGGGAGCCGCGCATTCGCTGGCCGGCGCAACAGCTCCCAGGTGCTGCCGCTCTATGCAATGGCTTTGCGTGCGATCGGGTTCCAAGGCCCTCGCGCGGAGCCGGACGCCAGCATGGCGCTGCGCCCAGTCTTCCAGAGCGATGTGCCGTTGCACCATGAACCACCAGCCGTACGAGTCAGCAATCAGGCGGTATACGGCAGAAAGACGGGGCTGGAGTGTGCATGCTGCTGCGACGGGCGTCATCGCCCGTCACCAAACTGCGTGAGCAGATATGTGCACCTTCAAACTAACGGTGCCCAACACTTCCGGGATGTACTGAGCACCGCGCGCAACCTGCACGCTTGCGCTCCGCTCGAATCGTCTATCCGTCCGGCAATCGACCAATTTAAGGCCAAGTCGATTTTCAGGATTTTGATCCTATCTTCACCAAGAAAACGTTTGCGCATGGATAGAAGTGGCATATATATTGATTCAATCAATAAAATCCGGCGTGGATCTTCGAGCAATCGTAGGGACGGTGAATAATTCAGAGAATACAAAAGACCGCCTTATGCCTAAAGTTGTCGAGACTACCGGCCGATAAGATGAACTGCGTCGGAACATTTCCAACGAACTCGCGTTGTGAATGATTTAGCATTCGACCGCCAAGCTACTGCTCACCAATCTCTTAGAGACCGGTGGGCAAATCTAGGTCCCTGCAAACAAGAAAGCAAAAATGGCAATCATTGATTTAGTCAAGTGGAACGGCAGCCCCAATCTGCTTGCCTGGAAATTCCCCTCTGAAGAGTTGTCGACCTGGACGCAGCTCGTTGTCAATGAGTCGCAGGAAGCTTACCTCGTCAGAGGCGGTGTGTATGAGGGACCGTTTGGAGCGGGACGCCATACGCTGAGCACCGAGAACCTTCCCCTCTTGCGGACGGTCATTGGTGTTCCGTTCGGCGGAAAGTCGCCATTCACTGCAGAAGTTTGGTACGTCAACCGGGTGACGAATCTCGACGTACGCTGGGGAACGCCGGATTCAATTCAGCTGCAAGATCCGAAGTACGGCGTCATGGTGCCTGTTCGGGCATTCGGCCAATACGGTATTCGAATTACCGAGCCAAAGAAATTTCTGTTGAAGCTGGTCGGCACACTCCCGGGCTTTGACGCGGACACACTGTCGGAGTACTTCCGAGGCGTGTTCATCACCCGCATCAAAACGGAAATTGCCAACGCAATCACTCGCGCCGGCATATCGGTGCTCGAAATAAGCACGCAACTCGAAGCCCTGTCGGAAGCATTGAAGACTTCGCTTTCCATCGAAATGGCCGAGTACGGAGTCGGGCTCGCACAATTCAATATTCATTCGATCAATGTTCCTGAAGATGACCCCGCAGTCAAAACGCTGAAAGGCGCGTTGGCCAAACGCGCTGAGATGGGAATCATCGGCTTCACCTATCAGCAGGAACGCAGTTTCAACGTGATGGAAACTGCTGCCGGAAACGAAGGTGCGGCTGGAACGCTGATGGGCGCCGGCATCGGCGTCGGCGCCGGTATTGGGATGGCTCCAGCATTCGGGCAAGGCTTCGCCCAGGCGACCCAACATTTCCAGCAGCCTGCTCCACCGCCTGCGGCTGCGCCCGTCCAAGCACCTGCGCAAGCCGCACCGGCAGGCGCATCGCAGCCCGCAGGTGGCGCAACCGGTCAGGGTATCGGTGCGGCCGAGCGCATCCGTCTCCTCAAGGAGCTCGCCGAACTCAAGGCCGCCGGCATCTTGAGCGATTCAGAGGTCGAATCGGAAAAGCAAAAAATCCTCGCATCCTGAGTATAAGAAAATGAACATCCGGAATCATATTGCTGCGGCTGGCGCCATCGCGGTTTTGGCCGCGCTCGCCATTTTGTATCTGGTGCTGCCTTCGAACAGTTGGACACCGGCGACGGTTGTGAGCGCGATCGCGGTCGCGTTGTCGTTAGGCGCGGTCATTTACCTGCCCAGTGTGTTCGCGCCCGCGTCAAAAACTCAGGCCGCTCGCCTGGCAGGTGTCGGACCACTCGGAGCAACGGTAGCCATTACTTTGCTTCTTTCGATCGTTGCTCTTCTGCTTAGCCTGATTGGTGCCGCGAGCGCAGCCTGGGCAGTCCTGGTCGTGGCGCTAGCTGCATTCATCATCGGAAATCTGACGACGAACGTCGCGCGCAAGATGGTCGACGATGTGCAGACTACCCAAGCGAAGGATGAGCGATACCGTAACTGGACGATTGCACTGACTCGGATCGCGGTCGAGATCAGTGATGCTGACGCCAAGCTCCTCTGCACAAAGATCGCGGAGGAGCTTCGTTATGTGCCATCTGCTCGTGCAACCGATGCGAAAGATGAGGCGTCGCAGGTGTCGAGTGCAATCTCGGCCTTGCAGGCCAGTGTGCCCAACGGTGACGCGACAGACATCGTGTTGAAACTGAACCGGTTGCAGGCAGCGTTATCCGCACACTCATCAGCCTTGATTGTGCTTCGTTCATACGCATAGACACGATCTCAACGGGTACTGAGGGTGTTGATACGCCTCATGCCCTATAGAACATTTTTGGGGTGTAAATGGAAGCGACAGAACTCAAGCTGCTTTGCAGCGGCTGCGGTGCGAACTTGGAGTACTCAGCTGGGGCCCGCGCGCTAAAGTGCGTGTATTGCGCCGCTGTAACGGAGATTCCCCGTGCAGAAGATGAAGAAGTTGATGAGCCGCCCAACCAAGTCGTTACGTTGACGGTTAGCCGTAGTCAGCTTGAAGACGCAGTTTTCCAGCATCTGGCAGAGGGAAAGTACACGCCAGACAATCTGCTTGAACACGCGACATTCACGAAGGTTGAACAATTCTTCGTTCCCGCGTACGCGTTCACTGGAACGTACGAGGCGCAATGGACCGCAAGCTTCGGATACGACCGCACAGAGCACTATACGGACTATGTGCGGGACAGCAACGGCCGTACAAGGCCGGTTGCCAAGACCAAGACGGTAACTGATTGGCGTCCTGTCAACGGCACAGACACGGGCGATTTCAGGGTGCTCACGTATGGCGGCAGTCAACTGAATGAAAGTTCGCTGAACCTCCCTGCACGACTCATCGAGCGTTGCGTGATGGGTGGCGACGTTGTCGACTACAGCCCCTCTTTCACCAGTGGTTTCGAAGTCGAGGCCTACAGCGTGCGTCCGAACGACGCGTACTCGGGCAGGGGACAAGAACTCGTCAATGGCGTCATCGAAGTGGGCGTCAGGCGGCACGCGCAGGGTGACCGGCAGAAGGATTGGCACTGGAAGGCGACGACTCGCAAGCGGACCAGCCGTATCCTTGTTCCCGTCTGTCACGTTATCTACGAGTACGACGGACAGTCCTTCAATGTCTGGCTCGACGGTACATCGACGGCTAACCTCGTAGCAGATGCTGCACCGGAAGATCACTCGCGCAAACGCGCTGTACGCGTCGGGTTCATTCCCGTCGCTGTCTCGGCTGCCGGACTTGTCGGCGCGTTCGTAAGCACAAGCGGCACCATGAGCAGGCTGCCCGAAAGTCCGCTGATGTGGGCCGGTTTTGTCGGCGCACTGTTGTTCGGCGCGGCCCGGCGCCATGCGATCCTGTCCTATTCGATGAAATTGCGCAAAGCCATCCTCGCGCAAAGGAAACTCGATACCACCAATACAGCAAACGTGGATGACGCTGCACGCCTGGCAATGGTCGAGGCCTGCAAGCGCCCTGACAGGCCTTGGCTCGCGGGCACGGCCAAAGATGCAGTCTCGTTGCCCATCGCTTCCGTCATTGCGCTAACTGCAGTGCTGACGCCGCGTGTTCATCAGGCCATCAGCGAACATCGCGAGGTTCAGTACGCGTCGTATTCCGCTCCAGCGTACCAGTCGTCAACGACGTCGAATGAAACGACCGGCCAGCAGGCGCTCGCGCCGGCACAGAACATTGCGCCTGCTCAAGAGCCTGCACCGCAAGCTGCCCAGCAGGCGTCGACTACAGCAACCGAGCCGGTTCAACAGGCTGACGCCGACGCGGCGGCCAGCCAGACGAACCAGCAGGCGAGCGGCGCGCCCGAGCAGCCCGTGCCGCAAACCGCACAAGTTCAGACGCCTTCGCAGCAGATTACCGTTGCGGCTCCGGTGCTGGCAGTTCTCAACGCTGCGGCGCAAAACGACTGGGCGGCTGTTGATCTTGCTGCCGACAACCTGAAAGATAGCGGCGCGAGCAATGTGGCGCACGGCGACCGGGCTGGCGCGCGTACGGCGAACGTCGAAGGCAAGGCCGCATTGCAGGCCCAAAACTATGCGTCCGCGGTCGAAGCCTTCCGTCGTGGTGTTGCCGCCGATCCCGCTGACATCGAACTTCTGAACAACCTCGGCTATGCCCTCGAAGAGAGCGGACAACAGCAGGACGCCATCGACGCGATATCCAACGTCCTGGTGCGTGCACCACGCCGCACGGCCGCATGGGCAAATCTCGCGAGCAGTCTCGCGGAGAGCGGCCATCTTCCGGAAGCCAAGGCGGCGATGAGCGTCGCTGTGCACTACACAGGCAATCGGGACCGGACGCTCGCATTCCTGCAGGAGCAGGCGGCGAACGGCAAATCCGACGCGATCCGTCAGATGAGCGCCGCCGTTTCGCAGCAGGCCCTCACTATTCCTGTAGCCGCCGCTGCGGCGCCGAAAGCGATACCTCAGGCACAACAGGCTCCTAAGGTCGCGCAGGCTTCGCATCCGGTAGCACGCATGCAATCCTCCGAGGGCGACGAAGCCTACGTGCGAAATATGAACAAGCAGCTTGAACAACAACTCAAAGATTTGGGCCAGTCAAAATGAAAAAACAGATCTCTGGTTTCAGGTTGGTTGTCTTGGCAACCGCGATCGCTTCCCTCGCGGGTTGTGCCGCGCCTGATGGCAGCGGCCCGTCCAATGCAGCCACCCAAGGTGTCGTTGGCGCGGGCGTCGGGGCGTTGGCGGGTCTCGTGCTTTGCAAGGCGGTCGGCGGCTCGGACGTTGCTTGCCGTAACGCCGCCGTTATCGCGGGAGCAGCCGGGGCATATATCGGTTGGCGGCATGGCAAGGAGCAGGATCTCGCGCAGGCCAAAGCGCTCGAGCAGTCGTTGCATACGGCAGGTGTTCCCGTTGTCACGGACACTGCCGCATTGAGCAAGAAGGACGATGCGGGCAAGGCGGACACCGTCACAGCGTGGAAGGGCACCACGGTGGGCCTCCCCAAGTCCATGCTGGACAAACGCAGTCCTGACCTGGAGAAGAGCGTGGAACTGAGTGGGCAGCTAGCCGCCTCGCGTTCCGAGCCTTGCCGCATTCTGGTCGCAGTTCCGGACTCTGACAAGGCTCAAGTGACGGCCTGGCTGAACAACGGAATGCACGCACCTGGCACCAATCCGAAGCAGATGCCCGAGATCAGAATGGTTGCAGTGAAACCGGGAATTATTCCGTTCCTGCGGGTAGAGCCGACCGACCAGCAGCAGTTTTCCAATGGAACCGTAGCTTGATGTCCTCCCCGCCCTCAGCCTATCGCTGCGCACGGCGCGGCAAGGGCGGGGATTCCTGCTGCTAGACGGCCACCTTTGCTAGCGCACGAATACGAGGCAGGTTTTGTTGGGATGACGTCGCCCCAGGAAAATGACGACCGGATCGGATGTATGCGCGGCCCCTTGCATGTTGGATATAGCCATGTCAAACGATGCGGTCACGCTGGGTACCGGGAGTATCGGGATTGCCGCGCCCGCCGAATGCGGTGTTCTGCGCCGCGAATTGCGTCTTGTCACTGCGGAGCGAGATCTGAGGTAAAAAAGGAATCCTTATGATCTGAGTTCCCCGAACTAGCTCCAAAGAGAGCGGCGGCCAGCATTCCTGGCCTGTCTGCCGGCTTTCGGAGCCAACCAGCTCCCCGAATGACGGCTCCGCTGCATGGGCAAATGACAGCAGCTATTTCTTGAGTGGATGTGTATCCTCCACTGCGGGGAAAACCGCGTTCCATGCCGCCCGTACGCCCTGTGCGGCGGCAGCCTGAGCGTCCATGTGCTCGCTATCGGCCGAGTCACCCGGATCTGCACTCAGACCACGCCAGTGCGTGAACAGAAGCACGGGCTGCTCCGTCCAATGTCCGTCGATAAACCGGGAGAATGCCGTATCGCCGGTCGTGAGCCTGACTTCGTACCAGCCCTCCCGGGCCGGCGCATAGTCGTCCAATGGGAACCATCCTGTGGTATCGATTTCCATTTGTGCCCCAGATTCGAAACCATCACGCATGCATGACAGCACGCGGCGTACCTGTTTCCTCCAAAGACACGCAGCATGCTGCGGCCGCCAATACCATCCTGGTAGAGCCCCGCGGACTGTGCAATCACCGGCATGATGATAACCATGCCATCCGCGATGATGCCCCTCCTCCCGCGCAACTCTCCTGATGTTGTCTCTGGTTGCGATGACTTCACGCGTCGCGAGATTCGCAGTGTTCAGCATTGCGACCCGCATTGCGACCCGGGCACTAACCTGCAGCTTGCGCATAGGCTGTTGAAGATGCATTTCGCAGAACCACACGCGGGCGCTATGATTGGCCAGTCATAGTCCGAAGGGAAAGGGAGTTCCTCGCAATGTTGAGCTTACGTATACATTTCTGGTCGATCGCGGCAACCGTGATAGCGTTTGTGGCATCGCTGTGGATCAATCAGGAGGTGTTTGCGCATACCTCGTTTGTACGAGGCATCAACTGGATATTCCTTCCATCCGGCGTACGGCTATTGAGCACGCTGCTGGTTGGCGTCGACGGTTTCCTTGGCTTGCTGCTCGCTGGTCTGCTAACGGATTTTCTTTACTGGTTCCCGCATGACCCTGTGAGAGCGATTGCTGGCGCGATACTCGGGTCTGCGGCTCCGTATCTGGTCTACAGGTTCGCGAGAGAGTATTACGGCTTGCGCGCATCGTTGACGAATCTCACGCCGACACGGCTTCTTGTGCTCGCCGTCGCGTATTCGGTCGCGAATCCGCTGTTACATCACCTCTGGTTTGCGTTGACCGGTGCGACGGAGCATTTCTTCGAAAGCCTGTTCAGCATGTTTGTAGGTGATCTCACTGGCACGCTAATCATGCTGTATGCGATGAAGGGATTGCTGGCTTTGCTCCCGAAACGCCCGGGCGATTCCCGGCTCACGAACGGGATGTTCAGCATTCACGTTGCGCTGACCAATGCATATAACAATCAGGCCGCACGCTAGAGTGACGAAGGAGTTGCGATGAGGCGAAATCGCACCCCGCCTCGTGGTGCTATGTCCGATTGTCGCCATCGTGTATCTCGATGTGGTGCTGTACCCAGGCTGCAATGTCGCGATTCGCGGCGACCTTTAGGCGCTTTCAATGCTGGGCGGCCGGCCCAGACTCACAGCCCCCGAGCGCCATCGATCCCGCAAGGGTGAGAACCTTCAACCGTCCCGATCGAGCCCTGACGAGCCGTGCACCCCATATCTGCCGTCAAGCCAGGCGGCTGTTGTAGGCAAGGTCGAGCGCCTGCCGGACCCTGAACATGCCGTCGGTCATGCGTGAGGACTGGCTGGGATGTCTGGGCAGCAGGGCAAGCGTGCCCTTCACGATATAGAGGAGATTCAGTGCGCCCAGCAGATCGCCCACAAACATCGTGAAGAAACTCTGCAGGATGTCCTGCGTATTTCCCGTCATTGCGAACCAGAGATGATGCAGCGTCGAGTTCATGAGTGCGACGGCAAACGCGAGCACTATAAGGCGCCTTGGCGTGAGATTCGTCAGCGACGCCTTCAGGCCATAGCGTTCCAGGGCGAGGCGATAGACCGCGTACGGGCCGGCTGAACTGAAGATCGCGCCCGCGATTGCCCGCACGGGGTCGTTCGGGAAGTAATGAAAGAAATCGACCAGCAAGGCGGAGACCAGCAGCCCAATCGCACCGTCCGCGCCCAGCAACAGCGTACTCAAAAGCCGGATTCCAGTCGGAAGATAGATCCACTCCACCCAACGCGGAAACGCAGCATGCAGGAAGATCCGTTCATCGACCCAGAGCGTCAGCACGTAGACAATCACGGTGCCGGCTATGGACAAGAAATGTAAGCGCAAGCTTCCCATGACGGTATAATTCTTCCATTCGCTTTTCCTTCCCCAATCATAGCTGACCCGCGCCTTCGCGGCGTGCGCACCCATCGCGTATGGGCGAAAGCAATGAAACGACCTGCAGACATCTATCTTCGTTTCCTGCAACTGACCGAAGCCATTCGTGGCTTACCCACGCTGCCAGCGCTTGATCCGCTTGAAGAGAAGATTCTTGAGTTCGTGGCTCGCGCGTCACAGAACAAGGACCGGTTGTCGGTCCGGGACATGATTGGACACAGTGAACTGGGCTCTCCTGCGACACTTCACGGTCGCATCGCGTCGATGCGCGAGAAAGGATGGCTCACCCTCTCTGACACCGAGGACACCCGGCGCAAGCAGATCGAACTTACGCCTGCTGCGCTGCGCTACTTCGACAAGCTCGCCGAAGCGCTCTCGAAGGCAGCGAAGGGTACCTGACCCGGCGGCATACCCCGCGATCCCGAGCGCCGCCAATATAGGGCGTTCTACCCGGATCGGCTACTCAAGGCAGTTGTCCCCGTTCAGCCGTGCTGCGTGATTACGGGCGGTCTCTCCCAATTGCACCAAAATCGTTCGCAATCCAAAGTAACCAAAAAAGAACCCACGGACCATAACGGGCAGTGGGTTCGCAAACACACGCCAAAAGCTCGGGTTTTCACAAACCGTCATAACTTTTGGAACAGTAAACATAACGGGTTTGCGCGGCCAAGGCAACCTGGCAGTGGCTTAAAACAACACCCAGGGGCAGCTCAGTTCGGTATTTTTGCGCCTGTCACAAAAAGGGCCCCGCTACCGTCTCGAGGCTGCGGTGAGCCGCCAGCAAGTACATCTGGTTTCTGCAAAAGCAGGTTCCAGAACATCCAGACCCGATGTAATGCCTGCAGGAGCGCCCACCGCCGCGGACCAACGTAGTTACTTTGCGTCACGCGACGCAGAAAAGCGATGGCCGGATTTTCGCCGCTGCTTTGGCGCCGTTGGGCAGATCGTCAGTCAGGCGCCCATACAGGGCCTGCCAGTCGACGGCAAGCAACGGGATCGTCCTGTCGTTGCGGGACCAGTACGCGAGAAAGCGCGCCCAACCCTCGAGGAAAAAGCCGACGCCGGGACTGAGCAGGCACGGAGGTCTCGCCACAAGAGGCACCCGGGCCGCAGGAAATATCGAACAGAGCGTTTCAAGTTCGTCCGCGGCTTCACTGGCAGTCTCCGGTTTGTTTGCACCGGCCAACAGGTGATCCCGCACGACATCCGCAACACAGGATGTACAGAGCTCGATATAGGAGGCGCGCACCCCACCCAGATCTGTCCACCGGGCAGACGACGCATCCGTCGGCTCCGTCATCCTTCTCAGAACGGGAAGCCTGACGTACGACGGTAGTGCGACAAAATCCGTTTCCTCGCGTTGCAGGGCGTCGCGAAACATCGGATAGGACAGAAGCCATGAACTGACTGACGGACTGCCACCCTGACGCGAAGGCAGATTCAATTCCGGAAGGCCCGGGTGCAGCGTAGCCATGCTGATCTCCATTCGTTATAAAAATAATAACGAATGGCTGCGCTGCGTGCAAGGGTCTGCCATGGGGATGAAGCGACGCGGCCCTGTCCGTCACACTTGATCAGGCGCACGGGACGCGGGGAAGCGCCATACGGACATGCCAGGGCGCTTTGCTCCCACTGACATCAATGAGACTAAATTCCTGCACCGAGCAACTCGAATATGCGTCTCATATCTTTCCGAATCGTGGTGGGCGGGCCCGCAAACAGGAATGGCTTTTATTCAAGCATTGGCCGCGGGCATGCGGTTCTTATCGACGCCCGCCGAGGTGATCTATTTGTAAATCAGGAACCGGTCGCGATTCTTCGCGTCCTTGATCCAGTTTGGCGCGCGTCCCCGCCCGGACCAGGTAGCACCGGTAGCAGGATCGCGATATTTCGCAGGCAGTGGACCGTGCGCGACCCTTGGTCTGCCGCGTCGGCTCCCGAAGATATCCCGCTCGGTATATCCGAACTCCACAACCTTTGCACGTATATCGGCAAGCACCGTGTCGAACTCCTGCTGCCGCATAGCGGCCGCCTGACTCTTGAGTTCGTCAAGTTGTGCTTTTAGTTCCTTGTACGTTGCCACGGACTTCCTCCATGTGGACACCTCGCGGTCATGATAGTGACTTTCTCACGGCATTGATCCGAATCGGGATGGTTGATCGACGAGTCTGGCATTGGGTCCGTGTCCGCGAATTCGCAAATCACGAGCAATATTCGGCGGCCGTTTCACGACGAACGTTCATACTCTTTTGCAAGGATCGGCTGACGCCTGGCCAGTTCGGTCTAGCGCTTTTTACGAGGGTCGGCGGACACGACGGACCCTTGAAGCGGCGCATTGCGCAGTTGTGAACGCCTCGCACACCTTGTCGGCCACGCGAGCAATGAACAGGACAAGGCGGCAGAGGCTGCGCATTGCGTTATCCTGAAGCGTCCGCCCAAAGGGAACACGCATGAAGCTTTCGAAATTCCTGTTACTGATGGCAGTGTCGCTGTCCACCACCGCTTACGCGCAAGACTCGCAGACGTTTCACTTCGGCGAAGGCCAGGACTCGCCGCAACGTGGACGTACCACTTCTCCTCCGCCACTGCCCGCAGCCCAGACTACAGAGCCGCTGCCCCAGGGTGAGCCGCATCCGCACACAAAGCCGACGTTAGAGTCCCAACCAAAGGCGAAATCGAAGTCGAAGCACCGGCAGCACCATCGGCACCATCCAATCCACCCGTCACCGCTTCAGAATCCGTATTCACATCCTTGAGCCGGGCAGCACGCAAATCGTGTGTCAGCCATCCAGCGAATGACTGGACTATCTGGCATTCCTCGCCGGCTGTCGCACAATTAATTCGCTATACGAATTGATATGATGTGACGACGCTCAGTGACCAACGATGAAGTTTCACTAGAGTCGACATTACAGCTCGAATGATTGCAATTTCAACGGCCGCCCAGACTGTTTTGCGTAATCTATTGAACGCGTCCGTAGTCCAGCCCGTACTCATATTCGGTACGGTAGCTGGCTAAGGATCCGACGCGACGCCATTGTCGAGAAGGACAGTGCCAGTGAGATGCGCGAACAACCGGAACGACGGCATCCACACACGGAACGCGCGGTGACGGGATGGCATACAGTGCCGGGTGGTTGATCATACGCATTCCGGGCCAGTCGGAGCACGACATGGCCTGTCAGGCGCCAATGCTTTCCTCAAATTCGAATAGCGCTCCCTCATGAGCCTCGAGCATGGTGCGTACATCGGGCAGCGCACGGCGAACCATCGGGCGCGCAGACCTCGGGAGATCCGAGCAGGCGAGCTCGATATCGCCGCTTCTGTGCTCGCCGAGCATCGCGAGCATCACGCACGCCTGCTGGATATCTTTCTGCGACTTGATCAGCATGTTGGTGCGCAAGCGTGAAACGAGGATCTTGTGGATCGCGAAGCGTGCGGGGTCCGGCACGCGAACCGGCACCGCGCCGTGCCTTGAAAGCAGCGTGCCAATGTGGGACTGGCCGAGCAGGTAGGCGAGATAAGGCATGCCGCTCGCATGCGCACCGAGCTCTGGAACGGCGACGGTCGGAAATGTGTTGTCCTTCGAAGGCACAAGCAGATCGACGTGAAAACGCGTCCGCCCCGCCTGCTTGAACGACGTGGACGGATCGCCCCTGTTGAACCCCGGCACCGGCACGAAGTCGATTCCGGTTTCTTTCAGGATTTCGAGCAGGCCGCCCGACGGCACACCCTGTAGCGCGAGCTGGCGGGCGCGCGCGATATCGATGTCCTCGGTCTCGTAGGCAAGCGCCTTGATGCCGAGGCTGTTGAGCAGAACCGCATACGCGTGAGAGCCCACGAGCACCGCGCCGGCCTGGAAAAGCCCGTAATTGTGGAGGACCGCCATGGTCGCGTAGGTCTTGTTGTCGGCAATCTGAAAGCCGAGCTTCGCGAGTTCCCGGATGCGGCTGATGAGGTCTTTGGACTGCTCGATCTGAGCCATCACCGCAGCGACGCGTTCGTCGGCCGCCGGATCGCCCTTGGGTCCGCCAAGACTCTCCTGCTGCCGCTTGCCCTCCGCGTTCATGAACTGCCGATAGTAGTAGACAGCGTTCCCGCGATGGTGCTCGGTGATCGTGCCCGGCGCGCCCACGAGAACCCGCCCCTGGCTGGCGGCAGCCTGCTCGACGTTCGCGTACTGGGAGCAGAATGCCTGATCGTGTCGCTGGTAAAGAGGAAGTCCGTGCATGTCAGAGAATTGCAGTAATTTTTTGAATTTTACTGCAAAACGCGAGTTCATGATTGCAGTAATTTTATAAAAAATACTGCAACATCATAGAATCACTCAGGCCACGAACCCCTCGCCTGTCCGGTACGCCTGGCGAACGATACAAGGGTAAGCACAACTGCAGCCAATCTTGTGACGGAGGGGGGATTTTGTCAGGACCAGCGGAAACTTAAACCGTCGACCGACGTTCAAGGGCGCCTGGCTACACGATCACGGATGACTACGCCTGCTTTGTCGTGAACGACGGCGTCTCTGGCGATCCTGGCAGCGAGATCGCCTCGCGTTGCGCGGTCGAGCGCATCCTCCACCGCGCGAAGTGCACCGGCCGCACGCTCGCGCAGACGTTGCTCGAGTGCATTGAGGAAGCACACGCTGCGATTCTCGCGATGCAGCAGCGCGAGCGCGGGCGCATGAGTGCGACCGTCGTCGCACTCATCATCGACCGGCGGCACGACGTTGCGCAATGGGCTCATCCCGGCGACAGCCGGCTCTACCGGTTCGCACGCGGCGCGCTGATCGAACAGACGCGCGATCATGGCGTGCGGCAGCAACTGCTGGACGCGGGCCTGCCAGGCGACGGCGTCAATCCCGCCTGGCTGCATATGGCACCCGGCATGCGCGGCCAGATCGCGCCCGCGATCAGCCCGCCGCGCGTGCTGGAAGATGGCGATGTGTTCCTGCTCTGCACGGATGGGCTCTGGCAATCCGTCGCGGAAGATGCACTCGAAGATCGCCTGCGCGTCGTTCATACCGTCGATGACTGGGCCGTGCTGATCGAGCACGAGGCGATGCGTCGTTCGGGCAACACACCGCACGCCGACAATTACTCCGCGCTGGCGGTCTGGGCCGGGAGTCCACAGAACGTCACGCTGGCGCGTGTGAGGGCGCGCCAGGCGCGTTGAGACATGGTTCGGGCTATCGCCGTCCGATGGATGCAAAATTGACAAAACGCATCTATCTATTCCAGACGAATATCGATACTTCTTTGACGTCTACTTCTTGCACGACGCAACGGGACGTCGGTCCCTCCCGCACCGGCGAGCACAGAAACTATGCCGACGAGTCGCAGAGCGAAGCGATGGCACGAACGTCGCCGTACCGGCCTGATACGGGCGTCAGGTCGTCGTCGAGGGTTGCGATGCCTCGTTTTTCTGATCGCGCTGATCGTCGCGAAGATCATGACGGAACCCGACGCGGCCAGGCGAAACGCGACATTGCCATAGTCATGCTGGCACCGAATAACTACCGCCGAGACAAAGGCTACTATCCGGCCCAGACGCAAGGCCTGGGTGCGTTGACGGAAAACCGACCAGCAAATCTGCCTGCTGAGGTCGCCTTTGTACGGCGCGTACAACAGGCGGTCGACGTTCAATGGACTGCGATGCCTTCGAGGACTTCGTCGTGCTCCTGGCGTTCCGCGAGGTACGGCGAGCGGTAGCCCGAATTCACGCCCCAGTAATAGAACACGAGCGCGACCAGCGCCACGACCAGCATGTCCCAGCCGTAGGGCAGCAGACCGGCGCCGCCGAACTCCTTGCTGCCGATCAGCGAGAGGAGCGCCATGATCGGCAGATATGCGCACAGCCACCATGCGGCCTTCAGATCCTGGCCCCAACCTTCGAAGCCTTGCTTGCGCTGGAAGTAGAAGTACACCGGCAGCGCGACGACCATCAGCAGAATGATTTCGCCGGTCAGCGGCCACTTCGCCCAGTACAGGATCATCGACGCGCAGACGAATGCGAACGGCGCGATCACTTTCATGAACGGCACGGAGAGCGGGCGCTCGATGTCCGAGGCGGCGCGCTTGAGCGCCATCAGGCTGATCGGACCCGTGAGGTACGAAATCACCGTTGCCACCGAGATCACCGCCGCGAGCGAACTCCAGCCGCGGAAGAAGAACATGAAGATGAACGAGACGAGCAGGTTGAACCACATCGCGTTGCGCGGCACGCCGTAGAACGGGTGCACGTTGCCGAACATCTTCGGCATCGTGTTGTTGCGCTCCATCGCGTAGATCATGCGCGAGGTCGTCGCCATATAGGTCGTACCGGTGCCGCTCGGGCTCACGAAGGCGTCGACGTAGAGCAGGATCGCGAGCCAGTTCAGGTTCAGCGCGATCGCGAGTTCCGCGAACGGCGACTTGAAGTTGAACGTGCTCCAGCCCTTCGCGACGTCGGCCGGATTGACCGCGCCGATATAGGCGATCTGCAGCAGCACGTAGATCACGAGCGCGCAGAGGATCGAGCCGATCACTGCGAACGGCACGCTCCTGGCCGGATTGCGCGCTTCACCCGCGAGGTTGATCGGGCTCTGGAAACCGTTGAACGCGAACACGATGCCGCTCGTGGCGACCGCCGTGAACACCGCCGACCAGCCATACGGCGCGAACGTGGTCGTTTGGCCGAAATTCTCATGGTGGAAGCTTCCAGCCATCAGGCCAATGATCGTCAGACCCGGGATGATGAACTTGAAGATCGTGATCGCGCTGTTGGCACGCGCGAACAGCTTCACGCCCCAATAGTTGAGCATGAAGTAGATGATCACGAGAATCGCGGAGAGCCCGAGCCCTGAATGAGTCAATGACCCGTCGACGAAGAGCGCGTGCGCCCACGCATAGGGCCAGGTGCTCATGTACTGGATCGAGGCTTCGGCTTCAATCGGGATCACCGAGACAATGGCGATCCAGTTTGCCCACGCACTGATGAAGCCCACCAGTGCGCCGTGCGAGTAGCGGGCGTAGCGGACCATACCGCCCGACTCCGGGAACATCGCGCCGAGTTCGGCATAGGTGAGCGCGATGGCCAGAATGACCACGGCGCCGATGATCCAGGCGCAAACGGCCGCCGGGCCTGCAATTTTCGCCGCCTTCCACGCGCCGAACAGCCAGCCCGAACCGATGATCGACCCGAGGCCGGTGAACATCAGCGCGAACGGGCCGATGTTCCGTTGTATCGATTGCTTCACATTGTCTCCTACGTTATGGACAGCGCGAGCGAGCCATACCGGGAATACGGCATTCCTGTACCGTACCGAGCCTGCATAACGCAGGTGGCCGGCCCTGAAAGCGCATGTCCTTGTTGTAATGCCCTGGTGATGCTGAGATGTAGAGGCAACCGCAATTGCTGCGGAGACGCGATGATGAAGTGGCCTGATGTGATCGTCTAATGCTGTGTCGGCATGGACATATGCAAACTTTGCATAAGGATTGGGCTACGCTGAGCGAAGATCATGGAGAGTTCACCTTGTTGTCATCGCCGATTCTCACGCGCCTCTCTTTCGGTTGAATCGCAATGCATCGGACATGTCCGGATCCGACCTCGTCTCCCACGTATCAGGCATTACCGTCCGATGGCATCGGACAACACCGGCCGATCTCCGAGGCATCAGGAAACGGGAAAGACGCCGCCCCACGGTCTCATCCCTTCGCACTGCACGAAGGCCTGAGGAATGTCTTCGGGCGCAAGGGGCATGACAAAGTTCACATCACCCTCCATACCTGCGCGTAACATCGCTGGTGCGCGCCGTCAGCACGGCTCTCGCGATCTCTTTCTACTTCTGGAGGTTCTGTATGAGCATTTTTGGCGAAATTGTCAGCAAGCTGTTCGGCAAGGCGAAACCGGATC
Source organism: Paraburkholderia sp. CNPSo 3274 (assembly GCF_024206475.1). GTDB lineage: Bacteria > Pseudomonadota > Gammaproteobacteria > Burkholderiales > Burkholderiaceae > Paraburkholderia. The sequence goes on from NZ_JAMBPR010000060.1 coordinate 35,690, forward strand.
AGCCGCCGCCCGCGACCGAGCCTGCACCGGATCCAACTACGGCACAGGCCGCCGCTCCGGACACACCGCCGCCCGCTGCACCGCTGGCCGATGTTGACGTCGCCGCGGTCATGGATCAGCTCGTGAGTGAAAGCGGGCAAACACTCAACTGGCGCACGTCCATCGTCGACACGATGAAGGCGTTGGGCGTCGACAGTAGCCTGGAGCACCGCAAGCAACTGGCACAGGAACTGAAGTACGACGGCGATATGGACGACTCCGCAAGCATGAATGTGTGGCTGCACAAACAGCTCATGCGGGCGCTCGCCGCAAACGGCGGAAAGCTGCCGTCCGATCTGGCGACCTGAGCCCCCTGTCCCCTGAGGAGACGGTCAGCAAATGCCGTCTCCTGCCTGATCGGCCATTGGTGCCTTTCCGGCCCAAAGCCGCCGCATGCGAACCGCGCGATGCACCGGCGCGTGACATCGTTCGTGCAGTGCTGACGCCGGAACATCGCGTAAATGTTCAAGTAGTCAGTCCACACTGTTGCTTCGGTTAGAGGGGCGCGCGGGCGCCCAACCCGAATGCATTCTGCGGACAACGCCCCTTCTGCTACTCCAGCGCCGGATGGGATATTACTCGACGGCAGTCGTCTGGCCGCCCTCGCGGCGGCGCTGGCGTCCTTTCAGGAGAGTGGCAAACGCAGCCGCGGGTAGCGGCCGGCCGAGCAGGAAGCCCTGCACTTCGTCGCACCCCAGCGACCGGAGATGCTCGAGCTGGGACGTAGTCTCCACGCCCTCGGCCACCACTTCCATCTTCAGCGAATGCGCCAGAGCAATGATTGCCGAGACGATTGCGCTGCCCTCCTCGCCGTGTGCGTCAAGCCCGTTTGTGAAAAAGCGGTCAATCTTCAACTGCTTCGCCCGAAAGCGCTGCAGGTACGCAAGGCTCGAGTAGCCCGTGCCAAAATCATCGATCTCCACTTCGAAGCCGCTTGCCTGGAATTCGTGGATCATCGTCGTGCGTGCTGCATCCTGCATTGCCACCGTTTCGGTGATCGCGAATATAAGCTGGCCAGGTTCCAGCTGTTCCGCGTGAACGACATGGATTGAGCGTATGACGACAGTATTTTCAGGAAATCCGTCCTGGCGCCTGGTGCGACACCCGATAGTGGACGCCGCCCTGGTGACCGGACCTTCGCGTGCCAATTGTGCCGGTCGCGCTGGTGAACGTAGAACTCGCTTGCCAAAGCGCGCCGATCGCGCGCAGTTCTCCGCAGCGACGGGGAAAACCGTCCGGAACATCGAAGCGGTGGTACATTCCGGTGCAAAGCGCCAGCCGACGCGGGACGCGTTTAAACAAAAGCCAACGCCGGGGCGAAGCACCGCGGTGGTCGTTATTGCAGATCGTGGCCTTCGGACAGGCTCCACTTGCGCAGGACCGCTACCAGTCTTTTATCGAGTCGTCTGCGATCCGGCCCGCGTCACTTGTGATGTTCCGCGTCGGGACCCGGCACGGAGATAGTCCACTCGTCCACCGCTTTCCCCGCTTCGGGTTCGCGCTCTCGCCGAAGCTCCAGGATGCGACCGTGAGCAACAACCACTTTCAGGTCGAGTCTCACGCCTTTCCGGAAGTGGAACAAATAAGCCGTGAAGGAGGCTGTGTTGCTGGCAAAATAACCGTCACTCAGAAACTGTCGACGCGCGACAAGTCCATCGCTTGCCACCCAGTAATCGGCCATGGCGCATTCGAGCGACTTTGTCTGCCAGTCCTTTCTCGGCAGGTCTTCGGGGAACGGCTCGAAATCCTGAGAAAACTCGAATGTATCGTTCATTCCTCGAGCGCGGCTTCGCTGGTGTTAGCGTCGACCAAGGGTAACACGGCCTCCCCAGTCTCCGGGCTGGCACTGCAAAACTGGTTGGGGCCACTTCCGCGCCGTAGTTTGCTCGTCGCTGGAATATGCGGGACGGGACCACACCAGAATGGTGACGGAGACCGGGCTTTCGCGTGTGGCGAGGGAGGAACCCGCAATGCGTCGATGCTTCTGCGACTCTTCTCAAGCGCGTCCCCTGTTCCGTTTCAGAATCAGACTTCGCGGCCCAGCCTGCAGGCTTCGCCGGGACTCCCGGTTGCCGGGTAGATCGCGTTTTGCCGCGCGGCAATCATAGGGCGCCGTCAGGGGTTAGAACGACGAATGTCTGCACCGGGCCTGGGTCGTTGAAAACCAGTCCCTGTGCGGTCCGTGGACCTTCTGATTGGCAGGTGTCATCCCGGCGTGGTAAAAAGTCATCCCTGCGGGTGATCGCCTCCATGCGATGCCGTATTCTCGCGATTTCAGGTTTCAACATCGACAGGATTCAAAAAATGGCAACTGGCACTGTGAAATGGTTCAACGATGCGAAAGGCTTTGGCTTCATCACCCCGGATGACGGCGGCGAAGACCTGTTCGCCCACTTTTCCGAAATCAAGACTGAAGGCTTCAAGTCGCTGCAGGAAAACCAGAAAGTAAGTTTCGATGTGAAGATGGGGCCGAAGGGCAAGCAGGCTGCAAATATCAAGCCAGCCTGACCGGCGCGCGTCACATCCCGATGTGTGGCCCGTCCTGCGGGCCAGTTTTTCTTGCACCCTGCGCATCAATCTTTAATGAAGTGATGGACATGCCAGCACATGCGCGCGATGTCCTGGTGCGCCCTCTTCGTGACGTCGATCGATTCTCCGGTTGATCGTTGACGAAGCGTAAGTGTTTCGCCTGTCCTCCAGGGAATTGATTCGATCCAGCATAGGCGTGAAGACGCAGGACGAATCGCGCTTTTGCGGTAGCGTTGATGCCGCGCTTGCGGCCACGCTGCCCGGACCCATCATTGCCCAGCAAAACAGCAGATATCCTGTGAAGGAAAACGGTCGAACTCCGCGCCGGCAACACAACCGTCCTCGAAGAATCGACATCCCCGACCAGAAGCACTGCGATCGAAAACATGCTGGTGGCCATGGCAGGTGCCTGTCGCCCGATAATTTTCTGATGATTGGCGCTCGCCATGCCAGACAGCCTCCCCGATGTGGTGGCCCACTGCGCCTCGCGACGCGTGCGTGGTGAACCCGCCCGGTCCCGTGCATGATCACGGTGACCGGGACGCCGTCCGCCGCGTAGACTGTTTAAATCAGGCGAGGCAAGTGCCGGAAGTTCGTGGCGCTATCCTCAGTGGGTGTCGATACCACCACCCAGTGGATCGACGCCGGGAGCCGTGCCCTCAGGGGAATCGCGATGACGACGACCGAGTCACTTCTGACGCTGGCCGAGTATCTCGAGCTGTCCCTGAACTCTGGCGCAAGCGTGATCATGATGCAGAAATGCAATGACGTCTGTGCCATGTACGTTGGCAATGCCAGGAGAGATCAGGACCGCCTGCGATATCACGGGGACATCGCCGCGACCCAGGCCGAAGAGATCCTTGAGCAAACCCACGCTGGACGAAACCGGCTGGAGATCGGCGGACAGCTATACCGTTTTATCCGGAGCTTCAAGCATTTTGAGGATCGCGGCGCGGTCGTTTTCGCGCCGTCGTGACACCGGAGGCACGACGATTTCGGGAAACGTAAGGTTGACGTTTCCGGGTATGTTGTCCATTCCCAAATACTGAAAATCCTCATCAAGGACTTGTCAGGCGAAGTACGGCGCGCTCGAATATGGCCGGATGGTCGACCTGCCGGTCGACGGCGACCAGCGTCAAGCGCGGGTTGTGCAAGCCCTCACCCCATTCGTCGATGCGACGATTTGTGGTGGCAAGCGGAGTACCGCGCCCTCCTCGAACCGAGTATCGGCTTGCCGTCGGCATCGTCGACGTCCCCCGACCTCATCGCAGCTTCAGCTGGCTCAATCGCCCTTGACGCCTCAATCGGGGCCATGAATAGTTGCTGAATTCTTGCGGTTCCTCATTCGTTATCCTATTTATTTAATATGCGTTCACGGAGAACCAGTACTTCCTGGAGCCCGCCCCCCTCACCCGGGCGTACATTTACGCATTGTCGTGCGAATGACGCATCAAATATCAACTGCGCCGCGTTTATAATGATCATCTTCAGGATGTCAACGCTCGCATGGAGCCCTACTATATGAGTCAAGCCCGCGGGCGATATGCGGGACCCCGCGACAGCGGCCAACGCCAACCTCGCCACGAAAAGAAGTCTCAGCCCAACCGGCAGAGACAACCGTATGTGAAGGCGCCTGTCCAGGACGCCACACAGACGGCCTCCGTTTTCAAGACACGGTCGTTCCAGTTTCTCGTCAACGCAGTGGGTGCGGAAAATATCGCCATCGCGCTTGAGTCCACCATGACGCGCGTGGCCGAACTCATGAAGGGCGAGAGATTCACACCCGAGACCGCCTTTCACATGGAAACTACGCTCGGGTTGCCGCATGGTTTTTTTGACCAGCCCAATCCCGGGCTGGCAGCCGAGACCATCGCTCGCCTTAAATCACCACTCGACTTCATCATTCAAGCAGACGACGGACCAGACGGGGAGTCCGAAGCACTCAAGCCGGTTTCTGCCCTGACCGTCGACCAGCAACCCTCTCTTAAAGACAGTTTGTCCGAGGAAGCACAAATGCCCAGGAAAGCAACCGGCGGTACGCCCAGGTCCGTCAAGACCAGTCCTGGCGAAGCGTCCGGACAGCCCGAAGCCCGGACGCCGCGAAAAGCTTCGCGTGCGAAATCCAGGACGTCTCCTGAAGCGGCCCGGCAGCAGTCGCTGGCACTGAACGATAGCGCCGACGTTGAGAACATCCGCCGCGCCAACCTTCACGTTCTCACGAGTCGCAACGGCTCGAAAGCAAGACTTGGTGTGGTCATGGACCTGAGTGGTTCCAACATGGCCCACCGGCTGCATGGCAAGAAGCGCATGGACGCTGTCGAAGCCAACCGGTTCACGGAGCGACTGGGATTGCCATCCGGCTGGCTGGACACCCCGCGCTCCGAAGCCGATATTCCAGCGTCGGTGTCGCGTATGCTTGCGCCTGCTTCGCGCGCACGCGTATCCGCCCAACAGCACGAACCGGTTGCGCCCGCAACAAACGACGACATGCCAGTGAAGGCCGCAGGTACGAAGGCGCGTGCACGGCGCGCGCGGGCGAGCGATCCAGAAAGCTCAACTGTTTCGGCGGATGTCGCAGGAGAGAACGAGGCGATCGTTACCAGCGCGCAAGATCATGTAAATGGTTTTCCCGACGACGTTACCGGTCACCTGCCTGAAGAAGGTGGTGACGGGGCGCCGGCAGCTACACGGGCAACCGCAGAGTCGCTCGCCGCGTCCGCAGTACCGCAGCGAAACCCGGCAGCGCTCCCCTTCGCTTGCCTGACGAGTCTGGACAATCTTCACGGTATTGAGCCGATAGCGGAAGCCTTGATCAAGACGCTGGCAGGCAAGGCACGCACGGGTCGCCTGGACGAACTGAAAGCGCTGGAACTGCTGCAGCAGGCGATCCTGCTATGAGCCGGTATAGCGTGCCAGGCTCCCCGCGCCATGCCGCACAAAGCGCATCGAGGTGACCGGGCCCGCTACGCAGCGCTGTGTCAGGTCGACTTGCCACCGACCTGCCTCGCCGGGCTGACCGGAGAGGTCAACACCTGACGTTGCCGGGGACGACGGAGACTGGATTTTTCTCCCGGGCTTTCCTGGGCATACTGAACAGCGTGTGCCAGGCTATCCGCGGCGCGGAGTTCGCTCGCCGTTCAATGGAGTTTGGACATGTGACGACGGCGGGCAGTTGCCAGAAGCGGATTCTCGTCGGCTTCGGCGTCGCCCTTTGGCGCACCGCCATCCGCAATGACGACGTGGACGTCCTGCGCGAAGGCATCTTCCAGACAGCTACGCGCGCGTGCAACGCATTCATCGGCCGGCGCATCGCCCGCACTCGCGGCGGCCTGAGCGGTCGCTTTAGCGGCCAGGCCAAATGCGGCGACGATCTCTTCCCACGTCAGTCCGGTCGTCATCGCTTCCTGCACGAGCTTGCCCGCGACAGCACCAATCTTCGCCCTTAGTTCATCGTTCATCTGTTTTAGCTCCCGCAATCCTTGCGCCGCGCACTTGCGGCATCACGCGCCCTGTTTCCGCTGGCCAGGCGGATGCGTCACGGGCGGCTACCAGGACGGTTATTCTAGCGTTTGCTCAACGCTCGCCGATTCCATTCTTCCGATGCCCGCTGAACAGGGAGTCGCTCCCGCGTAGCATTCGTGGAAGGACATCGCGGGCGATACGGCCCGCGACGCCATTTGACGGGCCGAAGCTCGTTTCAAGGTGAATCAGCCGATCTTTCCCGCGTGTCTTCAAGGCGCTCGACCGATCCGGTTTAGCGCCTCCCATCTTGAACGCCAGGTCGCCGACAGACTCCGGCTCCGTCTGCGCAATCAGCGCGAGGAAGGCACAGTTGTTTTCGTCCTGACCCGGGCAGCAATGCCCCTCTGCCTGCTCCGACTTTCCGCGGTTCCTCGGAAGTGCCGCCAATGCAGGAAAGCGGAGGCCGCCGTCAGGCGCTTGCCGGAGCTGCGGCGCGCGGACAGTTAGTCACGTTTATAGGCGGTTTCGCAACAATGCTGCAGCCAGGCATCGAAAGGCACCACACAGAAAACGCGACGAACCGCGAGACACGGACAAATCTTGGCGGATGCTCTTGCCCCGCGGTGAAGCGTCCCAATATGCGAACCCGAAATCCATTCGCCAGCTGTCGAGCATGTCAAACAAGAACTACCGTTCCCCGCGTCGTCCGTCTGCCAGTGCGCATGCAAAATCGCTCTTTCTTCCCATGCCCCGCAAGGAATCCTCGGATCTTGCGCTGCGTGCACGGATTGCGCTCGAGCGTCTGCGCAATGGAGAAGCGGACCGCTCGCTGGTTAATCTCCTCTCGCAGATCATCATCATCACGAGCTTCATCACCCGGGCGGGACATGGGCGGCTCGATATCGCGGACATCGAACGCGTTGAGCGTGGCCTCGGAGAGGTGCTCGATCAGGCAGACCGCACTGGCGTCTGGAATGTGCCTGAATCGTTGACTGACGGTCTCACCGCCGTGGTCAATGAATACGACCGCGCGCTCAGCGTGACCCGAATGGAGATCGTACTCAGGGCGAGTGATCACCTTGGAAAGCTGGTCGGTATGGTCGCGCGTGACACGCGCACCAACGACAGTCATCTCCAGGTTGCACGATAACGTCGCCAATGCGCCCCGTCGCGCAATCGCACATCAGTCTGCTCATGTGCATGAAAGGCCGCCGGTGAACAAGGACGTGAGAGCGGCTCGCACAAACGTCATATGGATATTCCGGCAGCTGATGGTAACCGGCTCCCATAGACGGACACCAAACCGCCGGGCTTGGATTACAGGGAAATGGAGTCGCGGCCGGTGCAGCCTGCGATGATCCGCAAAAGCGCGCAAGCGCTCACAACAGAACAACGACAGGTGTATCGCGCGCTACACCGAGTCCACAACCCTGCGTAGCCCTGCGCATATTGCATGCGCTCCCGGCAACCATATCTCCGAAAGATAACGGCATGGAAATCCGCGTTGCGTACGAACATAGTCTCGCCACTGCGCCGGAGGAATTTATCGTTCAGGTGCCTTCACAGCTCGTGACCGATATTCCCGCGAACATGCCGCGCGTCCTGTTGCCGGAATTCATCGCGAACCTGATCGTCGAACGCTCACCGGCAATCGGAAAGATTCGCAATCTCAGGATTCTCTAACGGACTTCGTTTCAGCGGCAACGCCTGGATGTCGACAGGCGTCGTTGCCCTGGCCTCGGCAACACTCAGAAGAGGCTCTGTTGCCTGATATCGCGTGCTGGAGGCAATGACGGTTTCTGGCGTCGCGCGCCCGTGCGTCGGCGAATGACACGGCGTACGTGGGCGATCAGCTCGAAGCTTCCGTTCGCAAAACTGAGCGTGAGCCTGAACTGCGTCAGCCCATCCGGTCCGATACCGGGCTGCACCCGCAGCGATGCACGCATGTCGAGCCGGCGGGCACGGTCCACGAGCTGCGCGCGGCTCATGCCATTCCATGCGGCCGCGATCAGCCGACCAACCGCCGGAGGAATCGACTCGGGTGGACAGTCAACTGGCAACGCGAGAGATACGAGCGCGAAACGGTAAGCCATTCGGTAGACAGCGCGCGGCGCTGTGTCCGCACTTCCTGATGTACAAACAAGGCGCCGCTCTCATGTGAGGCGACGCACGAAGGGACCTGAGTAATCAGTCGTAGCGGGCCGCAAATGCGGCGTGGCCAGCATGTCACTCCGCCAGCTACGACTGGATCGCCCGTAACCGCCGTTGTCCTTTACGCTGCTGCGACTTCAGGCGTGGCAGCAGCCTCAACTGCGGCCGGTGCCTTTCGGGCTGCCACCTTGCGCGGTGCCGAAGCCTTTTTCGCGGGTGCTGCGGCCTTGCGTCCACGCACTCCCTTGACCGGCGCCGCTGCTGCCCGGCCAGCCTTTTTCGTGGCGACTGCCGTCTTCGCCGCCTTCCTGGCCACGACACGCTTTGCGCCTGCCTTTTTCGCAGTGACCTTTTCCGCAACGGCCTTCTTCGCAGGCGCCGCCTTGGCGCCGGCAGTCTTCGCCGTTGCCTCAGCGTCAATCAGGAATTTCGAACGATCCTTGACGTCGCGAATCCACAGCGGCGCCAGACCACGGCCCGACCACGTCGCGCCCGTTTTCGGATCCGCGTATTTCGGCGCAACGTGGTGCACGGCCGCACCCGGCGCTTTTGCTGCCGCCTTTGCCAGCGTCGTCCCAGGTTTGCGACCGCGTCGTTTTGCAACAAAGCCTTCGATGTCAGCGACAGTCAGTCCGTGCTTTTGCATCAGGTCACGGATTTTCGTCAGGCCCACCGACGACTGCTTTTCGGCAATCGTTGCCGCCTGCTTCTGCAGTTTGGCAATTTTCGAGTTGATTGCGTCCAGGGTAACCATGTCTATTCCTCGCTGTGGGGTTTACCGTTCATGCGATCGTGGAACTTCGCTGGCGTTTTTTGCTAGGCACTTCGAAGTTCGGTCGGCTCGTCAGAATTGACGCGGTCGTCGCGGTCGTCGCGGTCGTCGCGGTCGTCGCGGTCGTCGCGGTCGTCGCGGTCGTCGCGGTCGTCGCGGTCGTCGCGGTCGTCGCGGTCGTCGCGGTCGTCGCGGTCGTCGCGGTCGTCGCGGTCGTCGCGGTCGTGATTATGACTTTATCAGTACGTCCGTGCAAATTGAAAGGGCAGCGCGCAACGGTTTGAATGTCACTGGCGTTCAGGAATAGAGGCACGCCCGATGTTGCCCGTGCGTCCCGCAACGCCGCCTTTCTTTGTTTGTTTGCTATTGCGCCGCAAAAAGCCAACTCTCTATTATCCAGACATGCACCCGGTATCGTTGATCGGGGAGGTATGGGTCCCGCGTCAGCGATGCACCTGTTCGTACCGCACGTTGAATCGTGAAAGCAACAAAAGAAGACTCAACGTGCGCAAGCAAACCTGGTGTCGCACATGGGTTGATTTATACTGCTCTCATACCGGTCGCCAGTCGCGGCACCTCACCTGCGCCGCTCCCAGCAAAATATGGTTTAAACGTGCTCCACCCTCTTCGCTGCCCCGGCATGGGCAGCGTTGGGTCGCGTGGCATCCTGGCGGCACGCGATTTGCAATCACCTGCCCAACGACAGATTGTTGCGCGGAGAATACACCAGATGGATGAGAGAAAACGCGAAAGCATCGTGGCCTATCTGCGACGACGGATGGCTGAATTTGGAATCGAACCGGAAGACATCGCTACTTCAATTGCAGCCGATCAGGAGCGTTTGCGGGCAGTGCGTTTTCGCGACGCTTCGGGCAACACATGGGACGGCAATGGCGCGCCGCCACAATGGGTGGTTCAGGCAATCAGTGCCGGCCAGTCTCTTGAGCATTTCGCAATTGACGACGCCTCGAATCGCGACGCGGGCAAACGCACCGGCGCCGACTGGCGCAATGACCCGTTTGCCGGCTCGAGACTGGCCACAATCAAAACAGAGGACGTGAGCGCCTGAGAGCCGAAGCAATCCGAACCTGGGATCCGATGTCAGCTTCCTTACTCCAGATGCCTGGACATTCACTTGACGTGACTCTCGCCCACTGAGGAATAAAGCTTCAGGCATGGAACGAACGGCTATGTGCCGCGCTTCCCGCACAAACTGGCCAGTCACTGAAAGTTATGCGGTGACTAATCGAAGAGTTGCTGCTGTGACATGACGGCGCGCAAAGCACCCGTTTGCTGAAGATGAGCCAGTCCAGGTGAGAGCTGGAACGAACGTTGCCAGAATCCGGCCGTTTCTCACAACCGTGTCCAGCAGATTCAACGCGAAGATACGCGTCACTGCCAGAACTTCATCGTTAGGCTCAATGGCCCACGCGAGCGTGACGAGGTCGCCCAGACTGCGGCGTTCAGGAAGTGCCGGAATCCAGACATGTCGATCGCAGACATAGCCATGAAACCTCACTTTGGCTCAAATCGCGGTCTTCCCTCCCCGATCGCACAAGCGTTATTCACGATACATTCAGGTATCCTTCACAGCGTGCATCGATGTGCCACACGAGAGAAACACGATAGCCGGGAAACCACCCGGTGCACGTATGGACGGCCGGAGGAGAGCGAATTCTCCTTCGGAAACGGCTCTACTCTCTTGTCAATGCATGAGAAAGCTGGCACAAAAGGGGCCGTTCATATAGATGGAGTTTGACCTGGCGGCGCAAAGCCCGGCCTGGACAAAGCGGCTAGACTATCTCGGTGAAAAGCCGATATGAGCGAAACCCTGAAGAAGCCCAAGCCGGATGTGGCGACCCCGCCGAGCGTCGTGGTGAGTGTTTCGCGCTCCAGCAAGAAAAAGGTCGTGGTCACTTCCGGGACGAAGGCGCAACTGCGCAAGCGGGCGAAGACATCGACACGAAGTGCATTTCCCGAGCTGCCCGAGTGGCGGCTTGAGCGCTGATCAGACAACGGGCCGCAAGGCCCGTTGTGCTTGCTACGTCTTCCCCGTCAGCAAGCGCAAATGTGACGCGCACCGAGGCGCGTCCTCCGCGAGACGTCATTCCTGACCGGCGTCGACCTGTTTTCCCGCCAGCCACCGACCGTTGACCGATCTGCCGGTTGCCAGAGGGCGCTGCCCGATCTGGCAGCGTCCCGGTGCCAGCGTGTGACCCGGTCGCGCGATCCGGCGACCGATCTGCCGCCCCACCGGACCGTCGGCAGCTTCATGGTCCGATACTCGTCGGCACTGGCCGAACGCCGTTTCAACCACAAGCCACTCCACAGCTTTCTTATGCTGCCTTGAGCGGGTGCTCTTTCAGGTAGGTTTTTAGCGCGTCATTCATGCGCGTCTGCCAGCCTGCGCCGGTCGCACGAAACGCCTCCAGAACCTCTGCGTCATAGCGCATCGTGACCTGCTCTTTCGGATTCTCCTTCGGCGGGCGGCCCATGCGCTTTTGCATGACTTCAGCGAATGGACGCGCCCTGGCGAAATCCGCAGCCGTCCATTCCGGGTTGTCCGGATCGACCTCGATTCCGCGCTGGATTGCTGCTTCCTCTGCGGCGGTGTTGCGTGTCAGCTTAGCTTTGCTCATAAGCGTCAATCTCCGTGTTACTCGCCTTGCGCAGGCTGATGATGCGCATGGTTTCGTCGCGGGGCGTGAAAACCACGCTATACAGCCTTCCGCCTAACAGGGCAATGCCCCTGTACCGATCATCTCCGTACTCGTGCCGCATGTCCTCGACCGCCAGCATCCCATCCCAGTCGAGCCGCGCAGCCTCGGCGAGCGATACGCCGTGCTTTTCCTGGTTCGACGCGTCCTTCGCAAGGTCAAATGTGATTCTCATGCAACTTATTGTAGTGTCGAAAAATAGGAGCATGCAAGGACTTTTTGGAGTTACAGAAAGTGCGTCCTGGCGCAAGATCGCAATTCAACATGATTTGAATACAAAGCAGTCACACACCGACTGACCGCGTGACTTTTGCGAGCAGACCCGATACGATAATCGCGGTAGGAATGTCCATTACTGGACACCCCCCGCACGGATCCCGGCGTGCGCGATTCGCGCACCGGGCTCTTGCCTTGGGTGTTTGGCGTCAAAGCGCACAACAGGCCAAGGGTGAAGGATACGAGCAAGGGGTATCCACTGCTTCGTCAGTCGGAGCGCCTTTGCCCAGGTCGTTTTGTCTTTCTGGCTGCGCCGGAGAAGCGCGCGACGCCATAGGTCAATGACGTGGGCACGGTACGCTCGTATGGCCCGGAAGTTAGTTGGGACTGCGTGGTAATTGAAGTACCCCTGCACCACACGTCTCAGCCACTCCCCTTGCTCGGGAATCGACTGGTGCCATCTGCGCCGCAACTCATCCTTCACCTTCTGCAGCGCCGCCCGTAGCCGATCGCTTCGGGTTTTGCGCATGAGCATGAAGTTCCCATCTCGTGCGCGGCCGCTGATATGAGTGAAGCCAAGGAAGTTGAAAGTCTCAGGTTTGCCCAGCCCCCGATTTGCCCGATTTCGTGCCGCAAAGCGCCCGAACTCGACCAGCCGGGTTTTCTCCGGGTGGACCGACAGCCCAAATGATTCCAGTCTCTGTTGCATGGCTCGTTTGAACCGCTTTGCGTCTCGCAGTTTGTCGAACCCGACGACAATATCGTCGGCGTATCGAACAATCACAACGTTCCCCTCGGCGTGGCGCTTGCGCCATTGGTTCGCCCAGAGGTCGAAGACGTAGTGCAGGTAGATGTTCGCCAGCAGCGGCGAGATGACCGACCCTTGCGGCGTCCCCTCGTCGGTTGGCTCGATCACCCCGTCCTCCATCGCGCCTGCCTTCAGCCATTTGCGGATCAACCGAATCACGCGTTGGTCGCCTATCCGGTGCTCGACAAATCTGATCAGCCAGTCATGGTTGACAGTGTCGAAGAACCGGCTGATATCGGCGTCCAATATCCAGTTCACGTTTGTCCGGGCAACTCCCGTCGCGAGTGCGTCGAGCGCATCGTGTTGACTGCGCTGCGGCCGAAACCCGTACGAAAATCCCAGGAAGTCCGTCTCGTAGACTGCGTTGAGTACCGCCACCAGCGCGCGCTGAACGATCTTGTCCTCCAGCGCCGCAATACCAAGCGGGCGTAGTTTCCCGTCCGCCTTCGGGATGTACCGACGGCGACTGGGTAACGCACGATAGGCTTGCCGGTGCAGGCGTCCATGCAGGTCTTTGAGGTTTCCCTCCAAGTCTTGCTCGTAGTCGTGCCACGTCACGCCATCCACCCCGGCCGCCGCCCTCCGTTTCAGCCAGAAGAACGCCGTTTCCAGCAGGTCAATGTCGATCAGATGGAACAGCGCCGTGAACCTCTCCTTCTTCCTTTGCCTTGCGGCTTGACGCACACGTCCCAGCCTCTGGGACACGCTTATCCGGCTCTGAGTCCGGCGCGTGCGCGACCAGTCCGTGTTCCCCTTGGCCCCGCCCCTTCGCTCCACCGACTCCGCCCCCAGTTCCCCGGGTTTGTTCGCCAGCTTCGTCGCTACTATGGGCGAGTCTGACTTCTCCCATTCGTACATCATCGGCTTCGGCTCCTCGCCTTCCCGATGCGGACCGCCGGGTTGTGCTGCCACCGGCGGTCGAACGGGAGATCTCCCGGTTCCCGAGTGGAGATCGTATTGACATGCCAGGTTCTATGACCCCGCCGAGCCCGCGCGGTACTCGCGATAGCGCACTGCGCGGTGTTGCCTTCCGCATACAGGATTACGTCGGCACTCGGGTTTATAAACATTTCGTGGCTCAATGGCTGGCCTATCAACACCCCTGTCAACGCTTCGCGACCCGCCTCGCGGTTGGCCACGCATGACTCGGGGACATTGTGAGTCGCTAACTCTTACAACGTCGGGGACTTCCACCCCTTGACCTGCACCGGTCTCCCGGCGCACCCTGTATATATATACAGGTATTTATTGGGGGCACCATGGCGCTGCCGCTACTGAACGTCGAGGCAATACACCCGGATTTGTGGCGTGCCTCGCAACTGGGTTCGGCGCACGGCCGCACGGTGACGAGCGGACACGAGGCGCTCGACGCGGAGTTGCCGGGCCGCGGCTGGCCGACGGGGGCCTTGACCGAAGTGATCGTCCCGCAACCGGGCTGCGGCGAACTGCGTCTGCTTAAAGCTGCGCTTGAAGCCGTCGCAACCCGGCCAGTCTTTGCCCTGCAGCCACCGCATCGACTGCAGCCGGCGGCGCTCACCTGGTGGGGCGTGGGCGCTGAAAACATCCGCGTGCTCAAGGCGGCCACGACCGCGGACAGCCTGTGGGCAGCGGAACAGGTCCTTCGCGCCGGAACCGCAGGAGCGCTGCTGTTCTGGCAGCAGCAGGTACGCCCGGAGGCGCTGCGCCGCCTGCACCTGGCCGCGCAGCACGCGGATACGTTGCTATTCCTTTTTCGCCCTACCGCTGCGGCGAACGCGACGTCGCCCGCTCCGTTGCGCGTTTCGATCGACGCCGCGCCCGACGGTGTGAACGTCTCATTCATCAAACGCCGCGGACCGCATCGCGACAAGCCCGTATTCGTTGCGCTCTCTCCGTCGCCCGTTCTCCTGAATCGTCATGCACCACTGGATCGGCGTTCATCTGCCACGCCTGCCCATCGAGAGTTTCTGCCCAACCTGGTACATGCCGGTGTCTGACAACGGTTTCGTTGTTCTGGAAAAAGGCCGCGTGCTCGATGCCGACGCAGCCGCGCGGGCGCAGGGGGTTGTCGATGGCATGCGCCGCGGCGGCGTGCTGACGCTCGCACCGAACGCGAACCTCAGGGAGCGTGAACTCACGCGTGAAGAACAGACGGTAAGTGGCGTCGCGTTCGCCCTGCTCCAGTTCACGCCGAACGTCGTGATCGCCGACGAGAACGTCGTTCTGGCCGATGTGACTGCCAGCCTGCGGCTTTTCGGTGGCCTGCGCGCGCTTCACCGGCGCGTGCGTCGCACGGTTGCAGACTTCGGCGTGACGTGCACGGCGTCGATCGCACCGACCGCCGAGGCGACCTGGCTCATTGCGCGCGCCGGTGGTGGCGTCGCGCTCACACAGCGGTCCCTTTCGCGTGTACTAAAGCGCATCCCTCTGGGCGTGCTGCCGCCCGCGAGACGTTTCGCCGAATGGTTCGATGGGCTTGGATGCACGACGATCGATGACGTGACGCGCCTGCCGCGCGCCGGACTGAAAAAGCGCTGCGGCACCGCGCTGCTCGATGCACTTGACCGCGCGAAAGGTGAAGCCCCTGAAGTCCACGAATGGCTCACGATGCCGCCCGCGTTCGATGCCCGCGTCGAGTTGCCGGACCGCATCGAACACGTTGAAGCGGCGCTCTTCGCAGCGCGCCGGCTTACGCTGCAGATGACGGGCTGGCTTGCCGGCCGCCAGCTTGCCGTCGCGCGTTTCGTTGTCTCGCTCGAGCACGAGCGCGGCCGCGATGCGATTCCCCCAACGGGCGTGGAAGTCGCGCTGGGCGAGCCGACGTGGCACGAAGAACACCTCGTCCGGCTGCTGAAGGAGCGACTCTCGCGGATCGAACTCGCGGCGCCGGTCATTGCATTGAGGCTCGAAGCGAAAGATGTACGGGAAGCTGAGGCACCAAGTAACTCGCTGTTTCCGGAACCAGGCGGATCGCCTCAGGACCACGCGCGCCTCATGGAACTGCTCACGGCAAGGCTGGGTTCAGGGAATGTGATGAGAGCGGCACCCGTCGCCGATTTCCGTCCCGAAGTCGCCGCGCAGTGGGTGCCGGTCAGCAGCGAATCCAAACCCTCACGCATCGATCTGCCGCGGGATTTGCCTCGCCCGGCATGGCTCCTTGAGGTGCCCATCCAGCTCATCATGCGTGGTCACCGCCCGTTCTACGGCACGCCGCTGCGGATGGTATCGCCCGGCGAGCGGATCGAGTGTGGCTGGCAGGACGGTCACATCGTGACGCGCGACTACTTCGTCGCCGAAGCCGAAAACAATCTGCACTACTGGGTATTTCGTGAGCGCGTCGGCAGTCGTGATGAGCGCGAGCCACGCTGGTTTCTTCACGGCCTGTTTGGCTGAAATGCGGGAGTTGGCACAGGGGCGTTAACGCTGTGATCCAGTTATCCGCCGCGAGTGCGCTTGGGCGCAGAACGGCCCCCAGACAGCCTCTGGCGTGATCGTCACGCCGCCGCCTGGTGCACACTCCGGATCCCGTCTGCCCGACTCAGGTGAGCGGGTTGTGAGGAACGTGTGACGGCTTCGAGTGGAGCGACATGCAACTGCTCCTCGTGTAACGTCAGCAGTTCTGCGAACAGTTCGAAGGTTGCCTGATCGATACCCCAGATGCCAGACGCCAGCGCCGCGCGCAGGCTGCGCTCGAGCGCGTCGTGCGCTTCGGTCAAGCCCTCAATGCGCGCCCGGCCATACCCCGCGTCGAAGAGGTGTGAGGTGCTGACGATGATCTGTGCCATCGTCACGAAATGCGCAAGATCGCCGCGCTGCAGCCGGAGGCTGGACAGCGTGATGTGGTACGCGATCATCCGCTGACGGACGGCGCTCTCCGGCAGGGGAAGCAAACGAACAGCCAAGGGAATGCCGCAGCGGCGCGTCGACGCGCCTCGCCTGGTTCGGGCCATGACAGGGAAGGATTAAGGATGCTTTCCTTCGATAACGGCACGATTGTTGTCGCGCTTCAATCCGGTGGCTGACCCACAAAGACAAACCACGAGGCTACATCAGGACGCCGGCCTCCCGGGCACATTGGCAGTTGCCCCCTCCTGTACCGAGGCATACCAGAACCAGAGCGCTTCCAAGTTGTGAGCAACGCTTTCCTGCTACTCGCTATCTGGCAATCCGCTATCCGAAATCTGGTGCCTGCGGGACTCCGTCGACAGAAGCCGGGGCGGCTCAAGAACGATGCCCCACGCGGTCAGCAGACCATCAAAAGACGGCTGGCCTGCCTGCGCCCGGGGCGCGGGCAAGGCGATGCCGGTTGCCCGATAGTGAACGCGGTCCTTCGCGCTTGCGCCTGAACGCACGATGCGCTCAAGCGCCCCATTGCGCAGCGCGTACTGCACAGCATCAGAAGCCGTGCGCGAGTTCATCAGTCCGGACGCCACAATCTCGCTCACCGTCGCGCTTGCGCGTTCGCGAAACCACGCGAGGAGTACCTCAGCGTTGTCGTGCGTGCTCATGATTGGCCCTCCCTGCGCGCGGGGCTTTGCCGCGCGATATGTGTAGTGGTTGTCAATCCGGCGTCTGGCGCGTCAGCCCGGACCATTCAATCCTGCGCTCACGCGCCTGCGAACGTCATGAGTCTTGCTGTTCATCGAAGGGGACGTGTTCGCCCGTCGACGACTGCTTGCCGAGCTTGCCTTCATTTTCCATCGCGTCCTGCCATGCCAGCATGGCATTCGCGACAGCGTCCTTCTCGCCGCTGAAGGACAGCACCGTCTCCCCGCACGACGGACAGATGCCGCCGAATGCCGCCTGGATACCCGCCATGTTTCGCGTGTCGAGTGCGTCGAAGTCGTTGAATGCGGTCTTGCGCGCACCGCACACCAGCTTCTCCGGGCGCAACGCATCTATCTTCGCCTTTGCCTGCGCGATGCGTTGTTCCTGCGTCCCGCACTGTTTTGCCTGTCCCATCGTTTGTGCTCCATTTGCTGTGAACCGGTTGTGGCCGGATTTTCCGCGATGTTAGCCCGCCAGAGTCCGGTTCATTCCGGGAAAAGCCGAAGTTTGGCCCCGCCAGCCAGATTGGGCTAGAATACTACTGTATAAACGTACAGTATCAATTGAGGGGCGGAAAGACGGAATCGGGCGTCCGGATCCAATGGATCAGGTGCCGCCCGGGCCGCGCGCAAGCTATGCCTGCACCTGACTTTGGCGGACTGCCGGCGTATGCCGAACTCCAGTGTGCGTCGAACTTCTCCTTCCTCCGCGGTGCCTCGCACGCCGACGACATCGCCGCGCGTGCGGCACAGCTGCGCTATGCCGCAATCGCCGTCACGGACGAGTGCTCGCTGGCCGGGGTCGTGCGCGCGCACGTCGAAGCGAAAAACGCGGGTATCCCGTTCATTGTGGGGTCCGAGTTTGCGCTGACGAATGCCGACGGCTCGCACGCCCTGCGCTTTACCGCCCTTGCCATGACGCGGGAGGGCTACGGCAATCTCAGCGAGTTGATCACGCTTGCGCGCATGCGCGCGGACAAGGGTAACTACCGGCTCGCCACACGCGACCTCGACCATCCCGAGGCTTCTCACGGACACCTGAAGGGACTGCCGGACTGCATGGCGATCCTCAACCCGGAGTACCCGGCCAATGAGGCGCGCCTCGATGCGCAACTCGAATGGTTCGCAGCGACGTTCGGTGAACGCGCCCGGATCGCGCTGACGCTTCACGCCCGCGCGATGGACGACCTTCATCGCGGAGCGATCGAGCGGGCTGCAACGCGCCACGCCGTGCCCGTGGTGGCCACCGGCGCTCCGGTCATGCACGTTCGCTCGCGCAAGCCGCTTCAGGACGTGCTGAGCGCGATCCGTCTCGGGCGGCCGGTTGCCGAGTGCGGCTATGACCTCGCGCCAAACGCCGAACAGCATCTGCGTTCGAGATTACGTCTGGCCAATCTCTATCCGGCACGCGCTCTCGCCGAGACGGTCGAGATTGCGCGCCGCTGCACGTTCTCTCTCGACGAGCTCCGCTATGAATATCCGGACGAACTTGTGCCCGACGGCTTCACGCCCGAAGCCTACCTGCGCCAGGAAACGTATACCGGCGCTCACCGGCGGTGGCCCGCTGGCATTCCGCACAAGGTCCAGGCGCAGATCGAGCACGAACTCGCGTTGATTGCCGACCTTCGATACGAGCCATACTTCCTTACCGTGTATGACATCGTGCGCTTCGCGCGCAACGAGGGGATTCTCTGCCAGGGACGTGGCTCGGCTGCCAACTCCGCGGTCTGCTACTGCCTGGGCGTGACCGAGGTCGACCCTGCACGCTCGTCAATGCTGTTCGAGCGCTTCATCAGCAAGGAGCGCGGCGAGCCGCCAGACATTGATGTCGACTTCGAGCACCAGCGACGTGAGGAAGTCGTCCAGTACATCTACCGCAAGTACGGACGCGATCGCGCGGCGTTGACGGCTGCCGTAACGACCTATCGTCCACGCAGTGCGCTGCGGGAGTCGGGCAAGGCGCTCGGCATTGACCCGGCCATCGTCGATCGCGTTGCCAAGGCCCATCACTGGTTCGACTCGAAGGAAGACCTGCTGAGCCGCTTTGCCGAAGCGGGCCTCGACCCACAGGCGCCACTCATTGCGCAGTGGGCCGATTTCGCCACCCTGCTCCTTGGCTTTCCGCGTCATCTGTCGCAGCACAGCGGCGGGTTCGTCATCAGCCGCGGCAAGCTCTCGCGCCTGGTGCCCATCGAGAATGCCGCGATGGTTGACAGATCAATTATTCAGTGGGACAAGGACGATATCGAAGCACTTGGACTCCTGAAGATTGACGTCCTCGCGCTGGGCATGCTGTCGGCGGTGCGCCGCGCGCTGGACCTGATTTCGGAAAAGCGGGGTAAAGTGTTTGAGCTGCAGGACATTCCCGCCGAGGATTCCGCAACCTACGAAATGATCTGCCGGGCGGATACGGTGGGTGTTTTCCAGATCGAATCGCGCGCGCAGATGAGCATGCTTCCACGTCTTCAGCCGCGCCAGTTCTATGACCTTGTGATAGAGGTGGCAATCGTGCGGCCGGGCCCGGTCCAGGGCGGCATGGTTCACCCGTACCTGCGCCGGCGCCAGGGGATCGAGCCGGTGACGTTCCCCGAGTCCACAGATGGAGCAGGCACTAGCCCGTACGCTGGGCGTGCCGATTTTCCAGGAGCAGGTGATGCAGGTTGCAATGCTTGCGGCGGGCTTTTCTGCGGGGGAGGCCGACCAGTTGCGCCGTGCGATGGCTGCGTGGCGCCGCAAGGGAGGCCTCGGCGTCTACTACGACCGCATTGTCAACGGCATGCTCCAGCGGGGGTATGAGCGGGAATTTGCCGAGCAGATCTTCGCGCAGATCCAGGGCTTCGGTGAGTATGGTTTCCCGGAAAGCCACGCGGCCAGCTTCGCCCTGATGGTCTACGCGAGCGCGTGGCTGAAGTGTCACGAACCCACGGTGTTCGCATGTGCGTTGCTCAACTCCCAGCCGATGGGGTTCTATTCACCGTCCCAGCTTGTCCAGGATGCAAAGCGCCACGGAGTACGTGTTCTCCCCGTCGACGTGACCGTGAGCAACTGGGATTGCGCGATTGAAGGTCCTGAACCGCCCCGGGATTTCCGGAGGCTCCACTTCTTGAGAAAATGGAGCTATGGAAAACACCAAGAAGAAGTCCCCAAGGTACTCGCCGGAAGTTCGTGAGCGGGCTGTGCGAATGGTACTGGAACATCAGGGCGACCACGAATCGCAATGGAAAGTGATCGCCTCGATCGCAGCGAAGCTGGGCTGCTCGGGCGAGACGCTGCGTAGCTGGGTGCGCAAGGAAGAGCGGGATCGGGGTTTGCGCCCG
>NZ_JAMBPR010000007.1 GCF_024206475.1 Paraburkholderia sp. CNPSo 3274
CATTTAGGCAGCCCCACTTAGGCAGCCCCGCCCCATTTCGCCACCGTGATTGCCCATGTCCGCCGCACGCCCCCAGCCGCCTTCCGCCGCCGCACCGGGTAAAGCCCGTCGCCGCATGCGTCCGTTGCCCAGCATCATCTTCATGAGCCGCTGGCTGCAGGTGCCGCTCTATCTGGGCCTGATCGTCGCGCAAGCCGTGTACTGCGTGCTGTTCCTCAAGGAGGTCTGGCACCTCGTGAGCCACGCCACCACGCTCGACGAAACCAGCATCATGCTGGCCGTGCTCGGCCTGATCGACGTAGTGATGATCTCGAACCTGCTCATCATGGTGATCGTGGGCGGCTACGAGACCTTCGTCTCGCGCCTGAATCTCGAAGGCCATCCCGACGAGCCCGAATGGCTCGACCACGTGAACGCCGGCGTGCTCAAGGTGAAGCTCGCCATGGCGCTCATCAGCATTTCGTCGATCCACCTGCTCAAGACCTTCATTAATCCCGACGCCGCTTCGGCGCATACGGTGATGTGGCAGGTGATCATTCACGTGGCGTTCCTCGCTTCCGCGCTCGTGATGGCGTGGATCGACCGCATCACCACGCATACGCACCCCGAACACTATCAGGAGCTCGCCGCGCGCCATCCGGTGCCAGGCGGGCACGCCGCTGCGCGTCGCGCGGTTCCCGAGCCCGCCGAGTCCGACTGAACAGCGCACGCGGCACACATTATTCAAAACACCCGTCCCCACAGAAGCTAGCCATGACCGTCATCAAACAGGAAGACCTCATCCAGAGCATTGCGGATTCGCTGCAATACATCAGCTACTACCATCCGCAGGACTACATCGAGGCGCTCGGCCGCGCCTACGAGCTCGAAGAGAGCCCGGCCGCGAAGGACGCGATCGCCCAGATCCTCACCAACAGCCGCATGTGCGCCGAGGGCAAGCGCCCGATCTGCCAGGACACCGGCATCGTCACGATCTTCGTGAAGGTCGGCATGGACGTGCGTTGGGACGGCGCCACGATGGGCGTGACCGACATGATCAACGAAGGCGTGCGCCGCGGTTACCTGAACCCGGACAACGTGCTGCGCGCCTCGATCGTGAACCCGCCCGAAGGCGGCCGCAAGAACACGAAGGACAACACGCCGGCCGTGATCCACTACGAGATCGTGCCGGGCGACAAGGTCGATGTTCAGGTTGCGGCCAAGGGCGGCGGCTCGGAGAACAAGTCGAAGTTCGTGATGCTGAACCCGTCCGACTCGATCGTCGACTGGGTGCTCAAGACCGTGCCGACGATGGGCGCCGGCTGGTGCCCGCCGGGCATGCTCGGCATCGGCATCGGCGGCACCGCTGAAAAGGCGATGCTGATGGCGAAGGAATCGCTCATGGAGTCGATCGACATCCAGGAGATCATCAAGCGCGGTCCGAAGGACTGGGTCGAAGAACTGCGCGTCGAACTGCACGAGAAGGTCAACGCGCTCGGCATCGGCGCACAAGGTCTGGGCGGTCTCGCCACCGTGCTCGACGTCAAGATCATGGCCACGGCCACGCACGCGGCTTCGAAGCCCGTCGCGATGATCCCGAACTGCGCCGCCACGCGCCACGCGCACTTCGTGCTCGACGGCACGGGCCCGGCCAGGCTCGAAGCGCCCTCGCTCGACGCATGGCCGAAGGTCAACTGGGAACCGAACACGGAAACGAGCAAGCGCGTCGACCTCAACACGCTCACGCCGGAAGAAGTCGCTTCGTGGAAGCCGGGCCAGACGCTGCTGCTCTCGGGCAAGATGCTCACGGGCCGCGACGCCGCGCACAAGCGCATCGCCGACATGCTCGCCCGTGGCGAGACGCTGCCCGTCGACTTCAAGAACCGCGTGATTTACTACGTCGGCCCGGTCGATCCGGTGCGCGACGAAGTGGTCGGCCCGGCAGGTCCCACCACGGCCACGCGCATGGACAAGTTCACGGAGCTGATGCTCTCGCAAACGGGCCTCATCTCGATGGTCGGCAAGGCTGAGCGCGGCCCGGTCGCCATCGAGGCGATCAAGAAGCACAAGGCGGCTTACCTGATGGCGGTGGGCGGCGCGGCTTACCTCGTGTCGAAGGCAATCCGCGGCTCGAAGGTCCTCGCGTTCGAAGACCTCGGCATGGAAGCCATCTACGAGTTCGACGTGCAGGATATGCCGGTGACGGTCGCCGTGGATTCGTCGGGCACCTCGGTCCACAAGACCGGCCCCGCCGAATGGCAGGCAAAGATCGGCAAGATTCCGGTCGCCACGGTTTGATGCCTGCCTGATGCCTGTTTAAAAACCGGGGCCGCGCGCCCCGGTTTTTTTTTGCGTCACGCAAAGCGTACTGAGATTAATTCTCAGCACTGAGTAAATCGCCGATATTTACCGCAATTCAACGTAGATTCGGCCTTGGCTTTTGTGTATTGAGCGTTTATTGTTGGAAACCAGTCACCGCCCCACAAAGAAAGGAAAGACTATGCAAGGCGACAAGAAAGTCATCGAATATCTGAACGCGCAGCTCAAGAACGAGCTCACGGCTATCAATCAGTATTTCCTGCATGCCCGCATGTACAAGCACTGGGGCCTCGAGAAACTCGGCAAGCATGAATATGACGAATCGATCGGCGAAATGAAACATGCCGATATGCTCATCGAGCGGATTTTCATGCTCGACGGTCTGCCGAACCTCCAGGACCTGCATAAGCTGCTGATTGGCGAGGAAACCAAGGAAATTCTCGAGTGCGATTTGAAGCTCGAACAGATTTCGCAGTCCACCTGCAAGGAAGCCATTGTTTATTGCGAATCGGTACGCGACTTTGTTTCGCGCGAGATTTTCGTGACGATTCTCGAAGACACCGAAGAGCACATCGACTGGCTCGAAACGCAGATCGACCTCATCGGCAAGATCGGCATCCAGAATTACCAGCAGTCGGCCATGGGTTCGGTAGAATCCTGATCGCACGCCGCGCGCATCCGTCCGCCTTGCGGGTGCGCCCCAACCCTTTTGCGCCCATCCCCGTGAACCTACCGGCCACTTCCAGCGCTGCGCCTGTCGGCATCTTCGACTCCGGCCTCGGCGGCCTTTCGGTGCTGCGCGCCGTGCGCGCGCTGCTGCCCGCGGAACGGCTCGTGTATGCCGCCGACTCGCGCTACGCCCCCTACGGCCAGCGAGACGACGACTTCATCGCAGACCGCACGCTCGCGATCTGCGAATGGCTCGTGGCGCAGGGCGCGAAGGCGTTGGTGGTGGCCTGCAACACGGCCACGGCGCAGTCGATCGCGCTCGTGCGCGAGCGGCTCGCCATCCCGCTCATCGGAGTAGAGCCGGGGATCAAGCCCGCGGCGCTGGTTTCGAAATCGCGCGTAGCCGGCGTCCTTGCCACCCAGGTCACGCTACGCAGCGCGCGCTTTCAGGCGCTCGTGGAGCGCCACGCGGCCGACCTGCGCGTGCTGTGCCAGCCGGGCCATGGCCTCGTGGAGGCCGTGGAGCGCTGCGACATCGGTTCGGCCGAATTGCTCGCGCTGCTGCGCGCGTACGTCGAGCCCATGCTCGACGCGGGCGCGGACACGCTCGTGCTCGGCTGCACGCACTACCCATTTCTCGACGCGGCGATCCGCGCGATCGTCGGCGAACGCATGACGCTCGTCGACACGAGCGTCGCCATCGCCCGGCAGCTCGAACGCGTGCTCGACCAGCACGGCCTGCGCGCGAGCGGCGAGCCCGCTGGTGCGGGCGGCAACGACATTCGCTTCTGCTCGACGAGCGACGGCGCGCACTTGCACGAACTGGCAGCCGCGCTGCTTGGTCTCGACGCCGATGTCGAGCGCGTGGCCATCCCCTCGCGCCGCACGCGGCAGCTGGAAGCGAACGCGGCCTGACGCGCCGGCGCCACGCCGGGCGCGATTCGAGGTTTGCGATTCGCCCCTCGCCCGGGAGTTGGCGTTTCAACCCCGTTTCGGCGCACCTGACTGACCTGCCTCGTCCAGTCTGGCTCCCGCCAAAAGCGCGCTGGCAGCCTCCGGCGGCAATGCACAACCCCACGGGCACTCACGCCAAGACCAACCGCAGGCCGGCCCGCTAAAGGCCTTGGCGAGCGCCCCATCCTTGCCCGCCTTTTCCTGACGCAAAGCAAAACCCCTGTTAAGCCTCCGGTTTTGTTACAAAAAATCCGTCTACCCGCTTGCCAAACCCAGCAAACATAATGATAATAATTCGCATTAACTCTCTCTATAGCGGTCCATCATGATTGTCTGCGTTTGCAAATCCGTCTCCGACCGGACGATCCGCGCCTCTATCCAGGAAGGCATGGATTCTTTCGACGAGCTGCAGTTCGAGCTCGGCGTCGCGACCTGCTGCGGCAAGTGCGAAGAATCCGTACGCGACGTGATGGCGCAAAGCGGTGTCTGTGCGAGCCGCTGCGGGGTAACGCAACCGGCGCACCCCGCCGTGGTCCCCCATGCGGCTCCGCTCACGTTTTACGAGCGCAAGGCTGCCTGAAGCCATGGCGCGCATCCGGCCACCGATGCGCGCCCGCCCCGTCCGCCCGCTTAGCCAAAGGCGCCTCAGGCGCCACGCGCCGCGGACATCAAACCGCTGCCGACAGCAAGCCCGTCTTCCGACCAGCCAGCTACCGCTCGTGACCCTCAAAGGAGGTCGTGATGGAATTGCTGATCGGATTCGTAACGACGTTGTGCATCTCGCTGTTGATCTTTCGCAAATAAAGCTGCCCGACACGACGCGCCGGTTCGCCTGCGCGCCGTCGTCCGCATGGCAGCCACGCTAAACATGCAGGCTTTCCAAACCACCGCTGGCACGCTGCCGTCTCCCTCCGTTCGCGTCAATCGTCGTGTCGTCACTGCGAGCGCGATCGTGGTCGCGCTGCATGCCGCGCTCATCGGCGTCGTGCTGATGAAGCGCGAACCCGTGACGCCCGTCGCGCTCCAGTCGCAGACGATGACGGCCGAACTGCTCAAGCCCGAGCCAGTCGCCGCCCCCGCTGCGATTCAGTCCACGCCCACGCCGCCGAAGCCGTTGCCGGTCCCGCACGTGACGCGCGAGAAGCCGAAGGTTCAGCCCAAGCCCAAGCCAACTCCGTTGCCCGTGGCCGAAGCGCCCTCGCAGCACGCGATCGAGTCGGCCGCGGCCGCCGCGCCCACGCCGCCGGCTCCCACCCCGCCCGCTCCCGCACCGCAAGCCGCGGCGGCCACCGACGCCAAGCCGACCATGGCGCTGTCGGCGCCGAAGAACGTATCGCACCTCGACTGCCGCATCGTGCAGCCCGACTACCCGACGCTCTCGCGCCGGCGCGGCGAAACCGGCACGGCATTCGTGCACTTCGTCGTGGGCCTCACGGGCAAGATCGAGAACATCGAGCTGAGGAAGACGAGCGGCTCCACCCGCCTCGACGAAGCCGCGCTCGACGCGATGCGCCAAAGCTCGTGCAAGCCGTACCTGGAAAACGGCGAAGCCGTCCGCGCGGCCTACACGCAACCATTCGAGTTCAGCCTGAACAATTGACCGGTTGAAGCCACACGCTTTCATGAATTGAATCAAGAGGACTAAGAATGCAGAACTACGGTATCGCCCACGTCTGGGCGCAAGGGGATTTCGTGACGCGCGGCATCGCGCTCGCGCTGTTGATCATGTCGGTGCTGTCGTGGTGCGTGATCGTCGTGAAGGGCTGGAATGTCGCGCGCCTGAAGCGCCTCACGAAGAACGCAGAACAGCAGTTCTGGCATTCGGACGATCTCGCCGACGGCGTGAAGAAGCTCGGCAGCGGCTCGCGCGAAGACAACCCGTTCCTCGCGCTTGCGCTTTCTGGCCAGGAAGCCGCCGATCACCATCACCAGACGCAGCCGCGTCTGCACGACCGCATGGACGTGTCGGACTGGGTCACGCGCTGCCTGAAGGACACGATGGACGAGTCGGTCGCGAAGATGCAAAGCGGCCTGGCCATTCTCGCCTCGATCGGCAGCACGGCGCCGTTCGTCGGTCTGTTCGGCACGGTGTGGGGCATCTATCACGCACTGCTTACGATTGGCGCGACGGGTCAAACCTCGATCGACGCCGTGGCCGGCCCGGTGGGCGAAGCGCTCATCATGACCGCCTTCGGCCTGTTCGTCGCGATTCCCGCCGTGCTCGGCTACAACGCCCTCACCCGTGCCAACAAGGCGATCGTCATGAAGCTCAACCGCTTCGCGCACGGCCTGCATGCCTTCTTCGTAACGGGCGCGCGCCTCACCTCCACCGCGCGTGGCGGCGCGAAGGAAGGCAACACGAGCAACCTGCGTGTCGCTGCGCGCAGTCACTAAAGAGCGGAGGCAAGCATCATGGCGATGAGCCCCTTTGCCAGCGACGACGACGATGGCCTGATGAACGAAATCAACATGACGCCGCTCGTCGACGTCATGTTGGTTCTGCTGATCGTTTTCATGGTGACGATTCCCGTGATCCGTCACGCCGTGAAGATCGACCTGCCGCATGCGAGCAGCCAGAAGGAAGACACCAAGCCCGCGCAGATCAACATCTCGATCGAAGCGGACGGCACCGTGCTGTGGGACGGCACGCAGGTCGACGACGCGGCGCTGAACCAGAAGATCGCAGCAGCGGCGCAAACTACGCCGCAACCGGAACTGCATCTGAACGCGGACCGAAAGGTGCAATACGAGCGCGTTGCCCAGGTGATGTCTGCCGCGCAAAGCGGCGGCCTCACGAAGCTCGGCTTCGTCACCGACCCTGCGCGTCACTGATCGCGTCGCTGCGCGCAGCACGCTTAATTCAGCGGTACAAAGTAAAAGGCCTTCATCGTCAGATGAAGGCCTTTTTTCGTGCGCACGCGGCGCATTCGGGCGGCGGCGGCGACTCCCCGACAATCGATCGGTTCACGCCGGCACATGCGACTGCCGTGGGCAACACGGACTGCGCTTTCGGCCCTGAAGGCCCACTATGATAGCGGCCATCAATTCCCACTCAAGACCGGTGCTTGGCGAGAAGGACTCCAATATATTCCTCTCGCTTCGCACCTTCAAGAGTTAGGCCATTGAATGTAGCGATGGCTGCTCGCGCTTGAATGCCTAAAAACAAATGGCGCTAAACGTTGTGCAGAAATGCACTGCGCAGGAAACCGGGCTTCGTACACGCGCACGTGCGTGCACGTTCGCAAAGCTTCATGCAGTTTCGATCTTGCTCGCGCTCTTTGTGCGCAAGAGCCCAACCTGCCCGCCGGGTGCATTCTGTCCTTCTGCGTGCCCTGCAAGCGCGGCGATGTCGCTTCTCAGCGGACATTCCTGCTGCAAGCCCTTATCGGCATCGAGTACTTCCACGAGGTAATCGACGAACGCACGCACGGCCGGAACCATGCCCTGGCGCGAGAGAAATACCGCATAGAGCTGCGGCACCGGCAGCGTCCAGCCCGGCATCACCGGTGAAAGCTTGCCCGAGCGCAGCGCGGCGCCGTACATCATCTCCGGCATGGCCGCGATGCCAAGGCCTTCCAGCGCCGCTTCACGGATCGTCGTGAGGTCCGCGGTGATGAGGCGCGGCTCGTGTTCGTGCGAGTGGCGCGTGCCATCGGGTGCGATGAGCTGGAATACGTGGCGGCCGTCGCCCGTGGGCGTGTCGAGCGTTTCGAAGCGCGTGAGGTCGTCGGGCGTGAGCGGCGGCGCGTTCTGCGCGAGCAGGCTCGGCGCACCCACCAGCATCTGCTCGGTGCGCCACAACGGACGCACCACGATATTGGCGTTCTGCGGCGGCTCCGAGCGCACGCGCAGCGCGATATCCACGGAATCTTCGAACAGGTCGATCACGCGGTTCGTCACGCGCATCACCACCCGCACCTCGGGGTAGCGATGCATGAATTCCGGAATGATCTGCGAAAAGATGGTCTGCGAAAGCGTGACGGGCACGCTCACGCGCACTGTGCCGCGCGGTGACGAACGCAGCGACTGAACGACGTTCACGGCGGCCTGCGCCTCGGCGAGCATCGAGCGGCAATGCTGGTAGAAGAGTTCGCCCGCTTCGGTGAGCGCGAGCTTGCGCGTAGAACGCTGCAACAGTCGCACGCCGAGCGAGGCCTCGAGTTCGCTCACCCGCCGCGACAGACGCGATTTCGAGATGCCGAGCACGCGTTCGGCAGCAGAAAAACCGCCATGCTCGATCACCTGCGAGAAGTACATCAGGTCGTTGAGGTTATGCGAATCGATTTTCATGTCGTCGTTCCAGCGATGGGACAATCCATTGCGATGTGGCGGTAAAACAGGCCAAATTGGCTACCTATAATAGCGGTTCGTTTCGCATATAACGCAATTCCCACAATTCGAGGTGATATCCATGACCACGACCCGTACGATCGAACGCGTTTATCCCGCGGTTCGCACCACCGAGGGTGGCGGATTCATCGTCCATCGGCCGTTTCCGACCCGCCAGCTGATGGACTTCGATCCGTTCCTGCTGCTCGACGAAATGGGCCCGACCGACTACGCCCCCGGCGAAGCCAAGGGCGCGCCCGACCACCCGCACCGCGGCTTCGAAACCGTCACCTATATGGTCGAAGGCCGCTTCGGCCACAAGGACTCGGCGGGCCATTCGGGCACGCTGCGCCCCGGCGACGTGCAATGGATGACGGCCGGCGCGGGCGTGATCCACAGCGAAATGCCCGACCCCGAATTCACGCGTACGGGCGGCCGCATGCATGGCCTGCAGTTGTGGGTAAATTTGCCCGCGCGCGACAAGATGATGGCGCCGCGCTACCAGGAACTGCCCACGGCGGAGATTCCGGTGGGCCGCTCGAAGGACGGCAAGGTCTCGGTGAAGGTGATCGCCGGCGAGGCGCTGGGCGTGCAGGCCGCGATCGAAACGCGCACGCCCATCCTCTACCAGCACTTCACGCTCGCGCCCGGCGCGCGCGTGGAGCAACCGGTGCCGAGCGAGTATCGCGTGTTTGCTTACGGTCTCTCGGGCACGGGTCTCTACGGGCCCGACGCGCAAGCGGTCGAAGCGCAGCAGATGGTGACCTTCGCGAGCAACGGCGACACCGTCACGCTCGCGGCCCCGGCTGACGCGAGCGCTCCGCTCGACGTCCTGTTGATCGGCGGCGTGCCGCTGAACGAGCCGGTCGTGCGCTACGGCCCGTTCGTGATGAATACGGAGCAGGAGATCCGCCAGGCCGTGCTCGACTATCAGGCCGGGCGCATGGGGCGCATCGCTCACTGAACCGGGTTGCGCAGCGACGCGGGTTTCCGAAGCATCGCTACAGGGCCGCCCGCTTTCCGTCACAATAAGGTTTCCGGGGCGCGCACCGCAGGTTGCGCGCCCGTCCCCCTTTAACCGTCCCGCCCGCGAGGAGCGCATGGCCGAACCCGCAGTCACCGCACACATTGGCTCGACGAACTACCAGGTCCAGTTCGACGACGGCACACACACCTGGATCGCCGACGAACCCGCCTCGCTCGGCGGCGGCGACCGCGGACCGTCGCCCTTCTCGCTCTTGCTCTCGAGCCTTGGCGCCTGCACCTCGATCACGCTGAAAATGTATGCGCAGCGCAAGGAGTGGCCGCTCGAAGGCGTACGCGTGAAGCTCACGATGGAAACCGGCACCGAGGGCACGAAGATCGACCGCCAGATCGTGCTCGAAGGCGCGCTCACCGAAGAGCAGCGCGAGCGCCTGCTGCAGATCGCCAACGCCTGCCCGGTCCACAAGGTCCTCACGAACACGATCACGATACGCACGGGTCTCGTCGTCGCCTGAGCGGCGGCGGCACGGACACAGATACAGGAAGGCGCCGCCTTGAATTTCGAACACCTCATCCAGATCAACGATCCGCTGAACCCGCTCGTAGAGGCCATGACGCGCGAGCAGCTCTGGGAAGGGCTCGTGCTGCGCGCCGAGCAGCCGCAGCTCTTCGTGATCGGGCTCGATAGCTGCACGATCCTCTTGCGCACCGAGAGCACGATGGAGCGCGAGTTGCACTATGGCCACGCCACGGTACGCGATCGCGTCACGCTCACGCCCAACGAAAGCGTACGCTACGACATCATGGCGACCGCCGAGTACGTGGGCGGCTCGCTCACGATGACGATCGAGCAGCCCGATCCGTTGCAGCTGTTTCTGCGCTTCGAGTACCGCACGACGCTCCCGACCGCCGATACCGAGGACGATCGGCAGACTTCCGAGATCGTGAAGTCGGCATATCGCGAGTCGGACATCGACACCGTGCGTCTCATTCGCCAGTTCGTGCAGGGCGACGGCAGCGCGCCGAACGCGCTGCACTGAAGCCCCGGCGATTGCCCGCCCTGCGCGGGACGGCAATCGCCCGTTCACGCTACTGCGCCCCGCTTCAGCTCAGGCTATCGGCGTTCGATTTCGATGAATATCTCGTAGTTGCAAATAGAAACGATTATCATTTAGAATTCATCCATCGAATCGAGACAAAGACGTCACGGTCATGACCGAACTGAACCGCTCCTCCACGCTAAGCTTGCGCCGAAACGGCAGCCCGGCATTGACCGGCCCGCGGCCGAAGCCGGCCGTCACACAGCCGAAGCCGCGCAAGAGCGCCGAGCCGGTGGTCGCCACGGCAGGCGACGACAGGAAACTGGATAGCGCGGCGCTGCTGCAAGGCCGCAGCCATGTGAGCATCATGCACAACGGCCAGACATATCAGTTGCGGGCCACCCGGCTCGGCAAGCTGATCCTGACGAAATAGGTTTCAAGCAGTTTTCAACCGGGTATTGTGGGGACCGCCTCCACCGAGAGGCGTTGAGGCATTAGCCAGCAACGACGGCTTGCACGCGAGATCTAGACCCCTTCGTGCAGACATCCTTCAAGCTTCAAGCCAGCCGTCGAAGCAAGCCACGCCATTTTTTTGTTCTCACCACTGTGTCGATCCGGAGTTGGCGCTTTAGCGCTTGCTCCGGTCTCATGCAAAGCACGGGGCGGCGCGCGAAGCGTGAGCCGCCCGATGCAAGAGCCGCGGCATCCGTCCGCGGCTCTTGTTTTTCTGGCGTCGTCAAGCGCGACGATGGATGGGCTTACTCCGCCCCAAGCGCCGCTATGCCCGCGCGCGCAATCGCAGCATCCTGGTCGGACTTCACGCCCGAGACCCCTACCGCGCCAATGACGTCGCCCTTCACGGTCACCGGTACGCCGCCTTCCAGCATGCCGGTGAGGGGCGCACTCAGGAACGCCGTGCGGCCCTGCTTGATCACGTCCTCGTACACCTTGCTCTCGCGGCGGCCCAGCGACGCGGTGCGGGCCTTGGCCACGGCGATCTCCGCGGTAACGGGCGGGGCGCCGTCGAGGCGGCGCAAATGCAGCAGATGGCCGCCATCATCGACGATGGCGATCGTCACGTTCCATTCATTCGAGCGGGCGTGCGCGACGGCTGCGTCGGCTACCCGGATCACGTCTTCATCGGTCAGTACTGCTCGCGTACGCATGCGTCTCTCCGAAAAGTCAAAAACCGGGTTTGGCGAAATCGCCAACCCGGTTTTGAGAGTAACACCCAGACTTGTGCCGCGACGCACTGATCCCTCGTATGTCGCCTATATCAGCGGCAGATGAAGAAACGCCGCAGCATGCTCAGCGCACCCAGCCCCAGAACATGAGCCACCACGCGCTGTCCACCACGGCGAGCGCGAGCGCGAAGCCCGCGAGCGCGAGCGCGCGCTGCCAGAACCGCGAACTGTAGCGCCCCGTTACGCGCCACGCGAGCCAGGCGCTCCAGAGGTTCGTGATGACCAGAATCGCAATGCGCACCTCGGCGGCCCAGTCGAGCGGCACGTGCTCCGCGCGCAGAAGCGAGAGGGTCGTCGCCGAAAGGCCGAGGAACACGCCCGCCCCCGCCAGCGGGATCAGCGACTGTGCGAAGTGATGCACACGCCGCAGCTCGAAACGCCCGAGCACGGCAGTCGAGCCCGCGAGGATCGCGAGCAGCACCGTGCCATAGACGAGCCCCGTCGCGACGATATAGCCAACGATCATCGCGCCGTCGAGCCACGAGAACACGTCGTTCTGCGCCGGGTAGTGGGTGAGCAGAAACCACGGCGCGTTGGTGTCGAGCGGCCAGGTGATGTCGCGGTCGATGAGCCAGCCCGCGAGCCACTGCTTGACGCCGATGAACCACGGCGAGCCCGTCCAGTGGAACGCGCCGATCGCCACGCCGAGCAGGCCGTAGAGAATCAGCGCCGTGTCCCACGCGCTGGCCTGGCTATCACCGAGTTCGACCACTTCTTCCGCGGGCGAGCGCCACGTGAGCGCGATGGCGTCGCGGTGGCCGCTGCAGCGACCGCACATGTGGCACTGCGCGGCGCCCTTCATGTTGCGCAGCGGCACGAGCGGCGCGCAGTTCACGGGAATCACGCGATGCCCGCCGTGCTCGCCGTGCGTGTAGGAGTTGCGCCAGGCGTCTTCGTCGACCTTGTAGCGAAACGGCGCGAGACGCGCCAAAAGCGCAAACACCCCGTTCACGGGGCAGAGATACTTGCACCAGACGCGCTTCTCGCGCCCGTACAGAAAGCCGATCACCATCGCGCCGAGCGTCGATCCGCCCAGCACCAGCAACACCGCCTTGGGGTACTGGTAGACGCTCACCATTTGTCCGTAGATCGTGGTGAGACCGAAGGCCACAAAAGGCCAGCCGCCCCAGCGCATCCAGTGCGGGATGGCACGGCCGCGGCCAAACTTGCTGGCGAACTCGGTGAGCGCGCCCTCGGGGCAGAGCACGCCGCACCACACGCGGCCGAGCATCACCATCGAGAGCAGCACGAACGGCCACCAGATGCCCCAGAACACGAACTGCGCCGCGAGCGTGAGGTTGTTCCACAGGTGCGCCGTGTCGCCGGGCAGCGGCATCGCCGCCGGCACGAGAATCAGGAACACGTAGACAGCGACCACGACCCACTGCACGGCGCGGATCGCCGCGCCGTGACGTTGCATCCACTGGCCCGCCTGGGCGAGCTTGCCAGGGCGCCCGTATGCCTGCGTCGGGCGAGCGGATGCACAACTCATGCTGCCTTCCTCTTCACAACCGCGCCCGCGCCGCCGGCGGCGCGCCGCACGAGGAACCACACCACGAGCCAGTACGCGGCATAGGCGATCAGGTTCATGAGCGCCGGATGCGCGCGGTAGCCCGTGAGCGTCGCGACGAGCGAGCCGAAGGTGCTCGAGTCGTCGAGGATTGCCGAGGAGTTCCATACCTGGTCGACGACGGTCGGCAGGATTTCCTTGTCGATCAGCTTGTCCACGCCGGTCTGGAACAGGCCCGCGCCGAGGAACAACAGCATGATCTCAGTGATGCGGAAGAAGTGCCGCCACGAGAAGATCTTGCCGCCCAGCTGAAGGAGATAGAACGTGAGGAACGCAAGCGCGAGGCCGATCAGCACCGCGAAGTACTGACTCGCATCCACGTGGCCCGACTGGCCGAAGCCGAGGCCGTAGAGAAAGATCACCGTCTCGCTGCCCTCGCGCGCGATGGCAAGCGCGACGAGAATCGTCACGCCCCACCAGTTCGCGTCGCGCGTGCTCTTTTCCAGCGACTCTTCCATCTCGCGCTTGAGCGTGCGCCCGTGCTGCTTCATCCACAGCACCATCTGCACGATCAGCACGCACGCCACCAGCACCATGCCGGCCTGGAAGTAGTCCTGCGCGTCGCCCGACAGCACTTCGGTGAAGCCGACCAGCGCCGCGCCGAGGCCGATGGCGGCAAGTATGCCGAGCGCCACGCCGCCCCACAGGTACGGCACACCGCGCCGCGCATCCGCGTCGCCGTTTTTCAGCCACGCATAAAGAATCCCGACGACGAGCAGCGCCTCGACGCTCTCCCGCCACACGATGAAGATCACCTGACCCATTCAACACCTCCTGCTACCGGCGATACGCGCCAGCGGCCTGACTTCGCAACGCTCATTTGGCGACAATCACGCCCTGCGCCTGCTGATGGAAATCGTCGAAGAACTTGTACTCGCCCGGATCGAGCGGCGCGATCACGACGAACGAGTCCGCGCCCGGCGCGAGCACCTTCTCCTTGCGCAGCTGAACGCTCTCGAACTCCGCCGCGCCCTTGCCCGTATTGCGCACCTCGATCTTGATGCGCTTGCCTGCCGGCACTTCGATGCGCGCGGGGTTGAGCTTGCCGTCGGTCATTTCGAGCTTGAACGTGGGCAGATCTTCGGCGTGCGCCGTCATGGCCACGCCCGCCAGCGACACCGCAAAAGACGCGCTGAGCGCGAGCGCCGCAAACTTCCGCATTCCAGTCATTGGTTTTACCTGCTCCTTGCTGCTATTCATGCGGCGGCGCTCCACGAGATGCGCGCCGCCGCCCGGGCTGCCTCGCGACGACTTAGTAACCGCCCTTCTTGCCGATACCCGCGAACGGGAAATCGTATTCCAGCGTGACCGGCTTGAACCACGGACCCACGCCCGTTTCCTTGTCGACGTGACGGCCGAACGCCATGTGGCCCGTCTGCATCGGCGCGTCCACGATCAGCTTGAGGTGGTACTTGCCGGGACCGGCCAGCTTCACGTTGTCGCCATAGTGCGGGCCGTCGTTCGCGACCATCGGCATCAGGTCGCCCTTTTGCACATAGCTCGAACCCGGCTTCGTCAGTTCGTAGTGAACCTGCAGATACGGCATCCAGTCGCCTTCGGCGAAGCCGGTCGGGTTGTTCTTGACCGCGTGGATGTCCGATTCGAGGTGAATATCGGAATCCGATGCCTTGCGCATCATGCCTTCCGGCTCCATCGTGATCGGCTGCAGATAGACCGCGCCGATCTCCATGCCGCCCTGGATAGCTTGCTTGCCGATCGGGTATTCGGCCGCATTGGCCGCAATTGCCGCCGTGGCGGCCGCGATGACGGCAGCGCCGCGCAAGAGAGTGTGAATCCGCATCGAAACTCCTGGTTTTTATATGAGGGTTACAACCCGCTGAGCCTGCCGCATGCACATGAAAAAGTTAATGCGAACAATTCTCAATAATGGCGGAGTTTAACACCGATGCAGATGAGGGACAAATTCAGCGCCACGAAAAGCCTCAGCGGAACAGGGTTTTAGCAGCGCTTGGTTAACACAGGCTTAGGACGCCTTGCAGCACGATTGCAGGGCCGCGAGTGCTCGAGAGGTAAATGGAATGAATTCTGGATCGAGGCAGGCGTAGAGCGACGTGCATGCCACCCTGCCAGCCCGAACTCACAGCCTGCTCGAAGCCTGTCAGATCGGATGGTCGCCCACGTTCGCCCCGAATACGCGCCGGCGCAGCACGGCGAGCTGGTCGCGCGTCTGCGCGGCTTTCTCGAATTCGAGGTTCTTCGCGTAGTCCATCATCTGCTTTTCGAGCTTCCTGATTTCCTTGGCGATCTGCTTCTCGGACATGTCCTCGAACTTCGCTCGCTCCTGCTCCTCGCGCAGTTCGGCGCGGGCGTCATCGACGTTGTAGACGCCGTCGATGATGTCCTTGATGCGCTTGACCACGCCGCGCGGCACGATGCCGTTCTCCTCGTTGAAGGTGATCTGCTTGGCGCGGCGGCGCTCGGTTTCGTCGATCGCTCGCCGCATCGAGTCGGTCATACGGTCGCCGTAGAGGATCGCCTTGCCGTTCACGTTGCGCGCAGCGCGGCCGATCGTCTGGATAAGCGAGCGCTCGGCGCGCAGGAAACCTTCCTTGTCGGCGTCGAGAATCGCCACGAGCGAGACCTCGGGAATGTCGAGGCCCTCGCGCAGCAGGTTGATGCCCACGAGCACGTCGAACGTGCCCAGACGCAGGTCGCGGAGGATCTCCACACGCTCGACCGTGTCGATGTCGCTGTGCAGATAGCGCACCTTCACGCCGTGGTCGGCCAGGAACTCGGTGAGCTGCTCGGCCATGCGCTTGGTGAGCGTGGTGACGAGCACGCGCTCGCCCACGGCAACGCGCTCATTGATCTCGCCGAGCACGTCGTCGACCTGCGTCGATGCGGGCCGCACTTCGATCATCGGGTCGACCAGGCCCGTGGGCCGCACGACCTGCTCGGCGATCTGCCCCGTCACCCTCTTCTCGTAGTCGGCCGGCGTGGCCGAGACGAACACGACCTGGCGCATCTTGCGCTCGAACTCGTTGAACTTGAGCGGCCGGTTGTCCAGCGCCGAAGGCAGCCGGAAGCCGTAATCGACGAGATTTTCCTTGCGCGCGCGGTCGCCGTTGTACATGCCGTTGAACTGGCCGATCAGCACGTGCGATTCGTCGAGGAACATCATGGCGTCGGTCGGCAGGTAATCGACGAGCGTGGGCGGCGGCTCGCCGGGCAGCGCGCCCGAAAAGTGCCGCGAGTAGTTCTCGATGCCCTTGCAGAAGCCCAGCTCCTGAAGCATTTCCAGATCGAAGCGCGTGCGCTGCTCGAGGCGCTGCGCCTCCACGAGCTTGCCTTCCGTATGGAAGAACTCGAGGCGCTCGCGCAATTCCGACTTGATGGTTTCGACGGCGCGCAGCACGGTCTCGCGCGGCGTGACGTAGTGCGACGACGGATACACCGTAAAGCGCGGAATCTTTTGGCGCACGCGGCCCGTGAGCGGATCGAACAGCTGCAGCGTTTCCACTTCGTCGTCGAACAGTTCCACGCGCACAGCCATTTCGGCGTGTTCGGCCGGGAAGATGTCGATGGTGTCGCCGCGCACGCGGAAGGTGCCGCGCTGGAAGTCCTGCTCATTGCGCGTGTATTGCATGGCGATCAGGCGCGCGATGACGTCGCGCTGGCCGAGCTTGTCGCCGTGGCGCAGCGTGAGAATCATCTGGTGATATTCGGACGGATTGCCGATACCGTAGATCGCCGAAACCGTCGCGACGATCACCACGTCGCGCCGCTCCATCAGGCTCTTGGTGGCCGAAAGCCGCATCTGCTCGATGTGCTCGTTGATCGACGAATCCTTCTCGATGAAGAGATCGCGCTGCGGCACATAGGCTTCCGGCTGGTAGTAGTCGTAGTACGAGACGAAGTACTCGACGGCGTTGCGCGGAAAGAACTCGCGGAATTCGGCGTAGAGCTGCGCGGCGAGCGTCTTGTTCGGCGCGAACACGATGGCCGGGCGGCCGAGGCGCGCGATGGTGTTCGCCATCGTGTAGGTCTTGCCCGAGCCCGTCACGCCGAGCAGGGTCTGGAACGAGAGCCCGTCTTCCACGCCTTCCACGAGCGTTTCGATGGCCGTAGGCTGGTCGCCGGCCGGCAGGTACGGCTGGTAGAGCTGAAACGGCGAGCCTTCGTACTGGACGAATTTCGACTCGTCGAGCGCGGGCGCTTCGGCGACGGTGTGGTCGGACATGGGGGGCATCCTGTGCGCGGAGCAAACAACTATTCTAGCGTCTCGCCGGAGCTTGCCGAGGGGCGAGCCTGGGGCGAGACGAGGTGGGCTGAGCCATAGATGGGGCGTAACGGCGGCGCTGCAAGGATCGCGCGTCGCAGGGCCGGCGAACGTCAGGCGAGCGCGCGCCAGAAATCGCCCAATCTTGCCGAAAATAGCCCTGAAAGCGGCGCGGAGAATGGCAATTCCGCGGAATTCCAGCTTGAGGATTCGCTACAATAGCCAGTTGCGTGGCCGGTGCAGCATGTGGCCCAACCGATCTTCCCTCACTTTTGCCGAACGATC
The DNA here is from genome assembly GCF_024206475.1 of Paraburkholderia sp. CNPSo 3274. Taxonomy (GTDB): domain Bacteria; phylum Pseudomonadota; class Gammaproteobacteria; order Burkholderiales; family Burkholderiaceae; genus Paraburkholderia. Next base: position 17,614 of record NZ_JAMBPR010000007.1, read on the forward strand.
ATGTCCCTCTTTTCCGCTGTCGAACTCGCCCCCCGCGACCCGATCCTGGGTCTGAACGAAGCCTATAACGCCGATGCGCGCGCGACCAAGGTGAACCTCGGCGTGGGCGTGTACACCAACGAGGATGGCAAGATCCCGCTGCTGCGCGCGGTGCGCGAAGCAGAAAAGGCCCGCGTGGAAGCCGGTCTGCCGCGCGGCTATCTGCCGATCGAAGGTCTCGGCGCGTACGACGCCGCGGTGCAAAAGCTGCTGCTCGGCGACGACTCGCCGCTGATCGCCGCAGGCCGCGTCGTCACGGCGCAGGCGCTGGGCGGGACGGGGGCGCTCAAGATCGGCGCCGACTTCCTCAAGCGCGTGAATCCGAACGCCAAGGTCGCGATCAGCGACCCGAGCTGGGAAAACCACCGCGCGCTGTTCGAAAGCGCAGGTTTTGAAGTCGTCGCGTACCCGTACTACGACGCGCAGACCAACGGTGTGAATTTCGAAGGCATGCTGAGCGCGCTGAACGGCTACGCCGCCGGCACCGTCATCGTGCTGCACGCGTGCTGCCACAACCCGACCGGCGTGGACCTCACGATCGACCAGTGGAAGCAGGTCATCGAAGTCGTGAAGGCGCGTAACCTCGTGCCGTTCCTCGACATCGCCTATCAAGGCTTCGGCGACGGCATCGCGGAAGACGGCGAAGTCGTGCGCCTCTTCGCCGCTTCGGAACTCAACGTGTTCGTGTCGTCGTCGTTCTCGAAGTCGTTCTCGCTGTACGGCGAGCGCGTGGGCGCGCTGTCGATCCTCACGAGCAGCAAGGAAGAATCGTCGCGCGTGCTCTCGCAACTCAAGCGTGTGATCCGCACGAACTACTCGAACCCGCCGACGCACGGTGGCTCAGTGGTCGCAGCCGTGCTCGGCTCGGCCGACCTGCGCGCCATGTGGGAAACGGAACTCGGCGAAATGCGCAACCGCATCCGCGCGATGCGCACGGGCCTCGTCGAGCGCCTCACGGCCGCCGGCGTGGACCGCGACTTCAACTTCATCAACGTGCAGCGCGGCATGTTCTCGTACTCGGGCCTGACCGCGGCACAAGTCGACCGCCTGCGCGAAGAGTTCGGCATCTATGCCGTGAGCACGGGCCGCATCTGCGTGGCCGCGCTGAACACGCGCAACCTCGACGCCGTGGCGAGCGCGGTCGCACAAGTGCTGAAGTAAGGTCGTTCGCCAGCAAGACAGGCCACTGCGAAGCGGCTTGCATGGCGCGATAAAAAAGGCGTCCGTTCTTTCGAACGGACGCCTTTTTCTTTTGCGAAGGTTGCGGAAGACTTGCCGGAAAGCGTCAGCCCCCGTGGCCTCGCGAATCGCGATGGATATCGTGCGTGACGAAGCCCGAGTCGTTGTCCGGCTTGTCGAGCCAGCCCGGCTGCGCGAGCGAGGCGCGGATGTCCTGCAAACCGCTAGTCCAATGTTCGTGCATGGTCGAGAGGCCGAACTGGTAGTCCTTGAAGTGCCCCTCGTATTCCTTCTGCCGGTAGATGAGGTGGATCACGTTGTACTTCTTCGAGCAAGAAAGCTCGTCCGCCAGCGCGACCCACGGGTCATTGCGATGCTCTGGCGCGACGCGATCGAGGACCTCGCGCAGCACATGCCGGTAACGCTGCGAGCGCTGCAGGATATCGGTCACAAGGCGCGTGCGGCTCGAATACTGAATGTCCTTCACGCGGCCCTGCACGTCGATGAGGTTGTCCGGCACCGGCCCGCGCGCGCTCCAGAGATCGACCTGGAACGCGAGCGTGTCGCGCCGCGGCGTGGTCTGGATCACCTCATAGAGCGGCGTGTTCGACATCAGGCCGCCGTCCCAGTAGTACTCGCCGTCGATCTCCACCGCCGCGAAGCCCGGCGGCAGCGCGCCCGAGGCGATGAAATGCTCGGGACGCAACGTCGTGGTCTTGTTGTCGAAATAGACGAAGTTGCCGCTGCCGACATTGACCGCGCCCACTGAGACGCGCGTTTCGCCCGAGTTGATGCGCTCGAAGTCGCACAAGCGTTCCAGCGTGGCCTTGAGCGGCTTCGTGTCGTAGTAGCTGGCCGTTTCGGGCGAACCCGATCCATGGGGCAGCGGCGGCGGAAAGCGCGGCACGAAAAAGCCCTTCTGCCCTTCTACGATCGCGCCCGCCGCCTGCATGGCCGTGAAGGTCTTGCGCACGGCGGCATTCGAATTGAACAGCGCGTGCTCGACGAAAGGCGGCAACGGGAAGCTGAAGGCCGGCTGGCAGATCGTCTCCCAGAACTCGCGTAGCCGCGCCACGCGATGTTCGGGCGCATTGCCCGCGATGATGGCCGTATTGAGCGCGCCGATTGATATACCCGCGATCCAGTTGGGCGCGACGCCGGCCTCGACAAGCCCTTCGTATACGCCCGCCTGATACGCGCCGAGCGCGCCGCCCCCCTGCAGCGTAAGCGCGATGGTTTCCCACGCCTTGGCTTCCGCGCCGCAGTGCGAAACATGCGGCTGCGGTGCGTTGCCGATACGCGCGCCGGTATGCGCACCGACCTCGTCGTCGACTGCGCTCGACTGGACCTGCCCCTTCTTTCGTTGCGCCATTGCCGCGCCTCCTCCGCCTGATGTTTGCGTTATTGCATGAACCAGCCGTGGCTGACCACGAAAGACTGGCCCGTGAACGCAGCGCTCGGGAACGCCGAGAGGAACAGCACGGTTTGCGCGACGTCCTCGACGGTCGTGAAAATGCCGTCCACCGTGCCGCCGAGCATCACATGCTTGATGACTTCTTCTTCGCTGATGCCGAGTTCCTTCGCCTGCTCGGGAATCTGTTTTTCCACGAGCGGCGTGCGCACGAAGCCCGGACACACCACATGCGAGCGCACATTGTGCTTGCCGCCTTCCTTGGCGAGCACGCGCGCGAGGCCGAGCAGCGCGTGCTTGGCCGCGACATAGGCCGACTTGAGTGGCGACGCTTCGTGCGAGTGCACCGAACCCATGTAGATCACCACGCCGCCGCGGTCGTCCTTGTACATGTGCTTGAGGACTGCCTTGGTGGTGAGGAACGCGCCGTCCACGTGGATGGCTTGCATCTTCTTCCAGTCGGAGAACGCGTAGTTCTCGATCGGGTTCACGATCTGGATGCCCGCGTTCGAGATGAGGATATCCACCGGGCCGAGTTCGGCCGCGACGCGGTCGATGCCCTGATTCACGGCATCTTCATTGGTGACGTCCATGGCGACGCCGATGGCCTTGCCGCCTGCGCCCTTGATCTCTTCGGCGACGGCGTCCGCGCCGCTCTGGTTCAGGTCGGCAATGGCGACAGCGGCGCCCGCCTGCGCGAGCGTGAGGGCGATCTGCTTGCCAATGCCGCTGGCCGCGCCGGTAACGACTGCGACCTTGCCATCGAGTTTTGTGTTCAGAGAGAGAGACGACATCGGGCAACCTCCAGGTGAGTGAACGGGACAGGATGAAACCTCGGGGGGCGCGCCGTCGAACCTGACGAATGGCTTATGCCATCCGGCCGGATGTTGCGTCGCGGCCAACCAGCCTATTGTGCATGAAGGCGCCTCGTCGAAGCATCGAGCAAGACAGGCAAAAGAGATTTTCGCCGCACCGCACCGCAAGGCGCGGCGCAAGTCCATTGCGCAACAACGGCCAAGTCGTGCTAGCTTTATTGGCTCACAAGGAGGCGTTAATGAACTATCGGCGACTGGGCCGCTCAGGCCTGCAGGTAAGCGAACTGTCCATCGGCTCGTGGGTCACCTACGGCAACCAGGTCGACGCCAGGCTCGCGCGCGAATCGCTCGCGGCGGCGCGCGACGCGGGCATCAACTTCTTCGACAATGCCGAGGCCTACGCCGGCGGCAAGTCGGAAGAGCTCATGGGCCAGGCGCTCAAGGAACTCGCATGGCCGCGCGTGAGCTATGTGGTCTCGACCAAGTTCTTCTGGGGCTTGAACGAGGCGCCCAACCAGTACCACACGCTCAACCGCAAGTACCTCATGGACGCCATCGACGGCTCGCTCAAGCGGTTGCAGCTCGATTACGTCGATCTCGTGTTCTGCCACCGCCCCGACCCGAATACGCCGGTCGAGGAAACCGTCTGGGCGATGAGCGACATGATCGCGCGCGGCAAGGCGCTCTACTGGGGCACCTCGGAGTGGAGTGCCGACGAAATCCGCGCCGCGTGGGAAATCGCGGAGCGCCATCACCTGCACAAGCCGGTCATGGAGCAGCCGCAATACAACCTGTTCCACCGCACGCGCGTGGAAGACGAATACCGTCGGCTCTACGAGGACATTGGCCTCGGCCTCACCACCTGGAGCCCGCTCGCCTCGGGTCTGCTCACCGGCAAGTACCGCGGCGGCGTGCCGTCGGGCAGCCGAGCTGAACTACAGGGCTACGACTGGCTGCGCAAGAACGTCACCGACCCCGACAAGAACGAGATCGTCGGGAAACTCGCAGAGTTCGCGAAACAACTCGACTGTTCGGTGGGGCAACTGGCGCTCGCGTGGATCCTGAAGAATCCCCGCGTGAGCACGGTCATCACCGGGGCCTCCCGCATCGAGCAGATCGGCGAAAACATGAAGGCGCGCGACGTAGCGGAAAAGATCACACCGGACATCAAGGCGCAGATCGAGGCGATCGTCGGCGACGCTTACGACTGACGTCCAGCGCATGCGCGGAAGGCGCGGCGCGCTCGAAACCGTGGGGCGGACTCACGCGCGAGCGTAGCCGGCCGGCCGGCGCACTGCGGGTCACGTATTGCGGTGGCGTACTTGCTGTGGCGTACAATACGCGGCCTCGCAGGCGGCGCAGTCATCGCGCCGCCGTCGCCGTCTTCCCCGTTCTCACCGGACCTCGTGTCCCGTCCATCATGCTGAGCTACCGTCACGCCTTCCACGCCGGCAATCATGCCGATGTCCTGAAACACGCCGTCGTCGTGCAACTCCTGCAATACCTCAGCAAGAAGGACAAGGCGTACTGGTACATCGACACCCACGCGGGCGCCGGCGCCTATGCATTGCGCGAAGGCTACGCGACGAAGAACGCCGAGTTCGACACAGGCATCGGCAAGCTGTGGGGCCGCAACGACCTGCCTGCGGCGCTCGCGGACTACGTCGACGAAGTGGCGGCGCTGAACCCCGACGGTGAATTGCGCTTCTACCCCGGTTCGCCCTATCTCGCGTGGCGTCTGATGCGCGAGCAGGACCGCATGCGGCTTTTCGAATTGCACAGCACGGAAATCGACGTGCTGCGCCACCGCTTCCACGACGCGGGCCGCCGCGTGATGATCTACGCAGGCGACGGCTTCGAAGGCATCAAGCCGCTCCTGCCCCCGCCGCCGCGCCGGGCGCTCGTGCTGATCGACCCGTCTTTCGAGGACAAGCGCGACTACTCGCGCACGCTTACATGCGTCGAGGAAAGCCTCAAGCGCTTCGCGAACGGCACCTATGCGGTCTGGTATCCGCAGGTCACGCGTCCCGAATCGCAGCGCTTCCCGGAGCAACTCAAGCGCCTGCAGAACAAGAACTGGCTGCACCTCACGTTTTCGGTGAGCAACCCGCCCGAAGACGGCTTCGGCCTTTACGGCAGCGGCATGTTCATCCTGAACCCGCCCTACACGCTCGAAGCGGCAATGAAAGAGGCGCTGCCGTGGCTCGTGAAAACGCTCGGCCAGGACGCCGGCGCGCAATTCAAGATCGAGTCGCGCGGCGACTGAGCCGCGGACTCAACCCCGCGCGAGCGACATCACTGTCCAGACGGTAGCGGCTGGGGAAGCGGTGGCGTTGGGCGATGAGGGGGGCGCGGCGGGCGCGGCGGCGGAATCGGCCGTCCGCCGCCCTGCTGCACTTCCACGTACGGCGCGACGATGTAGGGCTGCGACGAATCCGGCGCGAGACCCGCCGGTTGTGCCGCCTGAACCATCGGCTCGTGCGAGAGCGGCGCGTTTTGGAGCACCAGCCCCGACTGGCCGTCGCTGATCCCTCTTTGTGTATCCAGAATGAGCGGCTGCCCGGCATGCGCGCTGGCGCACGCCATGACGGCGACGATCAGACCCGCACGCGCAACAGAAAAACGACGCGACGCGCGGCGCGGCAACACAGACGTGCGGTGGGAAATGCGGTCTTGCACCATGAACGGCCCCCGGAGAGAAAGCGACACCATTGCTATGACGGCTTGTCGCAAAAAAGACTTTACCTTACCCCGGTGGGAAGGCTCAGACTCTGTTCCATCGGCGGTGCAGAAATGACAAAGCCCCGCCAATGCGGGGCTTGAGATGGTGCTGCTCCAACCGGACTGAAGCCCGATTGAAACTGGCTTACAGCGAGTTGTAGCCGTTCGATTCGATCGTACGAATGCGCTGCTCGAGCTGCACCATATCGGCCGACGATGCGAGATACGCTTCGCGGCGACGACGTTCGGCAGTTTCAAACCAGTTGCTCAGCTTCTCAAGAAAAAATGCAAACATGATGATGTGCTCCAAGGATTCGGTTCGGCGATCCCCGGTGAATTTGCATCAGGGATAACCCTCATTAGGGATAACCCGCATTATAACGGTTGCACCGAACTTTGCTAGTGAATTGCCCGAATACTGTGCATTCCAATTTGGAATGACCTTGGAATACGAATCGGCAACATCATGTTTTATCGAGACATTTCCCAGCGACTTCGCAGGCGCTTGGCCGCAATCACGCTAAATTGCACCACTTCGGTGCGCTCAGCCAATGGGGTTGCGTCAATTTGCCCGCCGCGGTTGCACCTGCGTTCAGTGCGCGTGGCCGGGTTCGTGGCAGTCTGCCGTGGCGATGTCGGCAAGCCGTTCGATGATCGGGCAGTCGGGCCGGTCGTTGCCCTGGCAGTGCGAGGCCAGGTGGGCGAGCGTATCGCGCATCTGGGACAGTTCGGCGATGCGCTGGTCGAGTTCGGCGACATGTTCGAGCGCAATCGACTTGACCTCGGCGCTCGCGCGGGAGCGGTCGTGCCAGAGCGCCAGCAGGCGCCGGATATCGTCCACCAGAAAGCCAAGCCGGCGCGCCTGGCGGATGAAGCGCAGCGAATGCACTTCCTCCGCGCCATAGGTCCGGTAGCCGGACTCCGTGCGCCCTTTGGGCGCCAGCAGCCCGACACTTTCGTAGTACCGAATCATTTTTGCCGTGACGCCCGATTCACGTGCCGCTTCGCCGATGTTCACGCCGTTCTCCCGCTGTGTGGTCAATCGTTTGATCAATGGTTTGATCGTACACCTTCCCATGATGGGAAGGTCTAGCGCGACGACCGGTCCCCGCTGGCATAATCCGCCGGCGGCCTCATATCGAGTAGTAGCAAGCCTCAATCTCTGAAAAAGGAACATACGATGATCCAGTTCAACGTCGAAGGCATGAGCTGCCAGCACTGCGTCGGCGCCGTCACGCGCGCGATCCACGAGCACGATGCGCAAGCCATGGTCGAGATCGATCTGGCCGCCGGCCGCGTGAAGGTCGAATCGAGCCAGAGCGCCGAAGTCCTGAAGTCGGCGATCGACGAAGCCGGCTACACCGTAGTCGGCACGGCCAACGCCTGACGCGCCGAGTCATGTTCAAGGTTGCCGTGATTGGCGCGTCTGGCCTGCTTGGGCGCGCGGTGGTGCGCGAACTCGCAGCCGGTACCGCCTGGCAGGTCGTGCCGACCGCGTTCCGGCACGGCGGCCCGCAGCAGGCAGTGCTCGATGTGCGCGACGCGCAGGCCGTGAACGCGTTCGTCGAGCGCGAGGCGCCCGACGCGATCGTGCTGGCCGCCGCCGAGCGCCGCCCCGACGTGTGCGAGCACGATCCGGCGGCGGCGCGCGCGCTCAATGTCGATGCGGTGCGCAGCGTCGCCGCGGCGGCGCGGCAACGCGGTGCGTGGGTGCTCTCGATCTCCACCGATTACGTCTTCGACGGCACGCAGCCGCCCTACCGCGTCGACGACACGCCGAATCCACTCAACGCCTACGGCCACAGCAAGCTCGACGGCGAACGGGCCTTGCTCGAAACCAGCGACAACACCCTCGTGCTGCGCCTGCCCTTGCTGTACGGGCCGATCGTCGGCTGGCACGAATCCGCGGTCACGAGCCTCGTGCCGGCCATCGTCGCTTCGGGCAAGCCCGGGGCGCAGGCGGCGCCGATGGACGCGTGGGCCACGCGCTACCCCACTTTCACGCCCGACGTGGCGTTCGTGATCCGCGAACTGTTGCTGCGCTGTGCTGACGGCAGGCCCGTGCGCGGGGTCGCGCAGTGGTCCGGCGACGAGCCGATGACGAAGTACGACATCGCGCAACGGATCGCGCAGGCTCTTGGCGTGGAGGCGCGTCTGCTCGCACAACCGACGCCCACCGACGCCACGCCGCGCCCGCGCGACTGTCATCTCGATTCGAGCCGCCTCGAAACACTGGGTATGGGCCGCCGCACGCCGTTCGACGTCGCGATTCGCGCCGTGCTCGACGCTTTCATGAGAGACGGCGAGCAGCGCAACGTGTAGCGGCGAGCCGGCCGCTCTCCAGCGAAGATTCAGTGAAAATTGCGGCTCTCCGTCGCGAGCCGCCCAAGCAGCCGGCTGTGGTCCTCGAGCCGGTGCGCCACGAGGTGCACGACCTCGCCCTCGCGCTGCACCACGCCCGCCACCGCCAGCAGCGAAGACCCTAGCAGTTCCTTGCGCTGCGACTCGACGAGCGACGCGTGCACGATCACGTTGACGCTGCCGGTCTCGTCCTCGAGCGATACGAAGATCGTGCCCTTCGCCGTGCCCGGCCGCTGCCGCACCGTGACGATTCCGCACACGCGCGCGAGCATGCCGTGCCGGCAATGCGCCAGTTGTTCCGCCGTGCGAAAGCGCTGCTTTGTGAGCCCGTGGCGCAGCAGCTCGAGCGGATGGCGATTGAGCGTGAGCCGCAGGCTCGCGTAATCGGCGACGATTTCCGCGCCTTCGGAAGCGCGCGGCAACGCAAGCGGCGCCTCGGCGACCGGCGCATCGCGCAACAGCGCGGGCACCGCGTGCTGCGCGGTCACGGCCCACCACGCCTCGCGCCGGTGGCCCACGATGCTCGCGAGCGCGTTCGACGCCGCCAGCGCCTCCAGCTCGCGCCGCGTGAGCGCCGCGCGGCGCGCGAGATCGTCGACATCGGTGAACGGTGCGCGCTCGCGCGCCTCCATCACACGCCGCGCGGCATCTTCGGAAAAGCCCTTGATGAGACTGAAGCCGAGGCGCACGGCCGGCCCGCCGCGTCCATAGCGCCGCGGCGCAAGCGAAATGCGCGAGCGCACGACGCGCTTGAGGCCGTCCATGAACCTGTGGCGCCGGCCGCCGCGCTTGAGCGTGCCCCTGCGCGTCAACGCGGCCGCGCCCAGCAGCGCGCGATAACGCAGCACCTCGGCGTTGCGCACGCGAACCGCCTCGCCATCGAACCGCTCGCCGGGTGCGCCGTGCCGCTCCAGCACCGACGCCCAGTCGCTCAACGCGATATCGGGCGCGCGCACCTGCACGCCGTGACGCTTCGCATCCTGCACGAGCTGAGAAGGCGAATAGAAACCGAGCGGCTGACTGTTCAGCAGTCCCGCCAGAAATGCGGCGGGCTCATAACGCTTGAGCCACGAACTCGTGTAGACGAGCAGCGCGAAACTCGCCGCATGGCTTTCCGGAAAGCCGTAGTCGCCGAAACCCTCGATCTGCTTGCAGATGCGCTCGGCGAATTCCAGCGAGTAGCCCTTCTTGAGCATGCGCTGCGTGAGATCGGCCTGATATGGCCGCAGATCGCCATCGCGCCGCCATGCGGCCATCGCGCGGCGCAGCTTGTCGGCTTCCTCGCCGGTGTAGTCCGCGGCGACCATCGCGAGATGCATCACCTGCTCCTGGAAGATCGGCACGCCGAGCGTGCGTTCGAGCACCGGGCGCAATTCTTCCTTCGCATATTCCACCGCCTCGTCGCCGTGCCGGCGCTTGAGGTACGGATGCACCATGTCGCCCTGAATCGGCCCCGGCCGCACGATCGCCACCTGAATCACGAGGTCGTAGTACGTACGCGGCCGCAAACGCGGCAACATGCTCTGCTGCGCGCGCGACTCGATCTGAAACACGCCGACCGTATCGGCCTTGGCGCACATGCGATACACCGCCGGGTCCTCGACCGGAATGTCCTGCACACGCATCTCGGGCAGCCCGCGCCGAAGCGCCACGAATTCAAGCGAGCGCCGGATCGCCGAGAGCATGCCGAGCGCGAGCACGTCCACTTTCAACAGCCGCAGCGCGTCGATATCGTCCTTGTCCCACTCGATCACGTAGCGGTCCTTCATCGCCGCGTTTTCGATCGGCACGAGGCGCGAGAGCTTGTCGCGCGCGATCACGAAACCGCCCACGTGCTGCGAAAGATGACGCGGAAAACCGCGCAGCTCGCGCGTGAGGCGGATGAACTGCTGCGTGACGTGCGAGTCGGGCGAAAAGCCCGCTTCCTCCAGATGGCGCGCGATCGAATCGGGGCCGTCCCACCACTGATGCGCGCCCGAAAGCTTTTCGACGAGCGCACTGTCGAGGCCGAGCGCCTTGCCGACATCGCGCAGCGCGCTGCGCGAGCGATAGGTGATGAGCGTCGCGGCCAGCGCGGCGCGCCGCGTGCCGTACTTGCGATAGATGTACTGAATGACTTCTTCGCGACGTTGATGCTCGAAGTCGACATCAATGTCAGGCGGCTCGTTGCGCGCGCGAGAGAGAAAACGCGCCACGAGCATGTTCATGCGCACGGGGTCGATCTCCGTGATCTTCAAGCAGTAGCAAACCACCGAGTTCGCCGCCGAGCCTCGCCCCTGGCACAGGATCTTCTGATCGCGCGCGAAGCGGACGATGTCGTGCACTGTGAGGAAGTACTTCTCGTACTTCAGCTCGTCGATGAGCTCGAGTTCCTGTTCGATCTGATCCCGGCGCTTGTCGTTCAGGCCGTCGGGCCAGCGCTCCAGTGCGCCCTTCATCACGAGCTTGCGCAACCACGACTGCGGCGTCTCGCCGGGCGGCACCAGTTCCTCGGGATATTCGTAGGCCAGTTCGCCGAGCGAAAACGTGCAGCGGCGCGCGACGTCGAGCGTCGCGTCGAGCGCCTCGCGCGGATAAATCGCGCCAAGCCGCACGCGCGAACGCAGATGACGCTCCGCATTCGCCTCCAGCGCGCGCCCGCACGAAGCGAGCGGCTCGCCGATACGGATCGCGCTCAGCGTATCCTGCAACGGCTTGCGCGAACGCGCGTGCATCAGCACGCCACCCGCCGCGACGAGCGGCAGGCCGCTCTCCTGCGAGACGTGGCGCAGCACTTCGATCTGCGTGTCGTCGCCGCCGGTTTGCCAGAGTTCGAGCGCGAGCCAGGCGCGCTCGGCCGCGAAGCCCGCGAGCCAGTGCGCGGCACGCAGCGTTTGCGCGAGCGTGGCCGTGCGCTGCGGCACGAGCAGCAACACGCAGTCGCGCAAGTGCTTCAGATGCTCGAAACCCGTCTCGGGCGCGGTGAAATCCGCGGGATGCACACGATAGCTGCCCTTTGCCGCACGCGAGCGCGCAAGCGTGATCAGCTCGCAAAGATTACCGTAGCCTTCGCGGCTCATTGCGAGCGCAACGATCGTGCAGAACGGTGCGCCATGTTCGTCGACGAGATTCAGCTCGCTGCCAATCAGCAGGTGCAGCGACGGCTCGAACGGGCCAAAGGCCGCGGCGGCGGCATGGCCGCCGCGTTCGCGGGCTTCGCGCACGGCATCGTCATACGCCTTTTTGCGCGCCTCGTCGTATTCGTTGAGCGCGCTCCAGGCGCGCACGACGCCCGCGAACGAGCATTCGTCGGTGATTGCGAGCGCGCGGTAGCCGTGGCGGATCGCCTGCTCGACCATCTCGCCCGGGCGCGACGCGCCGTGCAGGAAGGTGAAATTGGTCAGGCAGTGCAGCTCGGCGTAGTCAGGCAACTGCGCGGCCCACTGCGCCGGCAACTGTGGAGGCGACGACGCGCCTGTCCTGCTGATCGACATGATTCCTGAAACCCGAAAGAACGACGAATAAGCGCTAGCCGAAAAGCCCTTGCAGATACCACTGGCCGCCAATGCGCTCGCGATACAGCCAGAACATGCGGCCCTGGTCGTCGCCGGCGACGTAGTAGTCACGCCCGACGCCCTCGCCGTCCCACCAGCCGGACTCGATGCGCTCGGTACGCGTGAGCGTCTTCAGCGGCCGTCGATAAACGGGCCGATCGCCGCGCGTCGCGAGCTTGAGCGGTTTTTCGAGCAGCCACGCCGGACGCGGCTGGGCCGGCAGCGGCACCTCGGGCAGGTCGAAGGCGCTTTGCACGGGCGCGCTCGCGCCGGCTTCCTGCTGCGGCTTGCCTGTCTTGCGCGGCTTGCGCGTACGCTTCGCGCCGCTCTCGCGGTAAGGCCGCGCCGACATCGCCAGTTCGGGCCGATGATCGTCCTCGACGAAAAGCTGCAGCACGTTCTGCTCGCCAAGCCGCGCGCCGATGCGTTCGAAGAGCTGCCCGAGCGACGCCTCGGCGGCCTCGGCCATCGGAAAGAGCGTGTCGGTGGGCGCCGCGTACTCGCTCACCTGCGAGGCGACGAGCGCAAGGCCGATCACGGGCGCGGCAAGCTCAGTCTGATTCAGGCGCTCGCGAAGCAGCCACAGCAGATGCTCGGCGTCGCGCGAAGGCGACGCCCAGGCGATCGTGAGAGTCGAGGTGCGCGGCGCGTGACGCGAAGCCAGCTCGTGCTCCAGACGCAGCTCGAAGCCGCTCAACGCCGCGTGCTGCGCAGCCAGCCAGCCGGCCAGCTGCATCACGAGCCGGCGCGCGGCAAAGAGCAGCGCCTCGGCGCTCTCCACGCGCGCCTGCAGTTCGAGCGACGCGTGAAACGACGGCGGCGCGACAAACCAGACGCGCGGATCGGGCGCTTCGCCGCGCGCCTGCGCGAGCCAGCCGAGCACGCCGTCGCCGAATCGCCGCACGATGCCGTCGCGCGGCAGCCGCCGCAGATCGCCGAGCGTCGCGCAGCCGATCTGCGTGAGCGCGTGGTCGTGCTGCGCGGCGAACGGTGCAAGCGTGACCGGCAGTGAATCGAGCACGCGCGCGAGCGTCGTTTCCTTGAGTACGTGCCAGCGGCGCGACGAACGCGTGACGTGCGCCTGCGCGAGCGTCCACGCCCCCCAAGCCGTCGGCGCACAAGCCATACGCGCGGCGTGCCCGCAGCCGGCCACCGTCGCCGCAACCTTCCCGAGCAGCGCACGCACGCCGCCGAAAAGACGCAAGCCCGAGCCGACTTCGAGCAACAGCGTGTGCGACTGCGCGAACGACACCTTGGGCGTATAGGCGAGCAACGCGAGCGCGAGCGCCTCGAACGCGCGGGTCTCGCGCGCCGGATCGGCTTCGAGCAGCACGAGCCCCGGCGCAAGCGCAAGCGCATGCGAGCGCGTGTTGCCGGGTTCGACGCCTGAGCGCAGCGCGTCGAGATCGGCGATCAGGATGCGCGTGTGGTCGGCGAGCGCGTAGCAGCGCGGCGCGCTGGCGACATCGGCATCGACGCTTTCAGGCAGGAGCGGCGTTGACGGCGCCGGCGGCATCAGAGGTCTGACGGCCTCCAGCGGCAACAACGGCAAGGTGACGGCGATCCACAGCATGATTGACCCCGGGCAACGGCATGACGACGGAAGCTGCGTCCGGCTGGGGCAGCACCGCATCCTGCAGCGGCAATGTAATGACGAGTGGCTGGGCGGGCGGCGGCCCGCGGCGCTTGAAGATATCGACGGAGAGCGCGGAGAGCTGCATCCATTGCCGGCGGTTCAGGTTCGCGTCGTCGGGCGGCGGCACCGGCGAGCAGGTCATGCGCAGCGGCGCCGGCGACGACTGGTTGCGCGCGGCGAGCGGCCGCACGAGAAACGCGAGCGCCTGCGAATCCTGGGCGGCGACCTGTAGACGGCGCACGGCGTCGGGGCGCGCCTTCGTCTGCCAGAGCAGCACGGCGCCCATGCCTTCCTGCTTGAGCGCCTGCTCGGCCACCCATGCGGCCTCGTCTTCGGCCGCGCGCACCCAGATCACGCGCTCGAGCGCGAGCCCCCATGCCTTGAGCGCGCAGGCGTACGGGCGCCACGGCGGCGCGACGAGCAGCACGTGCCGGCCCGCCTGCACGGTGAGCGCGCGCAACGCCGGCGCGACGAGCCGCATCTCGCCCACGCCACCCTGCTCGACGAGCAGCTCGGTCAAGCTGCCCGAGGGCCAGCCGGCGCCGGGGAGCTGGGCGTCGAGCGTAGCGTGGCCGCTCGGCACCGTGCGCTCGCTGGCGCGCGCGAGCTGATCGCCTTGCCACACGCGGCTTTGCAGCCGGGGGGGCAAGTGCGCGGCGAGTTGCGCGGTGGTCTGCGCAGTGATCTGGGCTGCTGCTGCCATGGTTTGTGGCCTGGTTGATGGGAACGCTCCGCCCTGCCCGGCAAGAAATGGGGCATCGGCAGGAAGGAGGTCGACTCGCCTCCACCTGTATATTTATACAGTATTTTGAGAGATTGGAGGAGGTCGAAATTGGGGAATGGTCATTTTGCGATCCATCGCAAAATGCTGATCCACGCTCTTGCGCAATGGACCGGCCGCCGGACGTCGTGCTTACGTCCGGGGCAAACGCCGCTCAATGCTCACCGACAGCCCGATGCGGGCGACATGCGATAAAGGGCGCAGAGCTGGTTGCCGTCAGGACCCGTGCGCCGACGTCAGACTGAGTGCCACGGCTTGCGCCACTTCGATGCCGTCGATGGCCGCCGAGTAGATACCACCGGCATATCCGGCGCCTTCGCCGGCCGGATACAGACCTTCGATGTTCATGCTTTGGTAATTGTCTTTGCGACGAATGCGCAGCGGCGACGAAGTGCGCGTCTCCACGCCCGTGAGCACGGCATCGTGCATCGCGAAGCCTGCGAGCTTCTTGTCGATCTGAGGCAGGGCTTCACGGATGGCTTCAATCACGTAGTCGGGCAACGCGGTGCTCAGATCGGTCGGGTGCACACCCGGCTTGTAAGACGGCACCACGGAGCCCAGCGACGTCGACGGACGGCCGGCGATAAAGTCGCCGACCAGTTGACCCGGCGCCTGGTAATTGCCGCCGCCGAGTTCGAACGCCCGCTCTTCCCACTTGCGCTGGAAGGCGATGCCCGCGAGCGGACCGCCCGGATAGTCCTCCGGCGTGATGCCGACCACGATGCCCGCATTCGCATTGCGCTCGGCCCGGGAGTATTGGCTCATGCCATTGGTGACCACGCGGCCGGGTTCGGAGGTCGCCGCGACCACCGTGCCGCCCGGGCACATGCAAAAGCTATAGACCGCCCGTCCATTGTTGGCGTGATGCACCACCTTGTAGTCGGCCGCCCCGAGTTGCTTGTGGCCCGCAAACTTGCCGAAACGGCTGCGATCGATCAGCCCCTGCGGATGCTCGATACGAAAGCCCAGCGAAAACGGCTTGGCTTCCATGAACACGCCGCGTTCGTGCAGCATCTCGAACGTGTCGCGGGCGCTGTGGCCGACGGCCAGCACGACGTGGTCGCATGGCAGCGTCTCGCCGTTCGAAAGCTTGAGCGCGCGCACCTTGCCCTGTTCGATTTCGATATCTTCGACGCGGGTTTCGAAGCGCACTTCACCGCCCAGTTCGTGGATGGTGGCGCGCATTTTCTCCACCATGCTGACGAGACGGAACGTGCCGATGTGCGGCCGGCTCAGATACAGGATGTCTTCCGGCGCGCCCGCCTTGACGAACTCCTCGAGCACCTTGCGGCCGTAGTGGTGCGGATCCTTGATCTGGCTGTACAGCTTGCCGTCGGAAAACGTCCCGGCCCCGCCCTCGCCGAACTGCACGTTGGATTCGGGATTGAGCACGGACTTGCGCCACAGCCCAAAGGTGTCCTTGGTGCGCTCGCGCACGGCCTTGCCGCGTTCGAGGATGATGGGACGGAAGCCCATCTGCGCGAGGATCAGTCCCGCGAACAGGCCGCACGGCCCCATGCCGATCACCACCGGACGCGGATGCGTCGAGTGCTCGGGCGCCTTGGCGACAAAGCGGTAGGTCATGTCCGGCGTCACCCCGCAATGCGGCTTGCCGGCGATCCGCTTGAGCACGGCCGCTTCGTCCTTGACTTCGAGGTCGACGATATAGGTCAGCTTGATATCCGAGCGCTTGCGTGCGTCGTGCGCACGGCGGAATACGGTGTAACGCACGAGCGCGTCTGCCCCTACGCCGAGTTCCGCGAGGCGTCCCCGAATCGCGGCTTCAAGTTCGCTTTCGGCGTGGTCGAGGGGGAGTTTGACTTCGGATAAACGTAACATGGCTGCCAGGGTGCGATCGCCACGGGAAGTGTGGCCGATCCGTATTTTATAAGCTCGGCGGCTTTTTAAATGGAACGCAAGCCGTACGACGCAACGCGAGCGAAGCGCGCGAAAAAGAAAAAGGGGCTACAGGCCAATGGCGTGTAACCCCTCGGTATTACTGGTCGGAGCGATAGGATTCGAACCTACGACCCTCTGATCCCAAATCAGATGCGCTACCAGGCTGCGCTACGCTCCGACGAATCCGAGATTGTAGCGGGACTGCCCCCACGCCGTCAAATCCTGGCGCGGCTTAAAGACAAAAAGAGATCCGCATCACGCGCTTGCCGCACACCAGCGAGCCGTGCACCATGAGAACGCACGCCGCACGTCCACCCCCTTACAGCCAAACAAGGAGACGCCATGCACCTCATCCTCTGGCGCCACGCCGAAGCCGAAGACGTCGCCGCCAGCGACCTCGCCCGCCAGCTCACGACGCGCGGGCGCAAGCAGGCGCAGAACGTCGCCCGGTGGCTGCGCGCGCGCCTGCCCGACGACGCCGTGATCCTCGCCAGCCCCGCCGCACGCACCATCCAGACCGCAGAGGCGCTCACCGATCAATATCGCGTCGTGCGCGAACTCGCGCCCGATGCGAGCGTCGAGCAGGTACTCACCGCCGTCGGCTGGCCCGAGGGCCTCTCCTCCACGGTCGTCGTGATCGGCCATCAGCCCACGCTCGGCGAAGTCGCGGCGCGGCTGCTCTCGGGCGGTGCCGATTCGCGAAGCTGGGCCATGAAGAAAGCCGGCGTGCTCTGGCTCGCGAGCCGCGAGCGTAACGGCGACCAGGCCGTTCTGCACGCAGCCATCACGCCGGATCTCGTCTAATCCTCCAACCCGCCTGCGCCTGCCTCACCGGGCCGCCTGTACGCGGCCCCTACAGCGGTTCAAGCGCGGTTCAAACGCTCCCGCCGCCCCGGCCTTTCGGCCACCTTCGTCCGTCTGCCTTACACCACGTCATCGAATCGTCATTGCGTTTTCATGGAAACGTAACGGCGTATTACTAAATTGCCGGGAAAGTTCTCTTACTTCCGACCAGGACGCCCCATGCGAGATCTGCCGACGCCCACCCTGCCGTTCGCCTCGACACTGTTCGAGTCGAACCGACGCTTGCCGCGCGCCGAAGAAACGGTCACCGCGCAGCATCGGCTGCAGGTGGCCTGGGCTCGCACCGACGAGGAACTGCGCGAGGCCCAGCGCCTGCGCTACCGCGTTTTCGCCGAGGAAATGGGCGCACGCCTGACCGGCCCCGCCGGTCTCGACGTCGACGCCTTCGACGCCTACTGCGATCACCTGCTCGTGCGCGACCTCGACACGCTCAAGGTCGTCGGCACCTACCGCGTGCTGCCGCCGCACCAGGCAGCGCGCATCGGCCGCCTCTACGCCGAAAGCGAATTCGACGTCTCACGCCTCGCGCATCTGCGCCCGAAAATGGTCGAGGTGGGCCGCTCGTGCGTGCATCCCGACTACCGCAGCGGCTCGGTCATCATGTCGCTGTGGGGTGGGCTCGGCGGCTATATGCAGCACAACGGCTACGAGACGATGCTCGGCTGCGCGAGCGTCGCCATGGCCGACGGCGGCCACTATGCGGCGAACCTGTACTGCGCGCTCGGCGCGAACGCGCTGACCGCGCCCGAATACCGCGCGTTCCCGCACACGCCGCTGCCCGTCGAGGAACTGCGCACCGGAACGCCCGCCGTGCCGCCGCCGCTCATCAAGGGCTACCTGCGCCTTGGCGCGAAGATCTGCGGCGCGCCCGCCTGGGACCCCGACTTCAACACCGCCGACTTCCTCACCCTCTTCCGGCTCTCGGAAATCAACGAACGCTACGCGCGCCACTTCCTCGGCGAAGCCGTGACGCGTTAAGGCCTCATCCGCCCTTCAGTGGGCAAAAACGGTGGGCAAAAGCAGACAAAAAAGCCCGGCTCAAAAACGAGCCGGGCTTTTTTATTGGCGAGACGCGCTGCGCTCACTCCTCCGTATAAACCACGCGATACGGAATGCCGATCTTGCCCCATTCCGCCGCTTCCTGAACGAGGTTGTAATCGGTGAGCGGATTGTTCTGGACCCAGGCATTGGGCAGCAGCACTTCGTAGCCGTTGCCCTCCTCCTCCACCGTGATGTGCGGCAGGCCGACATCGGCGCGGCGGCGCGTCAGCAACGCGGCGAGCCGCAAACAGAACAGCAGCGGCCATTCCACATCGCGCGTTTGCGAGAGCTTGCCGAGCTTGCCCACGTGGCCGAGCACGAGCGCGGCGAGGCGCGCCTGGTCGGTGCGCGAGAAGCCGGGCATGTCCGCGTTGCTGGCGATGTAGGCCGAATGCTTGTGGTACGCGCTGTGCGAGATGGAAAGCCCGATTTCGTGCAGCGACGCCGCCCACGTGAGGAACATGCGGTTCTCTTCGCGGCGCTCCTCGTCGGGCTCCTCGAACTGATCGTAGAACTTCACGGCCAGCTCGCCAATGCGCCCCGCCTGCGCGCGATCCACGCCGTAGCGGCGCATGAAGCCCTCCACCGTGACCGTGCGCATGTCCTCGTGCTGCGACCGGCCTAGCAGGTCGTAGAGGACGCCCAGGCGCAGCGCGCCGTCCGTGGTATCGACATAGTCGATGCCGAGTTCCTCGAACACCGCGATCATGATCGAGAGGCCGCCCGCCAGCACAGGGATGCGGTCGGGCTTGAGCGCGACGAGCTTGAGCCGGTTGACGTTCTCGGCCTTGATGAGCGCGCGCTTCAGGCGCTCGAGGCCACCGCGCGAAATGCCGTGCGTGATGCCGGGATCGTTGAAGCCGTTCGCCTCGACCAGTTCCGCGAGCGCGCGCGCCGTGCCCGACGAGCCGATCGCCTGGTCCCAGCCGGTCTTGCGGTAGTCGGAGGAAATGATCTGGATTTCGCGCGTGGCCGCGAGTTCGGCCTGACGCATGGTGTACTCGTCGACGTTACCCGAGGGGAAGAACTGGCGGCTATGGCTCACGCAGCCGATATAGAGGCTTTCCATGCGGATCGGCGTGTAGTGCGCGCCGATGATGAACTCGGTCGAGCCGCCGCCGATGTCCACCACGAAGCGCTTGCCCGCGCTCGCCGGCACCGAGTGCGCGGCGCCCGCATAGATGAGGCGCGCTTCTTCGCGCCCTGCGATCACTTCGATCGGGAAGCCGAGCGCGGCTTCCGCCTCGGCGAGGAACTCGCCCGCGTTCTTGGCGACACGTAGCGTATTGGTCGCCACCGCGCGCACCTGATCGGGATGGAAGTCGCGCAGCCGCTCGCCGAAGCGCTTGAGCGCCTCCCAGCCACGGACCTGCGAGGCGCGGTCGAGCAGTTTGTCCTTCGAGAGGCCGGCCGCGAGCCGCACCGGTTCGCGCAGTGCATCCACCGGGTAGATCTGGCTGCCGGCATCGGTTTCCTCGACGCGGCCTACGATCAGACGAAAACTGTTCGAACCGAGATCGACGGCGGCAAGCAGGTGGGGGTTGGTGACCATCGAGGGGGCAGGCTCCATGCGTGCATACGTAGACGAACGCGCGGCCATGCGGGCTTGCTGCGCCGCCGCCGCACTGTCCAAATGCGTCATTTTAAGCGTAGCCGACTTCACCATGTCGCTCCTCGCATTGGTCATGACCATGGGTACTTTTACCCAGCGTGCATGTTCGCAACGCGACTTGTCGATTTCGTGAAAATGCGGCGTAAAATTTATGACACTTCGAATGTCACAATAAAGTCATATTACTGTGAGAATTTCCGAGCGTCCGTTCGAATCAATTCCTGACATTCCGTTTTCATTGCCGATGTCCATCCGCTATCCCCTACTCAATCGCGAACTGGGCATTCTGGGATTCAACGAGCGCGTGCTCGCGCAGGCGTCCGATCCCGCTGTTCCTTTGCTGGAGCGCTTGCGCTTCATCTGTATCACCAGCAGCAACCTCGACGAATTCTTCGAAGTCCGCATGGCCGGGCTTCAGGAGCAGATGCGCGACAACCCGGGCGCGCTCTCGCCCGACGGCATGTCGCTGCAGCACGTGTACGACCTCGTGGTCGAGCGCGCGCAGCGCCTCGTGCATCGCCAGTACCGCATGCTGCACGACACCGTGCTGCCCGCGCTCGAACAGGAAGGCATTTACTTCCACGGCACCGACGCCTGGAACGAAGCGCAAACCGCATGGGCGCGCAAGTACTTCCTCGACGAACTGCTGCCCGTTCTCACGCCCATCGGGCTCGATCCCGCGCACCCGTTCCCGCGCGTGCTCAACAAGAGCCTGAACTTCGTGGTCGAACTCGAAGGCAAGGACGCCTTTGGGCGTCAAGCCGTCATGGGCATCGTGCAGGCGCCGCGCGCGCTGCCGCGCCTCGTGCGCATGCCGCAGGAGCTTTCCGGCTTCCAGCACGGCTTCGTGCTGCTCGGCTCGCTCTTGCAGCGCTTCGTGGGCGAGCTGTTCCCGAGCCTCGTCGTGCGCAGTTGCAACCAGTTCCGCATCACGCGCAACAGTGAACTCTTCGTCGACGAAGACGAAATCACCAACCTGCGCGTGGCGCTGCAGGGCGAACTGCCCGCGCGGCACCTGGGCAATGCGGTGCGGCTCGAAGTGTCGGCGGAAACGCCCCCGCATCTCGTGAAGCGCCTGCTCGACGAAAGCGGCCTCGACGAAAAGGACTGCTATTTCGTCGATGGCCCCGTGAATCTCGTGCGGCTCATGCAGCTGCCCGAGATGGTCGATCGCCCCGACCTCAAGTTCGTGCCGCACGTGCCCGCCATTCCGCGGCGCATCGCCGCGAACAGCAACATGTTCGATGTGATCGATCAGGGCGACGTGCTCCTGCATCATCCGTACGAGAGCTTCCAGCCCGTGCTCGAACTGCTGCTGCAGGCCGCGAACGATCCGAACGTGGTCGCGATCAAGCAGACGATCTACCGCACCGGCACCGACTCGCCGCTCATGGACGCGCTCATGCAGGCCGCGCGCAACGGCAAGGAAGTAACGGTGGTGGTGGAGCTGCTCGCGCGCTTCGACGAAGAAACCAACATCAACTGGGCCGCGCAGCTCGAAGCCGTGGGCGCCCACGTGGTGTACGGCGTGGTGGGCCACAAGTGCCACGCGAAGATGATGCTGATCGTGCGCCGGGTGCCCGTGAACGGGCGCATGGTGCTGCGCCGCTACGTCCACCTGGGCACGGGCAACTACCATCCGCGCACGGCGCGCCTTTATAGCGACTTCGGCCTCATGACCTCGGAGCCGAAGATGTGCGAGGACGTGCACTACGTCTTCCAGCAGCTCACGGGCATCGGCGGCGAGCTGCAGTTGCATGATCTGTGGCAGTCGCCGTTCACGCTGCATCCGAAGATGATCGAGGCGATTCGCAACGAAGCCGACGCCGCGCGCGCGGGCAAGAAGGCGCGCATCGTCGCGAAGATGAACGCGCTGCTCGAGCCGACCGTGATCGACGAGTTGTACGAAGCATCGCAGGCCGGCGTGAAGATCGACCTGATCATTCGTGGCGTGTGCTCGTTGCAGCCGGGCGTGCCTGGGCTCTCCGAGAACATCACGGTGCGCTCGATCGTCGGGCGCTTCCTCGAGCACCACCGCATCTACTACTTCTATGCGGGCGGCAAGGAAGACGTCTACTTGTCGAGCGCGGACTGGATGGATCGCAACCTGTTCCGCCGCGTCGAAGTGGCGTTCCCGATTCACGACCGCAGGCTCAAGCGCCGTGTGATCGCCGAAGGGCTTTCCACCTTCCTCGGCGACAATCAAGCGGCGTGGCTCATGCAAAGCGACGGCCACTATCGCCGCCGCCGGGCGGGCAAGGCCGTGCGTAATGCGCAGTTGAGCTTGCTGGCAAAGTTCTGTCCGTGATGCCTTGACGGATCGATAACGCTTGGACGCAAAAAAAGCCGCTTCGAAATGAAGCGGCTTTTTCGATTGCGGCTGCGGGTCGTTACACCGGCGCCGGCTGCCTTCTCGTCGTGCGCGCGGTC
Organism: Paraburkholderia sp. CNPSo 3274; assembly: GCF_024206475.1. Classification (GTDB taxonomy): domain Bacteria; phylum Pseudomonadota; class Gammaproteobacteria; order Burkholderiales; family Burkholderiaceae; genus Paraburkholderia. The sequence continues at coordinate 39,936 of NZ_JAMBPR010000007.1, forward strand.
GGGAAGCGCACCGTGAACGTGCTGCCCCGCCCTTCCTCGCTCTTCACTTCGAGCGCCGCGTCGTGACGCTGCAGCACGTGCTTGACGATCGCGAGACCCAGCCCCGTGCCGCCCGTGTCGCGCGAGCGGCTGCGATCCACGCGATAGAAGCGCTCGGTCAGGCGCGGAATATCGGCGGCCGGAATGCCAAGGCCGCTGTCGGTGACCGAAAATGCCGCGCTGCCGTGTTCCACGCGCCAGGACAGATGCACTGTGCCGCCGTCCGGCGTGTAGCGCACCGCGTTGGTCGCCAGATTGCCGAGCGCGCTCATGATCTCGGTTTCGGAACCGGTGACGCTCAATCCATCGTCGAAATCGACCGTGATGCGGTGACGCCCGCCCGAGAGGCTTTCGGCGTCCTCGCGCACGTGCCCGAGCACCGCGCGCATATCGACCATATGGTCGCCGGGCTGACGTCCCTCGCCTTCGAGCTTGGCGAGCACGAGCAGGTCGGTGACGATGTGGCGCATGCGCGACGCCTGTTGCTCCATCAGCTCCAGGTAGCGGTTGCGCTCGGCTTCGCCAAGCGGCAGCTCGCGCATCGTCTCGAGGAAGCCCGAGAGCACCGTGATCGGCGTTTTCAGCTCGTGCGAGACGTTGGCCACGAAGTCGCGCCGCATGGCGTCGGTGCGCTCGAGTTCCGTGATGTCCTGCGAAAGGATCAGCTTGCGGTTCTCGCCATACGGAAACACCTGCACCGAGATCACGTTCTGACGCTTCGCGCCCATGCCGCGCATGATCAGCATGTCCTTGTAATCGTGCGAATTGAGGTAGCGCACGAAGTCGGGCTGACGCACGAGATGAGTGATGTGCTGGCGCAGGTCGCGCTTGGCGTCGAGGCCGAAATGCACTTCCGAGATCGCGTTGCACCACTCGATCTGGTCGTGGTCGTCGAGCATGGCGACGCCGTTGGGCGAAGCCTGGATCGCCTGAATGAAGCGCGAGTGCTGCTGCTCCACCTGGCGCACCTGCGCGTGCCAGCGCTTCGCGAGCTTATGCAGACGGTAGTAGATTTCGCCCCAGATGCCGGGAGCGCTCGGCACTTCGCCGTAGACCGGCGCGTCGAGCAGGCGCCAGAGACGCTGCTTGTGAAACGTGCTGAAGAGCATGTGCGCGAGCAACGCCAGCACGGCGATGCCCAGCGCGATCTTGACGCCGAAAATCGCGCCAACACCCGCGCAAATGAGCGCGAGCAACACGATCGATACGAGGGAGCGCGCCCAGATGATGTTCATGTTCCTGCGATCGAAGATAAATACGGTCGGATGCGGGCACGCGACATCTTGTTACCACCGCTCGATTGCCGGCGGCAGTGAAGCGGCCGCGCCGCCCGGTGACTCACCCTGCGGCGCGGCCATTGATCCAGCTTAGGCGCTCTTGGCGAGACGGTAGCCGCTGCCGCGCACCGTTTCGATCATAGCATCGCACCCTGCCGGCTTGAGAGCGGCACGCAGGCGCTTGATATGCACGTCCACCGTGCGCTCTTCCACGAACACGTGGTCGCCCCACACCTGGTCGAGCAGCTGCGTGCGGCTGTGCACGCGCTCGGGATGCGTCATGAAGAAGTGCAGCAGGCGGAACTCGGTCGGGCCGAGATCGAGCTTGATTTCCGAGCCTTCGGCGGCGGCGGCCACGCGGTGCGTGGCCGGATCGAGCTTCAGACCGTTGATCGCCACCACGTCTTCCGTGAGCTGCGGCGCGCGGCGGCGCAGCACCGCCTTGATGCGCGCCATCAGCTCCTTGGGCGAGAACGGCTTCGTCACGTAGTCGTCAGCGCCGATTTCGAGGCCGAGCACCTTGTCCTGCTCGTCGCCGCGCGCGGTCAGCATGATGATCGGAATATGCTTCGTGCGTTCGTTGTTGCGCAGATCGCGCGCGAAGTTCACACCCGACTTGCCCGGCAACATCCAGTCGAGCAGGATGAGATCGGGCAGCACGTCGCTGATCAGGTTCTGCGCCTGCTCCGCGTTGTAGGCGCGGATCGGGCAGTGGCCTGCGTGCTGCAGGTTCACCGAAATCAGCTCGGAAATGGCGGGCTCGTCTTCGATGACGAGAATGCTGCTAGGCATCGGCACCTCTTGACCTTGTTACCTGTTGAATCGGGATTAGCTAAGCGCTTCGCGTTCGAGGGCGTCGCGCGACTTGTGGCGCACGTCGGTCCCCTTCACGATGTAGATGATGAATTCCGCGATGTTCTTCGCGTGGTCGCCGATCCGCTCGATCGCCTTGGCGATGAACAGATAGTCGAGGCCCACCGAGATCGTGCGCGGATCTTCCATCATGTAGCTCACGAGCTTGCGCACGAACGCGCGGAATTCCTCGTCGATCGCCTTGTCGTCGCGCACGATCTGCGCGGCGGCCACCGTGTCGAGACGCGCGAACGCGTCGAGCGCGCGGCGCAGGATCGACACGGCCATTTCGCCCGAGACCTTGATCTCGGCGATGTTGACGGTGCGCGAAGCGCCGTCTTCCATCAGGCGCTTGGTGCGCTTGGCGATCTTCTCGGCTTCGTCGCCCGCGCGCTCGAGGTTCGTGATGGTCTTCGAAATGGCGAGCACGAGGCGCAGGTCGCGCGCGGCCGGCTGGCGGCGCGCGATGATGTTGCTGCACTCCTCGTCGATCTCGACTTCCATCGAGTTGAGGCGGTCTTCGGCGGTAATCACGCGCTCGGCGGCGGCGCCGTCGAACTCGTTCAATGCCTGCATTGCCGTGATGATCTGCGATTCGACGAGGCCGCCCATTTCGAGCACCTTCGACGAAATGAGGTTCAAATCGGCGTCGAACTGGCTGGACAAGTGTTTGTCGGACATGATTTGCTCCCTGCTTCGTTTAGCCGAAGCGGCCGGTGATGTAGTCTTCCGTTTCCTTGCGGACCGGCTTGATGAAGATCTTTTCGGTGTCGCCGAATTCGATCAGCTCACCAAGGTACATATACGCAGTGTAGTCCGAGCAACGCGCGGCCTGCTGCATGTTATGGGTGACGATCACCACCGTGTAGTCGCTCTTGAGTTCCGCGATCAGCTCTTCGATGCGGCCCGTGGAAATCGGGTCGAGCGCCGAGCACGGCTCGTCGAGCAGCAGCACTTCGGGGCGGATCGCAATGCCGCGCGCGATACACAGGCGCTGCTGCTGGCCGCCCGAGAGGCCGTAGCCGCTCTGGCCGAGCTTGTCCTTCACTTCGTTCCAGAGCGCAGCCTTGGTGAGCGCCCATTCCACGCGGTCATCCATTTCCGGGCGCGAGAGCTTCTCGAACATCTTCACGCCGAACGCGATGTTGTCGTAAATCGACATCGGGAACGGAGTCGGCTTCTGGAACACCATGCCGATACGCGCACGCAAGAGCGAGATGTCGCGCTTCGTGGTGAGCAGGTTTTCGCCGTCCATGAGGATCTCGCCCTCGGCACGCTGCTCCGGATAGAGCGCGTACATCTTGTTGAACGTGCGCAGCAGCGTGGACTTGCCGCAGCCCGACGGGCCGATGAACGCCGTCACCTTGCCTTCGGGAATCTGCAGGTTGATGTTCTTCAGCGCGTGATACTTGTTGTAGAAGAAGTTCAGGTCCTTCACTTCGATCTTCGGCTTGCCCAGCGCCGGCAGGCGTGCGTTCTGGGCGGGATCCGCAGGTTCAAACCCAGCGGAGGGCGCATTGCCGTGCGCAGCGGTGTTGAGGTGACTCTCAGCCATGTTCATCGGGAACTCCGCCCTTATTTCTTCGAAAATACCGTGCGCGCGAGGATATTCAGACCCAGCACGCCCAGCGTGATCAGGAAAACGCCGGCCCACGCAAGCGACTGCCACTGCGCAAACGGGCTCATCGCAAACTTGAAGATCGTCACCGGCAGGTTCGCGATCGGTTGATTCATGTCGGCGCTGAAGAACTGGTTCGACAGCGCGGTGAAGAGCAGCGGCGCGGTTTCGCCAGCAATACGGGCGATTGCGAGCAGCACGCCCGTCACGATGCCCGCGATCGACGCCTTGAGCGTAATGGAGAGCACCATCTTCCACTTCGGCGTGCCGAGTGCGAAGGCCGCTTCGCGCAGCGCGTTCGGCACGAGCTTGAGCATGTTCTCGGTCGTGCGGATCACGATCGGAACCTGCAGCAGTGCGAGCGCAATCGCGCCGGCCCAGCCGCTGAAGTGCCCCATCTTCGCCACGACGAGCGCGTAGACGAACAGGCCCACGACGATCGAAGGCGCCGACAGCAGAATGTCGTTGATGAAGCGCGTGACGCTGGCGAGCCAGCCCTTCTGGCCGTATTCCGCGAGATAGATGCCCGCGAGAATGCCGATCGGCGTGCCGACGAACGTTGCGATCACAACGAGCAGCAGACTGCCGACGATGGCGTTGGCAAGACCGCCGCCATCGGTGTTCGGCGGCGGCGTCGACTGCGTAAACAGATCCATCGAAAGACCGCCGATGCCGAGCGAAATCGTCGTGTAGAGAATCCACACGAGCCAAAGAAGCCCGAACGCCATGGCAGCGAGCGAGAGCGTGAGCGCGATCGCGTTGGTCACGCGGCGGCGGCGCTGCAGCCTGTCGCGCATGCGATCCAGTTCGGTGCCGTAAATCGCACCTGGAATTTTCATCATCGGTTCGCTCATCGCGCACCCTCCGATTTTTCAAGGCGCAGCAGCATGAGCTTCGAGATCGACAGCACGATGAACGTGATCACGAAGAGGATCAGGCCGAGTTCCATCAGCGCGGCGGTGTGCAGGCCCGGGCTCGCTTCCGCGAACTCGTTGGCGAGCGCCGAGGTGATGCTGTTGCCCGGCGAAAAGAGCGACACGTTGTCGAGCAGGTTCGTATTGCCGATCACGAACGTGACGGCCATCGTCTCGCCGAGCGCGCGGCCGAGACCCAGCATCACGCCGCCGATCACGCCGGTCTTGGTGAACGGCAGCACGATCTTCCACATCACTTCCCAGGTCGTGCAGCCAATGCCGTAGGCCGACTCCTTGAGCAGCACGGGCGTGACTTCGAACACGTCGCGCATGACCGAGGCGATGTACGGAATGATCATGATCGCGAGAATCACGCCAGCGCACAGAATGCCGATGCCGATAGGCGCGCCCTGGAATAGTGCGCCGACGATCGGCATGCCGCCCAGCAGCGAGCCGAGCGGCTTTTCGAACCATTGCGCGAAGATCGGCGCGAACACGAGCAGACCCCACATACCGTAGACGATCGACGGGATCGCGGCGAGCAGTTCGATGGCGATGCCGAGCGGACGGCGCAGCCACGCGGGAGAAAGCTCGGTGAGGAAGAGCGCGATGCCGAAGCTCACAGGCACGGCGATGACGAGCGCGATGATCGAGGTGGCGATCGTGCCGTAGATGGGCACGAGCGCGCCGAACTGCTCACTGGGTGGATCCCAGTCGGCAGTCCAGAGGAATGCGAAACCGAATTTCTGGATCGTCGGCAACGAGGCGATGAACAGCGACACGATGATGCCGCCGAGCAGCAACAGCGTGACGATGGCGGCGAAGCGCGCGAGGCCGCCAAAAATGATGTCCCCTGCCGGGCTGGGCGCTTTTTGCTGCGCGGCGTTGCCGGGCGGGTTCGACACGAGCGGGACGTCGGACATGGTGACCTGGGTTCCAGTTGCCGCGAGCGCGGGGCTCACGACGTTGATGCAGCCATGGGACTGCAGATCGCCCGCCTTCCGGCCGTTAATACTGACAGCCGGAAGGCGGGCGGCACATCATGGACAGCGCGGATTCAGGCAAGCCACAAGCGAACAGGCCGCGCGCGTCACGCGGCGGCCTTTTTTACGCTTGCCTGACGCCTTGCTTACTCAGCGATTGCTTTGCCGCTCGCGTCCTTGACCTTCTCCTTCCACTGCGACTTGATTTCGCTCACGACCGACTGCGGCAGCGAGATGTAGTCGAGGCTATCAGCAGCCGGCGTGCCATTCTTGAATGCCCAGTCGAAGAACTTGAGCGTTTCCTTGCCCTGGTCCGGCTTGTCCTGTGCCGTGTGCAGCAGCACGAAGGTCGCGCCGACAACCGGCCATGCGTCCTTGCCCGGCTCGTTCGTGAGGATCTGGTAGAACGACTTCTTCCAGTCCGCGCCAGCGGCCGCTGCCTTGAACGTTTCGGTGTCCGGCTGAACAACAGCGCCCGACTCGTTCTTCATGGCAGTGTAGACCATGTGGTTTTGCTTGGCGTATGCCCACTCGACGTAGCCGATCGCGCCCGGCAGACGCTGCACGAAGGCTGCGACGCCGTCGTTGCCCTTGCCGCCCGTGCCTGTCGGCCAGCTCACGGTCGTGCCTTCGCCGACCTTGCTCTTCCACTCGGGGTTGACCTTCGAGAGGTAGTTCGTCCAGATGAAGCTGGTGCCCGAGCCGTCGGCGCGACGGACCACGGCGATGTCGAGATCAGGCAGCTTGACCTTCGGGTTCAGCGCGGCGATGGCCGGATCGTTCCACTTCTTGATCTTGCCGAGGTAGATGTCGCCGAGCACCGGGCCCGACAGGGTAATCTCGCCCGGCTTCACGCCCGGCACGTTGATCGCCGGCACGACGCCACCGACCACCGTCGGGAACTGGAACAGGCCGTCCTTGGCCAGCTGGTCATCCTTCAGCGGAGCGTCCGAGCCCGCGAAATCGACGGTCTTGGCCTGAATCTGCTTGATGCCGCCCGACGAGCCAATGCCCTGGTAATTCACCTTGCCGCCGCCCGACTTTTGATAGGCATCCGCCCATTTCGTGTAGATCGGTGCTGCGAAGGTGCTACCCGCGCCGGTGATGTCAGCAGCCTGCGCTGCAATCGCGAAGAGCGCGCCAGCAACGCCAGCGAGCGCGGTTTGCATCAATTTCATGAGACCTCCAGTGTGTGAGCGGATGAACGACACCGCGAAGCTTAGGGGGTCTCTGTGACAGTACCGTGACGATTCATGAAGCGAACGTGACAGTTCGATTACTGGCTGAAAGGCGCGTGGATATGCGTATCGGGCGGTTTGCCAGGCGCGGTTGCGGCATGGCCCGCAAGGGCTGCAGCGGCTGAAAAGGCCGCCAGGTGGGCGTTCGGAGACCGCCCAGGGGTCCGATGAAAAAATTCGAGGAATCCCTCGAAAGTGGTTTGCAAACCGTTATGCGATTGTTTTAAACGTTTGCCTGCTTTCGCCGTGACGCCGAAAAAATCGCAAAAAAAGGATGCACCCAAAAAGATGAGCACGCCGGCGGATTGCAACGTCGTGCTCATCGGTTCGGCGCTGGCGTGACTCAGTCGCGTAACTTAATAGCCGGCGATCACGCGATCGAACGCTTGACCACGCTGGCGATCGCCTCGGCGTAGTGCACGGTGTCGCGCTCCTCGCGCGCCTCGACCATCACGCGCAGCACCGGCTCCGTGCCCGAAGCGCGGATCAGCACACGGCCCCGGCCCTTCAATTCCGCCTCGGCGGAAGCGATCGACTGCTGGATCGCGGCGTTGCCCTTCCAGTCGGCGCCGTGCGCGATGCGCACGTTGATGAGCTTCTGCGGAAACAGTTTCACGCCGTCGAGCAGTTGCGCGATCGTCTTGCCGCTGCGCTTCATCGCCGCGAGCACGAGCAGCGCCGAGACGATGCCGTCGCCGGTCGTGTGACGGTCGAGCGAAAGAATGTGGCCCGAGCCTTCGGCGCCGAGCTGCCAGCCGCGCTCGCGCAGTTGCTCCAGCACGTAGCGATCGCCCACGTTTGCGCGCACCAGCTGTACCCCGAGGCCTTCGAGCGCCTGCTCCACCGCGAGATTGGTCATGAGCGTGCCCACCGCGCCTTCGACCTTGCCGTCGGTCGCGATGCGGTCCTTTACGAGCACGTAGAGCAACTCGTCGCCGTTATAGAGGCGGCCATGTGCATCGACCACCTGGAGGCGGTCGGCGTCGCCGTCGAGCGCGATACCGAGATCCGCGTGATTCGCGCGCACGGCGCGCACGAGCGCGTCAGGCGCGGTCGCGCCCACGCCATCGTTGATGTTGAAACCGTTCGGCGACACACCGATCGGAATCACGTCCGCGCCCAGCTCGTGGAACACGTGCGGCGCGATGTCATACCCCGCACCGTTGGCGCAGTCGATCACGAGCTTCAGGCCGCGCAGATTGAACGCCTGCGGGAACGTGCTCTTGCAGAACTCGATGTAGCGCCCGCCCGCGTCGTGCAGGCGGCGTGCGCGGCCAAGCTGCTCGGACGGCGCGCAGGCAAGCGGCTGCTCGAGCTGCTCTTCGATTTGCGTCTCCACCTCATCGGGGAGCTTGTTGCCGTCGGCGGAGAAGAACTTGATGCCGTTGTCGTAGTACGGATTGTGCGACGCGCTGATCACGACGCCCGCGGCGAGCCGCAGCGCGCGCGTGAGATAGGCGATGCCGGGCGTCGTCATCGGACCGGCCAGCATCACGTCGATGCCCGCAGCCGAAAGCCCCGCTTCCAGGGAGGCTTCGAGCATATAGCCTGAAATACGCGTGTCCTTGCCGATCAGCACGGACGGGCGCGGCCCGGATGCCGCCGCCGAGCCCGCGAGCACCTTGCCCGCGGCGTAGCCTAGCCGAAGCACGAAATCGGGCGTGATCGGCGCCTCGCCGACCTTGCCACGCACTCCATCAGTTCCGAAATAACGACGTCCCATCTTTCTACCCCTCGGTTTGGTGCTGCTTTGTCCTGTATTGTGGCCGCCCGGATCCGCTCCGGCGCACTTCGTGGCCGTCAGCGTTCTTCCAGGCAATGGCTCAGCCTTGTGTGTCCAACGTACCGACGGACATCGCGTCGCGCATCGCCGCCCAGATCTTGAGCGCGTCCACGGTGGGCGCAACGTCGTGCACGCGAATGATCGCCGCGCCGCGCTGTGCCGCGCACACGGCGGCCCCCACGCTCGCCGCGACGCGTTCGGGCGCGGGCCGGTTCACGAGCGCGCCGAGCATCGACTTGCGCGACATGCCGGCAAGGATCGGATACGGCGCGACGCCTGCCGCAACCTCGGGCGCCGTCTCGGGCAGGTGCGCGAGCAGCGCGTAATTGTGCTCGACCACCGACTTGCCAAAGCCGAAGCCCGGGTCCACGCTGATGCGCGCCTTCGCCACGCCCGCCGCTTCGAGTTCGGCACAACGCCGGGCGAGAAACTCGCGCACCTCGCGCACGACGTCCACGTAGTCGGGCTCGCCCAGCTGCATCGTCTGAGGCTCGCCGAGCATGTGCATCACGCACAGCCCGCAGTCGCTGCCGCGCACGGCCTCAATCGCGCCGGGCATCCGGAAACCCCAGATGTCGTTGATCATGTCGGCGCCTGCCGCGAGCGCCGCGCGCATGACTTCGGGCTTGTACGTGTCGATCGACAGCGGCAGGTTCGCGCCCTTGAGCTTTTCCACGAGCGGAATCACGCGTTCGAGTTCCTCGTCGAGCGGCACGGGCGGCGCGCCCGGCCGCGTCGACTCACCGCCAATGTCGATGATATCGACGCCGTCGAGCATCATCTGTTCGGCGCGGCGCAGGGCGTCGCCGAAAGCGATATAGCGACCGCCGTCGGAAAACGAGTCGGGCGTTGCGTTGAGGATGCCCATGACGAGCGGACGCTCGAAAGTCAGCGTGAAGCGGCCGCAGGCGAGCGGTTCAGGTGGGAGACTACCTTGCGAGGAGATGTTGGGCACGTCAAGAAACGTCAGATGTGTAACGAGATGCGGCGGCACAGCGGCACGCCAGAAATGCAAAACGGGCCGATGTGAACATCACACCGGCCCGCAACTTTACTCGATCAGGATCACGCCGGTGCGGTGGCGCTACCGGGCTTGACCTCGGTGCCGGTGCTGCCACCCGACGACGCATCGCCCGGCGACGGCGTGCTCTTCGGCGAGCGCGGCGGACGGCCGGCCATGATGTCGTTGATCTGGTCGGCGTCGATCGTTTCCCACTCCATGAGTGCCGCGGTCATGGCTTCGACCTTGTCGCGGTTCTCGTCGAGCAGGCGCTTCGCGAGGTTGTACTGCTCGTCGAGCACGCGGCGGATTTCCGCGTCGACCTTCTGCTGCGTCGCTTCCGAAATCGCGCGCGTGAAGCCCTTGCCGAACGGGGAGGCTTCGTTGTCGTCGTCGGCGTAGACCATCGGTCCGAGCGCGTCGGTCATGCCAAAGCGTGTCACCATGGCGCGGGCCGTTTGCGTCGCCTTGTTGAAGTCGTCCGAGGCGCCCGTGCTGATCAGGTTCATGAACAGCTCTTCCGCCACACGGCCGCCGAACAGAATGGCCAGACGATCCAGCAGATAGTCCTTCGAGTACGTTTCGTTGTCGTGCTCGGGCAACTGCCACGTCACGCCGAGCGCGCGACCGCGCGGGATGATCGTGACCTTGTGCACCGGGTCCGCCTTCGGCAGCAGCTTCGCGACAACCGCGTGACCCGACTCGTGGTACGCCGTGGCGCGCTTCGCTTCTTCGCGGATGACAGCCGACTTGCGCTCCGGACCCATGAAGATCTTGTCCTTTGCGTCTTCGAAGTCCTGCATCTCGACGATACGCTTGCCGCGGCGCGCCGCAAACAGCGCCGCTTCGTTCACGAGGTTCGCCAGGTCAGCACCCGAGAAGCCCGGCGTGCCGCGCGCGATGACCGCTGCATCCACGTCGTTGGCGATCGGCACCTTGCGCAGGTGGACCTTCATGATCTGCTCGCGGCCGCGAATGTCCGGCAGGCCCACATACACCTGGCGGTCGAAACGGCCCGGACGCAGCAGCGCCTTGTCGAGCACGTCCGAACGGTTGGTTGCCGCGATCACGATAACGCCCGAGTTCGCCTCGAAGCCGTCCATCTCGACCAGCATCTGGTTCAGCGTCTGCTCGCGCTCGTCGTTGCCGCCGCCCATGCCGGCGCCACGATGGCGACCGACCGCGTCGATTTCGTCGATGAACACGATACACGGCGCATGCTTCTTGGCCTGCTCGAACATGTCGCGCACGCGGGCCGCGCCCACGCCGACGAACATTTCGACGAAGTCCGAACCCGAGATGCTGAAGAACGGCACCTTCGCTTCGCCGGCAATGGCGCGCGCAAGCAGCGTCTTACCCGTACCCGGAGGGCCAACGAGCAGCACGCCGCGCGGAATGCGTCCACCCAGCTTCTGGAATTTTTGCGGATCGCGCAGGAAGTCGACGAGTTCCGACACTTCTTCCTTGGCTTCGTCGCAGCCCGCGACGTCGGAGAAGTTGACCGCGTTGTTGTTCTCGTCGATCAAGCGGGCGCGCGATTTACCAAAGGAGAACGCCCCGCCTTTGCCGCCCCCCTGCATCTGTCTCATCATGTAGAACCAGAACACGATGATGAGGATGGTTGGCCCGAGGTAATACAGCGCGGAAACCAGCGCATTCGGCTCTTCATCAGCCTTGCCGCTCACCTGTACGCCATATTTCATCAGGTCGCCGACCATCCAGATGTCACCCGGGGAGACGATCTGGTATTTCTGGCCATCAGCCGGAGTGACCGTGAGGTTCCGCCCCTGCACCACGACAGTCTTGACCTTGCCGTTCTTCGCGTCGTCCATGAACTGCGAATAGGAAACGCCTTCCTGGACACGGGGCTTGTCGAACTGCTTGAACACCGTAAACAGCACCAGTGCGATTACCAGCCACACTGCTGCCTTCGAAAACATGTTGTTGTTCAAAGCACCACTCCTTCACTCATAGATGGGCGCCTACATTTGCCTTGCGACACCACCAAAGCATTCTAATCCAGTACACGGACCCCTGCCATAACGTTTCGCTACCGCAGGAATAGCCCGAGCGCCTTGTCCTGACCGCCTCTCGGGGCCATTTTGCGACCAGATTGCGCCTTTTGCACGGCAATCATGCCCCGTTTAACGGGGACGCTTCAGATGTTTACCCAATATAAACGTTTCGGACGATTTATCGCGCGAAGCCTTCGGCTTGCGCGCCGCCACGACCTTGAATTGCTGCTTGAACTTCTCGACGATCTGACTGTAACCGCTGCCGTGGAAGCATTTGACTAAAAGGGCTCCATCGGGTTTCAGATGATTCTGCGAAAACTCGAGCGCCAGATCGCACACGTGCTCGATGCGCGCCGCGTCGGCCGACGCGACCCCCGAGAGATTGGGCGCCATGTCCGAAATTACAAGATCGACCGGGCGCCCACCCATCAATTCTTCCAGTTGCGCGAGCACGGCGTCCTCGCGGAAGTCGCCCTGCAGGAACTGCACGTCGGAGATGGGTTCCATGGGCAGGAGATCGAGCGCGATGATCGTGCCGTCGATTCCACCCTGCCGCTGGTCGTCGCGCTTCGTGCTCTGCGCGAGTTTGTTGCGAGCGTACTGGCTCCAGCTGCCGGGCGCGGCGCCGAGGTCCACGATCAGCATGCCGGAGTGGATCAACTTGTCCTGCTCGTCGATTTCCTTGAGCTTGTAGGCGGCGCGAGCGCGATAGCCCTCCCGCTGCGCCATTTTCACGTACGGGTCGTTGATATGGTCGTGCAGCCACGACTGGTTGAAGCGATTTTTTGCCATTAAAGATGAACTCTTGCTGCGTGATTCCGCGCTTTTAGCGGATAATACGCGTTTTATTCGTGCGGCCGTCGCGGCCCGCTTGGCCGGATGTTCGTTTCTCCGCCGGCGTTTTTTGCCCGCGCCCTGCCGCTCCCCACGGTTTTCCGTTGTTCCGACGCGCTTTGCCCGCTGGCGGCCCGCTATTCGCGGACCGCATTCACGTCTGCCCAGGTTGTCAATTCATGCCTGTCGACCCGCGCGGCGCCGTCATTTTAGTCGAGTCTGCCACATCCCATGCCCGCCCTCACTCTTTCCGCCGAACAGCGCTCCGAGCTGCGCTCCCAGGCTCACGCGCTCAAACCGGTGGTGCTCATCGGCGCCGAGGGACTGACCGACGCCGTGCTCAAGGAAATCAAGGTTCACCTTTCCGCGCACCAGCTCATCAAGGTGCGCGTGTTCGGCGACGAGCGCGAAGAGCGCCTCGCGATCTACGAAGAGATCTGCGACCGCCTGAATGCCGCCCCGATCCAGCACATCGGCAAGCTGCTCGTCATCTACAAGCCCGAGGAAGCCAAGGCGAAGGGCACCACCGCGCGCGCCGGCGCCCGCGGCACCGTGTCGCGCCCGTCCGCCGACGTACCGAGCGCGCGTGAAGCGGGCAAGCGTGGCGCCGCTCCGCGCACCGTCAAGGTCGTCAAGGCCAGCGACAACCCCATGCGCAAGCCGAAGGCCCAAAAGGTGACGGTCAAGGGCAACGAGCGTGTCACGCAAGGCGGCAACATCAAGCGTGCCAAGAAGCGCCAAACCAGCTCCAAGCGGGCCCACCAGGGTTCGAAGTAAAAAAGCGCGGCCATCGAGCCGCGCTTTTTTTTCACCTGACTCGGCTTCAGGTCGCTATCAGCGCGGAGCGGCTTCCACGCGCTGCGGCAGCGTGCCGCGCGCCGAAGGCAGCAGCCAGACGAGCCACGCGCCCAGCAGGCTCTGCACGAGATAGAACAGGCTCGACACGCCGTGCAGCAAGCCGAAGCGGCTCGCATACGGCGAACTGGCCACATCCATGCCCGCGCTCATTGCTTGAACGCGCAGCGCATTCATGAACGGCTGCAGCGCGAAATAGCCGATCAGCACACACAGCAGCATGGCGGCCAGAATCCAGCGCAGCCGCCGATAGCCCAACGCGCCGCGGCGCGCGAGTACGCTCGAGAGCCCGAGCATCAGCACGCCGCACACCACGCCGATCATGCCTTCGAGGCGAAAGAGCTGCGCGGCGAGTTCGCCGGCCACCACCCTTTCGAGCGATGCGAACAAGACGGGCGCGACCGCATAGCCGATGGTCAGCTGGCTGCCGACCCACAGCATGGCCAGCAGCCCGAAAAGCCGGTGCGGAACGAGCGAAACGGGAGTGGCGGAACCCACGTGGCTTGCAGTACTCACCTCGATGCGCCCTCAGACGTAGCGAACCTCGATGACCTCGTACTCGCGCACGCCGCTGGGGGCCTGCACTTGGGCGACATCGCCTTCGGACTTGCCGATCAGCGCGCGTGCGATGGGCGAGCTCACCGAGATCAGGCCGTGCTCGAGGTCGGCTTCGTCGTCGCCGACGATCTGGTAGGTCACCGTCTTCCCCGAATCGAGGTCTTCGAGATCCACGGTCGAGCCGAACACCACGCGGCCATCCGCTTCGAGCGTGGCCGGGTCGATGATCTGCGCGGCCGCCAGCTTCGACTCGATCTCGGCGATGCGGCCTTCGATGAAGCCCTGCTTTTCCTTTGCGGCGTCGTATTCCGCGTTTTCCGACAGATCGCCCTGCGCACGCGCTTCCGCGATCGAATTGATGACCGCCGGACGCTCGACGGATTTCAGGCGTTGCAACTCTCCGCGGAGTTGGTCTGCACCGCGCTTGGTCAAGGGAATCGTGCTCATAAACAACTCGTACGGCCCACAAGGGCCTAAAGAAGACCGCGCCACACACGCTTGTCGCGCACGTTGCGGCCATAAAAAAAATTCCGCGGTTAAGTGCATCCCGCGAGGGCGGCCGCGCGGTCTGGCGCAGCCTGAAAACCCTGTTGGGACGCCGCTTAACCGCGGCACATTCAGCTTTTTTAGCCTGCCTCGTCGAGCGTTAGACAGACAATTGAAGCCTTAGTTTAGGCGAGCATGGAGGCCTTGTAAATCATAGACTTCCAGGTTCTTCAGGTAGCGCAGACCCTCGACGGCCGCGCGTGCGCCCGACATCGTCGTGTAGTACGTGACCTTGTTGGCCTGCGCGCTCATGCGGATCGAACGCGAATCGGCGATCGCCGCGCGCGTTTCGTCGACGGTTGTGAAGACGAGCGAAATCTCGCCGTTCTTGATCATGTCGACGATGTGCGGACGGCCGTCCTTCACCTTGTTCACGATCTTCACCGGCACGCCGGCCGCCTCGATCGCGGCAGCCGTGCCGCGCGTGGCGACGATCGGGTAGCCGAGCTCGTGGAGCATGCGCGCGACTTCCACGGCCTTGGGCTTGTCAGCGTCCATCACCGTGATGAAGACGGTGCCCGACTCCGGCAGGCGCGAGCCCGCTGCGAGCTGCGACTTGAAGAGCGCTTCGCCGAACGTCTTGCCCACGCCCATCACTTCGCCCGTGGAACGCATTTCCGGTCCGAGCACGGGGTCGACAGTCGGGAACTTCACGAACGGGAAGACCGCTTCCTTCACGCTGAAGTACGGCGGCACGACTTCCTTCGTCACGCCCTGGTCCGCCAGCTTCTGGCCGACCATCGCGCGCGCCGCGATCTTCGCGAGCGGCAGGCTGGTCGCCTTCGACACGTACGGCACGGTACGCGAAGCGCGCGGGTTCACTTCCAGCACGTAGATGATGTCCTTCTTCGAACCGTCATCCTGTGGCACTTGCTGGATCGCGAACTGCACGTTCATCAGGCCGACCACGTTCAGCGCCTTGGCCATCGCGCCCGTTTGACGCTTGAGTTCGGCAACCGTTTCCTGCGAAAGCGAGTACGGCGGCAGCGAGCATGCCGAGTCGCCCGAGTGCACGCCCGCTTGCTCGATGTGCTCCATCACGCCGCCGATGAACACGGCTTCGCCATCGGAGATGCAGTCCACGTCGCATTCGATTGCGTCGTTCAGGAAGCGGTCGAGCAGCACCGGCGAATCGTTCGACACCTTCACGGCCTCGCGCATGTAGCGCTCGAGGTCGCGCGGCTCGTGGACGATTTCCATGGCGCGGCCGCCCAGCACGTACGACGGACGCACGACGAGCGGGTAGCCGATTTCGTCGGCGAGCTTGAGCGCTTCGTCTTCGGCGCGTGCGGTGCGGTTCGGCGGCTGGCGCAGGTTCAGCTCCTGCAGCAGCTTCTGGAAGCGCTCGCGGTCTTCTGCGGCGTCGATCATGTCCGGCGACGTACCGACGATAGGCACACCGTTCGCCTCGAGGTCGAGCGCGAGCTTCAGCGGCGTCTGGCCGCCGTACTGCACGATCACGCCAACCGGCTTTTCCAGATCCACGACTTCGAGCACGTCTTCGAGCGTGAGCGGCTCGAAGTACAGGCGGTCGGACGTGTCGTAGTCGGTCGAAACCGTTTCCGGGTTGCAGTTGACCATGATCGTTTCGTAGCCGTCTTCGCGCATCGCGAGCGCGGCATGCACGCAGCAGTAGTCGAACTCGATGCCCTGGCCGATCCGGTTCGGGCCGCCGCCCAGCACCATGATCTTCTTGTTCGTGGTCGGGTTTGCCTCGCACTCGTCCTCATAGGTCGAGTACATGTAGGCGGTCTTCGTCGCGAACTCGGCCGCGCACGTGTCCACGCGCTTGTAGACCGGGCGCACGTTCAGCTCGATACGGCGGCGGCGCACGTCGGCCGCGTTCGCGCCGAGCAGCTTCGCCAGACGGCGATCCGAGAAACCGCTCTGCTTCAGATAGCGCAGTTCGTCCTTCGAGAGGCTTTCGAGCGTGCGGCCGCGCGCGGCCTCTTCCTTCTTGACGATCTCTTCGATCTGCGCGAGGAACCACGGGTCAATCGCGGTTTCTTCGAAGATCTCTTCGCGCGTCATGCCCACGCGGAACGCGTCGCCCACGTACCAGATGCGGTCCGGACCGGCTTCGCCGATCTCGCGGATGATCTCGTCGCGGCTCGTGGTCTTTTCGTCCAGACCGTCCACGCCGACTTCCAGACCGCGCAGCGCCTTCTGGAACGACTCCTGGAACGTACGGCCAATCGCCATGACTTCGCCCACCGACTTCATCTGCGTGGTGAGGCGCGGATCAGCTTCGCGGAACTTCTCGAACGCGAAACGCGGAATCTTCGTGACGACGTAATCGATGGTCGGCTCGAACGACGCCGGCGTCTGGCCGCCGGTGATTTCGTTCTTCAGTTCGTCGAGCGTGTAGCCGACGGCCAGCTTCGCCGCGACCTTGGCAATCGGGAAGCCCGTGGCCTTCGACGCGAGCGCCGACGAACGCGAGACGCGCGGGTTCATTTCGATCACGATCATGCGGCCCGTGCGCGGGTCGATCGAGAACTGGACGTTCGAACCGCCCGTATCCACGCCGATTTCGCGCAGCACAGCGAGCGAGGCGTCGCGCAGGATCTGGTATTCCTTGTCGGTGAGCGTTTGCGCCGGCGCGACCGTGATCGAGTCGCCGGTGTGGATGCCCATCGGGTCGAGGTTTTCGATCGAGCAGACGATGATGCAGTTATCCGCCTTGTCGCGGACCACTTCCATCTCGTATTCCTTCCAGCCGAGCAGCGATTCTTCGATTAGCAGTTCGCGCGTGGGCGACAGGTCGAGACCGCGCTTGCAGATCTCTTCGAACTCTTCACGGTTGTAGGCAATGCCGCCGCCCGAACCGCCGAGCGTGAACGACGGACGGATCACGACCGGGTAGCCGCCCGAGCCGGTGGCCTCGGCGATTTCGCCTTGCACCTTGAGCGCCTCTTCCATCGAGTGCGCGACGCCCGACTTTGCCGAACCGAGACCGATCCTGGTCATCGCGTCCTTGAACTTCTGGCGGTCTTCGGCCTTGTCGATGGCTTCCGGCGAAGCGCCGATCAGCTCGACGTTGTACTTCGTCAGCACGCCGTGGTGGTGCAGGTCGAGCGCGCAGTTCAGCGCGGTCTGGCCGCCCATCGTCGGCAGGATCGCGTCGGGGCGCTCCTTTTCGATGATGCGCTCCACCACTTCCCACGTGATCGGCTCGATGTAGGTGACGTCGGCCGTGTTCGGGTCGGTCATGATCGTCGCCGGATTGCTGTTGACGAGGATGACCTTGTAGCCTTCTTCACGCAGCGCCTTGCATGCCTGCGCGCCCGAATAGTCGAACTCGCACGCCTGGCCGATGATGATCGGACCCGCGCCGATGATGAGAATGCTCTTGATGTCTGTCCGCTTGGGCATAACGCTCTCGCTAAATATTCCTGTGTCTTTTACGCCTGGCGGCTGACTGCTTGCCGCCCGGGTGCGCGCGTGGGCCGTTCTTCAAACCGGCTCGCTGCGCACCCTGCTCCGCTCTTTCGCTTGATGCGGCGCTTACGCCGCCTTCGCCTTGTCCATCAGCGCCGTGAAGCGGTCGAACAGATAGCCGATGTCCTGCGGACCCGGCGATGCTTCCGGGTGCCCCTGGAAGCAGAACGCGGGCTTGTCGGTCAGCTCGAACCCTTGCAGCGTGCCGTCGAACAGCGAAACGTGCGTGACGCGCGTGTTCGCGGGCAACGTGGCGGCGTCCACCGCGAAGCCGTGGTTCTGCGACGTGATGACGACGCGGCCGTCGCCGAGATCCTTTACCGGATGGTTCGCGCCGTGGTGGCCCGTCTTCATCTTCATGGTCTTGGCGCCCACGGCCAGACCCATGATCTGGTGGCCGAGGCAAATGCCGAAGGTCGGGATGCCGCGCTCGATGAAGGCTTGCGTTGCCTTGATTGCGTAGTCGCAGGGTTCCGGGTCGCCGGGGCCGTTCGAGAGGAACACGCCGTCCGGGTTCAATGCGAATGCGTCTTCAGCCGTAGCCTGAGCCGGCAGCACCGTGACGTCGCAGCCGCGCTCGGCCAGCATGCGCAGGATGTTCTGCTTCACGCCGTAGTCGAACGCCACGACTTTGTACTTCGGTGCCGATTGCGTGCCGTAGCCTTCGCCCAGACGCCATTCCGTGGTGTTCCACTGGTACGGCTTTCCGGTCGACACGACCTTGGCGAGGTCCATGCCCGCGAGGCCCGGGAACGAGCGCGCGAGTTCGATGGCCAACGCTGCGTCGTCGGAGCCTGCGAGGATCGCGCCGTTCTGCGCGCCCTTGTCGCGCAGGATACGCGTGAGCTTGCGCGTATCGATGCCGGCGATGGCGACCACGCCTTCGTCCTTCAGATACTGGCCGAGCGTGCGCTCCATGCGGAAGTTCGAGGCGAGCACGGGCAGGTCGCGGATGATCAGACCGGCGGCATGGACTTTCGTGGCTTCGACGTCTTCGGCGTTGACGCCGACGTTGCCGATATGCGGATACGTCAGGGTGACGATCTGGCGAGCGTAGC
The DNA here is from genome assembly GCF_024206475.1 of Paraburkholderia sp. CNPSo 3274. Taxonomy (GTDB): domain Bacteria; phylum Pseudomonadota; class Gammaproteobacteria; order Burkholderiales; family Burkholderiaceae; genus Paraburkholderia. Next base: position 58,947 of record NZ_JAMBPR010000007.1, read on the forward strand.
TCGGGTCGGTCAGGATTTCCTGATAACCGGTGATGGCCGTGTTGAACACGACTTCACCGATCGTATGACCCGGCGCGCCGATCGAGTAACCACGAAAGACCGTGCCGTCGGCGAGCGCGAGCAGAGCGGGAGAGAATGACGGCAACACGGGAGACTCCTTGGGGGAGCACCCTGTGCCGACCTGTTATCCGACGTTGCGATCTTGCGACCTGGGAGCGGCTGCGGCGTCGGCATCCTTTTCTGTGAGGATCAGGATGCGCGCGCGGCGCGCTCGCTTGCGCGACTTCTTCGTGTGGTCGACCGTTGTGGCGCCGGGCCACGAGCGCGCGTTTGTGACGCAGGATCGGGCGGCAGCCGGCCAGTTGACGATGAAACGCGGGCGGCGGATGAACGGATGGGAGGAGGTAGGCGCTAGGGTGCGGGTTGATAAGCTCAAACCTTTGAATTATAGCGCGAAAGTCATCTTTCCTTCAAATTTCAGGATGACGCTGGCGACGGGAAGCGTGCTCGCAGCCCGGTGCGCAGCCCTTTCCACTATAGCGGGCGGGGGCACGGCGGCAAGCGTCGGCGGCTCGGCGCCGCCCGGAATTGCGCCCGCTTTTTTTGCACCCACCAACGAAAACGCCGCCACCTGGCGGGGTGACGGCGTCAAAGACAACAAAAACGGAAAAGTGATCGGAGCGAAATACCATGCGCTGCCCCCGCAACGCATGTTTGAGCACCCTTCGCCTGCCGCTATTTTGTCTGGTGCTTCTGCGCGTGGGTTTCGGCCTTCGGGCGGCTCGCCGCACCCTTCGACGCCTTGCTGGGCGCAGCGCTGACCGTCCTGGCCTTGACCGGTTCGGAAACCTTGACGACCTCGGTGCGCGCGCGACCGTGCTTCTTATCGTATCGCGACTTCGACCCGGTGTCTGCAACGCGGGTGCCAATTCGCTGCACGCCACCGCCAGAAACGTTCGTTGCCAGACGCTCCGGCCCCGGTTCGCTCGGCATTGCCTTGTTGACCGGCACGTGCAAAACCAGCACCTGGCCCGGCGCGACGTAGTCGCGGCGGGTCTTGTTCCATGCCTTCAACTGGCCGAGCGACACGCCATAGCGGCCCGCCACCGCGTCCATCGACTGCTTGCGGCGCACGCGGATCAGCATCTTGCGTGTGTCGGGCACGTCTGGCTCCATGGCCAGCACGGCGCTTTCCGCCACGTCTGCGCTGATGTCTTCGTCGTCGCCGTCGTCGGTGCGCGGCACCACGAGCGTCGACCCCGCCTTCAGGCGCATGCCCGCCGGAATCTTGTTGACCGACATCAGCGTGTCGGCGTCCACGCCGATCTTCTGCGCGATCGCCGCCGGCGTGGCGCGCGAGTCGGTCGTGTAGACGGTCCACGACGAAAGCTGGCCGGAATAGGCCTTCAGGTTGCGCTCGAACGCGCTCGCGTTGTCGAACGGCAGCAGGATCTGCGGGTCGGTCGCGCCGAGAATCACGGGTTTCTTGAACGACGGGTTGAGCGAGCGGAACTCGTCGGTCGTCATGTTCGCGAGCTTGGCGGCGACGTCCACGTCGATATCGTGCGAGGTCGTGACCGTCACGAAATACGGGTGGTTCGGAATGGACGGCAGCGTGAGGCCGTACTGCTGCGGGTTCATCACGATGTTCTTGACCGCCTGCAGCTTCGGCACGTAGTTACGCGTTTCGCTGGGCATGCGCAGGCTTTGGTAGTCGGTCGGCAGGCCCGCCGCCTCGTTGCGCGCGATGGCGCGCTGCACGTTGCCCTCGCCCCAGTTGTAGGCGGCCAGCGCGAGATACCAGTCGCCGAACATGTCGTGCAGGCGCGAGAGATAGTCGAGCGCGGCACTGGTCGACGCCAGCACGTCACGGCGCTCGTCCTGCCACATGTTCTGCTTGAGGTTATAGGTGCGGCCCGTGCCCGGCACGAACTGCCACATGCCGGCGGCCTTCGCGACCGACAGTGCCTGTGGGTTATACGCGGACTCGATGAACGGGAGCAGCGCGAGCTCGGTAGGCATATGACGCGCCTCGAGCTCTTCGACGATGTGATACAGGTACTTCTGCGAACGCTCGGTCATGCGCGCGACGTAGTCCGGCCGCTGGGCGTACCAGTTGGCGTTCATGTCGACGAGGTCGCTCTGCAGGTCGGGCATCTGGAAGCCGCGGCGAATGCGCGCCCAGAGGTCGGCGTCGGGGCTCGTGAGCTGATCGACGGAGCCTTGATCGACGTTAATGGTTTCCTTCGCGGCGGAGGTCTTACGAATGAGGTCGGCGTTGGCCTGGGCGTTGGCTGGTGCTTGAGAACTCGCAGACGGTCCCCCGCTCGCACAGGCGGCAAGCATGAGGACCAGCAGCGCACTGATAATGAATCGCATGAAAATCTACATCCGCATGGCTGGAATTTGCAGCCGATAGTACGGAACGTGTCCGTTTCCGTCAATCGGAATTAATGGAAAAAAAGCCATGAAATCCGCAGCTTGGGCGTGATTCCATACGATTGGGTTGAGCATGCCCCCTGACCTGGTCGGGTCAGCGGAACCGATTCTTCCATTCACGCATCATTGCGAAAGCCGCAAGCCGGTCCGGCACCGATTCGTGCAGCGCCTCGGTAAGCGCGGCTTGCACCGCCGCATCACCCGCGCGCAGAAAAGGATTGACGGCGCGCTCGTGCGCGATCGTCGTGGGCAGCGTCGGCACGCCGCGCTCGCGCAGCGCCGCCGCCTCGCGGCTCCAGTCGCGCAGATCGGCGTTCCCGGGATCGCAGGCGAGCGCGAAGCGAATGTTCGACAACGTGTATTCGTGTGCGCAATGCACATGGGTATTGCCGGGCAGCGCCGCGAGCGCGTCGAGCGAGTCGAGCATCTGCGCGGGCGTACCCTCGAAGAGGCGGCCGCAGCCGCAGGCAAAGAGCGTGTCGCCGCAGAAGACGTGCGGCGTGCCGGCGGCATCCGCTGCCTGGAAATAGGCAATGTGGCCACGCGTATGGCCCGGCACGTCAATCACCGTCAAGTCGAGCGCGGGCGCACCCAGATGGACGGCGTCGCCACCCTTCACGCGCGTGACGAACGCATCGAGCGGGCCGAGCGCCTCGCCGGCCGGGCCGTAGACGGGCACGCGGGTGTCGGCGAGCAGGTCCGCCACACCGCCGACATGGTCGTTGTGGTGATGGGTGAGTAAAATAGCGACAAGCCGCCAGCCGCGCTTCGCGAGGTACGCGCGAACCGGAGCGGCGTCGCCCGGATCGACGGCAACGGCATTCTGGCCGTCCGAAACGACCCAGATGTAATTGTCTTCAAAAGCCGGAACCGGTACGTACTCGTAGGCGCACGTATCGCTCGAACGCGCGTACTCAAGCGGACTCTTCATGGGGCGACGTATTCTTCGACATGTCTGACCGATTGATTATAGACTGGCCTGCCTGGACCGCCTCGCCCGCTGGCAGGTATGTGCTCGGCTGGGAGCAGGAGCAGCTCGACCGCGTGGTATCGAACGTGTTCGGCTACCATGCGCTGCAGCTCGGCCTGCCGCAGCTCGACGCCCTGCGCGAGAACCGCATGTCGTGCCGCGGCCTCGTGCTCGACGCCGCCAGTGCTGCAAGCGCCCCCTACTCCGTACCCGGCGCGTCGGCCCATGCGCACCCGAACGGCGGGCAAACGTTGCCCGGCGCGGGCGGCGCAACGCAAGACCGCACCCCCGCTGCGGACGGCAGTTCGTTGCTTCACGCGCCCACGGGCCGCAGCACCGTATGGTGCGACTATCTCGATCTGCCGTTCGAGGCACAGAGCGTCGACCTGATCGTGATGCCGCACACGCTCGAATTCACGAGCGACCCACACCGCCTGCTGCGCGAAGCCGAACGTGTGCTGATGCCTGAAGGGCAATTGCTGATCGTCGGTTTCAACTCGCTTTCGCTGTGGGGCGCGCGCCAGTCGGTCGGCAAGCTGACCGGCCATCCGTTCCTGCCCGCGCGCCAGGACCTGATCGCCTTCACGCGCCTGAAAGACTGGATCAAGCTGCTTGGCTTCGAGCTTGAACGCGGGCGCTTCGGCTGTTATCGTCCGCCGCTCGCGACGGACCAGTGGCTTGGCCGCTACGGCTTCATGGAAGCCGCCGGCGACCGCTGGTGGCCGATTTTCGGCGCTATCTATATGGTGACGGCGATCAAGCGCGTGCGCGGCATGCGCCTCGTCGGGCCACTGAAGGTCAAGAAGCCGGTGCTGGCCGCGAGCCTGAAGCCTGCCGCCACCACCCCTTCCCCAACACGCAACAAGGACTCATGAGCACACCCGACTTCGTCGAAATCTTCACGGACGGCGCCTGCAAGGGCAACCCAGGCCCGGGCGGCTGGGGCGCGCTGCTGCGCTTTGGCGCGCAGGAAAAGGAACTGTTCGGCGGCGAGGCCGGCACGACCAACAACCGCATGGAGTTGACGGCGGTGATCGCCGCACTCGACGCGCTCAAGCGCCCGTGCAAGGTGATCGTGCACACCGACTCGCAGTACGTGCAAAAAGGCATCAGCGAGTGGATTCACGGCTGGAAGAAAAAGAACTGGATGACGGCCGCCAAAACGCCGGTCAAGAACGACGACCTCTGGAAGCGTCTGGACTCGCTCGTCGCCCAGCACGAGATCGAGTGGCGCTGGGTGAAGGGTCACGCCGGCCACCCGGAGAACGAGCGCGCCGACGCGCTCGCGAACCGCGGCGTCGCCACGCTCGCCGAACTCTGAGACCGCTTCGCGCGGCTGCTCCACGCTTTCACGCTTTACAAGACATGCGCCAGATCATTCTCGATACTGAAACCACCGGCCTGAACGCCCGCACGGGCGACCGCATCATCGAAATCGGCTGCGTCGAGCTGGTGAATCGCCGGCTCACGGGCAACAACCTGCACTTCTATGTGAACCCGGGGCGTGACAGCGACCCGGGCGCACTCGCCGTGCACGGCCTCACGACCGAGTTCCTCTCCGACAAGCCGAAGTTCGCCGAAGTCGCGGACGAGATCCTCGACTTCATTCGCGACGCGGATATCATCATCCACAACGCGCCGTTCGACATCGGCTTTCTCGACGCCGAACTCGCGCTGCTCGACAAGCCCGGGTTCAAGGAACACTGCGGCGACGTGATCGACACGCTCGTGCAGGCCAAGCAGATCTTCCCCGGCAAGCGCAACTCGCTCGACGCCCTGTGCGATCGTTTCGGCATCAGCAATGCGCACCGCACGCTGCACGGCGCGCTGCTCGACTCGGAGCTGCTCGCCGAGGTCTACCTGGCGATGACGCGCGGCCAGGAAAGCCTCGTCATCGACATGCTGGGCGAACACGCCGCGCCCGGGGCAGCCGCCGCGCCGCGCATGCAACTCGAGTCGATCGATCTGCCGGTGATCATGGCAAGCGACGAAGAAGTCGCAGAACACAACGCCGTGCTCGATGGTCTCGACAAGGCGATCAAAGGGACGTCGGTTTGGCGCACCGAGCCGGCCCCCGCCGAAGCTAATGCGGCTGATGCGCAAAATGCTTAAAAAATGGCTTTACAAGATCGGAAACGCCCTGCATAATCTCAATTTCTTCGGGTGGTTAGCTCAGCGGTAGAGCACTGCCTTCACACGGCAGGGGTCACTGGTTCGATCCCAGTACTACCCACCAGAATTCCTGGTGTTGGTAATGACAAACACCGAAGAATAAAAGGCCTCGTTGCGAAAGCAACGAGGCCTTTTGCTTTGGGCTTCGACTTTGCGCGAAACATCCGGTCGCGTCCTTGCGTTGTGCCTGGCAGCCGAGGGCGTGGGCGACGCCGCAGTTACACTGTAAGCAATCCGAATCAAATAATCGAAGGAGATGGCAGCATGGGCAAGCTATGGCAAGGTGTGCCGCGGCGGCACGCCTGAGGAAGCGACCTGAGCGCGCCCTACTCGCCGCCGGTGTCGAGACCGACGCCGCGCGCCATGCCCGTGGCCGCGACCACCATCACGACGAGCAGCAGCGTCTGCCATCTGCCGATGCGTGCGTATTTCGGCGCGCCGGTGAGATCCGGCACGTCGCCGCGCCGCACGGCGAGGCGCCAGCGCAGCAGCGCCATCATGGGTGCGATTTCGAGCAGAAGGATCAGCACGAGCGCGCTCATCTTCACGAGAAAGAGCGGTTCGTGGAGGTAGTACGGTGCGCCCTTCTCGAAACCGCCGAACGCACGCATTGCGCCAGTCACAATCAGGACCACCGCGGAGCCGCCCCAGCCGTTGTCGGCGCTGAAGATCATCGGCAGGTCTTCGGTGGAAGTGCAGCGGCGCAGGCCGCGCGTGCGCCGCAGGATCGAAGCGAGCGCGAAGCCGAAGGCAAGCAGATGAACGGCGGCGAGCAACCAGCGTATCAGCATTGCAACTCCTTCGAGTGGACGACAGGAACGGCAAGCAATGGTAAAGCGGCTCAAGCGCGGACATGGCGCAATGCGGCCGGGCCGCAGGTCACCGACCGGGCGTCAGACCTGCTTCAGCGCGGCGTCGAGGGCGCGTGCAGCCGTGCGGTCGCCTTCGGCGGCGAGCCCCACGCGAAACACAGTCTGACGGTTGTGGCCCGCCGCAGCAGGCGAATCCCAGAGCAATTCGATCTTTGCCCGGCGCGCGGGCTTGCCCTCAGGCGCCACAGCCGACCGTGCCGATACCGGCCGTTGCGCAGCGGGCGCGCCCGGCTCAGGCGTGGCCGCAGACTGGCCGCCCCCCGGCGCCGCGGTGGAATCCGCAGAATCCGCGAAATCCGCAGCAGCAACCGGTTCGGTAACGCCAGCCGCGGACGCAGGATCGTCGGTCTGCACCGGCGCGGGCAAGAGCGCGGGTCCGGACGCAACTGCGTCGCCCTGCGGCGCACCGGAGAGCCAGCGCACCGACAACTCGCGGGCATCGTACTGGCCGACCTTGCGGCTCTCCTGCCAGACGACCGTCGTACGCGTCGCGGCATCGATCGAAACGGCGAAGCGCCCGATCGCGAAGCGCCGCGCCGCGAAGTTGCTGCGCCAGAGCGCGCGCGGCCGGCAGATCCAGACCACGGCGGCATAGAGCGCGGGCGCGGCAACGAGCCAGCCGTTGGTGTCGGCCACGGCGTGGAAGGTGCGCCGCCAGCCGGCGGTCCAGACGAACACGCCGATCGAGCCGAGCGCGAACAAAAAGCCGAGCACGCCGAAAAAGCGCAGCGCCTGGCGCAGCCACTGCGGCAGCGGGTGAAACGGCCGCTCGACACGCGCCCTGGCGCCCGGCAGCACAATCAGCAGAAACAGGAAGACGAGATTCAGGCTCGCCGCCGGCGACGACGCCATCCCCTCTAGCGCGGCGATGAAATTCATTTGCGCCATGGAGTGCAGCCAGCGCGCGAGGATCACGAGCCCGATCGCGCGCAGCGCGAAAAGCGTCCCGGCACCGGGTACGGCGGCCGTGGGCGTCGGTCGGGTTCTGGCCAAGGGTCTTCTCCTCTGTCGACCAGAGTTCGCGCTTTAAGGCGTTACTCTGGTCCCATGCAAAGCACGCTTTCGTGGGCGCCGGATTTTACGGCACGGCCATTATAGGGACATTAAGCGTGCGCCTCACTCGTCGCCGCCGCGAATGTGACAACGCCCCGGTGCACGGGCACCGGGGCGTTGGGGAAAAGCGGGCAAGCCGGGCGCGCCGAAGCGCGTCCGTTTTCAGTACGTACCTTAGCCGGCGTTGACTTCGCGCAGCACGGTGCGATGCTTCTGGCGCAGCAGTTCTTCGTACACAGCCACGTAGTTGCGTGCCATCACCTTCGACGAGAAGCGTGCCTCGAACGCGGCGCGCACCTTCTCGCGCGACAGCGTCGACAGACGCTTGACCGCCGCGGCTGCGCTGATTTCGTCTTCCACGACGAAGCCCGACACACCATTCTCGATGACTTCCGGCACCGAGCCGCGCTTGAACGCGATGACCGGCGTACCGCAGGCCATGGCTTCGATCATGACGAGGCCGAAGGGCTCCGGCCAGTCGATCGGGAACACCAGTGCATGCGCATTGCCAAGGAACTCACGCTTTTCGTGCTCGCCGATTTCGCCGATGTACTCGACATGCGGCAACGCCATCAGCGGCTTGATGACTTCTTCGTAGTAGGCGCGGTCGGCCTTGTCGATCTTGGCGGCGACCTTGAGCTTCATGCCTGCCTGGCCGGCGATGCGAATCGCGCGGTCAAGGCCCTTCTCCGGCGAGACGCGGCCGAGGAATGCGAGGTAACCGGGCTCGACGTTCGGAATCGGCGTGAGCACGTCTTCCGGCAGGCCGTGGTATACGGTCTGCTGCCAATTGGCTTGCTGCAGCGGAATGCGCTGGTTGTCCGAGATCGAAACCACCGGCACGTCGTTGAACGCGCTAAACACCGGCTGCAGTTCCGGCAGGTCCAGACGGCCGTGCATGGTCGTGACGAACGGCACCGGCTGGCGCTGGAACAGCGAGAACGGGTAGTAGTCGATGTGGAAGTGCAGCACGTCGAACTCGTCCGCGCGGCGGCGAACTTCTTCGAGCAGCAGCATGTGCGGAGCCATCACGTCGCGAATCGTGGGGTCGAGGCGCAGTGCCTGCGGCCAAAACGCTTCGAGCTTTGCCGAGGTGATCGAATCGCCGCTGGCGAACAGCGTGACATCGTGGCCCTGTTCGACCAGCGCTTCGGTCAGGTAGGAGACCACCCGTTCCGTGCCGCCGTACAGCTTGGGAGGAACCGCCTCGTGCAACGGAGCGATTTGAGCGATTCGCATAGTGGTGAACTCCTTCCTCGTAATAAATCGGGCAATAGACTGCAAATTTGACAATCGACCTATGCAGGCTGCGGCTTCCTTGTCGCCACGCGCCTTACAGGCGTTCCGTACCGCTAACCGCGCCGGACATCCGGACACAGACCCGTCGCAGTTTGTGAAGCGGCAAGAGAGCGCACACGCGGCGGTTCAGGCGGTAAACGCGCAGGGTTCGCGGCCGTTGACATAGAAGCTGTCAAATTCCCTACGCCGTCCGAGTCGGCATTATCCCGGTCCAGGGTAAATACCGGCTAAATCATTTCAAAGTCTTTACGTTGTTACAAACCGGAAACACTCCGCAACCCTTTGTTTTCCAAGAGAGTTCTAGATTGGGTACTGCGCTGCGGGAAGCAACTGCGCGCGACTGTCGCGGCACTTGTGTGCATCAGTCGATCCGCTCGTTTCCTGGTTCGCAACCGGCGGACAGCGTGTTGCGAGCGAGCACAGCGCTTTTCCGAATGCAATCCGTAATTCTATCTCTAAAACACCTATCTCTAAAACGGTCCGGGATTCCTGTTGAACCTCCGCTGCAACAACGTGCCGCCAATCTGTATCCCGCGCTATCGTGTCGCGATATGATGCGCGTCCGCCGGGCACAGGCGGTGCGCGAGGCGCATGGGGTGTTTACAATGCGGTAAGTCCGCCTTCGTTGCCGCGCGCCCGAAGCCGTTCGTCGCCTCAGCGCCAGCTATCTTTCTTTGAACTTGCACGGACGAAGTTCCGTCAGACCGACCGCCCGATCAATTGGAACATCTGACCATCGCACAGCGTAACGCCCACAACGCAAAGCTCGCGAGCTATGCGCGGCGGCCGCTCGCGTTCCTTTTCCTCTACATCAAGCGCCATCCGTTCTCCCACGCCGTCGTGCTCGCCAGCGTGTTCGCGGCCGTCGGCTGCGCGCTTGCGTCGCAGTACGCCATCAAGCATCTGATCGACGTGCTCGGAGCGGGACGCCATCATCCGGGCCCGCTGTGGACCGCGTTCGCGATCCTCGTCGGCCTGATCGCCGCCGACAACCTGCTCTGGCGGGTCGGCGGCTGGTTCGCGGCGCACACCTTCGTCACCGTGACTGGCGACTTGCGGCGCGACCTCTTCCAGTATCTGAGCGGACACTCGCCCACCTACTACGCCGAAAAGCAGCCCGGCACGCTCGCCAGCCGCATCACCGCGACGTCGAACGCCGTCTACACGGCCGAGAACACCACCGCCTGGAACGTGCTGCCGCCCTGTATCGCCGTGGCCGGCGCGATCGTCATGATCATCGCGGTCAATCCGCTCATGGCGGCGGGCCTCCTGATCTGCTCGGCGATCCTTTCGGTGATCCTCTTCAAGCTGGCCGGGCTCGGCTCGTCGCGCCACCATACCTTCGCCTCGAAAGCGGCCGCGGTGGATGGCGAGCTCGTCGACGTGATCGGGAACATGGCGCTCGTGCGTGCCTTCGGCATGACGTTCCGCGAGCAAAAGCGCTTCGGCTCGACGGTCAAGGCCGAACTCGACGCGCGCCGCTCGAGCCTGCTCTACCTCGAAAAGCTGCGTCTGCTGCACGCCGTGATCACGGCCATGCTGTCCGCCGGCCTGCTCGGCTGGGCGCTGTGGCTCTGGGATCAGGGCAAGGCGACGTCGGGCGACATCGTGCTGGTCAGCTCGCTCGGCTTCACGATCCTGCACGGCACGCGCGACCTGGCCGTGGCGCTCGTGGACGTCACCCAGCACGTGGCACGCCTCGCCGAGGCTGTGCAGACGCTGCTGGAGCCGCACGGCATGCCCGACCGCGACGACGCCAAAGAGCTCGTGGCCCAGGGCGGCCGCGTCGATTTCGAGGGCGTGACCTTCGCGTATCCGCACCGCAAGGCGATCCTCGACCATTTCGACCTGCGCATCGAGGCCGGCCAGCGCGTGGGCCTGATCGGCAAATCGGGCGCGGGCAAGACCACGGTGCTCGCGCTGCTGCAGCACTTCTACGACGCCCAGGGCGGCGCCATCAAGATCGACGGCCAGAACATCGCGCAGGTCACCCAGGACAGCCTGCGCCATGCCATCGCGCTCGTACCGCAGGACATCTCGCTCCTGCACCGCTCGATCTACGAAAACATCGCCTACGGCCGCCCCGAGGCCAGCCGCGAGGAAGTGTTCGCCGCGGCCCGCGAGGCGCGCTGCGCCGAATTCATCGAGGCGATGCCCGAGGGCTACGACACGATCGTGGGCGACCGCGGCGTGAAGCTGTCGGGCGGCCAGCGCCAGCGCATTGCGATCGCGCGCGCCATTCTCAAGAATTCGCCGATCCTGCTGCTCGACGAAGCCACATCGGCGCTCGACAGCGCGTCCGAAGAGGCCATCCAGCAGGCGCTCGACCGGCTGATGGTGGGCCGCACGGTGATCGCGATCGCGCACCGCCTCTCCACGCTCAACAACTTCGACCGCATCATCGTGATGAGTGCGGGCAAGGTGATCGACGACGGCACTCCGGAAGAGCTGCGCAACCGTCCGGGCCTCTACCGCGACCTTCTCGCCAAGCAGTACGGCAAGCAGTCCACGCTGCATCTGGGCAGCAAGAAGGCCGACGAAAAGCACGTGGCCTGACAGCGCGCAGCGGGCGCCTCGCCCGTTGCGCTTTGCCCCAGACTCCCAGACGCAAAAAAGCCGCTTCAGTGCATCGACTGAAGCGGCTTTTTTGCGCTCTCGCCCTCGTGCGCGAGGCGCGAGTGCTCAGCCCTGCGCTCGCTCGAGCGGCGGCAAGCTCACGCCTTGCCGCACGCTGACCTGGCCGAGATCGCGCATGAAGCGATCGCGCCAGACCGAGACATTGTTCTCGCGCAACTGGGCCATCATGTCCTGATAGCGCGCGAGGCGCTCGGCAAGCGGCATGGAAAGCGCGGTGCCCAGCGCGTCGGCCATGCCGTCGATATCGAGCGGATTGACGATCAGCGCGCCCGAAAGCTCCTGCGCCGCGCCGGCGAAGCACGAGAGCACGAGCACGCCCGGATCATCGGGATCCTGCGCCGACACGTATTCCTTGGCGACGAGGTTCATGCCGTCGCGCAGCGGCGTGACGTAGCCGACGTTCGACGCCCGGAACAGCGCGGCCAGCACCGCCCGTTCGTACTGGCGGTGGATGTACCAGATCGGCGTCCAGTCGAGTTCCGCGTAACGGCCGTTGATGCGCCCCGACTCCGCCTCGAGGCGCAGCCGGATGTCCTGATAGGCATGCAGGTCGGCGCGCGTGGGCGGCGCGATCTGCACGAACGAGACCTTGTTGCGCTGCGCCGGCGCGTGGTCGAGCAGGCGCTCGAAGGCGCGAAAGCGCTCCACGAGCCCCTTCGAGTAGTCGAGGCGGTCCACGCTCATGATGACCTTGCGCCCGTGCAGCGTGGACTTGAGCGTGCGCACCGGCTTGCCGCGCTCGCCGGCCCTCGCGAGCTCCGCGATCTCATCGGGATAGACGCCGATCGGGTAATCGCCCGCGCAGAGCGTCTGCCCGAACGCTTCGATGCGCGTGAGGCCGTCCGGCTGCATCGCAGTCGTGCCCCCCGCCTCGTTCACGATGTAGTCGCAGAAAGCGCGCAGATCGGGCTTGGTCTGGAAGCCGAGCAGGTCGAACGCGCACAGCGCCTGAACCAGCTCGCGATGCGGCGGCACCGCCAGCAGCACCTGCGAGGCCGGAAACGGAATGTGCAGGAAGAAGCCGATACGGTTCTTCACACCCGCCGCGCGCAACGCCTGGGCGAACGGAATGAGGTGATAGTCGTGGACCCAGATCACGTCGTCTTCGCGCAGCAACGGCACGAGCTGTTGCGCGAGCCACGCGTTCACGCGGCTATAGCCCTCGTACTCGTGGCGGTCGTACTGGACGAGATCGGCGCGGTAATGGAACGCGGGCCAGAGCGTCGCATTCGAGAAACCGCGGTAGTACTGGTCGTAGTCGCGCCGCAACAGGCCGATGGTGGCGAAGGTCACCGGCCCGCGCTCTTCGAGCGCGATCTGCGGCTGGCCGGAGGCGAGCACGTCCCCGCTCCAGCCGAACCACATGCCACCGGTTTCCTTGAGCGCGTCATACACGCCCACCGCGAGGCCGCCCGCGGCCGGACCGCCTTCGGAAATCGGCGCGACGCGGTTCGACACGATGATCAATCGGCTCATGAGAGGTGGGGTCCGTGCAGGAAATCGGGAAGACGTGGCGCCCGCGAGGCCGCGCCCCGCCTCGGGCAACTCAGGCAATCTACGTGGGGAATGAAGCGAGGCATGCGCGCGGTCACCGGGCGCCCGGCATGCCCGCGACGAGCGATGCGAGCCAGCCAATGAGCGCGTCGACCGAGTCGACACGCGTCTGCGCGATGGTGTCGCCGCCGCCGACCTTGATCGACAGCCCGCCCAGCGCGTTGACGACGGCGAAGCCCTTCTCGTCGGTCAGGTCGTCGCCGGCGAACACCGGGCCGCGGCCCGCGAACGGCGGCTCGTCGAGAAACGCGCGCAGCGCGCGGCCCTTGTCGACGTCCTTCGGCTTGATTTCGTAGACCATCTTGCCGGGTTGCAGCACGTAGGCGTCGGCGTAATCGGCGGCGAGGCGCTCGGTCGCGGCGCGCGCGGTGCCCTCATGCTCCGGGGCGTTGCGGTAGTGCAGCGCGAGCGACGCGCCCTTGATCTCGAGCAGCATGCCCGCATGCGTACGCACCACCTCCGCGAGCACCTGCTCCATGTGCAGCAAGCGCTGATCGTTGAAGCCGACACGCTGCGTGTCACCGTTGGCGTCGCGCCGCTCGGCGCCGTGCAGGCCCGCCACGGGCAGATCGGGCATGCCGAGAAAACCGTCGATGCTCTCGATGCCGCGCCCGGAGACGATCGCCACCGCGCCGTGCGTCGCGCGGCGCAACTCGCGCAGCAGCGCGAGCATGTCCGGACGGACGAGCACGCCATCGGGCGTGGGCGCGAGATCGACGAGCGTGCCGTCGAAATCGAAGAAAAATGCCGTCTGTTCAGGCGGCAGGACTGCCGGAAGTGCTTGCATTGCGTTCTTTTCACCCATCGGCCTGCTGGCCGGGTATGGCCCCGGGCTGCGCCCAGGGAAAGTGTGCGAATCTTACCGCGCCTTGGATCGATTATCGAGAAAGTAAGGGGCTGACCGGCTGCGCAGGCATCCGCGGACCCGAATCCATGATGCGGCATATCGACGCGAGCGATCCGCACGACCGGGGCGCTCGCGACCGTGCGGACCCAATTTTGCTACAGTCGCAGCGACAAGCCGAGCCCGGTAGTCTGAGCGAGCGCGGCCAACCTAATCCAATCGAGTCGCCGAGATTGCCTTTGTTCCCCACCTTCGAGCCCACGCAGCGCACGTTCCGCAGCCGCCTCCACAGCGGCATGCGCAGCCTGCGGCACTCGGCGGTGATGGCTGGCGCGGCGCTGCTCGTGGCGTGCTCGCACCCGGGCGAGCCGTGGCAGCTCACGAACGTCAGCGGCCATCTGCCCGACCTCGACTTCGTGCTCACGGCCGACAACGGCCAGAGCGTGACGGGCGCCAGTTTTCGCGGACGCACGACGCTCGTCTACTTCGGCTACACGCATTGCCCGGACGTCTGTCCGGAAACCATGGCGCGCCTGATGCAGGTTATAGCGAAGCTCGGCCCCGATGCCGGCAAAGTGCGGATACTCTTCATCAGCGTCGATCCGGGGCGCGACACGCCGCAGGCACTACACGCCTACGTCGGCGCGTTCGACGCCCAGCATGCGCGCGGCCTGACCGGCACCGACGCCCAAGTCGAGTCGCTCGCGCGGCGTTACCGCGTGGCCTACCAGATGGAAAAGCGCGACCCCGACGGCAGCTACGAAGTCACGCACAGCTCGGCCGTCTATGTGTTCGACGCGCAAGGCCATGCGCGCCTGCTCGCTACCGACCACGACACGCCGGACGCGATCGCGCATGACCTGCGCCGCGTCATAAACGACACGGCGTGAACGCACGCCGCCTCGCCGGTCCAATCATCGGGTTTTGATGCAACAGCAACCGCAACAGGAAACGTTATGACGAAGAACCTCAAGTCACTCACCGTCTCGCTCGGCTGCGCGCTGAGCACCTTCGGTGCGCTCGTCGCCTTCGCGCCCGCCGCACACGCCGCCGCTGGCGCACTGAGCGCGCAGGACGCATGGGTGCGCTGGCTGCCCAACGACCTCCCGGCCGCGGGCTACGTGACGCTCAAGAACGATGGCGACCAGCCGGTCGACCTCGTGGGTGTATCGAGCGACGCTTACGGCATGGTCATGCTGCATCAGACGGTCTCGAATGGCTCGACGCAGAAGATGGTCATGGTGCATAAGGCGACGGTGCCCGCACACGGCACGCTCGCGATCGCGCCGGGCGGCTACCACCTGATGCTGGAGAAGGCGAAGCACAAGGTCGCGCCCGGCGACACGGTGAACGTGAAGCTGCAGTTCTCGGACGGCGAAACGCTCGACACGCCGTTCGCAGTCAAGCCGCCCTCGGGACAGTAAGGCCGCAGCAATACCACCGCGCGCACCCAAGATTGGTTGCGCGCGCAAGCATATTGAATCCGCGATGAGGCCGCCGCCATGCTCGCGATGACCCTGCTCTACTGGCTCCAGCCCTGGGAGCCCTCGCCGACCGTAGTGATCTGCACCCTGCTCGCGGCGGTGCTGTTCGTGCGCGGCAGGCGGCACGCGCGGGTGTCGCTCGCACGCCAGATCTCGTTCTGGTTCGGGCTTGGCGCGCTCTACGTCGTGCTGCATACGCGTCTCGACTACTACTTCGAGCACGAGTTCTTCATGCATCGCGCGCAGCACCTTGTGCTGCACCATCTGGGGCCGTTCTTCATCGCGCTCGCCTACCCGGGCGCGGCGCTGCGCGCGGGCATTCCGTTCAAGTGGCGGCAGCGCTTCGTGCGCCCCGCGCTCGCCGCGCGGCCCGTGCGCGTGGCGCTCGACATCGTCATGCATCCCGTCGTCGCGGTTGGGCTCTTCGTCGGGCTCATCTACTTCTGGCTCTTTTCGCCGATCCACTTCATCGCGATGCTCGACTGGCGTCTCTACCGCGTCATGAACTGGAGCATGGTGATCGACGGGCTGTTGTTCTGGTGGCTCGTGCTCGACTCGCGCCCCGCGCCGCCCGCGCGCCTCTCGCCGGGCAAGCGTGTGCTCGTCGTGATCGCGGCGATTCCACCGCAGATCGTGCTCGGCGCGTTCATCTTCTTCACGCCGCGCGAGCTCTACCCGGTTTATTCGATCTGCGGCCGCGCGTTCACCTGGCTCTCGCCCATGCGCGACCAGCAGATCGGCGGGCTGCTGCTGTGGATTCCGGGGTCGATGATGAGCGTGATCGGCGCGCTGGTCGCGCTGCGCCACTGGATGCGGCTGTCCGCGCGCGGACGTTTGCAGCGGGAGCGGCGCTCCGGCATGCGTCCGGTGGACAGTGAGCGCGAAGAGGAAGGGCGCACCCTACGTACGTAAAGCACTCGCGTTCCGGCGCAACATGCGACAAACGTCAAATCAAGCCGAACGCATCCACACGTGCGGAATGCCATCCTCGTCGTGAATCTCGCCGACGGGTGAGAAGCCGTACGCGCCGTAGAACTTCTGCAGATGCGCCTGGGCATGCAGACGCATCGCGACGTCCGGCCATTGGCGGTCGATCTGCACGATGGCGCGTTCGAGCAGCGCGTTGCCGAGCTTGATGCCGCGGTGGTTTTGCGACGTCACCACGCGGCCGATGCGCACGTCGACATCCTGCGCGTCGGGCAGCAGCACGCGCAAATAGCCCGCAAGCTCTCGCACGCCGCCCTGCTCGCTCCATGCGAATAGATGCCACGCGCCGAAGTCGAGACCGTCGATATCGCCATATACGCAGTTCTGCTCGACGACGAACGCGTCGGAGCGCAGCTTGAGCATGGCGTAGACTTCGCGCGCGTCGAGCGCATCAAAGGCTTTCCATTGCCAGTCGAATTGGGGCAGCGGCAAGGCGGTGGACTGCACGGTCATGGTCGGTGATTTCCATCAAAACATCGTGAATGACCACGATTATGCCGCGCGCCGCGCGCGTCACAAACCCGCCACTGCGCAGCGCTCACTTACGCCGGCGCGGTTGCTCGTATTTGCGCCAGTACTGGAAGGGCTCCTCGTGCAGATCGATGTCGAGATCGACGATGCGCGCCTGCATGCTCTCCTGCGCGTCGGCAACGGCCTTGTTGTAGACCGCCGGCGCGATCTCTTCGAGAAAGAAGCCCAGCAGCGCGCCCGCCGCGACGTTGCCGATCGGCTCTTCCATGTTGGCGTCGAAATAGCGCTGGATGGAGGCGATCGCTTGGGTGCGCGCGTCTTCGGGGAGTTCGATGGACATGTCGGGAAACCGGAGAGGAAGGGTCCCGGCTATTTTGCGCCACATGCTTTAGCGCTTCGCTAAAAAGCGCAGCTAAGCGGGCGCAAAAAACAAAAGCCACCCGAAGGTGGCTTTTGTTTTGCATCTGGAGGCGCGAGCCGGAGTCGAACCGGCCTACACGGCTTTGCAGGCCGCTGCATAACCGCTTTGCTATCGCGCCAGAAGCGGACTGACCGGAATGAGGCAAACAGAAGGCAGACTGCGTGCGCCCACAACGACCGGACAGATTTGTTTGAGGCTTGATACGCTGTGATCAAAGCCTGCCAAACAAAAAGGGAAGCGCTGCTTCCCATTGGCATTTGGAGCGGGAGACGAGTCTCGAACTCGCGACCTCAACCTTGGCAAGGTTGCGCTCTACCAACTGAGCTACTCCCGCAAATGTCCTGCTTTACTGCGACTTTTACTGCTTCGGCGCCGCGTTTTTCCCTACCGCAAAAAACGCGTCACCGTAAATTCTGGAGCGGGAGACGAGGCTCGAACTCGCGACCTCAACCTTGGCAAGGTTGCGCTCTACCAACTGAGCTACTCCCGCATATTTGCTTCAGACTTTGCTTAACTACCGCTTATCTTCCGCGATCTCCACCGCATCTGCTTGCTTGCTACTTCGTCGTGCAGCGGAGAAGAGAGATTATGTATAACCCGCAGAATCGTGTCAACCCCTTCGCGTGATCTTTTTGGAAAAAGACACAAGGGATTCACAGCAAAGCGCTCACAAACTCCCCCTTTCGCGGATCTGGGGCCACGCTAGCTTCATGTAGTAGAGCATCGACCAGATCGTGAGGAACGCCGCCACGTAGATGAGCCACGCGCCCCACACGCGCGAATCGAACAGTGTCACGCCGCCGAGCGTGAGCGGCGCGTAGAACAACAGCATGGGAATCGCGACCATCTGGCACGCGGTCTTGAACTTGCCGAGCGAATTCACGGCCACGCTCTTCGACGCGCCGATCTGCGCCATCCACTCGCGCAGCGCCGAGATCGCGATCTCGCGTCCGACGATCACGAGCGCGATCACGGCGTCGAGCCGCTGCAGATGCACAAGCACGAGCAGCGCCGCGGTCACCATGAGCTTGTCCGCGACCGGATCGAGAAATGCGCCGAACGAGGAGGTCTGATTCCACTTGCGCGCGAGAAAACCGTCGAACCAGTCGGTGAGCGCCGCCAGCACGAAGAGCAGCATCGCCAACACGTTCTGCTGCATCGGGGAAAGCATCGTCTGCGGCAGATAGAACACGCCAACCACGAGCGGAATCGCCAGGATCCGCAGCCAGGTCAGGAGAATCGGAATATTGAACGGCATCGGCTGGCGCTATCTGTCGGGGGAGATGCAATTATGGGAGATGCAATTGTGCCGCGTCGCCGCACGTGCCACAAGCAACCGTAAGGAAAGGCCAGGCCGGACCTGGCCAACGAAGCCACCGCGTCAGTGAAGCTGCTGGTAGATCTGCTCGGCGAGCGAGCGCGAGATGCCCTCCACGCTCGCCAGGTCCTCCACACTCGCCGCCATCACGCCGCGCAGGCCGCCAAAGCGCGCGAGCAGGCGCTGGCGACGCTTCGCCCCCACGCCCTCCAGTTCTTCGAGACGCGAAGTCTGGCGCGTTTTGCCGCGCTTCGCGCGCATGCCCGTAATGGCGAAGCGGTGCGCCTCGTCGCGGATCTGCGCCACGAGCATGAGCGCAGCGCTCTCCTTGCCGAGTTCGAGCGGCGCGCGGCCATCGGCGAACACGAGCGTTTCGAGGCCGACCTTGCGGCCCTCGCCCTTCGCCACGCCCACCAGCATCGCCGGATCGAGACCCAGTTCGGTGAACACCTGGCGCGCGATCTCGACCTGCCCCTTGCCGCCGTCGATCAGCACGATGTTGGGCAGCGTGCCGCCGGGCGGCGGGGCTTCGACTGCCTCGCTGGCCTCCACGGCTTCCGACGCGGCATCCGGGTCGGCGGGATCGGCTGCCGGTACGGGCGGCGGCATGGGCGGTTGAGATCCGTCGGCTTCGGCGCGCGCCGCTTGCGCGACCATCTTCTCGTAGCGCCGCGTGAGCACCTGGCGCATGGCGGCGTAGTCGTCGCCGGGCGTGATGCCGGTGATGTTGTAGCGCCGGTATTCAGCCGACTGCATCTTGTGATGGTGATAGACCACGCATGAGGCCTGCGTCGCCTCGCCCATCGTGTGGCTGATGTCGAAGCACTCGATGCGCAGATGCGCGAGATCGTCCAGTTCGAGCCCGAGCAGTTGCGCGAGCGTGCGCGTGCGGGCCTGCTGCGATCCCTGCTCGGAGAGCAGGCGCGCGAGCGCGAGCCGCGCGTTCTGTTCGGCCATCGCGAGCCATGCGCGCTTCTGACCTTGCGGCTGGCGCAGCACCGTGACCTTGTGCCCTGCCTGCTCGCTGAGTACGTCCACGAGTTCGCGGTTCGCGGGCGGATGGCTCAACACCAGCACGGGCGGCACGCGGTTGCCGAAGTAGTGCTGCGCGATAAAGGCGTCGAGCACTTCGGATTCGATGCCGATCTCGCGCTTCTTGCGCGAATCCGCTTGCGACTC
The DNA here is from genome assembly GCF_024206475.1 of Paraburkholderia sp. CNPSo 3274. Classification (GTDB taxonomy): domain Bacteria; phylum Pseudomonadota; class Gammaproteobacteria; order Burkholderiales; family Burkholderiaceae; genus Paraburkholderia. The sequence continues at coordinate 78,647 of NZ_JAMBPR010000007.1, forward strand.
GAGCGCGGGCGTAGCAGGTTCGGCATCGCTTGCCACGTCGTCGTCGTCGTCGCCGGCAAGCTCGGCCGCGATGGCGAGCGGATCCGCTTCAAGCGCCGCATCGTCTTGTGCGTCGGCCGCTTGCGCTTCCTCGACGTAATCCTCCACCGTCTTGCGCGCGAGCGTTGGCAGCGACTTCAGCGCGCTCGCCGCGACCACGGTCTCGCTGTCGATTTCCTCCGCGACGCCGCCCTCCTCGTCGGTCAGCGCGCGCTCCACGTGTGCGGGGAAATAAGCCTTGTCGCCCAGATGCCGGCCGCCGCGCACCATCGCGAGATTCACGCAAACGCGCCCGCCCAGCGCCACCACGGCAAGAATATCGACGTCGCTCTCGCTGCCCGTTTCGATGGCCTGCTGGTGCAACACCGTCGAAAGCGAACTCATCTGGTTGCGCACGGACGCCGCCTGCTCGAACTTCAGTTCGGAGGCGAACGCATGCATCTTCGTCTCCAGCTCCTTCATCACCTCGTTCTGACGGCCCAGCAAAAAACGCGATGCGTTGTTCACGTCGCGCGCGTAATCCTCTTCGCTGATCGCACTCACGCAAGGCGCCGTGCAGCGCCCGATCTGATGCAGGAGGCAAGGCCGCGTGCGGTTGTTGAACACCGAGTCCTCGCAGGTGCGCAACTGGAATACGCGCTGCAGGATCTGGATGCTCTCGCGCACCGCCGAGGCGCTCGGAAACGGCCCGAAGTACTGGTTGTTGCGATCCACCGCGCCGCGGTAGTACGCCATGCGCGGGAACTTGTGCCCGGTGATCTTGAGAAACGGATACGACTTGTCGTCGCGAAAAAGGATGTTGTAGCGCGGCGTGAGCGCCTTGATGAGATTGTTCTCAAGCAGCAGCGCCTCGGCCTCGGAACGCGTGACCGTGGTTTCGATGCGCGCGATACGCGTGACCATCATCGCGATGCGCGGCGAAAGCTGCGTCTTGGTGAAGTAGCTCGACACGCGCTTTTTCAGGTCGCGCGCCTTGCCCACGTAGAGGACCGCACCTTGCGCATCGTAGTAGCGATACACGCCCGGCAGATGCGGCAGCTGCGCGAGCGCCTTTTTTGGGTCGAAAACGTCGGTGTCGGTCATCCAGTTTCGGGGGACGGGCGGTGCGTCGAGAAAGGTGAGACGTTGCAGAGCGCGCCGCCTTCGCGACGCGTTCATGGCTGTGTCCTAGAATCGCAAGTTTAGATCATTCCATGCCGCACGGAACCTGCGCCAAACTTGCCAGCCGGGCGTTCTGCGCCCGCTTTCGGCATGGCGGTCATGATTCTCCGCGTCGCACGCTACCCATGACAGAAGCCCACACTCCCGCCGCCGCCAGCGATAGCGCCGTTGCCTGCGATCTCTTTTGCGCCGTCGTCGACAATTTCGGCGACATCGGCGTGTGCTGGCGGCTCGCGCGCCAGCTCGCACACGAGTACGGCTGGCAGGTGCGCCTGTTCGTCGACGACTTGCACGCGTTCCAGAAGCTCTGCCCCGCGCTCGCCCCGGGCCGCGCCAGGCAAGCGGTCGAAGGCGTACTCGTCGAGCACTGGCACGAGCCCGAGCATGCGGGCGACACGCTGCAGATCGCCGATGTCGTCATCGAGGCGTTCGCGTGCGAGCTGCCGGGCGTCTATGTCGCGGCGATGGCCGAGCGCGCGCGCAAGCCCGTCTGGCTCAATCTCGAATATCTGAGCGCCGAAGACTGGGTGGCCGATTTTCATCTGCGGCCCTCGCCGCACCCGCGCTACGCGCTCGCCAAACACTTCTTCTTTCCCGGCCTCGGTCCGGGCACGGGCGGCGTGCTCAAGGAGCGCACGCTCGATGCCGCTCGCGCGGCCTTCGAGCGCTCACACGACGCCCGCTCCGCATGGTGGCAGCGCGCCACGGGCGGCCCGCCCCCCGGGCCGGAAGCCACCGTAATCTCGCTTTTCGCCTACGAGAACCCCGCCGTCGACCCTCTGCTGGAGCAATGGCGCGACGGCGCGAAGCCGGTGGTCCTGCTCGTGCCCCAGGGCCGCATCTCTGGCGCGCTCGCGCGCTTTCTCGGGGAGCCGGCATTCGGCGCGGGCTCGCAGGCCACGCGCGGCGCGCTGCGCGCGCACGCGCTTGCGTTCACCGAGCAGCGCGGTTACGACCCTCTGCTCTGGGCGAGCGATCTCAACTTCGTGCGCGGCGAGGACTCGTTCGTGCGCGCGCAATGGGCCGCGCGACCGTTCGTGTGGCACATCTACCCGCAAGCCGACGACGCCCATCTGCCGAAGCTCGACGCCGCGCTCGCGCACTACGGCCGCACGCTGCCAGAGGTGCCGCGCGCCGCGCTCGAACGCTTCTGGCATGCGTGGAATGGCCGCGGCACGCCGGACTGGGCCGATTTTGCGCAGCATTTGCCCGTCTACGCGGCGCGTGCAAACGCCTGGGCCGCCGAGCTCGGGCAGGTTGGCGATCTCGCCGGAAATCTCGCCGAATTCGCAAAAAGTCAGTTAAAATAAGCGGTTATCCGACGGCAGCCGTCTCAAGCGCTTCGAGTTTCGCGCCCTCATCGTGCATGCATGAAAGAGGGTCGCAGCAACTACCCAGCAGCATCAACCGAATCCGCTTGCGACGTTTGCCGTCGAGCACACTCGAAGCTACTCATTCTGGACAGGACAGTTTTTTACTATGAAGACCGCACAGGAACTCCGCGTCGGCAACGTCGTGATGATCGGTAACGACGCAATGGTCGTGCAGAAGGCCGAATACAACAAGTCGGGCCGCAACTCCGCCGTCGTGAAGATGAAGTTCAAGAACCTGCTGACCGGCGCGGGCATGGAAACCGTGTACAAGGCGGACGACAAGTTCGACGTCGTCGTGCTGGATCGCAAGGAAGTGACGTATTCGTACTTCGCCGACCCGATGTATGTGTTCATGGACGCCGACTACAACCAGTTCGAAGTCGAAGGCGAGATGATGGGCGACGCCCTGAACTACCTCGAAGACGGCATGGGCTGCGAAGTGGTGTTCTACAACGAGAAGGCGATCTCGGTCGAACTGCCGACCGTGCTGGTGCGCGAGATCATCTACACGGAACCGGCCGTCAAGGGCGACACGTCGTCGGGCAAGGTCCTGAAGACCGCCAAGCTGAACACCGGGTTCGAGCTGCAAGTGCCGCTCTTCTGCAACATCGGCGACAAGATCGAAATCGACACGCGTACGAACGAGTACCGCAGCCGCGCCTAAAGGCAGCGTCAGGCCAAAAAGGCGCTCGCCCGCTGCCCCGGCGGCAAAAGGCGGACACCGCGATGAAAGCGCCCCCTCGGGGCGCTTTTTCTTTTTTTGCCGAACGTGTATGTTTGAGAGTGCTACGGAAAACCTTACCGGTTATGCGCGACGGATTGCGTGCTTGCCATATTGCGCGCGCGAGCGCGGCGCGAACCGGTCAGAGTGACTCCCGCGGCACGGTTTCTGCTGTGAGGTTAGAGAAGCATGTGTTGCACGCTCTTTACCCTTATCAGGAGAAACACGATGAACAACGACATTGCCGAAGGCAAGTGGAAGCAGTTGATCGGCAAGGCCAAAGCGGCATGGGGCGAGTTGACGGACGACGAACTCGCCAAGGCCGAAGGCCATGCGGATCGGCTCGCCGGGCTTATCCAGGAACGTTACGGCAAGACGCGTGACGAGGCAGAACTGGAAGTGCGCCGCTGGTTCGACGCGCACCGGCCGCGCGACTGACGCACCGTCCACGGCATGGCCGGTGCGCTCGTCGCCCACTTGCAGGCAAACAGGGGGTTGCACGCAAGCCCGAAGCGCCTGGCGCTTCGGGTTTGCGCCGCTGCCCGGCCGCCTCGCTGCCGGGCAACGCCGTCGCGCCCCGCTCTGGCGCAGCACAACTGGGAGAACCGGAACTGAACACCCTGCTACGAGACATCTCCGTGATCTCGGTGAAATCTTTCGCATCGTGCCGCGCTGCCGCGCGCCGCGCGGCTGCCTGCCGGGGCGCACGCGCTACCCCGCGCGCGCCGCGCCGGCGCGACTGCGCTCATCCGTAAGCCGCTACCGCCATGCCACACGCCCTGATTGTCGAAGACGATCCCAATAGCCTGTCAGGTCTCTCTGCGATCCTGTCGGCCGACGGGTTCTCCGTCGACACCGCTGCCACACTCGCCGAAGCGCGCGCCGCACTTGCGCGCTTCATCCCCGACGTCGTAATCGTCGACCTGAACCTGCCCGATGGCGGCGGCCTCGAGTTGCTGCCGCATTTGCCCGCGCAGCCGCCAGGCGGCGCGCTGCCCGTGATCGTGATGACCGGCAACGCCACGGTCGAAAGCGCGATCGAAGGCCTGCGCCACGGCATCTGGGACTATCTGCTCAAGCCGGTCAACATTCCGCGCCTGCGCAGCCTGCTCGCGCGCATTCCACGTCCCTACGAGCTGACCGAGGAAGTCCGCGCGCTGCGCGCCACGCTGCGCCAGATGGGCCACTTCGGACCGATGCTCGGGCGCAGCAGCGCGATCCAGCATGTCTACGACACGCTCGAACAGCTCGCGCCCACCGAAGCGGCGCTGCTCGTGCACGGCGAAGCGGGCACGGGCAAGGAAGTCGCCGCCCGCACGCTGCACCAGCTGAGCCGCCGCCGCAAGGGGCCGTTCATCGTGTGCGACGCGCGCTCGCTCGTGGCAGAGGCGGCCGCGGGCCGGCCGCTTGCGAGCGTGCTGTTCGGGCACGAGCGCGGCGCGTTCACCGGCGCGGAACAGCGCGAGCCGGGTCTCGTCGATCAGGCGGGCGGCGGCACGCTCTTCATCGACGAACTGACCGACCTGCCGCGCGAGCAGCAGGAAACGCTGCTGCGCGCACTCGATTCGCAGACCTTCATGCGCGTGGGCGGCAACAGCGAGGTGGGCACCGATTTCCGCCTGATCGCGGCAACCCGTGCGATACCGCGTGAAGCCGTCCAGCAGGGCGCGCTGCACGACGATCTGTGGCTGCGCCTCGATGCCGCGGCGATCCAGCTGCCGCCGCTGCGAGAACGCGATGACGACGCCGCCCTGCTCGCGCTCGCGTGCATCGACGAACTCAATCAGGAAGCCCAGGCGCACGGTCTGGCGGGCGCGACGCGGCTGGTCGCGCCCTCGTTCGTCCGCGAGTGCCTCGCGTATGACTGGCCGGGCAATGTCCGCGAACTGCACGAACGCGTGAGGCGCGCGTGGCACGCCTCGGGGGAGGTGCTGGAAACGTTGCAGGCCGAGGAAAGCAGCGGCGCGGGCCCGCGCGAGATGAACGGTGGCCGCGTGCAGGTCACCGTGGGCACGCCGCTCGCCGACGTGGAGGAAATGCTGATCCGCGCGACGCTCGACGCCGTGGGCGGCACGCGGCACCGTGCCGCATCGCTGCTCGGCATCAGCCCCAAGACGCTCTACAACAAGCTGCAGCGCATGCGGCTGAACTGAGTCGGCAAAGCGCACGCACCTTGTAAAAAGGCTGCCCTTCGTTTCCGAAGGACAGCCTTTTTTCATTCCACCGGCGCCGCAATCAGGGCATCAAGGCAGTACGCTGCGCAGCAATGCCTGCGCCTCGATGTACCCCGGGTCCGCCACCATCTTGTCCCAACGCAGCGCCTTGCCGCGCGCGCGCATGCGCTTGATGCGCAGGCCCGAAACCTTGGCGGCGCGGCGCGGCTCGATGGTGCGCAACGCGTCGAGCACCTTTTCGGCCTCGTGCGGCTGGTTGCAGATCAGCACCATGTCGCAGCCCGCTTCGAGCGCGGCGCGCGCGCCCTCGGTGAGCGTACCGCCCTGGCGCGCGGCCTCCATCGAGAGATCGTCGCTGAAGATCGCGCCCGTGAAGCGCAGCCGCTTGCGCAGAATTTCCTCGACCCAGATGCGCGAGAAGCCCGCAGGCTTCGAATCGATCTTCGGATAAATCACGTGCCCCGGCATCACCGCCGTGAGCGAGAGACCGAGCCAGTCGTAAGGCAGCGCGTCTTCGCCGAGGATCGCTTCGAGCGGACGTTCGTCGACGGGCACCGCGACGTGCGAGTCCGCCGTCGCGAAGCCATGACCCGGGAAATGCTTGCCGCAATTGGCCATGCCCGCGAGCGAAAGCCCGTGATTGAGGCTCTTGGCGAGCAGCGTGACGACGCGCGGATCGCGATGGAACGCGCGATCGCCCACCACCTTCGACTGGCCATAGCCGAGATCGAGCACCGGCGTGAAAGAGAGATCGATGCCGCACGCGCGCAGCTCGCTCGCGAGGATATAGCCCACTGCCGTCGCGAGCTTGGTGGCGAGCAGCACGTCCTTGTCCCACAACGCGCCGAGGCGCCCCATGGCGGGCAGCACCGTGAAGCCGTCGGTGCGAAAGCGCTGCACGCGGCCGCCTTCATGGTCGACGGCGATCAGCAGGTCCTCGCGCACCGAGCGGATAGCGTCGGTCAGCGCGACGAGCTGCGCGCGGTTCTCGTAGTGGCGCGCGAACAGAATCACGCCGCCGGTGATCGGGTGCGCGAGGCGCCGCACGTCGTCGTCGCTCAGCGTGGTGCCGACCACGTCGAGCATTACTGGCCCGGGATTATTTTTCATCGATGAGTTTTGCGTAGATGCCGCGCAACGCACGGCGAAAGATATCACCCGTTGATTTCCGCAACCACGAACGACACCGCGTAGTCATGCTCGTCGGTGATGCTCACGCGCGCCGTGATACCGCGTTCGTCGAGCCACTGCGCGAGTTCGCCCGAAGCGACGATCACAGGACGGCCGCCCGGCTCGTTGAGGGTCTGCATGGCGCGCCAGGTCATCGGCATGCGCATGCCGAGGCCGATCGCCTTCGAAAACGCCTCTTTCGCGGAAAACCTCGTGCACAGATACGCCAGGCCCCGCGCCGCCGAGCGCGCCTTGCGCGCCTCGTAGACGGCGAGTTCGTCCGGGCCGAGCACGCGCGGCGCGAAGCGCCCGTTGGTGCGCTCCATGACTGCCGCCACGCGGCTCACCTGGATGATGTCGGTGCCGATACCGTAGATCGCCATGAGACTCCCGTCGAAGTATGTCGATTGTGCGCGGGCGCGCAGGCGCTGGGTTGCAATCAGCCGCGTGTTCCGAGGCACGCCGCAACCATGATCGCCTTCATTTCGCGCACCGCGTTCTCCCAACCCGCGAAAATTGCGTGCGCAACGATCGCGTGGCCGATATTCAGCTCGACGATGCCGTCGATGGCCGCGATCTGCTGCACGTTCGTGTAATGCAGACCGTGGCCGGCGTTCACCTTCAGTCCGAGGCTGTTGCCGCAGATCACGCCGGTGACCACGCGCTCGTATTCGCGCTCCTGCTCGCCGGCGTCGTGTGCCTCCGCGTAGCGGCCCGTATGCAGCTCGATCACGGGTGCGCCCGTTTCGTGCGCCGCGCGGATCTGCGTTTCGTCCGGGTCGATGAACAGCGAGACGCGACAGCCCGCATCGGCAAGCTGACGGCAGGCGGCGGCAACGGCGTCGAAGTGGCCCGCGACATCGAGGCCGCCTTCGGTCGTCAGCTCGGCGCGCTTTTCGGGCACGAGGCAAACGTCGTGCGGTTTGATCTCGCACGCGATGTCGAGCATCTCGGCTGTCACCGCGCATTCGAGGTTCATGCGCGTTTTCAGTTGCGGACGCAGCGCGCGCACGTCGGCGTCGACGATATGGCGGCGATCCTCACGCAGATGCAGCGTGATCGCGTCGGCGCCTGCCTCTTCGGCGAGGAGCGCCGCGCGGATCGGATCGGGATAAGCGGTACCGCGCGCGTTGCGCAGCGTGGCGACGTGGTCGATGTTCACACCGAGGTCGATCACGTTGGGCGAAGTGAGAAAAAAGCTCATAGGTTCTGCAAGTCGATCAGAATCTGGCGCGTCGCGAGCGGCGTGCCGCCAAGGTAAGTGTTCAGCAGGAAGCGCATGAGCGCCTTGCTCTGCGCAACCGTCTGGGGTCGATGGTAATCGTCCTCTTCCATGTCGAGCAACGTCTGACCCGAAAGCCGAGGCCATTGCGCAGGCCATTCGTCCGATGCTTCGCGCACACCGCGTTCCGGATCGAACACGTAGCGCCCTTCGGCCACTACGGCCTTGCGGTTCACGGTGCGGTTGAGCGCGAGCGCGTAGCCCGCCTCCCGCAGCAGCACGCGCTCGAATGAGCGCAGCACCTGCACGGGCGGCTCGTCGTGCGCGAGGCGCGTGAGCGTCACGACGTAGTGGCGAAAGAGTTCGGGGTGCGGGTCTTCGCGCGCGATGAACTTCACGAGCAGCTCGTTCACGTAGAAGCCGCACAGCAGCGCGTCGCCGGCCAGCGGCAACATGCCGCCGACCCACTCGGCGCCTGTAAGCGTGCGCACCTCGCCCTTGCCGGTCCAGGAAAGCGCGAGCGGCTGGAAGGTTTGCAGCACGCCGCGCAACGCCGAATGCGGACGCTTCGCGCCCTTCGCGACGAGTGCCATGCGGCCGTGATCGCGCGAGAGCACATCGATGATGAGGCTCGTCTCGCGGTACGGATAGCTATGCAGCACAAAAGCCGGCTGCTCGGCGATGCGGTAATCGGGGGTCGTGCTGCGTGAAGCGCGCGGCAATTGCGAGCGCGCGGTGGTCTTGCGGCCGTTGCGTGATTCGGTGCGCGGTTCGGCGCGGCCTTCGAGCGTGGCGTCGGCGCCTTCGGTCATCGCGTTGCGCGTGGCGGCGCCTTTTGTCACCTTCGTGCTTCTCGTACTTTGGGTGCTTTTCGCGGGCGAGCGCCGCGCACCGCGGGAATCGGAGGCTTCGTCCGCAGCGATTGCCTCGTCGGCCTGCGCTTCATCGTGCGCGGGCCAGTCGTCGTGCAGGGTTCCGGCTGCGCCGTCACTCATACGCGGTGCCCGTCGCGCTTACTCGTAACCGTAGGCGCGCAGCCCGGCTTCGTTGTCGGCCCAGCCGCTCTTCACCTTCACGAAGGTTTCGAGGTACACGGGACCGTCGAACAGCTTCTCCATGTCGAGTCGCGCCTCGGTGCTGATCTGCTTGAGCTTCGCGCCCTTCTGGCCGATCACCATCGCCTTCTGCGTGTCGCGCTCGACGAGAATCGTCGCGAAGACGCGGCGCAGCCGCCCTTCCTGCTCGAACTTGTCGATCAGCACCGTGCTCGTGTACGGGAGTTCGTCACCGGTCCAGCGGAACACTTTCTCGCGCAGGATTTCGGCAGCGAGGAATCGCTCGCTGCGATCGGTGAGGTCGTCCTCGCCGTAGATCGGCTCGCCTTCGGGCAGATACGGCTTGAGCGTCGCAAGCAGGCGCTTGATGTCGTCCGGGTTATTTGCCGAAAGCGGCACGATCTCGCGGAACTCGCGCAGACCCTGGACCTGCTGGATGAACGGATACAGCGTGGCCTTGTCGTTTACGCGGTCGATCTTGTTGGCGATCAGGATCGTGGGCGCATTCGGGGGAATCAGGTCGAGCACTCTCTGGTCGTCGGGGCCGAACTTGCCGGCCTCGATCACAAACAGCACGGCATCGACCGAGCTGAGCGTGGAGGTCACCGCGCGGTTCAACGAGCGGTTGAGCGCCGTGCTGTGGCGCGTCTGGAAACCGGGCGTGTCGACGAAAATGTACTGCGCGTCGTCGATCGTGTTGATGCCGGTGATGCGATGGCGCGTGGTCTGCGCCTTGCGCGACGTGATGCTGATCTTCTGGCCGACCAGCGCGTTCATCAGCGTCGATTTGCCAACGTTCGGACGGCCGACGATCGCGACCATGCCGCAACGGAAACCGGCAGGAGTGGAAGTGGGAGCGTTCATGATCGGACCGGAATAGAAAAACGGGAGGCGCGCTCGCGGCGCGCCTGGGTGGAATCAGTGGCCGGCATCGGCCGCGCGCACGGGAATGGCCGTAGTGGCTTCGGCATGCGTCTCGGCATCGGTGCTGGTGCCGCCGGTCGTTGCGGTTTGCGCGCGCTCGACGGTGCGCATCGCCGATTCGGCTTTCACCGCGGCCGAACGGTGGCCGATGAAGCCGGCGCTCGGTACGGCGTCGAAACCCGTGGCCTTGTCGGCGGGCTTGTCGCTTGCTTTCTCCGCACCGCGTTCGGCCTTCTCCGCGGGCTTTTCAGCCAGTTTGTCCTTCTCGGCCGGACGCTCCTGGACGTGCGCCGCACGAATCACGGCGAGCGGCGCACCTTCGGCTGCCACGGTTTGCGCCGGACGCTCGGTACGCGTCGAGGCACGCTCGCGGCGCTCCGGCGAGCGCAGATCGAGCGCGCCCTGCACGCCGGTCACGCCGGGGACGACCTCAGGCTCCGGTTTGGGCGCACGCGCGCCCTTCGAGCGTCGCGGCTTCGCAACCAGCGCGGGCGCCGCGGCCATGACCTCGTCGAGTGCCTTCTTCGCCGCGGCCTGCTCCGCCGCGCGACGGCTTGCACCCGAGCCCGACACCTTTACATCGAGCTTCGGCACCGTGCATTCGACTTCGAACTGCTGATTGTGCGCCGCACCATGCGTCGCGACGACCGTGTAGGTTGGCAGCGCGATCTTGTGACCCTGCAGGTACTCCTGCAGCAGCGTCTTGGAATCCTTGCCGAGCGTGCGCGGATCGATGTGATCGAGGATCGGCACGTAGAGGCGCTTGATGACCGTCTGGGCGGCGTCGAAGCCGCCGTCGAGGAAGATCGCCCCGAAGATTGCTTCCAGCGCGTCGGCGAGGATCGACGGGCGGCGGAAGCCGCCGCTGCGCAACTCGCCTTCGCCAAGGCGCAGGCCATCGGCAATATTGAGGGCCTGAGCAATTTCGTAGAGCGACTGCTGCTTGACCAGGTTCGCGCGCACCCGCGAGAGGTCGCCTTCGTCCAGTTTGCCAAAACGTTGGAACAATAGGGCAGCCACCGCGCAATTCAGAACCGAATCACCGAGGAATTCGAGGCGTTCGTTATGCGTGGCACTGTGACTGCGGTGGGTTAAAGCCTGGCGCAGCAATTCCGCATTGCGAAATTCGTAGCGCAAACGGCTTTCCAACGGAGATTGGAGCATGGGGAGAGTATAACGCGCCCGCCGCCCCCAGCGAAAACAGGGGGCGGCGGGCGAAAAACCGTGACGAAGCGACGTTACCGAGGATTCTTCAAGTAGCGCGCGAAGATGCGATGCGCGTTATGCAAGTGAGACTTGTGTTCGCGCATACGATTTTTGTTGTTGCTCCTATGGCTTCTTCGCGCGCGTGCCCGACGTGCATCGCACGTCAATCAAATACGAATTACTCGAACGAACCGATGCGACGCAGGTTGCTGAAGTTCATCCAGATGAAGAACGCGCGGCCCACGATGTTCGCGTCTGGCACAAAGCCCCAATAGCGGCTGTCCGCGCTGTTGTCGCGGTTGTCGCCCATCATGAAGTAATGGCCCGCCGGCACCTTGCAGATCACGCCGCGCGCGTTGTACTGGCAATTGTCGCGATACGGATAGTCCTCTGCGCCCACGATGAACGGCGGCACCGCGGGGTTATTGAGGATGTTGTTCTTGCGCCCGTTGCCGAGGTCTTCCGTGAACTGCTTCGCGTAGCCAATGCGCTCTTCGTCGAAGAAGTCGCCCTGCGGCATTTCCGGCACCGGCTTGCCGTTGATCGTGAGCTGCTTGTCCTGATAGGCGACCACGTCGCCCGGCAGGCCGATCACGCGCTTGATGTAGTCGACCGACTCATCCTTCGGATAGCGGAACACGACCACGTCGCCGCGCTCGAGCGGCCGGCCCTGCGTGAGCTTCGTGTTCGTGATCGGCAGGCGGATGCCGTAGTCGAACTTGTTCACGAGGATGAAGTCACCCACGAGCAGCGTGGGGACCATCGAGCCCGACGGAATCTTGAACGGCTCGACGACGAACGAGCGTACGAAGAACACGATCAGGATGACGGGGAAGAAACTCGCCGTGTACTCGAGCCACCACGGCTGGCGCAGCTTGTCGTTGCGCAGGTTCTGACGCGTGACAGGCGCGTTTTCATCGGCGAAGCGCTCGCCCACACGCTCCTGCTGACGGTCGAACTCCGCGACCGCCGCATCGGCGGCGAGGCGCCGACGCGGCATGAACACCAGTTTGTCTGCAACCCACGCAACACCCGTCAAGATGACGAGCACAAAAAGTATCAGCGCAAAATTCATGTAGAGATCCGTTGTCCGGCTTATTTGCGTTACTTATTTATCTTCGACACGAAGAATGGCGAGGAAGGCCTCTTGCGGAATCTCGACCGAGCCGACCTGCTTCATCCGCTTCTTGCCTTCCTTCTGCTTTTCGAGCAGCTTCTTCTTACGCGTGATGTCGCCGCCGTAGCACTTGGCCAGCACGTTCTTGCGCAGCGCCTTGATGTTCTCGCGCGCGACGATGTGCGCGCCGATCGCGGCCTGAATGGCCACGTCGTACATCTGGCGCGGGATGATCTCGCGCATCTTCGCCGCCACTTCGCGGCCGCGGTACTGCGACTGCGAACGGTGGACGATGATGGACAGCGCATCGACCTTGTCGCCGTTGATCAGCATGTCGACCTTCACGACGTCCGAGCTGCGGTATTCCTTGAACTCGTAGTCCATCGACGCATAACCTCGCGACACCGACTTCAGACGGTCGAAGAAATCGAGCACGATTTCCGCCATCGGAATTTCGTACGTGAGCTGCACCTGGCGGCCGTGGTACTGCATGTTGATCTGGTTGCCGCGCTTGTTCGTACAGAGCGTGATGACCGAACCCACGTACTCTTGCGGCATGTACAGGTTCACGGTCACGATCGGCTCGCGGACCTCGGCAATCTTGGGGGGCTCCGGCATCTTCGCCGGGTTCTCGACCTTGATCGTGCTGCCGTCCGCCTGTACGACCTCGTACACCACGGTCGGCGCCGTGGTGATGAGGTCCATGTCGAACTCGCGCTCGAGACGCTCCTGCACGATTTCCATGTGCAAGAGACCAAGGAAGCCGCAACGGAAGCCGAAGCCCAGCGCCTGCGAAACTTCCGGCTCGTATTGCAGCGAAGCGTCGTTGAGCTTGAGCTTTTCGAGCGATTCGCGCAGCGCGTCGTACTGGTTCGCCTCGACCGGATAGAGGCCCGCGAACACCTGCGGCTTCACTTCCTTGAAGCCCGGCAGCGGCTCGGCGGCCGGCCTGGTCGCGAGCGTGACGGTGTCGCCCACCTTGGTCGCGGCGAGTTCCTTGATGCCGGCGATGATGAAGCCCACCTGCCCCGCCGAAAGCTGATCGAGGTTGCGCGACTTCGGCGAGAACACGCCGACGTGCTCGACCGGATACTGCGCGCCGGTGGCCATCAGCTTGATCTTGTCCTTCGGACGCAGCGTGCCGTTGACGATACGCACGAGCATCACCACGCCCACGTAGTTGTCGAACCACGAGTCGATGATGAGCGCCTGCAGCGGCGCTTGTGGATCGCCCTCGGGCGGCGGCACCTTGACGATGAGCGCTTCGAGGACGTCTTCCACGCCGAGGCCGGTCTTCGCGCTGCAGCGCGTGGCGTCGGTGGCGTCGATGCCGATCACGTCCTCGATTTCTTCGATGGCGTTTTCGGGGTTGGCGGCGGGCAGGTCGATCTTGTTGAGCACCGGCACGACTTCCACGCCGAGTTCGATCGCGGTGTAGCAGTTCGCCACCGTTTGCGCCTCGACGCCCTGGCTCGCGTCCACCACGAGCAGCGCGCCCTCGCACGCGGAGAGCGAGCGGCTCACCTCGTAGGAGAAGTCGACGTGCCCAGGCGTGTCGATCAGGTTCAGGTTGTAAACCTTGCCGTCACGCGCCTTGTACGAGAGCGCAGCGGTCTGCGCCTTGATGGTGATGCCGCGCTCGCGCTCGAGATCCATCGAGTCGAGCACCTGCGATTCCATTTCGCGGTCGGACAAGCCGCCGCACAGCTGGATGATGCGATCGGCGAGCGTCGACTTGCCATGGTCGATGTGCGCAATGATCGAGAAGTTACGAATATGATCCATTCAGTGCCGATCAAGCGAAAAAGGCGCGCCCCAACGATTGCGTGGCACGCCTCGTAAACAGATGAAAAACCGGACTATTTTAGCCGAAAAGGGGCCCCACGGGCGAACCGTCCGGTGATGTAACGGATGTGTCATGCCGCAGGGGGCAGGTACCGCCGTGTGGCGGCCCCAAGTTTCACGCTCCGCCCGGCGGAGTCGGCGCTACGCTCGGTGCGTCCGGGCCCAGGCCCAGCATAGCGCGCACGCGCGCTTCGTCGAGATGGTAGTGGCACAGCTCGATGCCGTTGCAAAGGAGCATCGGCACGAGTTCGTCATAACGTGCCTGCAGCGCGGGGTCGGAATCGACATCGATGACGTCGAGCCGCGCGCCCGCCGCTGCGGCGAGCGGCTCGAGCGCCACGCGCATGTCCTCGCACAGATGACACCATGCGCGCCCGTAGAGCACGAGGTGCGCGCTCGCACGTTCGAGCGCGCCCGGCGCTGCCGACGAAGACCGCATGGGCGTGCGCATCGGCGTTACTTCTGCCCCGGCGCGCGCGGGCGCAGCGGCACGAACTGCGTGTTGTCGCCGCGACGCACGAGCACCGCCACCATCTTCTGCGGGTCGAGATGCGCCGTCACGTCCTGGAACTGCTTCGCACTGGTGATATCCGTGTCGCCCACGCGCAGGATGATGTCGCCCTTCTGCAGGCCGGCGCGCGCTGCCGGGCCATCCACCGCGTCCACCATCGCGCCGCCCTTGATCTTGAGCTGGGCGAGCTGGTCGGCGGGGATGTCGACCACCGCGATACCGAGCGCGTTCAACGCGCGCGGCTTGGGCTCGGGCGCCTTTTTCGGGTCGGCCTTCGCGCTCTTGTCGGTCTGCATCTCGGCGATCGTGATCGGCAGATCGCGCGTTGCGCCCTTGCGCCAGACCGTAACGGTCGCCTTGGTGCCCGGCTTCGTGTCGCCGACCATGCGCGGCAGGTCAGTCGCGGCGTCGACGCTCGTGCCGTTGAACTTCAGGATGATATCGCCCGGCTGGATGCCCGCCTTGTCTGCTGGGCCGCCCGGCTCGACGCTGGAGACGAGCGCGCCTTGCGCCTTGGGCAATCCGAGCGAGTCGGCCACGTCTTTCGTCACCTCGCCGATGGCCACGGCAATGCGACCACGCGTGACCTTGCCCGTGGACTTGAGCTGATCCGCCACGCGCATCGCCTCGTCGATCGGAATCGCGAACGAGATGCCCATGAAGCCGCCGGTGCGGCTATAGATCTGCGAGTTGATGCCGATCACCTCGCCTTGCATATTGATGAGCGGACCACCCGAGTTGCCGGGATTCACGGCCACGTCGGTCTGGATGAACGGCAAATAGTCGCCCGTGTCGCGCCCCTTAGCGCTCACGATGCCCGCCGTCACGGTGTTCTCGAGGCCGAACGGCGAACCGATCGCCACGACCCACTCGCCCACGCGCACCTTGTTCGAATCGCCCATCGTCACGGCCGGCAGATTGGCGGCCTGAATCTTCACCACGGCAACGTCCGTGCGCTCGTCCACGCCGATCAGCTTCGCCTTGAACTCGCGCTTGTCGGTGAGCGTCACATAGATGCTGTCCGCGTCGTCGATCACGTGCGCGTTGGTCATCACGTAGCCGTCGCTCGAGAGGATGAAACCCGAGCCGACGCCGCTGTTCTGCTCGGTGTCGTTGCCGCTGTCCGGGCCGGAATCCGAACCGCCGCCCTGGCTTCCGCCCTGGCTGCCACCCTGACCGCCGCCCTGCCCACCCTGCGGCCCTTGCGGAAGCGGGATGCCAAAGAAGCGGCGGAAGAATTCCGACATGTCGCCTTGATCCATGCCCGGCGGGAGGCCGCGCTGTGCTGTAGAGACACGCGTAGTGGTGCGGATATTGACGACCGACGGCCCCACTTTGTCCACGAGGTCGGCGAAGTCGGGCAGGTTGGCAGCCGGCGCCGCCGATGCCACGTGCGGTGCGAACGGCAGGCACGCCGCCACGACCGCGGCCGCGAAGAATTTGCGCAGCGGGAGAATCGTCATATCGAAGTCAGCCGAAGGAAGGAGTTACCTGGGAGCCTTGTATTCTATGGCAGACGCGAACTGCTGCAACGTGGTCTGGGGCACTTCGCCAAGCAACGTGATGAAGTAATCGCCGTTGCGCTTCACGAGCACGTGGGTCGCGCCACTACTGCCCGAGCCTTCCTTGCGACTGTTGTTCTTGACCGGTTCGATAAAGACGGAAAGTGTGGACAGTCCGTCGGAGAATACGGCCTGATCGACCGGGATGGGCGGATCGCTCGCGTCGCGCGCCGCCATCGGCCGGCGCACTTCGCGAACCTTCTGGAAACCCGGCGCCACCTGGCCGAACGACCAGCCCTGCGCTTCGATGTCGACCGGCTGAAGCGGCGGCCGCACCACGTTCCAGCCCTCGATATTGCGCATACCGTTCACGATAGGCGTCTTGTCGACGGGACCACCAATGCGAACCTGCGTGAACGCGAGTTGCTGGAGCACCTGGCCGTTTGACGGGTCGAGCATCTGCGAACGCAGCAGCAGACCGGTTTTCGCGTCCGCCCACAGCTTGTAGGCGAAGCGGAAATTGTCCTTCGGGTCGAGCTGGATCACCTGGCTGTCGAGACCCGCCACCCGGTCGTTGCCGAGCATCTTCGGCTCGTAGACGCTCAGCACCTGCTCGCCGCTCGTGGAAAGCAACGCCGGGAATGCGTCCTTGTTCTGGCGCTTTTCGACGACGAGCAGCTTGCGCTCGGGCACGAAGGTATAGAGATCGTCGTTGTGGCGCAGCATCGTGCGCGGCTTGCCGTCGAGGCTTTCGAGCTTTTCGAACTCGCCGTCCTGCTTCGAGGCGTAGTGCGTGATGCGCGAGGACTGCACGAATTCGCCGCGCTGGTAGACGAAGGTGCCTTCGTAACTTTGCTGCTGGGCGGCCTGCTGGATGCGGTCGAGCAACTGCGCCGCGCTCTGGCGCGTGGCGGCATCGGCCGCGGACGCGCCTTGCGCGTGGGCACGCGGGGCGACAGACAGAGCGGTGAACATCACGGCTGCGCAGCAAAGGAATGCCGGCAACCGCCCCCAGATCGTCTTTTTATTCAACCGCAATGTCTGCATCAAACTTATTGGCCTTGCGTGGTAAGAGCGGCTGACCGGATATACGGCATGGAATCCGATATGACCGGCTGCTGCGCGAACTGCTGGTGCGCCTGGAGATATTCGTCGAGCCGCGCGTCGCGGATGATATTGCCGTCCTGACCGCCTGCGACAGGCGCCGGCGTGGTGTTCATCGCCACACGCTGCACGCCGTCGCCCTGCGACTGCACCGCGGCGATTTGCGGCGCGCCGGCCATGCCCACGCCGCGCATTTGCGGCATGACGATCCACGTGAGCGTGGCGGCGGCAGCGGCCACGGCCAGCGACGGCATCACGCGGCGGCGCAGCGCCAGAATGCGGCCCACGCGCTCATTGCGGCCAACCTGCGGCTGCGGCAGCGCGGCGGGTGCCAGCAGGTGCGGTTCCGCTTCGAAGCGCGCCGCGAAACCCGTCACGAAGGCACGGCTCGCGGCCTGGCTGAGGGCCAGATCGTCAGAGCGCAGCACGTCGCCGATCAGGTGGTACTCCGACCAGGCTGCGCGCCCTTCGCCGTCGAGTTCCAGATAACTTCCGTTCAGATGCTCCTGTGCCGACGCTTCACCGTCGACGAAGGCGGACAGACGCTCGCCGCGCGAGCTTGATACCGATTGCATCGAGACCGAACCCATGATGCTCCCCATTCCCTAACAGACGTCCCTGTGACACCAACTCATTCTGGTGAATCGCGTCGCCGCCCGGGGCGAAGCTGGTTCTTCTTCTTACCAGCGCTTGCCTTCCGGAGTGTCCAGCAGCGGACGCAATTTTGCCGCAATGGCTTCCCGAGCGCGGAAAATTCTCGATCTGACGGTGCCGATCGGGCACCCCATCATCTCGGCAATTTCCTCGTAGCTTAGGCCTTCTATTTCCCGAAGCGTAATGGCGGTGCGCAACTCTTCCGGTAAAACCGCCATCGCAGCATTGACCGTCTGTGCGATCTGCTTGCTCATCAACATCGACTCGGGCGTATTGATATCCCTTAGTTGATCGGCGTCCGAGAAAGTTTCCGCTTCTTCAGCATCCGCCTCGGTAGAAGTTGGAGCGCGTCTTCCCTGGGTCGCAAGGTAGTTCTTTGCCGTATTGACAGCAATTCGGTACAGCCACGTATAGAAAGCCGATTCGCCACGAAACTGCGGTAGTGCGCGGTAAGCCTTGATAAAGGCGTCCTGGGCCACGTCCTCGACCTCGGCGGGGTCCCGCACGAGGCGCGAGATCAGCCGGATGATCTTGCGGTGGTATTTCGAGACCAGGAGCTCGAACGCGGCCTTGTCGCCTTTTTGCACGCGCTCGACCAGAATCTGATCAATTTCTTTTTCGCTCACCTGAAAAATCCGTTAGCACATGAAGTAGACGTGGGGGCACCATTGTAGCGTCCTCGCCACGGTCTCACGTTACGCGAGTAACAGCGGTTACAAGCTTTACAGCGAAGGGGGCTCAGCGACCGGCCGCGCTGCGCGCGCGCACGGCGAGTGTGCGGAAGGTTTCCGGCGGAGCGGCGTCGGCGGCGACGAGAATCGTCGCGCGACGTGCACCCTGCTCCACGACGAGCGCGAGCAGCCATGCGCCCCATTGCGACGCACCGGCAAGCCGCCCGGCCGCGAGGCAGGCGCCATCGAGCGAATACGCCGCGAGAAAATCTGACCCGATTTCGAGGAAGGCCGGTTGCTTGCGACGCCACGCCGCAGCGGCAAGACCACCGGTCGCGAGGAACGCCAGCGCGATCGGCAAGGCTTGCCAGGCGCCGAACCAGGGTGCAAGCGCCGTGTAGACAGCGGCCGTGGCCACGCCCAAACCCGCGGCAACGAGCAGTTGCAGCGCGAGGGAAGGACGCAGGGAAAGAAGCAGCGCGCCCGCGCGCCGCGAGGGGAAAACAGGGGGAACGCGGCCGGCCGGAGAATTCGGCGCGGCCGCTGTCTCGTCGTGCGGGATCAAGCGTGACGCTTGAAGACGAGGGTGCCGTTGGTGCCGCCGAACCCGAACGAGTTCTTCAGCGCGACGTCGATCTTCATGTCCCGCGCGGTGTTCGCGCAGTAGTCCAGGTCGCATGCCGGATCCTGGTTGAAGATGTTGATCGTCGGCGGCGACACCTGGTTGTGCACGGCCAGCACCGTGAACACCGACTCGAGGCCGCCCGCGCCACCCAGCAGGTGGCCCGTCATCGACTTGGTCGAGTTCACGACGATGTCCTTCGCATGATCGCCGAAGGCGCGCTTGATCGCCGTGGTTTCCGCGAGGTCGCCGAGCGGCGTGGACGTGCCATGCGCGCTCAGCCAGTTGACTTCGGTGGCGTTGACGCCCGCGTTCTTCATCGCGGCGATCATGCAGCGGCGCGCACCGTCGCCGTCTTCCAGCGGAGCGGTCATGTGATACGCATCGCCGCTCATGCCGTAGCCGCCGATTTCCGCGTAGATCTTCGCGCCGCGCGCCTTCGCGTGTTCGTACTCTTCGAGCACCATTACGCCTGCGCCTTCGCCGAGCACGAAGCCGTCACGGTCCTTGTCCCACGGACGGCTGGCCGTCGCCGGATCGTCGTTGCGCTGCGACAGCGCGCGGGCCGCCGCGAAGCCGCCGATGCCGAGCGGCGACACGGTCGATTCCGCACCGCCCGCGATCATCACGTCGCAGTCGCCGTATTCGATCAGACGCGACGCTTCGCCGATACAGTGCAGGCCGGTCGTGCAAGCCGTGACCATCGCCAGATTCGGGCCCTTGAGGCCGTACTTGATCGACAGATGGCCCGAGATCATGTTGATGATCGAGGCAGGCACGAAGAACGGCGAGATGCGGCGCGGACCGCGGTTGAGGAGTTCGGTTTGCGTGACTTCGATCATCGGCAGACCGCCGATGCCCGAGCCGACGTTCACGCCGATCCGTTCCGCGTTCGCTTCGGTGACTTCGAGACCGCTGTCCTGGATCGCCTGCATGCCCGCCGCGATGCCGTAATGGATGAATGTATCCATGTGGCGCGCTTCTTTCGCCGGCATGTAGTCTTCGACGTTGAAGCCCTTCACTTCGCCGGCAAAACGGGTCGAGAAGTTCGTAGCGTCGAACTTCGTGATGTTGGCGATGCCGGACTTCCCGGCGACCAGATTGGCCCAGCCGTCGGCAACATTATTGCCAACAGGCGAAATCAGCCCCAGGCCTGTAACAACAACTCGACGACGGCTCACGGTAACCCCTTATCCATAGATGACAAAAACAAAAGCCACAGAGGCCACAGGAAATGCTCCTGTGAGCCCTGTGGCTAGTTGACCGGCAGATGCCCCGCAGCGAGTGCGGCAGGCGTATGCGGTTTCACGGGCGAGCGTCCTCGCAGGCCGCTAGCGCGTATGCGTTGCGCGGCCCTGGCGGGAATCTGGCGCTTAGGCCTTGACGTTCGCGCGAGCGTAGTCGATCGCTTGCTGAACCGTCGTGATCTTCTCGGCTTCCTCGTCCGGGATTTCCATGCCGAACTCGTCTTCGAGAGCCATGACCAGTTCGACGGTGTCGAGCGAGTCGGCGCCCAGATCGTTCACGAACGAAGCTTCGTTCTTGATTTCAGCTTCGGCGACGCCCAGTTGCTCGGCGACGATCTTCTTGACGCGCTGTTCGATGTTGTCCATTACCCCTCCAAGGGAAAAAAGTTAGCTCATGAATGCGAGTGCGCGCATTTTATCAGGTTTGACCTGGCTGAAAAGCGGCGCTCAAGGTTCCGGAAGTCTATCCGCGACGGCGCTTGCGCAATGTTTTGCATCAAGCGCATCAAGGCGCGGATAGTACCTGAATCCGGTTAAGACATATACATGCCGCCGTTCACGTGCAACGTCGTGCCCGTGATGTAGGCTGCCTGCGGCGACGCGAGGAACGCGACCGCATGCGCGATGTCGTCCGGGCTGCCGAGGCGGCCCAGCGGAATCTGCTGCTTGAGCGCGGCTTGCTGCTCCGCCGGCAGGTCCTTCGTCATGTCGGTGTCGATGAAACCGGGCGCGACGCAGTTCACGGTGATGCCGCGGCTGCCGATCTCGCGTGCGAGTGCGCGCGTCATACCCGCCACGCCGGCCTTGGCGGCGGCGTAGTTGGCCTGGCCCGGGTTGCCCGACGAGCCCACCACCGAGGTGATGTTGATGATGCGGCCCGTACGCGCCTTCATCATGGGGCGCAGCACGGCGCGCGAGAGGCGGAACACCGACTTCAGGTTGGTGTCGATGACCGAGTCCCACTCGTCGTCCTTCATGCGCATCGCCAGGTTGTCCTGCGTGATGCCCGCATTATTGACGAGGATCGCAAGACCGCCGAATTCCTTGACCGTTGCGTCGATGAGCGCTTCTGCCGCCGCGGCGTCGTTCACGTTGAGCACCGCGCCGCGGCCCTTCAGGCCCGCTTCTTCGAAGGCGGCCGAGATGGCCTGCGCGCCGGCTTCGCTCGTTGCCGTGCCGATCACCGTCGCGCCCTGGCGCGCCAGTTCCAGCGCGATCGCGCGGCCAATGCCGCGGGTGGCGCCGGTCACGATCGCGGCTTGATTGTCGAGAGTCTTTTCCATCGTTTGAATCCGTTAGCGGTGGTGGCGTATGCGCTTAGGCCTTCAGAAGCGCTAGCGCTTCGTCGAGCGACTTCGGATCGAGCACCGAGGCGCCGACCAGGTTGCCGTCGATACGCTTGGTGAGGCCCGCAAGCACCTTGCCCGGACCGCATTCGACCACGTGCGTCGCGCCTTGCGCCGCGATGGCCTGCACGCACTCGACCCAGCGCACGGCGCCCGCGGCCTGGCGCACGAGCGCGTCGCGGATCTTCGCGGGGTCGGTTTCGAAGGCCACGTCGACGTTGTTCACCACGGGAATTTGCGGCGCGTTCAGCGTGACGTTCGCGAGGTAGTCGCGCAGCTGATCCGAGGCGGGCTTGAGCAGCGACGAGTGGAACGGCGCCGAAACCGGCAGGGGCAGCGCGCGCTTGGCGCCCTTCGCCTTGGCGATTTCGCAGGCCTTCTCGACCGCGCCCTTGTGGCCCGCGATCACGACTTGCGCGGGCGCGTTGAAGTTCACGGCCTCGACCACGCCGCCGTTCGCGACAGCGGCTTCCGCGCAGACTGCGCGCACGGTGTCGTCGTCGAGACCGAGCACGGCGGCCATACCGCCCTCGCCGACCGGCACCGCGCTTTGCATCGCCTGCGCGCGAAAGCGCACGAGCGGCACGGCGTCGCGGAATGCGAGCACGCCGGCGGCGACGAGCGCCGTGTATTCGCCGAGGCTGTGGCCCGCGACGATGGCCGGCACCGAGCCGCCCGCCTGCTGCCACGCGCGATAAACGGCGTAGGCGGCGGTGAGCATGACCGGCTGGGTGTTGGTGGTGAGATTGAGCTCTTCGGCGGGGCCTTCGGCGATCAGCTTGCCGAGGTCCTGGCCCAGCGCGTCGGACGCTTCTTGCAGCATCTCGCGCACGACGGCGTTATCGGCAAAGGCGTCGAGCATGCCGACGGCCTGCGAGCCTTGTCCGGGAAAAACGAACGCGAATTTCATAACGTCCCCAAATTCGATCAATACGGCTGGGCAATGCGCTCGGATGAACCGCCGCCGGCTGCGCGCAACGTGAACGTCGTGCGCAGAAACCGGCTGTGGGAGCGCGAGAGCCCGCTCAGGATGCTTAGAAGCGGATGACGGAGGCGCCCCACGTGAAGCCGCCGCCCACGCCTTCGATCAGCACGTTCTGGCCGCGCTTGATGCGGCCGTCACGCACCGCGACGTCGAAGGCGAGCGGAATCGAGGCCGCCGAGGTGTTGCCATGCTCGCCCACCGTCACCACCATGCGCTCGGCGGGCAGGCCGAGCTTGCGGCAGGTGCCCTGCATGATGCGGATGTTGGCCTGGTGCGGAATCAGCCAGTCGACCTGGTCGGCTGTGAGCTGCGCCTTGTCGAGCGCCTCGATCGCGACCTTTTCGAGCACGTTCACGGCCAGCTTGAAGACGGCCTGGCCGTCCATGTGCAGGAACGCGTTGCCCGCGATCACGCCGCCATTGACGTTGCCCGGCGTGCACAGGATGTGCGCGTAGCTGCCGTCGGCGTGCAGCGCGCTCGAAAGCACGCCCGGTTCGCTCGACGCCTGCAGCAAGATCGCGCCTGCGCCGTCGCCGAACAGCACGCAGGTGGTGCGATCGCTGAAATCGAGAATACGCGAGAAGGTTTCCGCGCCGACCACGAGCGCCGTGCGATGCTGGCCGCTGCGGATCAGGCTGTCGGCCACCGAAACGGCGTACGCGAAGCCCGAGCACACGGCCTGCACGTCGAATGCCGCGCCGTGATTGCGAATGCCGAGCTTGTTCTGCAAGAGGCAGGCCGTGCTCGGAAAGACGAAATCGGGCGTGGAAGTGGCGACGATGATGAGGTCGATCGACTGCGGATCGACGTCGGCGGCCGCGATCGCGCGCTGCGACGCCGCAAGCGCGAGATCGCTCGTCGTGACGTCGGGCGCGGCGAAGTGGCGCGCGTGAATGCCCGTGCGGGCCACGATCCACTCGTCGCTCGTCTCGACGCCTTTCGCGGCGAGCCGTTCGGCCAGTTCCTGGTTGGTGACGCGATCAGGCGGAAGGTAGCTGCCCGTGCCGATCACGCGGGAATAGAGAGTCGATTGAGCCATTATGCCTTCGAGGATGATGCGGCGCCGGGCGGTACCTCGCCCGCTGCCTGGCTGGGCGCGCTAGTAGCCTGCCCTGCCTGCGCGGCTTGCACGTTCTGGGCGCCACCGGGCTCGTCCGCCGCCTGTTCGAGCGAACCGGCGTTTTCTTCCATGGCGTGCGCGAGGCGCTCCAGCACGCCATTTTTGACGGCATCATACCCGCGATTGATCGCACACTCAAACGCGTAGGCATCGGCCGAGCCGTGGCTTTTGATGACGAGGCTCTTCAAGCCGAGCAGCGCCGCGCCGTTGTACTGGCGATGGTCCACACGCTTCTTGAAGCGCATGAGCACGGGCAGTGCGGCAATCGCCATGAGCTTGGTGAGCCACGAGCGGCCGAACTCTTCCTTGATCATGTCGTTGAGCATCTGCGCGAGGCCCTCCGACGTCTTGAGCGCGACATTCCCAACGAAACCGTCACAGACGATGACGTCGACGGTGCCCTTGTAAATGTCGTTGCCTTCGACGTTGCCGCGGAAGTTCAGCGTGCTCGCACGCAGGAGCTCGCCCGCGCGCTTGATGGTCTCGTTGCCCTTGATGACTTCTTCGCCGATATTCAGGAGCCCGATGGTTGGGCGATCCTTGCCCTCTAGCGCCGCGACGAGCGCGTGACCCATCTCCGCGAACTGCAGCAGGTGCTGAGGTTCGCAGTCGACGTTCGCGCCGAGGTCGAGCATCGTCGTATAGCCGCGCGGGTTCGGCAGCGCGAAGGCGATAGCCGGGCGTTCGATGCCAGGCAACGTCTTGAGCACATAGCGCGAAACGGCCATCAGCGCGCCGGTGTTGCCGGCCGAGATGCAGGCTTGCGCCTCACCCTCTTTCACGCGATTGAGCGCGACGCGCATCGACGAGTCTTTTTTCTTGCGCAGGGCGACTTCGACCGGATCGTCCATTTCGACGACCTCGGTGGCGGGCACGACGGTAAGCGCGGGATGGTCCGCCGCCCTCAGTTTCTTCAGCTGGGCGCGAACCGTCGACTCGACGCCCACCAGCATGAGATGCGCGTCGGGGTGCGAGCGGACGAAATGGACTGCGGCAGGCACCGTCACAGACGGGCCGTGGTCGCCTCCCATGCAATCTATCGTGAGCGTAACAGTCATGGAATGCGACGGATTTCAGGCATAAAAAAGCGGCAGTTGAATGCCGCCTTTTTGCCGAGCCGAAATATGGTCAAGCGAACGGAATCGTCAGATGCGGCGCTGGGTCATCGACACTGCGAGACACTGCGCCGCACGCTGGAACGATTAGTCGTTCTTGGTCTTGACGACTTTCTTGCCGCGGTAGTAGCCGTTCGGGCTGATGTGGTGACGCAGATGCACTTCACCCGTGCTCGGCTCGACGGCCAGCGGCGCGCCCGTGAGGAAATCGTGCGAGCGGTGCATACCGCGCTTCGACGGCGACTTCTTGTTTTGTTGAACTGCCATGATAACTCCTGAAAATTTTCCGAATTCTAACACAGCCCGATCCGGCCGCCGCCACCCTTGGGGGATGGCCGGACTCCGGGCTCAGGCCCACGCGTCTGGTACTGCCTGCCCCACGCAGCCGCCTAAGGCTTACCTTAATGCTTGCTGCCAGGACCGTCCTTCTTGAGCGATTCGAGCGCCGCAAACGGGTTGACGCGCTCTTCTGGCTCGATTTCCTGCTCCGGCACGTCGTCCACGGAATCCACGCCCTCCGCGCCATCGGGACCCGAGGCGAGGCTTTCGTGAATTTCCGGACAGACTTCGTGCTTCGGCACCAGCGGAAGCGCGAGCAACAACTCCTCTTCGATCAAGTCGACGAGATCGAAATGGCGCGAGCCCACGATCACTTCGACTTCATCGTCGTCGAGCGGAAACTCGTCCGCCTCTTCTTCCGTCTGGACGATACGGAAGGTCGCATCCGCATTGAATGCCTGCTCGTAGGGAGCAAGGCACCGCTGGCACGCGAGCCACGCGCCACCGTGAACAGCAAGCCGCAGGTATGGCTGCGGCCCTTCGGTGGCGTTGTCCTGCAATTCCTGCTGGGTGAAGCCCGCAGCCTGCCAGGTGAACGCGGTGTCGCGATCTGGCGCCTCAGCCGGGACTTCGTTTAACATGCGCGGCAGTTGCGAGACGCGCACGACGCCTGCTGCCTCGCGCTCGCTGCGTGCGAATTCGAAGATATCGAAGTCGCGCGGATTCAATTCAGCGCCAGCAGGCTTACCAGAATGTTCGGTCATGTGCGCTCCCCTGCTTCAAGGCTTGTGCGACCGGCGAGCGATGCGCGAAGCCGACAGCGGCTCGCAGCAATCCAGCTTGTGCCGGCCCGCACTAGCCTGCATTGGTCATCGGAAAGCTGCTGCCGGCAAGGTCTTTCAAGCCGTGGCGCCGCAAAATTCAGGCGCCCGCACAAGACGTGCGACGAGAGCGTACCGATGAAAAGCCCAAAATCATATCGCCTTTATCTTTGCGAGTCAAACACTTAAGCTCGCATACGCAAGTGTCTGTGCGGGCGCGGTTTTCGGAAGCCTCTGACGACGTTTTGCGGGAAATCCGCCCCCGTTTTCGAGGCGAAATCAACCCGAAGATCGCCAAACCACAGCCGCCTTTTCCCCAGTCACATTCGCAGTCACATTCGCAGCCGTTTTCATACTCCGATCGAACATGCAGGATTCTCCCTCGCAGGCCCCGCGCACGGGCCGCCCCGCTCTCGTCCTCGCCTCCAGCTCGCGCTACCGGCGCGAACTGCTCGAACGTCTGCGCATTCCCTTCGACACGGCCACGCCCGCCGTCGACGAAACGCCGCACCTCGGCGAAGCGCCCGAAGCGACGGCGCTGCGCCTGGCTGCTGCGAAGGCCCGCGCCGTGGCCGCCACCCTGCCCGCCGGCGCCGCGCGCACGCTCGTGATCGGCTCCGACCAGGTCGCCACTTTCGACGGCCGCCAGATCGGCAAGCCCGGCACGCACGAACGCGCGCTCGAGCAGCTGCAGGCCATGCGCGGCCGCGAAGTGTTGTTCCATAGTGCCCTGAGCGTGCTCGACACCGCTACTGGCCAAGCGGATTCCGTCGATGTCGTCACGAAGGTGCGCTTTCGCGACCTGCCCGATGCCGCGCTCGACGCCTATCTGCGCGCCGAAACGCCTTACGACTGCGCGGGCAGCGCGAAATCGGAGGGGCTTGGCATCGCGCTGCTCGAAGCGATCGAATCGGACGACCCCACCGCCCTGATCGGCCTGCCGCTCATCGCGCTCACGCGCATGCTGCTTGCCGCGGGCTATCCCTTGCTGGAGACGCAAGCATGAGCCTGGGCACCCTCTATCTGATCCCCAACACGCTAGGCGAAGGCGACGACGCCGCGCTCAACGCCGTGCTGCCCACGCCCGTGCGCGAACGCGCTGGCGCGCTCGCAAGCTACATAGGCGAAAACGCGAAGACCACGCGCGCCTTCCTCAAGCGCGTGGGCACGACGCGTCCGATCCAGGAAATCGAGATCCGCGAACTCAATGTCAACACGCCCGCGGGCGAGGTCGACAAGCTGCTCGCGCCGCTGCTCGCCGGCACCGACACGGGGCTCGTTTCCGAGGCGGGCGTGCCCGCCGTCGCCGATCCGGGCGCGCTGCTCGTGCGGCGTGCGCACGAACGCGGTATCAAGGTCGTGCCGCTCGTGGGCCCGAGTTCGATTCTGCTCGCGCTGATGGCGTCGGGCCTGAACGGCCAGAGCTTCGCGTTTCATGGCTACCTGCCCGTCGACGCGAACGAGCGCGTGAAAAAGCTGCGCGATCTGGAGCAAATCTCACGCAAGAGCAAGCAGACGCAGATCTTCATCGAGACGCCTTATCGCAACCGGACGCTGCTCGACGCGCTGCTCGCGACTTGCGCGCCCTCCACGCTCGTGTGCGTCGCCGCCGATCTCACGCTGCCTACCGAGACGATCGTGAGCCGCGCCGTGTCCGACTGGAAGAAGAAGCCCGCGCCCGAATTGCACAAGCGCCCGGCGATTTTCCTGCTGCTCGCGCACTGAACGCTTCGGCGCGCAAAAACGAGTCGGCCGCTGCGCAACCATCGCGCAGCGGCCGATTTTTCTTGAAGACGACCGGCAGCTAAAGCGCCGCCGGCGCTCAGTGCACCGACAGCTTGCCGCCCATCAGCAGCGAATGCATGGCCGCCGAGCCGATGTTCGCGCCCACGCGCTTCGCCACGCGATCGGTGATGCTCTGCTTGACCGTGTAATCAACGACGTCCGGCGCCTTGATGACCTCGCGCGCCACGTAATCGGTGTCGCCGTAGCCGTCCGCGAGACCGAGCTCCACGCTCTTCTGCCCGGTCCAGAACAGGCCCGAGAAGATATCCGGCGAGTCCTTCAGGCGCTTGCCGCGGCCAGCCTTCACGACGTCGATGAACTGCTGGTGGATCTGGTCGAGCATCTCCTGGGCGTGCGCGTCCATTTTCGGCGTGTCGGGAGAGAAGGGATCGAAGAAGCCCTTGTTTTCGCCGGAGGTGCGCAGGCGCCGCTGGACGCCGAGCTTGTCCATGAGCCCGGTGAAGCCGAATCCGTCCATCAGAACGCCGATCGAGCCCACGATGCTCGCCTTGTTGACGTAGATCTTGTCGGCGGCGGCCGCGACGTAATACCCGCCCGACGCGCACATGTCGCCCACCACCACGTACAGCGGGATGGCCGGGTACTTCGTGCGCAGACGGTGGATCTCGTCGTTGATGATGCCCGCCTGCACCGGACTGCCGCCGGGGCTGTCGATATGCAGGATCACGCCCGCGGTGCCGTCGTCGTCGAAGGCGCTGTCCAGCGCGCTGATGATGTCGTCGGCGTTCGCCGGGGTGTCGGAGCCGATTTCGCCGTCGAGTGAAACGAGCGCCGTGTGGCGCCCTTCACTCTCCACGCGCGCGCCCGAAAGATCGAGGATCGCCCAAGCGATCACCACGAACACGGCGAGAAACGCGAAGCGAAAGAAGATGCGCCAGCGCCGCGCCGCGCGCTGCTCGGTGATTGCCGCGAGCGCGATGCGTTCGAGCGCCTCGCGCTCCCAGCCAGGCGCGGGCGCGCCGCGCTCTGACGAAGCCGCGCGGGGTGCTTCGTTCGAATCAGGGGTCGGATTGTCGGACATGCGAGCGGGTAACGGGTCGAAAGGGGTCGAGAAAGTGAGAGTTCAGGTTGGGGTCGGACGCAAAGCGTCGTCCGGCAGCCAGAATACCGCACGCCCCTCGGGCGTGTCGCGTTCCTCGACTTGCACGGGACGCAAACGCCCCCCGCGGCATGGGCCGCCCACGCACTTGCCCGTGTCGGGCTGGTAGATCGCGCCGTGCGTGGCGCACATCAGATAGAGCCCCGACGACTCGAAGAACTGGCCCTCGACCCAGTCGAGTTCCATCGGCACGTGCGCGCAGCGGTTCAGGTAGCCGTACACCGCTCCGCCGTAGCGCACGAAGAACACCACGGCGTCGCCGCCCGCGTAGGTCGCGTTCATGCGCCGCCCTTCGCCGCCCTCGGCGAGTTCTTCGGCCGCGCATACGCGCACCGGCTCGGGCGTCGCTGTCCCGGGCGCCGCGCTCATGCGTTCTCCCGCAGCCAGCCCGCGAGCGCGGCCACGTCCTGCGCGACGAAGCGCGGCTCGAGCTTTTCGAGGGCGCCGGATGCATGCGCGCCATACGCCACGCCAATGGCCGCCGCGCCCGCGTTGATCGCCATCTGCAGATCGTGCGTCGTGTCGCCGATCATCACCGTGCGGCCCAGATCCTGCCCCAGTTCGCGCGTGAGTTCCTGAAGCATGGCCGGATGCGGCTTCGAGAAGGTTTCGTCGGCGCACCGGGTGCCGTCGAAGAGGCTCGTGAGCCGCGAATCCGCCAACGCGCGGTTCAGCCCCACGCGGCTCTTGCCCGTCGCCACGGCGAGCAGGTAGCCGGTGTCGCGCAGTTCCGTGAGCATCTCGCGCACGCCTGCGAACAGTTCGGTCTGCTGGTCCTTCAGTAAATAATGGATGCGATAGCGCTCGACGAGCCGCGGGTAGTCGGCCGGATCGAGCGTGGGCGCGGCAATCTGCAGCGCCTCGCGCAAGCCGAGGCCGATCACATAGCTCGCCGCCTCGTCGCCGGGAACGGGCAGGCCGAGATCGCGGCACGCCGCCTGGATGCTGCGCGTGATATGGGCGGTCGAATCCATCAGGGTGCCGTCCCAGTCGAACACAATCAGGTCAAATAACTCTCGAGCCATGCAGGACTTCTCCAAACGCTGTCAGATTCGGTGTCATTCGGGACGCGCCGCGCCAGGCCGGGCCGCGTCAGGTCGAGTTGCCGCCGTGGCATCTGCGCCAGCGCCACCGTCGCGCTGCGCGCGCAGCGCGTCGACGAAGCTGCGGCAATCCGCAGGCAACGGCGCCTCGAACTGCAACGTGGCGCCCGTAATCGGGTGAGCGAGCTTCAACCGGTGCGCATGCAGAAACATGCGCTTGATGCCCGGCCGCGCGCCAGTGCGCGCGAGTTCCTTGTTGAGCGCGAAGTCGCCGTACTTGGCGTCGCCGACGATCGGCAGGCCGAGGTGAGCGAGGTGCACGCGGATCTGGTGCGTGCGGCCCGTCTTCAGCTCGGCTTCGAGAAGCGCGTAGCCCGGCCAGCGATCGACGAGATTGAACACCGTGTGCGACGGCATGCCGTCCGCCTGCACGCGCACGCGACGCTCGCCTTCCGGGGTCAGATACTTATGAAGCGGCTCCTTCACGGCGCGCCGACGACCCCAATCGCTCGCCCATTCGCCGTGGACGCAGGCGAAATAGCGCTTGTCGGTCTGGTTATCGCGCATCTGCGCATGCAGGCCCACGAGCGCGGCGCGCTTCTTGGCGAGCATCAGCACGCCCGAAGTTTCGCGGTCGAGCCGATGGACCAGCTCGAGAAACTTGCCCTCCGGGCGTGCCTCGCGCAACTGCTCGATCACGCCGAACGCCACGCCGCTGCCGCCGTGCACGGCCACGCCGGCGGGCTTGTCGATGACGAGCAGCGCGTCATCCTCGTAGATGATGGGAAACTGGGCCGCCGGCACGGGCGCAGCGCCGGCCGGCGCGCTCGATTGCGACGTGCGGATGGGCGGCACGCGCACGATGTCGCCTTCTGCGAGCCTATACTGCGCATCGATACGACCCTTATTTACACGCACTTCCCCGCTACGCAAAATGCGATAGATGTGGCTTTTCGGCACGCCCTTACAGACGCGCAGGAGAAAATTGTCGATGCGCTGACCGGCCGCGCCCTCGTCGATTTCGACGAACGAAACCTGGTCGCTTGCGACCTGATTCTGGGATGTTTTGCCTAACCCTTTCATTCTGAATATAATTTGCCTAGCGCCGACGCAACGGTAGGCCGAATGGCCCAGGCCAAACGGCCAAATGTTCTGCGAACCACCCAATGGACACCCCAAGGGGGTTATCCTGGACTTGGACCACGCGGCGAGCGCAGGCTGCAAGCGATAAACGGTTATTTTACTTGCGCCCGGGGCTGGTTGCTCACCCCGTTTGATGAGAAGCAACGAGTTGCACGCACGGATCACCACTCCGGCAGGGACGGCGCCCACAGGCACGTTCGGTCAGGGGCGGCTCCGACGGTAACGGAACATTGGTATAAAGAATTTATCCGGCGCGTCCCGCCGCGTGGTCGAAGTGACCGCCGCAGGAGGCGCTGGTGGCGAAAATACGGCGAGCGCCCGAAGCGTCCTGGCAATGTGCGGGACACGGCGACGTCAAAAGTGGCGAGACACCCCGAGGGGGAAGACGGGCGTTCCTGAAAGCTTCCCGTGCGCGGCCCTGATTGAATTTCGAGGCCGCGAACCTGATCCAGTCGCAAGCGCGCGCGGTTCGCCGCTGCGGCAAGCGTCTGTCACGGCCAGTGCGATGGGCACAACCGATGGGCACAACCATCGGCACGATCATGGCCACGGCAGGCAGGTGGATTGGAAGCGCATGAAAACGTTGCCGTCGCGAACCCGCGACATGTCTCTTTGCTTCTTGAAAACGTATTTCGCATGTGCCCACGAGGCCCCGTCCACGGCAACGCAACGCCGGACCGGCGCCCAGAAAAGGCAATTCTCCCCGCCATCGTTCCCGCTCCAGCGTGCTTGTGACAACACAATAAGGCGCGGCTCGCCGCTGCCCGCACCGTGCTGCCTGGCGTCGTCGCCGCGCACCGTGCGGCTCGCGCGCGAACGCACTGGAGTCGTTCAATGAAACGAATGCTGTTCAACGCGACACAGCAGGAAGAACTGCGTGTCGCCATCGTCGATGGACAGAAGCTCATCGACATCGACATCGAAACCGCCGGGCGCGAACAGCGCAAAGGCAACATCTACAAGGGGATCGTCACCCGTATCGAGCCTTCGCTCGAAGCGTGCTTCGTCAACTACGGCGAAGACCGCCACGGCTTCCTGCCGTTCAAGGAAGTCGCCCGCCAGTACTTCCGTGAAGGCATCGACATGCGCGGCGCGCGCATTCAGGACGCCCTCAAGGAAGGCCAGGAACTGATCGTCCAGGTCGAGAAAGAAGAGCGTGGCAACAAGGGCGCTGCCCTCACCACGTTCATCTCGCTCGCCGGCCGCTACCTCGTCCTCATGCCGAACAACCCGCGCGGCGGCGGCGTATCGCGCCGTATCGAGGGCGACGACCGTCAGGAACTGCGCGAAACCATGGCGCAGCTGCAACTGCCGGACGGCATGAGCATCATCGCGCGCACGGCCGGCATCGGCCGCTCCGCCGAAGAGCTCCAGTGGGATCTGAACTACCTGCTGCAACTGTGGCGCGCCATCGAAGCCGCGTCGCAGGCGGGCCAGTCCGGTCAGCCCATGCTGATCTACCTGGAATCGAGCCTCGTCATTCGCGCGATCCGCGACTACTTCCAGCCCGACATCGGCGAAATCCTCATCGACACCACCGAGATCTATGACCAGGCGCGCGCCTTCATGGATATCGTGATGCCGGACAATGTCAATAAGGTGAAGCGGTATCACGACGACGTGCCGCTTTTCTCACGTTTCCAGATCGAGCACCAGATCGAGACGGCGTATTCGCGCACAGTACCGCTGCCCTCGGGCGGCGCGATCGTGATCGACCACACCGAAGCACTGGTTGCCATCGACGTGAACTCGGCGCGCGCCACCAAAGGCGCCGACATCGAGGAAACCGCCGCGCGCACCAACCTCGAAGCCGCCGACGAAGTGGCGCGCCAGCTGCGCTTGCGCGACCTGGGCGGTCTGATCGTGATCGACTTCATCGACATGGAGTCGGCCAAGAGCCAGCGCGAAGTCGAGCAACGCCTGAAAGACGCGCTGCGCCACGACCGCGCGCGCGTGCAGATGGGCAAGATCTCGCGCTTCGGCTTGATGGAACTGTCGCGTCAGCGTCTGCGCCCCGCCCTCTCGGAAGGCAGCCACGTGACCTGCCCGCGCTGTAACGGCACGGGTCATATCCGCGATACGGAATCGTCGGCGCTTCAGGTCCTGCGCATCATCCAGGAAGAGGCGATGAAGGAGCACACCGCGGCAATTCATTGCCAGGTGCCG
The DNA here is from genome assembly GCF_024206475.1 of Paraburkholderia sp. CNPSo 3274. GTDB lineage: Bacteria > Pseudomonadota > Gammaproteobacteria > Burkholderiales > Burkholderiaceae > Paraburkholderia. The sequence continues at coordinate 111,888 of NZ_JAMBPR010000007.1, forward strand.
GTCGAAGTGACGGCCTTCCTGCTCAACGAAAAGCGTTCGGAAATCAACAAGATCGAGTCGCGGTTCAAGGTCGGCGTCGTGCTGATCCCGAACAAACATCTCGAAACGCCGCACTACAAGCTCGAGCGCCTGCGTCACGACGATGCGCGCCTCGACGACCCGCGCGCCTCGTGGAAGATGGCCGAGGAAGCGGCTCGCGAACTCGAGTCGGAAACCGGCTACAGCAAGCGCACCGCCGAAGCCAAGCCCAAGCAGGAAGCCGCGGTGAAGGGCATCACGCCGGAACGTCCGGCGCCGAGCGCGCCGGTCAAGACGGCCGAAACCGCGCCCGCCGCGGCGCAGGTAGCCATCACGCCCGCGGGCGGCGGCTTCTTTGGCTGGGTCAAGCGCCTCTTTGGCGGCGCGCCGGCTGCGGCGCCCACGCCGGCACCGGTCGCTCAGCCCGAAAAGACCGGCCGTCCGACCCGCGAAGCGCGTACCGAGCGCGGTGAGAAGAGCGGCGGTGATCGCAGCCGCAATCGCCGTTCCGGCGGCCGCGACGCGGCAGGTCGCGGCGAAAGCGCAGGCAGCGCACGTACCGGCGAGCCGGCTGGTCGCCGTGAGGAGCGCGAGCCGCGCGAACCGCGTGAAGCACGCGAAGGCCGTGGCGCCCGCGAGCCGCGCGAGCCGCGTGAACAACGCGAACCGCGCGAGCAACGTGAACCGCGTGAAACCCGTGAAGCACGCGCCGAGCGCGAGCAGCGCATCGAACGCGTCGAGCGCGGCCAGGAACGTAGCGATGTAACGGCGGAAGCCGGCGCCGCACGCGGCGAGCGCCGCGAGCGTGGTGAACGCGGCGAGCGCGGCGAACGCAATGAGTCGCGTCGCCGTCAGCAAGCCGAGGCCGCCGAAGCCCAGGAAGCGCGTCTTGACGCCGCATCGGCAGACGCCGAAGGCGTCGAAGCGCCGCAGTCGGAAGAACTGCCCGAAGGCGTGAGCGCGGGTGCCGACGAAGAAGGCGCACCGCGTGAAGGCGAAGAACGCCGCCGCCGCCGCCGCGGCCGCCGTGGTGGTCGCCGCGAGCGTGAGACGGATGCAGCAGACCTTTCGCTGGGTGCGGACGCACCGGAAGGCGAAGAGGAAGGCGCACCCGCTCAACCGGCGATCGAGCAGCCTGCCGTCCCCGCGCAAGTGCATGAAGCACCGGTCGTGGAAGCGCGCACCGAGGCTGTTGTCGAGGCTGTCGTGACCGCACCGCCGGCCGCGGCCGTCGTCGCCGAAGCCGGGCACATGCCCGCCGCGGTGACAACGACGCCGGTCGAAACCGTCGCGCCCGCTGCAGAGCAAGCTCCGGCTCCGGCCGAGCCGGTTCCGGCACCCGCCGAAACCGCACCGGTGAGCGTTGAAACCGCGCACGTGGTCGAGCCGAAGGCCGAGGAACCCGTGGCCCCCGCCGCACCTGTCGCTCCAGTGGCCCCTGCCGCAACCGACGAACCGGTCGCGCCGGCAGCCCCGGTCGAGCCGGTCCAGGCCGAAACGCAGCCTGTCGTGCGGGAAGACCGTGTCGAAGCGCCGCAGACCGAAGAGCCGGTGGCAGCGCCCGTCGCTCACCCGGAGCCGGCGCAAGAAGCTGTAGCAGCCGCTCCGGCGGTCGTCGCGATCACCGAGCCGGCCGCACAGCGTCCGGTCCCGGTGGCAACCGCGGCACCCTCGGCTCCGGCCGCCGCAGACACGCTGCGTCCGATGCTGGAATCGGCGGGTCTCGTCTGGGTCAATACCGACGCCGACAAGCTGCGCACCGCGCAGCAGGCCGCCGCGCAGCTGGTGAAGCCCGCGCGCGCGCCGCGTGAGCGCAAACCGCTGCCGCCGGTCGACAGCACGCCGATGCAGCAGGTCGAAACCACGCACCAGCCGTAAGCGCTGCAAGCGCAACTGGCCGCGCGCCGGGCCTCGAGTCCGGCGCGCCCCGCAAAGCCCGCCCCTCCCGGCGGGCTTTTTTGATATATCAGCGTTCTCCCTTGTCTGTAGGCAGTGGCTGGTTCGGCTAAAATTGAACCACCGCGAGAACGAAGAGATCATGACACGACGCATCATCCCTGTTGCCGACGTTCGATCGCTGCCGCCCGAACTGCCCAGGCCGGCCGCGGGAACCGTGCGCGCCCCGTCTGGCGCGGTCTTCGACGCGCTCGCCAGACCCCTGCGCGACCTTCGCATCTCGGTCACGGACCGCTGCAATTTCCGCTGCGTGTACTGCATGCCGCGTGCAGTGTTCGACAAGGACTACCCGTTTTTGCCCCATTCCGCGCTGCTTTCGCTCGAAGAAATCGAGCGGCTCGCGCGGCTTTTCGTCGCGCATGGCGTCACCAAGATCCGCCTCACGGGTGGTGAGCCGCTGCTGCGCAAAAACATCGAATTCCTGATCGAGCGCCTCGCTGCGCTGCGCACGCCCGAAGGCGAGCCGCTCGACATCACGCTCACCACCAACGGCTCGCTGCTTGCCCGCAAGGCGCGCGCCCTGCGCGACGCGGGCCTCACACGGGTGACGGTGAGCCTCGACGCCCTCGACGACGCCCTCTTTCGCCGCATGAACGACGCCGACTTCGCGGTGGCCGACGTGCTCGACGGCATTGCCGCGGCACAAGCCGCCGGTCTCGGGCCGATCAAGGTCAACATGGTCGTCAAGCGCGGCACGAACGACGGCGAGATCGTGCCGCTTGCACAGCATTTCCGCGGCACGGACGTGACGCTGCGCTTCATCGAGTACATGGACGTCGGCACCTCGAACGGCTGGAACATGGCCGAAGTGCTGCCGTCGGCGGAGGTCGTCGCGCGCATTTCCGAGCACTGGCCGCTCGTATCGCTCGAGCCCCACAATGCCGCCGAAACGGCGCAACGTTGGGGCTACGCGGACGGCGCAGGCGAGATCGGCGCGATCTCCAGCGTGACACGCGCGTTCTGCGGCGACTGCACGCGCGCGCGCCTTTCGACCGAAGGCAAGCTGTACCTGTGCCTGTTCGCCTCGATGGGTTACGACCTACGCGCGCTGTTGCGCAATGGCGCCACAGACGCGGCGATCTCAGGTGCCATCGCGCAGGTGTGGGAAGGCCGCGCCGACCGCTACTCGCAGCTGCGAGGCAGCGCGCAGGCGCCGGCGGCCTCCGACGAGCGCCGCATCGAAATGTCCTATATCGGCGGCTGAGCAACCCATGACGCCGATGAGCGCCAACGCCATTTCCACCGAATCGATTACGGGCCTCGTACTCGCGGGGGGCCGCGGCCAGCGCATGGGCGGCGCGGACAAGGGCTTGCAGATGCTGCACGGCAAACCGCTTGCAGCGCACGTGCTCGCGCGCCTCGCGCCGCAGGTGGGCGCCCTCTCGATCAGCGCGAACCGCAACGGCGACGCTTATGCGGCACTCGGCGCGCCATGGCGAGCGAGCGTGCTCGCCGATACCCTGCCCGATTTCCCCGGCCCGCTCGCGGGGCTCCTCGCCGGACTGCGCGCGGCGCAAACCGAATGGCTCCTCACGGCGCCCTGCGACTCGCCCTGGCTGCCAGCCGATCTCGCCGTGCGCCTGGGCCATGCCGCGTTGGCGCGGCCCGCCGACATCGTGACTGCGACCACGGCGAATGCCGACGGCGAGGTCTCGCTGCATCCTGTATTCGCACTCGTACGCACTTCGCTCGCCGACGACCTCGCCGCCTACCTCGCCGCCGGCGAGCGCAAGGTGCGTGCGTGGTACGCGCGCCACACGGTCGCCGAAGTCGCCTTTGCCGATGAACGTGCGTTTTACAATATCAATTCCTTACAGGAACTGGCCGAACTCGAACGCGCCTGAATTGCAATTGGGCGGCGCCCGGCCAGCCGCCGTCCCCGGCACACGGCCGGCACGCCCGCCTGGACGATCGCCGCACACGCCGTGCGGATGCGACGCTTCCTCACTCGATGACCACGCTTAACCATCCCTCCGGCAACGCCGGGTGCATCAGCCAGTACGATCCGCAAGCTTTGCCCGTCAGCGCCGCGCAGGCCATCGTGCTGCAGTGGGCGACGCCTCTTGCGGCGAGTGAACGCGTGCCGCTGCGTGACGCGCTTGCGCGTGTGCTGGCCGAAGACGTGATTTCGCCCATCGACGTCCCCGCGCACGACAACGCGGCGATGGACGGCTACGCGTTCGACGGCGCGGCGCTGGCCGACGCCTCCGGCAGCCTCTCGCTCGCCGTGTGCGGCAAGGCCTTCGCCGGTCACGCCTACCCGGGCGACGTTGCCGCGGGTGCGTGCGTGCGCATCATGACCGGCGCGCCGATGCCCGCGGGCTGCGACACCGTCGTGCCGCAAGAGCATGTGTCTGCGCAGGGCGAAGTCATCGCTTTCGAAGCGAGCGCCGTCAAGCGCGGCGCGAACGCCCGCCGCAAGGGTGAGGATCTCGCGCGCGGCGGCGTGGCGCTCGCGTCCGGCCGCGTGCTGCGCGCATCCGACATTGGCTTGCTGGCCTCGCTCGGCCTCGTCGAGGCGACCGTAAAGCAGCGCCTGCGCGTGGCCTACTTCTCGACCGGCGACGAATTGCGCTCGCCGGGCGAGCCGCTCGAGGCGGGCTGCATCTACGACAGCAACCGCTACGCGCTCGGCGCAATGCTCCAGCGCCTGAACGTCGAGGCGATCGACTTGGGCGTTGTGCGCGACGACCCCGCGGCGCTGGCCGCCACGCTGAAACTCGCTGCCGAAACCGCCAATGTCGTGCTAACCTCCGGCGGCGTCTCGGTCGGCGAAGCCGATTTCACGCGCACCCAGTTGCAAACGCTCGGCGACGTCTCGTTCTGGGGCCTCGCCATGCGCCCCGGCCGCCCGCTTGCGTTCGGCCGCATCTGGTCGGGCGGACACCCAGGCGCCGGCCGCGCGGCCCTCCTGTTCGGGCTGCCCGGCAACCCGGTCGCGACGATGGTCTCGTTCTACCAGATCGTACGCCCCGCGCTCATGGCGATGGCGGGCGCGCAAGCGCAGCCCCTACCGCTGGTGCCTGCACTGAGCGATCAGCCGATCAAAAAGCGTGCGGGCCGCACCGAATTCCAGCGCGGCCTCGCGCGCCGCGACGCCAGCGGGCAGTGGCGCGTCGCGCCGACCGGCTCGCAAAGCTCGGGCGCACTCAGCACGATGAGCGAGGCGAACTGCTTCATCGTGCTCGCCCATGAAGCCGGCGATCTCGATGCCGGCGACGCCGTCGACATCATGCTGTTCGATGGACTCGTCTAGCGCGGCGGCGCCTCAGAGGCCATCAAACGTAACCACACGTCCACACCTGCATAACGGACCGACTACTATGAAAAAACAGATCTCGTTCATCGCTGCGGGTCAGACCGCCAAGGCGCTCATCCTCGTGTACCTGACCTTCAGCGTGCCTATCGTGCTGCTCGGCGTGCTCGTGGCGTTTGTGCGCTATGGCTCGGTCGAACTCTCGACCATCTTCAGCGCGCTGCTGCTCAATGCGATCGTCGGCTTCATCCTGCTGTGGATCGCCTGCCATGCATACAACTGGGTGGCCTCGCGCTTCGGCGGCATCGAGATCCATCTGTCCGACGTGCCCGAGGAAGCGTGATGTCCGCGACGATCCGCCCCGCCACGGCCGCCGACGTCGGCGCGATGCACGCGCTGATGTATGAACTCGCCGAGTTCGAGAAGCTCACGCATCTGTTCACGGGCACGGCCGATGGCCTCGCCGACGCCCTGTTCGGCGCGCGCCCCGCCGCCGAAGCGCTGGTGGCGGAAGACGCCGGCCGCATCGTCGGCTACGCGCTCTTCTTCCACAACTACTCGACGTTCCTGAGCCGCCGCGGTCTTTATCTCGAAGACCTCTACGTGCAGCCGTCGCAGCGCGGCACCGGCCTCGGCACGGCGATGCTGCGCGCGCTCGCGGCGATTGCCGTCGAGCGCGGCTGCGCCCGCTTCGAGTGGACCGTGCTCGACTGGAACGCGCCGGCCATCGGCTTCTATGAAAAGCTCGGCGCGACCGTCCTGCCCGACTGGCGTGTCGTGCGCATGACCGGCGATGCGCTCGACAAGCTCGCCGCGCCTCGCGAAACGATGATCGGGTAAGCAAACGCACCGCACACGCTCGAATGCAAACGGGCCGCCTGGATCAGGCGGCCCGTTTGCTTTTGGCGCGCAGGTTGGGTCACTCGTCGCCGAATCCTGCTTCGCTTCCTGCTTCGCCCTCCCCGTTGCGCAGCGCGTCGCCGAGGAGATTCGCGGCGGCCTCACCCGGCAGCGCCTCGACGTCGCGCAGCTTGCGGTTCATCGCTCGCGTGCGCACCTCCGCCGCCTCGATGGAACGCGTGACCGTTTCGAGCTGCGACTTCGTGCGCGCGAGCACGTCGCCGAACTTGCCGAACTCCGTCTTCACCGCACCCAGCACCTGCCACACCTCACTCGAGCGGCGCTCGATCGCGAGCGTGCGGAAGCCCATCTGCAGGCTGTTGAGGAGCGCCGTGAGCGTGGTCGGACCCGCCACGCTCACGCGGTAGTCGCGCTGCAGGACATCGGTCAAGCCCGGGCGGCGCAAGATTTCGGCGTAAAGTCCTTCGGTCGGCAGGAACAGCAGCGCGAAATCGGTCGTGTGCGGCGGCGCGACGTACTTCTCGGCGATGGTGCGCGCCTCCGCGCGGATGCGCACTTCGAGCGCGCGCCCGGCCTCCTCTATCGCGAGCACGTCCGCGCGCTCCTGCGCATCGATGAGACGCTCGTAGTCTTCGCGCGGGAATTTGGCGTCAATCGGCAGCCAGACCGGCTCGCCTTGTTCCGCACCGCCCACGCCACGTCCAGGCAGGCGAATCGCGAATTCCACGCGCTCCGTGCTCCTGGGCACCGTCGCGACGTTCTTCGCGTACTGGTCGGCCGTGAGCATCTGTTCGAGCAGCGCTTCGAGCTGTACTTCGCCCCAGGTGCCGCGCGTTTTCACATTGGTGAGCACCTTCTTCAGGTCGCCCACGCCCGCGGCCAGCGTCTGCATCTCGCCAAGCCCGCGATGCACTTGCTCCAGCCGATCGGAAACGAGCTTGAACGATTCGCCGAGGCGCTGTTCGAGCGTGGCGTGCAGCTTCTCGTCGACAGTGCGGCGCATTTCCTCGAGCTTCGCCGCGTTGTTCGCTTCGATGTCTTTCAGGCGCTGTTCGAGCGTCGCGCGCACTTCGGCGAAGCGCCGGTCGTTGGCTTCGGTGAGTTGCCCGAACTGCTGCGTGAGCACCGAGCCGAAGTGACGCAGCGCGGCGCCCTGCTCGTCGCGCGCCTGCTGGGCCTGCTGGTGCAGGCTCTGGCGCACGGCGTCGAGCTGCTGCGTATTGGCCGCCGTGAGTTTGGCGAGCTGCTGGGCGAAACCGTCGATCTGGCTGTTCTGCACGGTCGCGATGCTGCCGAGCTGCGCCGCAAGCGCCTGCTGTACCTGCGCGAAGCCGCCTCCGAACTCGCTGCGCGAGCTCTGCGCCGTGCGCGCGATCTCGTTACGCAGCTCGCGCTCGACGCGTTCGGCCGCGCGCGCCTGCGTGTCGGTCGAGGCGGCGAGGCGGTCGCTCAGTTGATCGAGCGCGTCGAGCGTGGCCTCGGCTTCGCCGTCGCCATGGCCTTGGCGCGCGCGCAGCAACGCCACGAGCGTCGCGACCAACGCGATCGCCAGCGCAACGATCGCCAGCGACATGACTGCGAGCGGACTCATGTACGCGCTTGCCCCAGCACAGCGGGGTTGATCGGATTGGGCGGCTGCCCGGCGCGCGGACCCTCGCCGAGCGCAGCGATGAGATTGTCGGCGGCGAGGTTCGCCATGGCGCGGCGCGTGGCTTCGCTCGCACTCGCGATGTGCGGCGTGAGCACGACGTTCTCCACTTCGAGCAGCGCCGGATGCACGCGCGGCTCGCCCTCGAACACGTCGAGGCCCGCCGCCGCGATCTGGCGCGTGCGCAGCGCGTGCGCAAGCGCCGCGTCGTCGACGATGCCGCCGCGCGCGATGTTGGTGAGCGTGGCCGTGGGCTTCATCAGCGCGAGTTCGGCTGCGCCGATCGCGTGATGGTTCTCCGCCGTATACGGCAGCACGAGCACGACGTGGTCGGCCTGCTCGAGCAGGGCTTCCTTCGACAGATATTTGGCGTTCAGCTCGCGCTCGATCTCAGGCGCGACGCGCGAACGGTTGTGATACACCACGCGCATATTGAAGCCGAGTGCACGGCGCGCGAGCGCCTGGCCGATACGGCCCATGCCGATCACGCCGAGCGTAGCGCCATAAATGTCCGAGCCGAGAAACGCGTCGAACGACCACTTGTCCCACTTGCCCGCGCGCAGGAAGTGCTCCGATTCCGTCACGCGGCGCGCGGCTGCCATCATCAGTGCCCAGCCGAAGTCGGCCGTGGTTTCGTTGAGCACGTCGGGCGTGTTGGTGCCGAGCACATTGGCCGCGTTGAAGGCGGCCATGTCGAAGTTGTTGTAGCCCACGGCCATGTTCGACACCACGCGCAAGCGCGGCGCGGCGGCGAGCGTTGCGGCGCCGATCGGGTCGCCCGCGGTGAGCGCGCCGTCCTTGTCGGCGAGACGCTGGTGCAGCGCCTCGGGCGAAAGCGCCTCGTCGTTGTTCCAGTCCACGTCGAAATACTGCTTCAACCGATCGATCACGTCGGGAAAGATCGGGCGCGCCACGAGAATCTTTTGCATCGTTGCTCTCCACACGTCAGTCGTTATCCGTCATTGTTGCGCGTGACGGGGCGCTCAGGGAAGTCTCGCGCGCCTTTCGCAAACCGGCTCGCAAGCGGCTTGCGGCTAGACGAAAAAGAGCCAGGTGGCCGCGAGAAAGACCGGCGCGAGCAGCACGCCCGACCAGCCAAGATAGCCGAAGAAGCCCGGCATGCGCACGCCGCGCGACTGCGCGATCGCCTTCACCATGAAGTTCGGCGCGTTGCCGATATAGGTGAGCGCGCCCATCCACACCGCGCCCGCCGAGATCGCGGCGAGCGTTTTCGCGCCGCCGGACATGAGCGCGTTGGCGTCGCCGCCCGCCAGATTGAAGAACACGAGGTACGTGGGCGCGTTGTCGAGAAACGACGACAGGAGGCCCGTCGCCCAGAAGTACATCGCCTCGTTGGGGCGGCCCGGTGCGTCGTTCACGAAACGGATCAGCGCGGCGAACGCGCCCGCCTCGCCCGCGCGCAGCATCGCGATGACCGGGGTGATCGTCACGAAAATGCCCGCGAAGAGCTTGGCCACCTCGACGATCGGCGCCCACTCGAAATCGTTATCGGCGCGCGCCGCTTTCGACGTGAATGCGAGCGAAATGAGTGCGAGCGCAACGAGTCCTCCATCGCGCACGAGGTTCTGCAACTGCAGGTGCGCGCCCGCGACCTCGAAAACGATACCCGGACGCCACACGCCGCTCATCAGCACGAGCGCGATGAGCAGAGCGAGCAGCACGAAATTCGCCTTGCCGCCAATGGAGAGCGCGACTGTGTCCGGCGTCGGGTCGAGCGAAGCGGCGCACACTTCCCCGGCACGGCTGAAGTACCAACTATCGAACGCGTAGAACACCGCGAGCAGCACGCCACAAACGAAGAGCATCGGCAGCGCGAGATGCTGCGCAGTCCAGAAGAATCTCACGCCGTTGAGAAAACCGAGGAAAAGCGGCGGATCTCCGAGCGGCGTGAGCAGACCGCCCGCGTTCGCGACGAGAAAGATGAAGAACACGACCACGTGTACGTTGTGCCGGCGGTTGTCGTTCGCGCGCAGGAGCGGCCGGATCAGCAGCATCGCCGCGCCCGTCGTGCCCATCACGCTCGCGAGCACGGTGCCTAGCGCGAGGATCGCCGTGTTCATGCGCGGCGATCCGCGCAGATTCCCGTACACACAAATGCCGCCCGCGATCGTATAGAGCGCGCCGAGCAACGCGATGAAGGGGAGATATTCGTCGACGACTGCGTGCACGAAGAGCGGATACGTCACGCCAAAACCATGCGTGGCCGCAAACGGCACCAGGAACGCGAGCGCCCAGGCCGCCGAAATCTTGCCGAAGTGGTGATGCCAGAACGTGGCCGCGAACATTGGGAAGAACGCGATCGAAAGCAGCATGCCGGCGAACGGCAGCGCCCAGGCGGCGCTGAGCGATGCTGCGTCGAAGGCCGCCGCGTGTGCGTTCGTGCTGAAGAGCGTCAGTGCGGCGAAGAGCGTCCCCGCGCAAGCGCTCGCCGTGTTGCGCCTACGCGCCATGCACGACGATCACATGCACGCGATACGGCCCGTGTGCGCCAAGAATGATGGTCTGCTCGATGTCGCCGGTGCGCGAAGGCCCCGAAACGAAGTTGACCGCGCGCGGCAGCTCTCCACGTTCGGCGCGCATGAGCGCGAAGGCATCCTCGTGGCCCGCGACGATGCGCGAAGCGGGCACGACGGCGATGTGCGTTTCGGGCAGCAGCGCGCCTGAGGCCCACGTCTGGGGGCTGGAGAGCAGGACCAGTGTGCCGGTTTCGGCCGTGGCGCAAAAGCAGCCCGTGAGGCCGACGAGATCGCGATCTTCGGGCTTGCGGAATTGAACGGCGAGACCCGCGCCGGCCCAGTCGAACGTTTCGAGCGTTTGCCACGCGACGGCCTGCATCGGCAAGCTGCGCTCGGCGAGATAACGCTGCGCGGCGGCGGGTACGTCGGCAATCTGCTGGACTTCGTCGACGGTGCTCGACATCTTGCGCGCCTCGCCAACGAAGCGCGCGACGAGATCGCCTTCCAGCGGCGGGCGCGGACCCTCGGGATGACGCGCGAGGTAGTCGGCCACGGCTTGCCGCTCGTGCGCCGCGGGCGTGGCCTCGCGTCCCTGCGCCGCGCGAATGCGCGCGAGTATGCTGCGGCGGGCGGCCGTCGTGTCCATGAACGTCCTCGTCAGATGAAGAAAGGCGACGCGCCGATTATACCGGGGCGTCGCCTGCGATCTGCGGGTCTCGTGTGCGCGTTTTTCAGCCGTTTTTTCAGCCGCTTATTTGCCCGCGCACTCTTCCTCCACGGGCTGCTCGATGCCGAACACCTGGCGCAGATAGGCGAGATAGGCCTTGTCGTCGCACATGTTCTTGCCCGGCGAATCGGAGAGCTTGGCGACGGGCTGACCGTTGCAGCGGACCATCTTGATGACGATCTGCAGCGGCTGATAGCCCAGGTCGTTGGTGAGATTCGTGCCCACGCCGAACGCGAGGCGGCAGCGGTCGCCGAAACGCTCGTACAGGCGCAGCACCTTGGGAATGTCGAGCGCGTCCGAGAAGATCATCGTCTTCGTGCGCGAATCGCAGCGGTTGTCCTCGTAGTGCTTGAGCAGCCGCTCGCCCCACTCGAACGGATCGCCCGAGTCGTGCCGCGCGCCGTCGAAGAGCTTGCAGAAGTACATGTCGAAGTCGCGCAGAAAGGCCTGCATGCCGTAGACGTCCGAGAGCGCAATGCCCAGGTCGCCGCGGTATTCCTTCGCCCACATCTCGAAGCCGAAGATTTGCGAGTCGCGCAGACGCGGCCCGAGCGCCTGGCACGCCTGCAGGTACTCATGCGCCATCGTGCCGAGCGGCGTGAGATTGTGCTTCATCGCGTAGTAGACGTTGCTCGTGCCGGTGAACTGCTCGCCGAGATCGTCCTTGAGCGTGAGGATCACCTCCTCGTGCCAGCGCTTCGAGAAGCGGCGGCGCGTGCCGTAGTCGGCGATCTTGCAGTCGGCGAATTCGGGCTTCGCGCCGAGCAGCTCGATCTTGTGGCGCAGGCGCTCGCGCCCCTCCTCGTACTGCGGATGATGCTGCGTATTGCGGAAATACACCTCGTTGACGATGGCGAGCACCGGGATCTCAAAGAGGATCGTGTGCAGCCACGGCCCCTTGATCTCGATGTCGATCTCGCCATTGCCTTTGGGCGACGCCGTGACCGAGATGTACTTTTCGTTGAGGTGAAAGAGCGCGAGAAAGTCGATGAAGTCGCTCTTGATGAAGCGCATCTTGCGCAGGTAGTCGAGCTCGGTCTCGGCGAAGCGCAACCTGCACAGCTTCTGGATCTCGCTGCGGATCTCGTCGACGTAGGGCACGAGATCGACGTTCGGCGTGCGGCAGCGGAAACGGTATTCCACATTGGCCGCGGGGAAATGATGCAGCACCACCTGCATCATGGTGAATTTGTAGAGATCGGTATCGAGCAGCGAAGTAATGATCATGATGGGCCAGCCGGACTGCAATCGGATAGCGCCCGCGAAGCGGGAACCGGACACGCTGCCGGGCAGATGCCCCGCAGCGGCTCCGGGCGGCAGGCGCCAGCGGTGCGCCCATGTTACCCGAATGCCTGCGCGCGCCGCGTGCCCGCCGGCACGGCCCCTCGCGCGCAAGGGGTAAAACGTTGCGGATCACCCTATCTTATAAACTAATCACGAAACGATCTAAGGACGGTTGTGGGCCTGTGGTTGGGGTAATTCCTCATCAGTTACAATACCGCTTTTGGCGAATCGCCATCCCCCGATACAAAAAGCTTGCAGGAGCTGCCTGAATGACTCACGTTGTGACCGAAAGCTGCATCAAGTGCCGCTATACCGACTGCGTCGATGTGTGCCCGGTGGACTGCTTTCGCGAAGGTCCCAACTTCCTCGCGATCGACCCGGACGAGTGCATCGACTGCGCCGTGTGCGTTGCCGAGTGCCCGGTGAATGCCATTTACGCCGAGGAAGACGTGCCTGGCGACCAGCAATCGTTCATCGAACTGAACGCCGACCTCGCGAAGGGCTGGCCGAGCATCACCAAGACCAAGGCCCCGCTGCCGGAAGCCGACGAATTCAAGGACGTGAAGGACAAGCTCGCGCTGCTCGCACGCTAACCGCGCGCTGATCGCTTGTTCGGGGTGTCGCCCCGTCGCATTTGTGGACAGTCCCTCGCGCAGCGGATTGCTCCTAAACAGATCGCGACAGGGTATTGACAGGCCCAGCCAGACCCCATAGAATCTCGTTCTCTGCTTTTGTTGATCCCCGATAGCTCAGTCGGTAGAGCGCCGGACTGTTAATCCGTAGGTCCCTGGTTCGAGCCCAGGTCGGGGAGCCAAGATTCGCAAAAGCCCGTTCGTGTTGATCACAGCGCACAACGGGTTTTTTTATGACGTAAAGCGTTGTAGCTGTACTGCTGTTCCCCGATAGCTCAGTCGGTAGAGCGCCGGACTGTTAATCCGTAGGTCCCTGGTTCGAGCCCAGGTCGGGGAGCCAAAATATCGAGGGGTTGCGTGTTTGCACGCAACCCCTTTTTCTTTTGGTGCGCGCGTTGGCACGCCGCCCTCCCCGATAATGTCGCTTCGTCATCTTCGGGAATCCGCATGAAAACCACCCGCCTTGCCGCTCGCCTCGCGCGCCCACTCCTCGCCTGCGCAAGCCTCGTCGCCTTCGCCGCCGCCCACGCCGAGCAGATCGGCAGCGTGAACACCAACTTCCGTGTGACCGGCTCGGACAAGGTCGTTGTCGAGGCCTACGACGATCCGCAGGTACAAGGCATCACCTGCTACGTCTCTCGCGCACGCACGGGCGGCGTGAAGGGCACGCTCGGCATTGCGGAAGATCCGACCGAGGCATCGATCGCGTGCCGGCAGGTCGGGCCGATCTCGTTCGCAGGTCCACTCAAACAGCAGGCCGACGTCTTCAACGAGCGCATGTCGCTCCTCTTCAAGACGTTGCACGTCGTGCGCGTGGTCGACGCGAAGCGCAACGCGCTCGTGTATCTGACCTACAGCGACCGCGTGGTGAGCGGCAGCGCCAAGAACAGCGTCTCGGCCGTGCCGGTGCCGGCGGGCACGACGATTCCGCTGCGCTAAACTGGGGATCTGTGCAGGATCCCTTCACCATGACCGATTCCCGTTTTCGAGACTCCGCCCGCTACTGGCGCACGCCGCTTCTGCCCGGCGCGGATCTCGTCACGGCCGAATACAACGCGCATACGTTCGCGCCCCACTGGCACGAGGCCTACACGATCCCCGTGATCGAGGGCGGCGCGGAATGCTTTCGCTATCGCGGAACGCAGCATGTCGCCGGAACGGGCAGCGTTCCGGTCATCAACCCCGGCGAGTTGCACACGGGCTCGCGCGCCGTCGAAGAAGGCTGGAGCTATCGGGTCATGTACGTGCCGATCGACTTCCTGCACGAACTCGCCGGCGAAATCGCCGGGCGCACGCAGCCGCTGCCGTGGTTCGACGCCGAGGTGATCCACGATCTCGATCTCGCGCGCAGGCTCTCGCGCGCCCACCGTCTGCTGGAAGCCGACGCCGACTGGCGGCGAGCCGCGGCCCTGCCGCAATCCAGCGCAAGCGCCAGTTTGGCTGGCGTGGCGGCGCTTCCCGCGCCTTCCGGTGCGCCGCATTCGGCACCGCCTTCAGCGCCGTGTTCCGATCTGCTCGCCGTGGAAGGCTCGCTGCTCGACGCGCTCTCGACGTTGCTCACGCGCTACGGCCGCACACGCGAGGCGGCGCTCAAGCATGGCCCGAACGACCCGCGCGTGGAAACGATGAAAGCGCTCCTCGCCGCCGATCTCGCCACGCCGCTGCGCGTGGCCGATCTCGCCCAGGCGGTCGGCCTTTCGCCGTTTCACGCGACGCGGCTTTTCACGCAGGCAACCGGACTGCCGCCGCACGCCTGGCGCACGCAGCTGCGCCTGCAACGCGCCCTCGCGCCGCTGCGCGAAGGCGCCACGGTCGCCGATGTCGCCGCGGCGAGCGGCTTCACCGACCAGAGCCATTTCACGCGGCACTTTCGGCGTATGTTCGGCGTGCCGCCGGGGCGCTGGCAGTCGTCCTGAAGGCGCCAGCCCGCGTCCCGCCGCAAGAACGTACAAGCCACGCGCACCGCCGCCCGCTATGCTGTCCCCTTGTATCAGGAGGACAGTTTGACCACGCATCCCAATCGCTTTGCCGAATTCATTGCCGGCGCGCGCGACACGATCCCCATGATGATCGGCGCCGCGCCGTTCGGCGTGATCTTCGGCACGCTCGTCACCTCGGGCCCGCTTTCGCTCTGGCACGGCCAGTTCATGTCGCTCGCCGTGTTCGCCGGCTCCGCGCAGTTCATCGCGCTCGGGCTGATCGCTTCGCACGCGAGCTTCGCGGTGATTCTCGCCACCACGTTCATCGTGAACCTGCGGCACGTGCTCTACAGCGCGACACTCGCGCCTTATGTCTCGCACCTGCCGCTGCGCTGGCGCCTGGTGCTCGGCGGCCTCCTCACCGACGAGGTCTTCGCCGTCGCGTGGGCGCATTTCCGCCGCCATCCGCCCGGCGACGACGTCTCGCCGTGGCATTTCCTCGGTTCGGGGCTCTCGATGTACCTGAACTGGCAACTCTGGACCGCAGCTGGCCTGTTGTTCGGCGCGGCGTTCCCGGGTCTGCAGTCGCTCGGCCTCGACTTCGCGATGGTTGCGACTTTCATCGCCATCGTCGTGCCGCAGCTAGTTGCCTTGCGCTACCTCGCCGCCGCCGCGACTGCGGGCGCGCTCGCCTTTTTCTGGCAGGGCTGGCCGTACAAGCTCGGGCTGCTCGGCGCCGTGCTCGCGGGCGTGGTCGTGGGTGTCGTGCTCTCGCGCCCAGGTTCCTCGCGCGGCGCCCGCGCCGGCAGCGAGTCCGCCCGCAAGTCCCCCAACGTCCAACGCACCGCAGGAGCCGGGCAATGAACTACATCGTCCTGATTCTCGGCATGGCCCTCATCACTCTGGTCATTCGCACTGCGGTGTTCGTGCTCGGCGACCGGCTGATGTTCCCGCCGCTCGTGCGCACCGCGCTCGGCTTCGTGCCCGTCACCGTGCTCACGGCCATCATCGTGCCGATGGCGGTGTCGCCCCACGGACAGGGCGCCGAGCTGACCTGGCGCAACCCGCAGCTCGTCGGCGCGCTCGCGGCGATCGTCGTCAGCGCGCTCACGAAGCGCCCGCTCGTCACCATCGCGGTCGGGCTCGGCGTGTTCTTCCTCTGGCAAGGCGTCGTCCTGCACTAGAGCCGCCCCTCGCCGCCCGCGCTCAAGTTTCACCCCGGCCCGCCGTTAAACCCGACAAGGCCTGCCTTGGCAGGTCACTGCTCGAACGGCGAGAGCACGCGAGAAGCGATAAGGATTACACCGGGGCAACCACAATGGGGCATATCACCCTCAACCTGAAGGACGAAACGCTTGCGTCGCTGCGCAAGGACTTCGACGCGTTCCTGCGCGTCTCGCTCAAACTTGACCCGCAGTTCGCCACGCCGGAATTCGAGGATTACCTGCGCGCGAAGCTGCTCGACAACATGACGCCGCTCACGGAGCACGCCGTCCAGCGGCTCCTGCAAGGCGGCCAGTACGCGTGGGCCAAGCGCACGCTCGACAAGGAATTCCCCGAGGTCGTCTCGATCCTGATGCGTCAGGCGGGCGAATTCGGTTTCGGCTTCGCGTCGCGGCCCGAATGGACGCCCGACGAACTCTCGAAGCAGTGCCGCGACTGGGCGGCGGCCATCGTGAGCGAAGCGCAGGGCGACGACTCGCTGGTCGATCCGCTGGCGGCGCAGATCAAGTCGGGCGTGCAGGACATCCAGGCGCTCGAAGAGTCGATGCAGACGCCCGCGTGGCGGCTCACCGAGTCGCTGCGTCAGCGTGTGTACGAAGCGAAGATCGGCTGCGAGCAGGCAACGGGTAGCGCCGCGCGCGAGCGTCTGGGCGAACTGCGCGGGCTGCTGAGGCTCGGCGTGACGCATGGCGTGTTCCAGAAGCAGGAAGCGCAACAGATCATGGAGTATCTGCGCCTGCTCAAGCCCGAGATTTTCGTCGAGGAGCCCGACGACGTCTTCACGCGCCTTGCCGCGTGGATGCGCAACTTCTTCATGCCGCCGCAGCGCGGCACCGCGCGCGAGCAGAGGCGCTGAGCGCTGGCGCGCCGCCTGAAAACGGCGCGCGCCCGGCTCGCCCCCCTAATCCCACATCTTCCTGAGCTTCGCGGCGATCACGACCTTCGCCTGCGCGGCGGCGGCGAGTCCAGCCGCGCTCGGCACGCTCGCCACGGGCGCGGGCGGCCACGCGCACGATTCGAACAGCGGCAGCATGGGCGTGGCGATGAAGCGCGTGCGCGAGGCCCACACGTGCCGGTCGCCCGACGCCACCTGGTTGTGCACATAGAAGCGCTGCGGCACGACGATGTGCAGATCCTCCTTCGCGCGCGTCATCGCGACATAGAGCAGCCGCCGCTCCTCCTCCAGCTCCTCGTCGCTGCCCGCGCCGAGATCGGACGGAATGCAGCCGTCCACGCCGTTGAGCACGAACACGTTGCGCCACTCCTGACCTTTCGCCGAATGGATCGTCGAGAGGATCAGATAGTCCTCGTCGAGCAGCGGATCGGCGGATTCGGCGCTCGTCGCGTCGGGCGGATCGAGCGTAAGTTCGGTGAGAAAACGCTCGCGCGAGGCGTAGGTGCTCGCAATGCTCTCCATCTGCAGCAAGTCGGCGAGACGCACCTGGGCGTCTTCGTGATTGCGCTCGAGATGCGGCTCGTACCAGCGGCGCACGCGCTCGAATTCGGCGGGCCACGGCGTTGAGCGCATGGAGAGGCTGTCGATGAGCGATGCAAACGCGGGCCAGTCCTCGGCCGCGCGCGGCGGCGGCGCGAAAGCCGCGAGCGCCTCGGCGGCGCGATACGCGCCCGTGCACGCGGCCACCTGGTCGAGCAGGCGCGCGGCGTTCGCGGGCCCGACGCCCGGCAGCAATTGCGTCACGCGAAACCCCGCCACACGGTCGAGCGGATTCTCGGCCCAGCGCAGTACCGCCAGCACGTCTTTCACGTGCGCGGCGTCGAGAAAACGCAGTCCACCGAACTTCACGAAAGGGATATTGCGCCGCGCCAGTTCGATTTCGAGCGTTGCGCTGTGATGCGCCGCGCGAAACAGCACGGCCTGCTGTTTGAGTTTCATGCCCGCTTCACGCGCCTCCAGGATCTGCTCGACGACATAGCGCGCCTGGGTTGCCTCGTCGGCCACGGTGACAAGGCGCGGGCGCTGCTGCGAGGGGCGGTCGGTCCACAGGTTCTTGGTGAAGCGCTCGGCAGCGGCGTCGATCACGGCGTTCGAGGCTGCGAGGATCGGCGCCGTCGAACGGTAGTTGCGCTCGAGCGTCACCTGACGCGCAGGCGGGTCGAACTGCGCCGGGAAGTCAAGAATGTTGCGCACGGTCGCGCCGCGAAACGAATAGATCGCCTGGGCATCGTCGCCGACTACGGTGAGGCCGCGGCCATCGGGCTTGAGCGCGAGCAGGATCGAAGCCTGCAGGCGGTTGGTGTCCTGGTATTCGTCGACGAGGATGTGGTCGAAGCGTCCCGCGAGATCGGCGGCAATGGTCGGCTCCGCCGCCATGTGCGCCCAGTAGAGCAGCAGGTCGTCGTAGTCGAGGACGTTCTGCTTCTGCTTGGCGTCCACGTACGACGCGAACAGCGCGCGTAGCTGCGGCTCCCACTCGAGGCACCACGAGAACGAACGGTTGAGGACGTTCGCGAGCGAATCGCCCGTGTTGACCGCGCGCGAATAGATCGCGAGGCAAGTCGATTTCGAGGGGAAGCGCTTTTCCTTCGCAGACAAACCCAGTTCGTGGCGCACCAGATTCATGAGATCCGCGGAATCCTCGCGATCGTTGATCGTGAACGCCGGCGAAAGGCCGATGTGATCCGCATACTCACGCAACAACCGCGCGCCCACGCCATGAAAGGTGCCCGCCCAGGTGAGCCCTTGCGCTAGCACGGCGGCCGCGCCTGGCGCGCCGGCGGCGATACGCGCCACGCGCCTCGTCATTTCCTGCGCGGCGCGCCGCGAGAACGTGAGCAGCAGAACGCGGTGCGGGTCGGCGCCGCCCGCGATCAGATGCGCGACGCGATGCGCGAGCGTATTCGTCTTGCCCGACCCGGCGCCCGCGATCACGAGCAGCGGGCCCGGCAGCGCCGAACCCGGCGCGTAGCCCGCTTCGCCGCCGTGCTCGACGGCCTCGCACTGCGCGTCGTTGAGTTTCGCGAGCCATACGGAAACGGCATTGGCCGCATCGGCGCGCGCCTGGCTGGCGTCGGAGGCGGAGGAATCGGCAACGGAAACGGTGGACACGGCGGGCGCTGGGACGATGAACGTGGCGAATCGGGACGGAGCGACGCATACTGTATATCCATACACCCTGCATCCGCAAGCGCCTGATTCCATGGCGATCTGGCGGGATTTAACGACAACGCCATCAAGCGAAGCGGCGGCGCCCGTTGCCGAATGCCGCCGCTGGAAGCCCTGCCAAAGGCCAGCGCCCAGCAACACGCGGGCGCCACCGGCATCAGCCGCTCGTTACTGCGACTGACTGCCCTGCTGCTGGGCCGACATGCCGTTCATCTGGTCCTTCATTTCCGAGTCGTTGGCCTGACGGTCGGCCTTATGGTTGATCTTCGCGTCCTTCACCTGCGCCTTGTACTGCGACTTCGCCTGCTTCTTCGCGTCGCTGTACTCCGCGTTCGCCGACTTCTTCGCGCTGCGGTATTCGGCATTCGCCGCGGCGTTCGCGTCGCGCTTTTGCACCAGCGGGTCGGCGGACTGCGGTGCAGTCAGGGCCTGCGGCGCGGGCGCGGGTTGCGCGATCCCAGCAGCCGCCGGCGCCTGGCTCGGCGCGTGGCCAGTCATCTGGGCCGGGCCAGCACCCGGCGCGCCGGAAGGCGCCATCGTTGGGGCTTCGCCGGCCTGTGTCGCGCCCTGGGTCGCGTTTTGGGCATACGCGCCCTGCGCGAATACGGCGGCAGTGGTCACGGTGGCAAAAGCGGCGGTAGCAGTGAGCAGCTTGCGAATCTGGGTCATGGCGTATCCTCTTTGCAGTGGTTCCGAAGGCGCTTTTGCGGTGGGCAAGCCCGCCACAGCCGCGCCCCCGCTCGATTGAGCCGCGTAAGCAAAAATTGAGCGGCGCTGTCGATCCGGGTGAAACCATTTTGGTATGAAGATCGCCGTGGGGTCCCGCGACGTTACTCAACGTTTCATTTTCTGACGAATTCATAACATGTGGCCCCAAGATGTGACACGCGCTGGGGGAGCCCGCCATCGCTTATGATGCTCACCCTTCGCGCGCTTGCCGCACGCCTTTCGAATTTCAATCCGCCATGCCCAACCTCGATTTCACGCTGACCGGCGACTACGTCGAACTGCACAACCTCCTCAAAATCACCGGACTCGCCGACAGCGGCGGCTCGGCCAAGCAGATCGTCGCCTCGGGCGCGGTGAAGGTCGACGGAGAAGTCGAGCTGCGCAAGACGTGCAAGATTCGCGCGGGCCAGGCCGTGCTGCTCGGCGACACGCGCATTGCCATCAAGGCGAGCGAGTGAACCACCCTGGAACTTGTCCGCAGGCGCCAGCTATGCACCAGATTTGAGCAGCTGGATCGACAAGGTCGCTGTCTCGCAATAAGCTTTCAGTTTTGACAGACGAACCCTACCGCGCGGCGCGCTTTTCTCGCGCCGCTTGTTTTTCATGACTCGAGCCACGCTCTCCCGCCGCGCCCTTTCCGCGCCCCCCACGCTGCGCCGCCATGCCGCCGACACCGCCCGCCTGGCCGGGCCGCTCGCAATCGCCCAACTCTCGCAGATGGCGATGAGCGTGACCGACACGGTACTGCTCGGTTCGCTCGGCGCCGACGCGCTCGCCGCGGGCGGCCTTGGTGCGAACATGTTCTTTGTGGTGGTCACCGTGTTGCAAGGCGTGCTGACTTCGGTGAGCGTGAGCGTCGCGCAGGCGCGCGGCGCCGACGACGAAAGCCACGTGCCGCACATCTACTGGACCGGTTTCGCGCTGTCCCTGCTGCTCTCGGTGCCGGCGTTCGCGTTGCTCTCGTTCGCCGAGCCGATCCTGCGTGCCCTCGGGGAGCCGACGCTGCTCGCGCACCACATTGGCGAATACACCGCCGTGCTGCGCTGGGGCGCGCCCGCCAGCCTCATCGGCGTGGGGCTCATGCGCTCGTTCCTGCCCGCCATCGGCGCGGCGCGGCGCCTCCTGTGGGTGTCGATTGCGTGCGTGTTCATCAACGGCTTTCTGAACTTCGGGCTGATCCACGGTGCGTGGGGCCTGCCGCGCCTCGGCTTTCTCGGCTCGGCGGTGGCGACGACCATCACCGTGTGGCTCACCGCGTTCGTGCTGATGGCGCTGCTGCACCTGCGGCCTTCCCACCAGCATTTCGTCGTCGCGCGTCGGCCTACGGCACCGCTGATGGGCGAACTCTTCACGATCGGCTGGCCGGTTGCGATCACCTATGCGGTCGAGGCGACGCTCTTTCTCGCCACCGGCCTGCTCGCGGGCCTGCTCGGCGAAACGCCGCTCGCGGCGCACCAGATCGCCCTGAACGTCGCCTCCGTCACGTTCATGGTGCCGCTCGCGATCGGTCAGGCGGCCAACGTGCGCGTGGGTTACTGGTCCGGCGCGGGTGCGCCGCGCGCGGCGCGCCATGCGGGCTTCGTCGCGCTCGGGCTCGGCGTCGGCTTCATGTCGCTCTCGGCGCTCGTGATGGTGCTTGCGCCGCACTGGATCGTCGGGCTCTACCTGCATCTCGACGACCCGGCCAATGCGCACACGGTCTCGCTCGCCGCCACGCTGCTCGGCGTAGCGGCCATCTTCCAGATCGTCGACGGCGCGCAGACCGTGGGTTCGGGCTGCCTGCGCGGCCTGAAAGACACGCGCGTGCCGATGCTCGCGGCCACGCTCGGCTATTGGGGCATCGGCTTTCCGCTCGGCTACGCGCTCGCGTTTCACTTCGGCATGGGTGCGCTCGGGCTCTGGTGGGGGCTGGCGGCCGGGCTCACCACGGTCGCCGTGCTCATGACGTGGCGCTTTCACCGGATGAGCCTGCGCTCGCAGGCTCACGCCGCCACGGCGAGCCGCGCGGGCTGAAGCGTTCACTTAACCGGCCGGGCCGCACCGGCGCGACCGGTTAAAATACGCGCCTGGCTCCGCGAGCGCCGCCGGCCACCCCGGCACCGCTTACCGCACGAGAACACATAACGAACCCACTCACGGACCACCCCTTCATGCTTGCCCCGATTACCCGACTCTTCCCGCTCTGGGCTGTCCTCGTTTCGTTGCTGGCCTACTTCGATCCGGGCCTCGTCGCGCCGATCGCGCCACACGTCACGACGCTCCTGATGATCATCATGCTGGCGATGGGCGTCACGCTCTCTTTCGCCGACTTCCAGCGCGTCTTCACGCGGCCCGCGCCGGTCGCGGCGGGCATCTTCCTGCACTACCTCGTCATGCCGCTCGCCGCCTGGGCGATCGCCAAAGTGCTGCACATGCCGCCCGATCTCACCGCGGGCATGGTGCTCGTGGGCAGCGTGGCGAGCGGCACGGCATCCAATGTGATGATCTATCTCGCGCGCGGCGACGTCGCGCTGTCGGTGACGATCAGCGCGCTCTCCACCCTGGTCGGCGTATTCGCGACGCCGCTCCTGACGCGCCTTTACGTCGATGCCTCGATCGTCGTCGACGTGCACGGCATGCTCATGAGCATCCTGCAGATCGTCGGCCTGCCGATCGCCATCGGCCTCGTCGTGAACCGCCTCGCGGGCTCCCTCGTGCGACGCGTCGAGCCGGTGCTGCCGCTCGTCTCCATGGTGTCGATCCTCGCGATCATCGCCGCCGTGGTGGGCGGCACGCATGCCAGCATCGCCACGGTCGGTCCGCTCGTCGCGCTCGGTGTGGTGCTGCATAACGGCATCGGCCTGCTCGGCGGCTACTGGGGCGGCCGCCTGCTCGGCTTCGACGAGTCGGTGTGCCGCACGCTGGCCATCGAAGTGGGCATGCAGAACTCGGGCCTGGCCGCGACGCTCGGCAAGCTCTACTTCTCGCCGCTCGCCGCCCTGCCGGGCGCGCTCTTCTCGGTGTGGCACAACCTCTCGGGCTCGCTGCTCGCCGGCTACTGGGCAGGCAAGCCGGCGCGCGGCAGCACGCGCGCTGCGCAAGGCGCCCCGAACGCGTCGCCCGAGCGCGGTTGATCGACGCGGTGGCCGGGCGCAAGCGCCGAGGACGTTTCCCGCCGCGCTGAAACGTCAGTTGCATGCGGCCCGGAAATTGCGACCACAGCGTGCCCGCCGCCGCAAGCCAGGCGGGCCGCTTCCCGTAAAATCTTCGTGAAGCCGTGCAATGAAAACGAACCATCACGCGGCGCGCCGCCATGGAGAATCCGTTTGCCCGCGCATCCCGCCCCATCCGAAGCCGTTACGCAACGCGTAACCTCGCCTTACGCCTCGCTGCGCGCCCCACTGCAAGCCCTCTTCGCGCTCGTTTGCCTCGCGCTGGTTGCCGGTTGCGCAACGCGCCCGCCCGCCACCGACTACCCGCGCGAGACGAGCGCGGCGCTACCGGCGCAGCAAGCCAGCGCCACGCCGCTCGGCGCGGCGCTCGCCGCACCCATTGCCGCTCATCCGGACGAATCGGGCTTCCGCCTGCTTGCCACCGGCACGGACTCGCTGCAGATGCGCGTCGCGCTCGCACGCGCGGCGGCGAAAACACTCGACATGCAGTACTACATCGCCAACGAGGACACCACCGGCAAGCTGCTGCTCGGCTCGGCGCTCTATGCCGCCGATCGCGGCGTGCGCGTGCGCATGCTGGTCGACGACCTGAATTTTCACGACATCGACCGCCTGATGGCCGCGCTCAACAGCCACCCGAACATCCAGGTTCGGGTGTTCAATCCGTACGGCAGCACGAGCGAATCGATGTACCTGCGCACGCGCAACTTCTTCACGAGCGTCGACCAGTTCACGCGCCGCATGCACAACAAGGCGACGATCGTCGACAACGAATTGGCGATCGTCGGCGGCCGCAATCTCGGCGACGAGTACTTCAACGCGAGCCCGACGATCGACTTCCGCGACCTCGACGTGCTCACGGCGGGCCCAGTCGCGCAAAGCGTCTCGGCAAGCTTCGACGAGTACTGGAATAGCTCGATCTCCTACCCCTTGAGCGTGCTCAATCATCAGAAGTTCGACGCACACGATCTGGACACCGCGCGCGACGACCTGCGCAAGCACTGGCGCGAGAGCGCCGAACCCTACAACGCCAAGCCGCTCAACGCCACGCCGCTCGCGCAGCAGATCACGGGCAACGCGCTCGGGCTCGTCTGGGCGAAATGGGAGTTCGTGGCCGACTCGCCCGGCAAGATCGCGGGCGCCGAAAAAGGCGAGCTGGGCGACGCCATGCGCGCGCTGCTCGACCACATCCATCAGGCGCACAGCAGCGTACTGGTGTTCTCGCCGTACTTCGTGCCGCACGACACGGGCGTGCAGACCATCCGCACGCTCACCTCGCACGGCGTACGCGTGGCGATCCTCACCAATTCGCTCGCCGCCACCGACGCCGTTGCGGTGCAGGCCGGCTACAGCCCCTACCGCGTGCCGCTGCTCGAGGCCGGCGCCGAGCTCTACGAGTTCAAGCCGCAGCAGGGCGAGCACCCCGACCAGCGGCGCTTCGGCGTGGTCGGTTCGCGCTCGCGCGCGAGCCTGCATGCCAAGGCCTACGTGATCGACGAAAGCACGCTCGTGATCGGCTCGCTCAATCTCGATCCGCGCTCGGCGCGCCTGAACACCGAGCTTGCGCTCACCGTGGAGAGTCCGCAGATCGCGCATCAAGTCGCCGACCTGTTCAAGCGCGCGACTTCGCCGCAGCTGAGCTACCACGTCACGCTCGCGACGCCCGCGCAACTCGCGCAGCTTCAGGGCACGACGGTCAACTCGTCGCTCGTCTGGACCGACGAAGAGAACGGCGTGATCCGCACCTACAACCTCGATCCTGGTGCGGGTTTCTACAGAAATGTGCTAACCGGGCTATTCTTGCTGTTGCCGGTCGATAGCCAACTGTGAAGCTGCTGTGAACGCCGTCGGCCGTGCGATAGCGATGTCGTACCATCCGCCGTCGAGCCAGCCGCGAAGCCGCCTCATCGCCACGCGCGGCGCGCCTTCGCAGCGGCTGCGCATGCGCTTTCATCGCGTCTGTCACGCCCAGGCGCCGCGCCGCCGCAGCCCAGCCACCACGCGGATCCGAACCCGTCACGACAGCGGCGCCTTCGCATGCAATGCAAGCGGGAGACGCCGCCTCAATCACCGGAGTATCAAATGAGCGCAAGCAACGAAAACGTCCGCATGGAGCGCGACACGTTCGGCGAGATCGCCGTGCCCGCCCAGCAGCTTTGGGGCGCGCAAACGCAGCGATCCCTGCAGAACTTCCGCATCTCCACCGAAAAGCAGTCGCCGGAACTCATCACCGCGCTCGCGACGATCAAGCGTGCCGCAGCCGAAGTCAATCTCTCGCTAGGCGTGCTCGACGAGACCAAGGCGCACGCGATCATGCAGGCCGCCGACGAGATCATCGCGGGCAAGCATCCGGGCGAATTCCCGCTCGCGGTCTGGCAAACGGGCTCCGGCACACAAACCAACATGAACCTCAACGAGGTGATTGCGAACCGCGCGAGCGAAATTCTGGGCGGCGAGCGCGGCGAGGCGCGCAAGGTGCATCCGAACGACGACGTCAACCGCGGCCAGTCGTCCAACGACGTGTTCCCGACCGCGATGCACGTGGCCGCCGCCTACGGCATCGTCAAGCATCTGCTGCCGGCGCTCAAGACGCTGCGCGATACGCTCGACACGAAGGCCAGGGCTTTCGCCGACATCGTGAAGATCGGCCGCACGCACCTGCAGGACGCCACGCCGCTCACGCTGGGCCAGGAGTTCTCGGGCTACGTCGCGCAGCTCGATCACGGCATCGAGCACGTGGAATCGTCATTGCCGCATCTCTACGAACTCGCGCAGGGCGGCACGGCCGTGGGCACGGGCCTGAACGCGCATCCGCAGTTCGCGCACAAGGTGGCGGAAAGCATTGCGAAGCTCACGGGCATACCCTTCGTCACGGCGCCCAACAAGTTCGAAGTGATGGCCGCCGCCGACGCGCTCGTGTTCGCGCACGGCGCGCTCAAGACCGTGGCGGCGAGCCTCATGAAGATCGCCAACGACATTCGCTGGCTCGCGAGCGGTCCGCGCTGCGGCCTGGGGGAATTGTCGATTCCCGAGAACGAGCCGGGCAGTTCGATCATGCCGGGCAAGGTGAACCCTACGCAATCCGAAGCGGTAACGATGCTTTGCTGCCAGGTGTTCGGCAACGACGTCGCCGTGAACATGGGCGGCGCGAGTGGCAACTTCGAGCTGAACGTGTTCCGCCCGATGATCGCGCACAACGTGCTGCAGTCCATCCGCATGCTCGCCGACGGCGCGCTCAGCTTCAACGATCACTGCGCGGTGGGGATCGAACCGAACCGCTCGCGCATCGACACGCTGCTCAATGAATCGCTGATGCTCGTGACGGCGCTCAATCCGCACATCGGCTACGACAAGGCCGCGCAGATCGCCAAGAAGGCGCACAAGGAAGGCACCACGCTCAAGGCCGCCGCGCTCGCGCTAGGACACGTGACCGAGCAGCAGTTCGACGAGTGGGTGAAGCCCGGCGAGATGGTGGGCAACGCGAAGAATTAAGCTTTATTCGAAGGGCTGAAATGCAAAACGGGCGGCGTGGTTCATACCTTCGCCGCCCGTTTTTCATGCTGCCGCAACAGCGTGCCTACGCATCAAACCTGCCCTTTCGCCACTTCCTCGGGCTTGAGTTCGACGATCGCGTCGAGCGCTTCCTTCACGTCGAGCGCGTACTTCGCGAGGCGCTTCTGCTCGTCCGTTTCCGGCACGTACGTCGGCACGGGAATCGGATTGCCGTTTTCGTCGACGGCCACGAACACGATCAGGCAGTCCGTGGTGAGGCGCAGCTGGCCGCTCTTCGGGTCGCCGGCGTGCACGGTGATGTGAATATGCATCGACGTGCGGCCCGTGGCGACCACGCGCGCGCGCAGCTCGACCATGTTGCCGACGAGAATCGGCCGGCGAAAGCGGATATTGCCCACGCTCACTGTCACGCAATAACGGCCGGACCAGACCGCGGCGCACGCATAGGCCGTCTCGTCGATCCACTTCATCAGCGCACCGCCGTGCACTTTGCCGCCGAAGTTCACCGAAGTCGGCTCGGCGAGGAAGCGGAACGTCGTTTCCGAACGGTCCAGCGGCTGGGCAGGCGTCTTCATCTCGGCTTGGCTCATGGCGAAAAGCCGCGTACGGCGGCTCATATTGTGGGGTAATGAGGCGTTGATTATACGAGGGCAATAAGACAGACAGTCGCAGCCGCTTGCGAAACGCCATCTGCGGTGTTTTTAGCTCGCCGCGAATCGCGCCCGATAGTCGAGCGGCAGCACGCCATAAGACCTTTCGAACGCGCGCCGCAGATTCTGTTCGGTGCCGAAACCGCAGTCGGCCGCAATGCGCTTGAGCGGCCGGCGCGACTGCACGAGCGCGTGTGCGGCGGCCTCCACCCGCATCGCCGCGACCGTGCGCGCCGGGGTGCGCCCCACCGCGTCGACGTATCGGCGCGCGAAGGTACGCGGGCTCATGCGCGCTTCTTCGGCCAGGCGCTCGACGCTCAACTCGCCGTGCAGATTGGCAGCCATCCAGCCGTGCAGCGCGTCGAACTCCGCGCCCGCGGTGGCCTGCGCCGCGAGCGCCTCGCTGAACTGCGACTGGCCGCCGGGCCGCTTCATGAACACGACGAGGCGGCGCGCCGCCTGCATCGCGACCGCATGGCCGCAGTCCTCCTCGATCAGCGCGAGCGCGAGATCGATGCCCGCCGTCACACCTGCCGACGTCCACACCACGCGGCCGTCGCGCTCGTCACGGATGAAAATCGGCTCGGGATCGACTTCGACGCGGGGAAAGCGCCGCGCGAGCTGGGCTGCGTTGCGCCAGTGCGTGGCGGCGCGGCGGCCGTCGAGCAGGCCGGCCGCGGCGAGATAGAACGCACCCGTGCAGACCGACGCAACGCGGCGAGCGTGCGGCGCGGCCGCCGCGATCCAGGCGACGAGTTCGGGTTGCAGCGCGGTGGTGTGGTCCGCAGTGTCGTAGATAGGCACGCCGGGCACGATCAGCGTGTCGATCGTGGCGGGCTCGAGCGAGTCGAGCCGCTCGGTGACGATGGGCATGCCCGCGAAGGTGGGCAGCACGCCGCCAGCGACCGAGGCGAGCGTCGTGCGGTAAGCGCACGGCTCGCCACCGCTTGTGCAGCTTGTGCCGCTCGCTGCACGCATCGCCAGCTCGGCGCGCCAGAACGCCTCGACGGGACCGCAGGCGTCGAGCAGCACGAGCTCGGGCGCAACGGCGAACACGACATGGCGTTCAGCGGCATGGGACGACGGTTGAGACGGCATGGCGGCGAACTCGGTGCTGACGATACGGCCGTATCATCGCACGCACGCGGTTGGCAGTCTGGTCAAAGTGACATCAAATACTGCCAGTCAGTCGGCAGGGACCACGGGATGACCCCTGGCCGCTCACTTGTGGAACGTGACGCCCTCGTCGATCGTGCCGTACATCGTGATGCCGCTCGCGCTGCTCGACGACGGCGCGGAACCGCCTGCACAGGCGGCGCACAAGGCGGCGAGCGCGGCAACGGCAAAAAGAGCCAGGAAGCGTTTCATAAAAGGGCAAGCCATTCGCGTGAATAAACGATTTTAGCGCGGCGCTCCCCTGCGTCGCAGTACGTACCGCTGCAGGCAATGCTTTGGGCCACATCGCTGGGCCATCGAGCGGCTGCAATCGACACTTCATCGTAGACTGAAACGTCGAATGCGCCATTTCGCTAAAGTAACGGTGTGGGCGACATCAGCCGCCATCGCAAGCCAGCAAGGAGCCGCCATGAACCTCCCCGCCACCGACGAATCGAGCCACTTCCCGGGCCTCGCGCGCGTTGCCGCGCTGCTCGCCGATCCGGGCCGCGCCGCCATGCTATGGGCGCTGATGGACGGCAGCGCGCGGCCCGCGGGCGAACTCACGATGATCGCGGGCCTTTCGCCTTCGGCGGCGAGCGGCCACCTCGCGCGCCTGACCGACGGCGGGCTCCTCGCGCTCGACGTGCGCGGCCGCCACCGCTATTACCGGATCGCTACCCCCGAGATCGCCGCGGCGATCGAGGCGCTCATGAACGTCGCGCATGTGTCCAACGCCGGCACCTCGCAGCGCCCGGCGCCGCGCCCCGCGCGTACGGTGCCGCTGGAAATGCGCCATGCGCGCACCTGCTACGACCACATGGCCGGCGAAGTGGCCGTGCAGGTGTTCGAGCGCCTCGTGGACGGCGGCCTGCTGGTACGCGACGGCGACACGCTCGAAGCCACGCCCGAGGGCGCGGCGCGTCTCGCGGCATGGGGCGTGGACGTGACGGCGCTGCGTGCGCGGCGGCGGCGCTTCGCCTGCACCTGCCTCGACTGGAGCGAGCGCAGGCCGCACGTGGGCGGCGCACTCGGCGCGGCGCTGCTCGATTCGTGGATGCATGGCGGCTGGATCGAGCGTACGAGCCGCCCGCGCGTGTTGCGCATCACGCCCAAGGGACAGCGGGAGTTCGATGCGATCGTCGGCGCTTGAAGCACCTGGTAGCACCGGGTGCGCGCGCCGGATTAACTGACAAATACCCGACAAAATCACCGTTTTCGCGCGCAAAAATGCGCGTTCCGCCCGCGGTCACACGTTCTGTTACATCTGGTGCATAAGCCTTAACAAATCCGTGTGCATGGAAACAAGCCCGCCAGATACAGTGCCCTGCATGGGATGGCACCAAGCGCTAATGCGTCAAGGTACACAAGCGCCAGATCCCATCGACAGGAGAACAATGATGACGACGCGCACACCTACGCTCACCCAGTTTCGCCGCACCTCGCGCCGCACGCTGTTTGCGCTCGCCGCGCTCGCGGCGCTGAACCTCGCCGCCGCGCCCGCGGCCTTCGCGCAGGAGGCGCCCCCCGATGCCGCGACCGCCCCCGCCGCCACGGGCGGCGATCCGCCGAGCCGCGTCGCGCGTCTGGACTACATGGCCGGCGCCGTGACCACCGAGCCGGCCGGCGCGAGCGACTGGTCGTACGCGCAGCTCAACCGCCCCCTCACGACCGGCGACCAGCTCTGGAACGACGCCAATGGGCGCTCGGAACTGCACATCGGCTCGACGGCGGTGCGCCTCGGCGCGCAAACGAGCCTCGACGTCCTGAATCTCGACGATCAAACCTCGCAGCTCAAAGTCGCGCAGGGCACGCTCTCGACCCGTGTGCGTGAAGTGCCGCCCGGCACCTCGTATGAAATCGACACGCCGAACCTCGCACTCGGCGTGACGAGCCCCGGCGACTATCGCGTGGATGTGGCGCCCGACGGCAGCAGCACAACCGTCACCGTCCGCAGCGGGAGCGTGACGGTGTACGGCGAAAACGGTCAGACGCCGATGACGGCTGGCCAGCAAGTCCGCTTCGCCGGCACCGACCTGCAGCAGGTGGCAAGCGACCAGGCGCCGCCGCCTGACGCCTTCGATCAGTGGGCGCTCGCGCGCGACGCCGCCGAGGACCGCTCGGTCTCGGCGCGCTATGTCTCGCGCGACGTCCCGGGCTACCAGGACCTCGACAACAACGGCACCTGGCGCAGCGACCCGCAGTACGGCGAAGTCTGGACGCCGAACTCGGTGCCCGCGGGCTGGGCGCCGTATCACGACGGCCACTGGGTTTGGCAGGCGCCGTGGGGCTGGACGTGGGTCGATGACGCGCCCTGGGGCTTCGCGCCGTACCACTACGGCCGCTGGGCTCACGTCGACGATTCGTGGGCGTGGGTGCCCGGGCCGATCGTCGAGAGCGCGCCGCCCGTCTATGCCCCGGCGCTGGTCGCGTTCGTGGGCGGCGGAGACGGTGGCACGGACTGGGGCGTCAATCTCGCGGTGGGCGGCGTCGCAGCCGCCGGCGTCGCCTGGTTCGCACTCGGACCGGGTGAACCGTGGCATCCGCACTCGGGTGGCTGGAGCCCGCACTACTACGAGCGCGTGAACCAGACTGTCGTCAACAATTACCGGCGCGACGTCAACATCACGAATATCAACGTTCACAACACCTACGTGAACTATCGCGCGCCGGGTGCGGTGACGGCTGTGCCGGCCACGGCGTTCGTCCACGGGCAACCGGTCTCGCGGTTCGCGCAACGTGTCGATCCGCAGCAATGGCGCAATGCGCACATCGATCCGGGCACGCCCGGCATCGCGCCCGTGAAGGGCAGCTTCGGGCCCAACATGCGACGCGCCGACTACCGCCCGCCCGCGGCGCTCAATCAGCGCCAGGTCGTCGCGACGCGCGCGCCTGTCGCGCCGCCCGCGTTCCACGACAACCTCGCGCAACGCTTCGCCCATGCCGGCGGCACGGTGCCGGGTGCAGGCGCGCCCGTGGTGCGCGTCCCGGCGGCGGCGCATGCGCCCTCCTCGCCGTTCTCTCCGGCCGCTCATGGCGCGTGGCCCGCACAGAACGTGCGCGTCGTGCCGCCGCATTCACCGGTGCTTGGCGCGACCGGCAGGCCGGCTGGCCCGCAGATGCAAGCCGGCCGTCCGGGTATGCCCGGCGGCGCGCCCCAACCGGGCGCCGCGGCGGCCAACGCCATACCGCGTGGCCCCGAGCATGGCCAGCCGGGCATGCCGCCCGCTGCCGCGCAGGAACATGGCGTGCCGCGTCCACCGCAGATTGCGGGCCGGCCCGGAGGCAGCGCGCCCGCAGCCGGTCAGCCCGGCCCGGGCGCCATGAACGCGGCGCGCGGCGAAGCGCATCAGCCAGCCTGGACGCAGCCGCACGCGGCGATGGCCACGCGTGGCCAGCCGGGCGGCAACGAGGCAGGCAGACCGCCCGCCGTCGCGATGCAGGAGCAGCGTGACGCGGCGCGGGCCCAGCCGCAGGCGCAAGCGCAGCAACGGATGCCCGAGCCGGCCGCGGCGCAACACGGCCCGCAGATGCCACCGCAAGCCGAGGCGCGGCCGGCGCAGCAGCCCGCGGCGCGCCCCGAGTTCCATCCGCAGGCGCAAGCTCAGCCGCAGCCGCAACAACGTGCTGAGGGCCGTCCGCAGCCGCAGCCCCAGCCACGTCAGGAATTCCACCCGCAGCCGCAACCGCAACCGCAGCAGCGCGCCGAAGCCCGTCCGCAGCCGCAACCGCAGCCGCGCCAGGAATTTCATCCGCAGCCCCAGCCGCAGCAGCACGCGGAGGCTCGCCCGCAGCCGCAGCCCCAACCGCGTCCTCAGCCGCAGCCCGCGCCGCATCCGCAAGAGCGCGCAAGCGGCAACAATCACGACGATCACCACCACGGCTGATCGCCGCGCCATCAACGAAAAAGCCCGCGAACGTCGCCGTTCGCGGGCTTTTTTTCATGGCGCGGTCATACCGGCCACTAACGGGATTGCAATCGCATCATACCGCCATCGGCGCGGTGAGCGGCTCGTGATGCCGGTAGTCGACGAGCGAGAAGTCGGACGGCTCCGCCTTTTCGAGCCACTCCGGCTCGTAGACGCCGGTCTTCGCGTACTCGGGCACGCGCTCGGAGATGGCCAGACGCGGGCTCGCGTACGGCTCCCGGCGCAGCTGCTCGTTCAGCATATCGAGCTGGTTCTCGTAAATATGCGCGTCGCCGATGAAGTACGTGAACCAGCGCGGCGTATAACCCGTCAACCGGCCCACGAGGTGCAGCAACACCGCGCCTTCGGTCAGGTTGAACGGCGTGCCGAGGCCCACATCATTGCTGCGGATATAGAGGCACAGCGAGATCTCACGCTTCGTCGGGTTCGGCAGGAACTGGTACAGCAGGTGGCAAGCCGGCAACGCGATCTCTTCGAGCACGGCCGGATTCCAGCCATGAAACAAAATTCGCCGGTCGGTCGGGTTGCTCATGATCGTATCGAGGCACTGGCGCAACTGGTCAACCGCTTTGTAGAGCAGCACCTTGGGGCGGCCATCCCCGGAAAATTCCGCCACGCGCGCGTAGCCGCGCGATTGCGCGTCGGCGAGCTGCGCGGCGGCATCGGCGTCGAGCACCTTGTAAGCTGGCCAGCGCCGCCATTGCACGCCGTACACGTCGCCCAGGTCGTCCGTGCCCTCGCGGTACGGGTTGGCGAGCCACTGGGCGTTCTCGTTCGCGTTGGCGTCCCAGACCTTGCAGCCAAGCGCCCGGAAGTCGGCTGCGCTGCGCGAGGCGCGCAAAAATCCGATCAGCTCGCCCACCGCCGACTTGAACGCCAGCTTCTTCGTCGTCACCGCGGGAAAGCCCTCCTGCAGGTCGAAGCGCAGCATGGCGCCCGGCTGGCTGATCGTGCGAATGCCGGTACGGTTTTCCTGCCAGGTGCCGGTGTCGAGAATCGAGCGGACGAGCTCGAGATACTGTTTCATGCGCGGTTCCCTCGTCGGGCACGTGACGCCCGGTTCGGATTCAGGATGGAAAAGGAGGATTCTACCCGGCGCGCGTGTCGCGGGTCGGCCGCGCCGAAAGCGCGAGCCCGTCACGCAACGGGGACAAGGGCAGGACGCCCACAGGACGGGCTACAACGAGCCCAACGAAATGCTCACGGCGCAACGAGGCGCGGCGAGATGAACCGCCATGGCAATGGCCAGGCAAAAGCGACGGCACGCGGTCAATGCGCAGAGCACGAGAGCACCGCTCGCCTCAATCAACGTCAGTCAATCTCGATCAACCTCAAGCAGCCCCACCCCACCTCAACCGCCCGAAGCCAGGCCGCCCGGATGCGGCGCGAGCGGCTCGCTCTCCATATGGCGCATGCCATGCGCGCACAAGAGCCGGTACAAGGTCACGCGCGAGATGCCGAGCTCCTGGGCGGCGTCGCCAAGGCGGCCGCGATGGCGCAGCAGCGCGAGTTCGATGGCCTGGCGCTCGGCGGCTTCACGCGCCTGGGCAAGCGAGACCGGCACCACCTCGACGTAGTCGCCGAGTTCGAGATCGCGCGCCGTGATCGCACGGCCTTCCGACATCACGATGGCGCGCCGCACGCGGTTGATCAGTTCGCGCACGTTGCCGGGCCAGCTGTAGTTGTGCAGTGCCGCGATGGCGTCGGGCGAAAAGCCGCGCAGGCGCCGGCTGCCGTCCTTCTTGAAGCGCTCGAGCATGTGCCGCGCGAGCAGCTCGATGTCCTTGCCGCGCGCGCGCAGCGGCGGCTCGTCGATCTGCAGCACGCACAGACGGTGATACAAGTCCTGGCGAAAGCGCCCTTCCACCATCGCCGCGCGCATGTCGACGTGCGTGGCCGAGATGATCCGCACGTCCACGGGAAGCGACTGATGACCGCCGAGGCGCTCGATCTTGCCTTCCTGCAGGAAGCGCAGCAGGCTCGCCTGGCTTTCCATGGGCAGATCGCCGATTTCGTCGAGAAAGAGCGTGCCGCCGTTGGCCGATTCGACCCGGCCGACCTTGCGCTGGCTCGCGCCCGTGAACGCGCCGCGTTCGTAGCCGAACAGCTCGGACTGCAGCAGATGCGGGGGAATGGCGCCGCAGTTGATCGGCACGAACGGCGCACTACGCCGCGACGAGCGCTCGTGGATTGCGACTGCCGTGAGTTCCTTGCCCGTGCCCGACTCGCCCGAGATGAACACCGGCGCATCGGTCAGCGCGACTTTGCGGATCGAGCGGAACAGCGCCAGCATCGCCTCGCACGAGCCGACCATTTCGCCTTCGGTGCCGCCCGTCGTATCGTTCGAGGCGACCTCGCCGAGCGAAACCATGCCATACGCGTGGCCGACGGAATCGACGATGCGATCGCCGTTCCAGGGGACCGTTACGTAATCGAAACAGTAATCGCGCACCAGGCGGCGCAGCGTTGCGTCCTGCAATTGCCCGGTCGTGGTCGCAGCGACCCAGCCGACGTTGGGCAGCGTAAGGCACGGCTCGAACGAGCCGATTTCATGCAGATGAAATTCGCTTGAAAGATCGAGCAGACCCCCCGCAGGCATACCCGCACGGAGCGCGCGCCGCGCGTCCCGCGCGTTGCCGACGATCTCCACCTGCCAGCCACGCTCGTGGAACCGTTCGTTCAACGCTTCGACCGGTTTTCGCGTCACGTACACCAATTGCCGCGTTGCAGGTTCCATTATTCAGATCCTCTTGCCAACACCATCGTTTGGAAATGACGGCACGCACCTGAATGTACAGACACGCAGCAAAAAGCGACTTTCGCGTACCTGAAAAAACAGTGAACGCGCATGCTTTTGCTGACAGTGAATCCCCGAGTTGTGGCGTGTGTGTCAACTTGCCCAGTTGCGGGCTTTTTCTTTTAGGCGTTACGGCTTTTTCTGAAGCTTACTATAGCCTCGTGGCACTTGGATAGAATTTATGCAATAGGAATGCATAAGGGACTGATGGAAATGTTTCCACCACTTCCGGATATTTTGTCAGTGCAGAAATAATTACAGATGTTTCCATTCTCTGAATAGTTAAGCGTTTGGCGCGCAAACGTTCTCCTTTGAAACCGGTATCGCATTCCAAACGGGTTTAAACGGCCTCACGTTTCAGTGCTGAAACATTTTGGCGAATATCCGCCATTCAAAATTTGCAGAAAATAGTGCGGTTCGAAGCGTATCAATGGATTGCGGGCGATGGCACACGTTTCGCTAAATGTCTCGCACCAGGAGATACGCCATGCGACTCAACATCCAGCAGGTCCGGCGCAGTGTCATCGGCTACGGCAGCGCGTGCGCCGCCATGCTCGTTCCCGCCGCCCTCCTCGTCCTCTCGCCGGGTGCTCGCGCACAGGTGGTGAACGATGCGCCTGCCACGCCAATCGCAGTCGCCAGCGTCGCGAACGCCGCCACGGATGTCGTTCCTGCAACACCTGTGGCACTCGTTCCCGCCACGCTCGAAGTGAGCGCGCCGGCCGGCGACGCCAGCTCGACCGGCACAGACCCGGCCACCGCCACGGCCGCTAGCGCCCACGCCCCGGCCGACCCCGTCGCCTTTGGCAACGACGGCGCCTTCGCGGGCATCGGCTCTCTCGACGACCAGACGCTTTCGCGCCAGCGCGGCGGCGCCGTCGGAATGGTGATGGTGGCCGCCACGCCGCTGATGCGCGGCAGCAACAACGTGACGCTCTGGGACGAAATCGCGCCGCCTGCACCGCTGCCGATCCCCGTCGACGCCACCCAGAACGCGCAGGGCAACGTAGCGAGCTACACGAGAAAGTAATGCTGAGATAGCACCCGTGCCGCTCGCGGCGCGGTGTCCGGTTCGGTGCGAATGCGCGAAGCCAGGACAAAAGGACCGGACAAGGCGCCATGCGCCGATTCCGGCCAGGAGGAGACCAGCATGAGAGCACGCAACTCGACGCGCGGCGCAAGCCGCCGCTCGGTCCAGGTCGCCGCCGCCCTGTGCGGCGTCCTGGCAGCGAGCGTCACGGCGGGCGTGGCCGCCCAACAGCTCACGAACCCCGGCGACGTCATCGTCGAACGTGACATCACGCCGCGCAGCGCCTTCGACAACGTGCCGAAGACTCAGGACCCGGTGCTCGTGCGCGCCACGACCTTCCCCAAGAACAGCTTCGACCCGGCGATGGCGACGCTCGTCACCGACACGGATCTCACCAACGCGCACGGCTCGAGCGGCGTGAACGCGAATGGCGCACTGAGCGCGCAAACCGCTGGTGTCCAGGCGCTCACGCGCATTCTCACGGGCAGCGCGACCGGCGCGAACGTGGCGGCCGG
This sequence comes from Paraburkholderia sp. CNPSo 3274, assembly GCF_024206475.1. Taxonomy (GTDB): domain Bacteria; phylum Pseudomonadota; class Gammaproteobacteria; order Burkholderiales; family Burkholderiaceae; genus Paraburkholderia. The sequence goes on from NZ_JAMBPR010000007.1 coordinate 148,484, forward strand.
CCCCGGCGCGAGCGCCGGCGTCGGCGCCGGCCTCGGCGGCACGATTTCCTCGACGATCACAGGCGCGCTCGCCCCACTTTCGGGCGCCATGGGAGGCATGAAATGAGCCGTTCGACCCAAACGTCACGCACGTTGCGCACGGCGCTTACCAGCGCGCTCGCCTGCGCCGCCGCGTTCGCCTTCGCCGGCGTCGCGCAGGCCCAGGTGAGCGTCGGCGCGACGGCAAGCATCGCCCCGGGCGCCGCCACGTCGACGACCGGCGCGCTCACGGTGAACGAAACCGCGGGTGTCGACAACGCGCAGGCCAACCAGCTGACGATCACGACCGGCAACGTGTCGATCAACGTGAACGGCGACGACCAGCTCGCCAGCGTCACGGCGCGGCTCAAAGGCGCGAGCGCGACGATAGGTGCGGGAGCTTTTGCAAACACGAACGGCGCATTGATGGTGAACCAGTCGGCGGGCGTGGGCAATATCCAGCGCAACACTGCTCTCATCAGCAGTGGTGCGATTGGTGTGGTGGCGGTCTCGGACGGGGAACTGTCCGCGGCGGCTGCCAAAAACGGCGGTCAGGGGCAAATGGCCCAGGCAGGGGGCATTCGTGAGGTACGCATCGACAATGCGGCATTCAGGAATGCGACGGGCCTCGTGCAGGTGAACCAGACGGCCGGCGCCGGTAACGCTACGGCAAACAGTTTTGTGCTCCGTCCCCCGGCGGGCACTCTTTTTTAACTGACCACTCAGTATCGGAGCGAAATCATGAAGCGCACCCTCATAGCAGCGGCAGTTCTTGCGTCGGCGGTAGGTTCCGCTCACGCAGCTAATTCGGCCTATCTCTTTAACGCCACTGGTGTCACCGAATACGTCGGCATCGACGGCTTCGTCAGGCTGTTCGGCTGCGTCTCGGTTTCGAGCACCGCCGGCGCCGTCATCAACAACACGCAAACCACGAGCGGTGGCACGCTTCTTCCGCAAGCACAGAGCTATACGAGCGGCAAGGTCACGACGACATTCAACAATACGGACTGGAGCGTTACGGGCACCGGCAACAACTCGTTCTACAAGTATTCGAACTCGAGCAATTCGAGCATGTCGTCCTCGTCGAGCAGTTCGTCGCATACGCATGACGTCAATGCGTCGACGACGAAGGCCTCGTCGAGCAGCTCGACCTTCGGCAAGACGCTCAACGCAAGCGTGAACGCCGACTATCATGTCTCGACCGACAACGGCGGCACGCACGACCACACGACCGCGAGCACCTATAGCGACACGGGCAGCGCGGCCCTTGGCACGAGCTACAGCAGCGTAGGCAACAACACGTCCACGAAGTCGCAAAGTGGCAATGGCGCCCTCCAGGCCAACGCATCGTGGTCGCACAGCGGCAACCACAGGAACGGCTCGGCCGGCATCAGCCTCAGCGGCTCGGAAAACACGTCGCACACGACGACCAACTCGCACAACAACAGCGACACGACGAACGCCGGCGCAGCCTGGGCAGTGAACAACAACAAGAACACGAGCAACAGCTCGACCACCGCCAATACGGCTTATGCCGACGGCACGGCCAGCGCCGCGCTTTCGGCGAGCGTGAACGGCACGAGCTCGAAGACGAAGAACTCGTCGGATACGTACGCGCACACGTACAGCACGTCGAGCACCAGCTCGGATTCGCATCAGCATTCGTCGTCGAGAAGCTCGAGCTCGAACAGCGGCTGGGGCTATAACGTCAGCGACACGCTCAACACGGTCGACGAGCACACCACGGGCTCCATCACGCAGCACTACAACACGCAGGCAGCGGGCACGCTCGACGCGAACACCGGCAACGGCGCAGCAACCGGCGTGACGGGCAACCTCGGCGTGAACATCGCCGAAGGCATCAACAACGCGCAAAGCAACGATGTCGCGCTCGCTTCCGTCGACATGGGCAACGTCTTCGGCAACGCGCAGATCTTCAACAACCAGGCCTCCAGCGGTAAGGCCAACGTGAAGAACTTCAATCTGAACGCGTCGGTCGGCGACGGCTCGCTCGCCAACGTATCGGGCAACGTCGGCGTGAACGTCGCATCCGGTATCGGCAACGCGCAGAACAACAGCCTCGCCGGCTCCGTGACGACGGCAACCAAGGGGGACTTCTCGACGGTTGCGATGGTCGCGACGGATAACAACTCGCAAAACGCTGCCATGACGGCCACCGGCCAGTTCCAGGGTACGGCCAGCCTCGGCGGCGGTACGCTCGTCGGCGCGCAAGGCAACATCGGCGTGAACATTGCCGGCGGCATCGGCAACCTGCAGCACAACGGCATGGCAATCGCCGCGATGAACAACGGCCACTAAGCACGGCTTGCAGCACTGCAGGAACTGGGCTCGCCCCAGGCAGAAAGCGCAGTAAGCAATGCGCGCCGGCTGTCCCACCACAGCCGGCGCGCAAACCAGAAGGTAGGAGACCACCATGTCCGGGCCCGTATCGACCCCGGCGTCAAGGATGTTTGTCGTCGCGCTGACGCTCTCGGCCAGCGCGGCCCTTGTGCCTGTGCATGCGCAGCAGTCGACGCTCGACGCGACCCACCTCATCGGCGTGCCGGTGAAGCTTCCGGTCCACTCGATGCGGGACCTTCGCTATCGCAGCATCGTCAGCCAGCAGTATGACTACAGCTGCGGCGCCGCCGCACTGTCCACACTGCTCAAGTACGGCTACGGCATCGACATCCCCGAACCTGAGCTGATCCGCCAGATGATGGTGTTCTCCACACCCGAGGTGGTCGTCAAGAACGGCTTCTCCATGCTCGACATGAAGAAGTTCGTCGAGACGATCGGCTTGCGCGGCCGCGGTTTTCGCGTCAACGCCGACGCGCTCTACCACCTGCAGATTCCCGTGCTGGTGCTCATGAACATCGATGGCTATGAGCACTTCGTGATCGTCAAGCACGCCGAGAACGGCCGCATTTTCATTGCGGACCCCGCGCTCGGCAACCGTATCGTCGCCGAAGACGACTTCGCGAAGACATGGAACGGCCTCGTCTTCGCGGTGCTCGGCAAGCCGTTCCTGGAGGACTCTCCGCTGTTGCAGAACAACGAGTCGCTCGCGCTCAAGCTGCGTGAAAACGCCTTGCTCAATGGCACTGCTGCGACTCCCTTCTTCGAATACGGCCTCGATAAGGCCGTGATGTTCTGAAGTGCAAAGAATCATGAAACGCAACCTCTCACAGTGTGGCATCGCGGCAGCCGTCTCCGCGCTCGCCTGCGCTTTTTCGAGCGGTGCGCTAGCGGCCGAAGGCATCGGCTTGCCGCAGCCGGTGCCGGCGTTTCTCTCGAACGCCGACGCTCAGGCGCAAGGCATCCGCTGCGAAGCCGTCGGCGACGACGTGCTCGCGCATCAGACCGGCAAATATGCCGGCAGCGACATGATTTCCGGGTTCGTTCTGAACCTGCTTTCTCAATGGCAATTGCCAAACGGCGCGACCGCAGTCGCGCAAGGCGCGCTCGCGGTCGCCCAGAACGCGGCCAACCAGGTGAGCGCGCAGGTGAAGACGTATGCAACCGTGATCGACCCGGCACAGGGCGGCACCACGGGCACAAACAGCGGCGCCAACCCGAACGCGACGGCCACCGGCGGCCAGAACGTCTCGATCAATGGCGTCTCGCAGATCACTCAGGTGGCCGGCAACGGTAATACGGGCGCCAATGCCGCAACCATCTCCTACGACAACAACGCGCCGCAGCTCGCCAATCTGCCAGGCGCCACCAACCAGTCGAGCGCGTCGGCATCGAACGCGACCGGCAGCATAAGAGCGGGCATCTCGTTCGGCGGTAACGGCGTCAACGTGACGCTGCAAACACCGGCGGGCATCGCCACGCAAAACATCGTGCCGGGCAACGCGCAACAGGCCGGCGCGATCGCCCAGCTACTCCAGGTCGCAGGCAATAACCAGCAGGTCGCCAACCAGCTGCAACTGAGTCTGCAGACGCAGCAGATGACGTCGCAAATGATCCGGCAGACCGGCGTATTACAGGCTCTGCGAAATCTCCATTAACCGAGGGCTCATAACGAGACGTACCAGCAAGGAGACCACCACGCGGGCAAGGACCCGCGCGAAAAGCAGCACTTTGAATGAGGAGCATCGACGTGCGCGGGCGTGGGACCAGGGGGTTCCGCCGGGCGCCCGCATTCGATCCCGGGGGAAGAACAATGAAGATGATGTCAAGGGCGGCCGCGCCACACGTGACGCTGGCCGCCATTCCAGCAGCCGTTTTGCTATTCGCGCTCTCGCAGTGCGCCCATGCACAGGCGCTACAAAGCCAGTCGATCGAAGACCGCCTGAATACACTCATGCGCGTAGTCGACGAGCAGCAGCGGCAAATCCAGTCACTCGAGCGCCAGGTGACGAACCTCGAAATGGCGCAACGCGGTCGGGGCATGCCGGGCGCGGGTGCGCCCGACGCCGCGTCGGACGCGACGGTCGCGGAACAGCCGGGGGCAGACGGTCTGCCTGTGCCCTTGCCGCCGCTCGCCCAGGCGCTGCCGGGTGCGACGGCGCCCGGTTCGCTCACCGGCACGGCCACGGGCGTGCCGGTGAACCCGCCCTCGCCCGACGCGGGCACGACCAATGGCGCGACCGGCACCTCGGCCGCGAGCGGGCCGCAGCAGGGTGCGCCGGTTGGTGTGAACCCCAACGGCAGCCCGACCGTGGGCGAGACGCAGAAGAACGCTGAGCCGTCCCGCACGCAAGCCGAAGAAGCGGTCGTGCAGCGCGAGCACGCGCCGCTCTTCGACCACAAGCTGACGTTGGACTGGGGTATCAGCGACAGTTACTACGATCGCCGCCAGCTGCAGCTTTCAGGCTTTCTTGCGCTCGACGCGATCTTCCTCGGCAACATCAATCTGGGGCAGACCAAGTCGCACACGATCACCGCCGACCTGGACACGCGCTACGGCCTCACCGACCGCATGAGCGTGGATGTGGACGTGCCTTACGTCTACCGGCACAGCACCTTCATCGTGGGTGGCGCGGGCGGCTCGGCCAGCACGCTGACGGATGCATCGGTCAATTCGAACGCGATCGGTGACGTGAACTTCGGGGTCTACTACCAGTTCCTGAAGGAAACCAACAGCATCCCCGACGTGGTCGGCAGCCTGCGCGTGAAGACGGCCACCGGCACCTCGCCGTTCGGCATCAAGGTGCAGCAGATCACGCCCGACAATACCAATCTCGTCGCCCCCAGCAAGCTGCCCACGGGCACGGGCTTCTGGAACGTGACGGCCGGCCTCTCGGTGCTGAAGACCTACGACCCCGTGGTGCTGTTCGGCAGCTTCTCGTACACGTACAACATCTCGCGCTCGTTCGCCGACATCTCCTCGGTGATCGGGCAAACCGAGCCTGCCGAAGTGAAGCTCGGCGACATCATCCAGTTCGGCGGCGGCGTGGCGCTCGCCTTCTCGGACAAGGACTCGGCGAGCATCTCGTACACCATGGCCATCGAGCCGCAATCGAAGACCAAGGCGCCGGGCGGCACATGGACCGGCGTGCCGGGCAGCGAGACAACGGCCTCGGTGCTCAACTTCGGACTGAACCACGTGGTCAACAAGCACCTGACGATCAACGGCGCGGTTTCCGTCGGGCTCACGCCCGATGCACCGAACTTCGTCGTCGGCGTGCGTTTCCCTTACACCTTCTGATCACATGAGGCCGATCGTGCGCGAATCCTCACATCTGGGCGCCACTGTGACACCGCTCGCCGGAGCGGGGCAGCGTCTCGCCGTGGGCGGACCGCCGCTTGCCGGCGATGTGCCCGACGCCGGCCGCGCCCGCGATGCGAAGCCCGAGGCGGGTATCGATCGCACCTTGCTGTATGTCGCGCGCACGCCCGACCCGCTGCTCAGCGCTTACCTCAAGAGCCGCGGCTGGGAAATCGCGACCGCGCGCACGGTGCACGAGGCCTCGCGCCTCGTAAAGCCGGAGGCGGCCTATGCCGGCATCGTCGATCTCACGGGTTTCGCGCCGCGCGAGTTCACGGGCCTCGAGACGATCCTGCGGCTGCAGCAGGTGGGATGGATCGCGCTCACCGACGATTCGCGCCTCACCGACGCCGACGTGCGGCGCCTGATCCGCCACTACTGCTTCGACTACGTGCATGTGCCGGTCGCACATGCAACGCTCGACTACCTCGTGGGCCACGCATACGGCATGGTGTCGCTGTGCGATCTCGACACGCCAGGCGCCGCCGCGAGCCAGGACGAAGACGAGATGGTCGGCACCTGCGAAGCGATGCAGCAGCTCTTTCGCACGATCCGCAAGGTGGCCAACACCGACGCCACCGTGTTCATCTCGGGCGAATCGGGCACCGGCAAGGAACTCACGGCGCTCGCGATCCACGAGCGCTCTGCGCGGCGCAAGGCGACGTTCGTGCCGATCAACTGCGGTGCGATCCCGCATCATCTTCTGCAATCCGAACTGTTCGGCTATGAGCGCGGCGCGTTCACGGGCGCGAACCAGCGCAAGATCGGGCGCGTCGAATCGGCCAACGGCGGGACGCTCTTTCTCGACGAAATCGGCGACCTGCCGCTGGAAAGCCAGGCAAGCCTGCTGCGCTTTTTGCAAGAAGGCAAGATCGAACGCCTGGGCGGGCGCGAGCAGATTCCCGTGGACTTGCGCATCATCTCGGCCACGCACGTCGATCTCGAGGCGGCAATGCGCGAGGGACGCTTTCGCGCCGACCTCTTTCACCGCCTGTGCGTGCTGCGCGTGGACGAGCCGCCGCTGCGCGCGCGCGGCAAGGACATCGAAATTCTCGCGCACCACGTGCTGCACAAGTTCAAGCAGGACAGCGCGCGCCGGATACGCGGCTTCACGCCCGACGCCATTGAGGCCCTGTACAACTACAACTGGCCAGGCAACGTACGCGAGCTCATCAACCGCGTGCGCCGCGCGATCGTCATGGCCGAAAGCAAGCTGATTTCGGCGGAGGATCTCGATCTCGCGCACTTCACCGCGCAGCAGACGGTCACGCTCGCGCAGGCGCGCGAGGCCGCGGAGCGGCGCGCGATCGAGGCGGCGCTGCTGCGGCACCGGCACCGGCTCACGGAAGCCGCTGTCGATCTCGGCATCTCGCGCGTGACGCTTTACCGGCTGATGGGCACGCACGGCCTGCGCGACGAAAAAACGCTCTTCGTCGGCGAAGCGGAGAACCAGGCGGAATTACCGCCCGACGTGCAGGATTGAAACACCCGATACCGCAGAGGAAGCGCGCCGGGGCACCCGGCGCGCTCAGGTAGAATCGCTGCGAACAGCTTACAACCTCGCACCTCTACCCTTTCGATGACCACGCTCACCCTCATCGTCGCCCGCGCCCGCAACGGCGTGATCGGCCGCGACAACGCGCTGCCCTGGCGGCTCCCCGAAGACCTCGCGTTCTTCAAGCGCACCACCATGGGCGCCCCCATCATCATGGGCCGCAAAACGCACGAATCGATCGGCCGCGCCTTGCCGGGCCGCCGCAACATCGTCGTGACGCGCGACGCGGGCAAGCGCTTTCCCGGCTGCGACACCGCCACGAGCCTCGACGAGGCGCTCGCGCTCGCGGCGCAGGACCAGGCGCCCGAGGCGTTCCTGATCGGCGGCGCGCAGCTCTACAGCGAAGGACTCGGGCTCGCGCACGAACTCGTGATGACGGAAATCTCCGCGGACTTCGAGGGCGACGCCACCTTTCCCGCGCCCGACCCCGACGTGTGGCAAGAAACGTCGCGCGAGACGCTGCATGCGAATGCGCCGAACGACTTCGATTTCGCGTTCGTGCGGTACGTGCGCCGGGATTGATCGACGGGGCGCGCATCGCTGCCCAACCCAGCGCAGCGCCCCAAGCGGCACCCTAAAGCAAAACGGCACGCCAGGGCGTGCCGTTTTTCATTGAGCCAGCGGAAAAGGCGCTTATTACGCGCTTATTGCCCCGCGACCGTCATCCTCTCGATCAGCACCGAGCCGGTCTGACGCGTGCCGCGCGCGAGTGTATCCGAGCCGACGGCGACGATGTGGTGGAACATCTCCTGCAGCGTGGAGGCCACCGTAATTTCCTCCACCGGGTACTGGATCTCGCCGTTCTCCACCCAGAAGCCCGACGCGCCGCGCGAATAGTCGCCCGTCACAAAATTCACGCCCTGCCCCATCAGTTCGGTCAGCAGGAGGCCCGTGCCGAGCTTTTTCAGCATCTCCTCGAAGTCGTCCTCAGGCTTCGTGAGCGAACTTTGGAACTGCAGGTTGTGCGAACCGCCGGCATTGCCCGTGGTCTGCATGCCGAGCTTGCGCGCCGAATACGACGAAAGGAAATAGCCCTGCACGATGCCGTCCTTCACGACTTCGCGGCGCTGCGTGCGCACGCCCTCTTCGTCGAACGGCGCGCTGCCGGCCGCGCGCGGCACATGCGGGTCCTCGACGATCTGGATGTGCGGCGCGAACACCGGCTTGCCAAGGCTGTCGACGAGAAACGACGTCTTGCGATACAACGCTCCGCCGCTCACGGCCTGCACGAACGCGCCGAGCAGGCCCGCGGCGAGCGGCGCTTCGAACAGCACCGGCACCTTGCGCGTGTCGAGGCTGCGCGCGTTCAGGCGCGAGAGCGCACGCTCGGCCGCGTAGCGCCCAACGGCTTCGGGGGAGGCCAGCTCGGCCGCGCTGCGCCGCGAGGTGTACCAGTCGTCGCGCTGCATGTTGCGGCCGACGCCTGCGATAGGCGCACACGACACGTAGTGGCGCGAGTACGGATAGCCGTGCATGAAGCCGCCCGAGGTGGCGAGCACGAACTGCGAATGCTGCGCCGAAACGCTCGCACCTTCGGAGTTCTTCACGCGCGGATCGACGGCGAACGCGGCGTCTTCGGCGCGGCGTGCGATTTCCACGGCCTCGTCGGCGGAGAGATTCCACGGGTGATAGAGGTCGAGGTCGCGCGGCGTGGTTTCGAGCAGATCGGGCTCGGCGAGGCCCGCGCAGTCGTCGTCGGCGGTGAAGCGCGCGATGTTGTACGCGGCCGCCACCGTGTCCTTGAGCGCCTGCGGCGAAAAGTCCGAGGTGCTCGCGTTGCCGCGCTTGTTGCCGATATAGACGGTCACGCCGACCATCTTGTCGCGGTTGTGCTCGATCGTCTCGACCTCGCCGCGCCGCACCGAGACGGACAAGCCGTCCCCTTCGGAGATCTCGGTCGCGGCGTCGCTCGCGCCGAGCGCGTTGGCGTGCCGCAGGATGTCTGAGGCGATCTCCTTCAGCTCGTCCTGGGTGTGCGGGAAAAAGCGTTGCCGGGCTTCGATGTCTGCTGCCATTGTCGTTACGGTCCGGTTCTGGGCCGGTGCGGCCCGCTGGTGTCGTGTTTCGCTGGTGTCGATTCAGGTGCTTCGGAACGCGCTGCGTTCGCAAAGCGCATCCCGCGATCATAGCAAGGTATGTGAACACGCATCACAGGCGCTTTCGTCGCCTGGCTATCGCACCGACTACCGCATCAGCATCGGGCCGCCGGCGCCGCCGTCCGCCGCCTTCCAGCCCGAGCCGCACGCCCGCGCGCGCTACAATACGCTCCATGAAACGCAAAACCCGCATTCAACCGATGAACGACGCTGTCGCCGAACAGGACGACAACGGCTACGATCGCCCGAGCAAATCGCAGCTCAAGCGCGACATGGAAGCGCTCCAGGAACTCGGCCAGGCCCTCGTGGAACTGCCCAAAGACGCGCTCAAGCGCATGCCGATGACCGAAGACCTCGCGGACGCCGTCCACGAGTGCCGCCGCATCACCGACCACGAAGGCAAGCGCCGCCAGCTCCAGTACGTGGGCCGCATGATGCGCGGCCTGACCGACGCCGAAGTCGCCGCGCTGCGCACGAAGTTCGAAGAGCACCGCGGCGTGAACAGGGCCGCCACGGCGCGCCTGCACTGGATCGAGCGCACGCGCGACAAGCTGCTCGCGGACGACGCCGCGCTCACCGAATTCATCCGCCAGTATCCCGCCGCCGACCCGCAGGCAGCGCGCACGTTGATCCGCAACGCGCGCCGCGAGCAGGAGCAAAGCCGCCCGCCCAAGTCTTTCCGAGAGCTGTTCCAGTGGATCAAGGACGTGAGCACGCAAGGCGCGCTCGAGGCTGACGACCACGACGACGAGCGCGCGGACGAGGACCGCGAAGATGACGAAGCCTGAGCGCAGCCATCCTGACGAACTCGTGATCGGCCTCGTGTCGGTCAGCGACCGCGCGACGAGTGGCGTCTACGAGGACAAGGGCATCCCCTCGCTGATGGAGTGGCTCGGCAGCGTGCTGAAAACGCCCTGGCGCGCCGAAACGCGCCTGATCCACGACGACACGGCGACGATCTCCGCCACGCTCACGGCGCTCGTGGACGGCCTCGGCTGCGACCTCGTGCTGACCACGGGCGGCACCGGCCCCGCGCGCCGCGATGTGACGCCCGAGGCGACGCTCGCGGTGGCGACAAAGGAAATGCCGGGCTTTGGCGAGCAGATGCGCCAGATCAGCCTGAATTTTGTGCCGACGGCCATTCTGTCGCGCCAGGTTGCCGTGATCCGCGAAAACGACGACCACGCGGCGCTCATCATCAACCTGCCAGGGCAGCCGAAGTCGATCAAGGAAACGCTGGAAGGCTTGCGCGACGATCAGGGCGCCGTGAAGGTGCCGGGCATTTTTGCTGCGGTGCCATATTGCATCGACCTGATCGGCGGCCCGTATATCGAAACCGATCCGAACGTCGTGGCGGCGTTCCGGCCCAAAAACGCGCAGCGAGCGCCGCGCGCTTGAGAGTCGAACTTCAATGATCGCGCAGCAGCGGCAGCGCCGCTGCTGCGTGTCTCAACGGCGCCCACCGCGACCACGGCGCGCCGTCGGCGATCAGAGCGCCGGACCGGCCTCGCCCGACGCCACGTCGGGCACGATGCCCGGCGCCGGCACGAGGAAGTGCTCGCGGTAGTACTTGAGCTCGTCGATCGACTCGTGGATATCGGCGAGCGCCGTGTGCATCGCACGCTTCTGGAAGCCCTTGTAGATGGTCGGCTGCCAGCGGCGGCACAGCTCCTTGAGCGTGCTCACGTCGAGGTTGCGGTAGTGAAAGAAGCGCTCGAGCGTGGGCATCCAGCGCGCCATGAAGCGACGGTCCTGGCAGATCGAGTTGCCGCACATCGGCGACTTGCCCGGCGGCACGTATTGCGAAAGGAACGCCATGATCTGCTCGGTCGCGGTTTCCTCCGTGACGGTCGAGGCGCGCACGCGCTCGGTGAGGCCCGAGCGGCCGTGCGTGTTGCGGTTCCATTCGTCCATGCGGTCGAGCACCGACTCCGGCTGATGGATGGCCAGCACGGGGCCTTCCACGAGCTTGTCGAGCGTCGAGTTCGTGACCACGACGGCAATCTCGATGATGCGGTCGTTGTCCGGATCGAGGCCCGTCATTTCCATATCGAGCCAGATCAGGTTCATGTCGGTGCGCTCGATGAACGGCGCGCCGGCAGCGGTAATGTCAGTCATGAAAGGCAACCCGGAGAGCGTTGGAGGCGCGGCGCGTGCGCGGCATCGACAGGATGCGATGCCCGGCCGGCGAGAACATATAATTGTCGCATAGATACCACGGACTTCCTGGATGCCTAATCTGTCCCCCTCCCCTGCGCTGTACTTCAGCGTGCTCTTCGTCGTGGCCGTGCTCGCCATGGTCGCGACCAAGCTCTGGCTCGCGTCGCGCCAGATCCGCTTCGTGGCCGCCCATCGCGGCGCGGTGCCCGCGCAGTTCACCGCGACCATTCCGCTCGCCGCGCACCAGCGCGCCGCCGACTATACGGTCGCGCGCACGCGCCTCGGCATGATCGAGATCGTGCTCGGCGCCGTGGTGCTGATCGCGCTCACGCTGCTCGGCGGCGTGCAGGCGCTGGACCTCGGCATCTCGGATGCGATCGGACGCGATTATGTGGGCCAGATCGCGTTGATCGGGGCCGTGCTCGCCATTTCCGGCGTGCTCGAACTGCCGCTCGACTACTATCGCCAATTCGTGGTCGAGGAGCGCTTCGGCTTCAATCGCATGACGAAGCGCATCTTCATCATGGACCGCATCAAGGGGCTGCTGATCGGCGCTGCGTTCGGCATTCCGCTTCTGTTCGTCGTGCTCTGGCTCATGAAGCAGGCAGGCAGCCTCTGGTGGCTCTGGACGTGGGCCGTGTGGGTCGCCTTCCAGATGCTCGTGCTGGTGCTCTACCCCACCTTCATCGCGCCGCTCTTCAACAAGTTCGAACCGCTGCGCGATGAAGCGCTGCGCTCGCGCATCGAGGCGCTTATGCAGCGCTGCGGCTTTGCGGCCAAGGGCCTGTTCGTGATGGACGGCAGCCGCCGCTCCGCGCACGGCAACGCCTATTTCACGGGCTTTGGCGCAGCCAAGCGCATCGTGTTCTTCGATACGCTGCTCGCGCGCCTCTCCGGCAGCGAGATCGAGGCCGTGCTCGCGCACGAGCTGGGCCACTTCAAGCGCCGTCACGTGATCAAGCGCATGATCGTCACGTTCGCGATCAGCCTCGCGCTGCTCGCCCTGCTCGGCTGGCTCTCGCAGCGCGTATGGTTCTACGAGGGTCTCGGCGTGCGGCCGTCGCTGCTCGGCGGCAACGAAGGGCTCGCGCTCGTGCTGTTCTTCCTCGCCGTGCCCGTGTTCCTGTTCTTCGTCACGCCGCTTGGCAGCCTCTCGTCGCGCAAGCACGAGTTCGAAGCCGACGCCTTCGCCGCCACGCAAACGGACGCGCAGCACCTCGTCAACGCTCTCGTGAAGCTCTACGAGGACAACGCGTCGACGCTCACGCCCGACCCGCTCTATACCGCGTTCTACTACTCGCATCCGCCGGCTTCGCAGCGGATCGACCGACTGCTCGCTCACGCATGAACCGGCGCGCAACGAAAGCCGCCGGCAACGCAAAAGCTGCAGGCGCCACGCTGTACGGCGTGGTGATCGCCGCCCACGGGCGCCACTATCTCGTCGCGCCCGACGGCGGCGGCGCGCACCTGCAATGCTTCCCGCGCGGCAAAAAGAGCGAGGTCGCGGTGGGCGACCGCGTCGAGTATCAGTCGACCTCCGCCGACCAGGGCGTGATCGTCACGATCGGCGAGCGGCGCAACCTGCTCTATCGCTCCGACCAGTTCAAGTCGAAGCTCTTCGCGGCGAACCTCGACCAGTTGCTGATCGTGCTCGCCACGGAGCCCCACTTCAGCGAGGACCTGCTCGGGCGCGCGCTCGTGGCCGCCGAGGCCAACGACCTCAAGCCGCTCATCGTGCTCAACAAGATCGACGTGGAGGCCGCGCTGCCGCTCGCGCGCCAGCGCCTCGAACGCTATCGCGCGCTGGGCTATACGGTGCTGGAGGTTTCGGTGAAGGGCCGCCCCGAGGAGGCACGCGCGGCGCTGGCCGAGCATCTCCACGGCCATCAGACGATCCTGCTCGGCCAGTCGGGCATGGGCAAGTCGACGCTCGTGAACCTGCTGATTCCCGACGCCGAAGCGGCCACGCGCGAGATCTCGACTGCGCTCAACAGCGGCCGCCACACCACGACGTTCACGCGGCTCTATACGCTCCCCGAGGGCGGCGCGCTGATCGACTCGCCGGGCTTCCAGGAGTTCGGCCTCTATCACCTCACCGAAGGCAAGCTGGAGCGCGCGTTCCCCGAGTTCCGGCCGCTGCTCGCGCACTGCCGCTTCTACAACTGCCATCACCTGCACGAGCCGGGCTGCGCGATTCTGGAAGCTGTCGACGATGGCCGCATCGCGCCCGAGCGCCAGGCGCTGTACGCCCAGCTCATGCACGAGATCAGCCAGGTCGTGCGCTGACGCGTCGCCTGCCTCCAACGCCCTATGCTCAAACTCGTGCGCGCGCCGAATCTGCTGATCGCCCAGCACTGGATGAACATCCTGGCGACGGCGGGCGTCCCCTGCGAGCTGCACAACCGCTACCTGAGCGGCGCGATGGGCGAGATTCCGGCCGAGCAATGCGCGCCCGAGCTGTGGCTCATGGACGAACGCGACGAGAAACTCGCCCGGCGTTTGATCGACGACGCGGTGAACGGCCCGCCGCCGGGCGCGCCCACGTGGCGCTGCGCGCGGTGCGGCGAGGTGCTCGAGGCGCAGTTCACCGTGTGCTGGAATTGCGGACGCGATCGCGACGTGCGCGACGAGTGACGGAGTTGTCGACCCAAACGTACACGGGCCGCTAGAAGCGGCCCGTGTACGTTTTTACGACTCAGCGCTCCAGCGCTCAGAGCCAGACGGCAATCGTCAGCATGAGCAGCAGGATCATCCACAGGATCACGGCTCGCCAGACGAGGCCCACGGCCGACTGCAGCGTGCGCGGCGTGCAGTCGTCGCCAACCGTGTACGGACCGCCCTCGCCCGGCTGCGCGAGCACATCGACGCTGGACTGCTCGGCGAGCGGGCCCGAAAGGCGAGCGCCCAGCGCGCCGCTGCCGGTCGCGAGCAGCACGCCTTCGTTGGTGTCGGGCCACTGGTTCGTGTGGTTGCGCCAGGCGTAGATCGCGTCCTCGAAGTTGCCGACGATCGCAAAGCCCAGCGACGTAAGCCGCGCCGGCACCCAGTCGATCACGAAAAACACATGCTGCGCGAAGTTCGAGAACGCCTCGGTGCGGTCCTCGGCCGGACGCGCCCACTCGCGCGCGAGGTATTCGGCGATGCGGTACAGCACAGCGCCCGCGGGCCCGATCGGCACGAGAAACCAGAAGAACACGCCGAACACGTGCCGATGCGATGCGATCACCGCGTGAATCAGCGTGTGGCGCACGATCTCGCTCACGGGCATGTCCACGGCGTCGATGCCGGTCCATTCCTGGAGGATTTCACGCGCGCGCGGCACGTCGTCGTTGTTGAGCGCGAGATGGATGTCGGTGAAATAATGGCTGAACTGGCGAAAGCCGAGCGTGAAGTACACGACCACCACGTTCCACAGAAACGCCAGCACGAAGCTGATGTGGTACAGCACGTAGTAGACGAGCGCCGTGGCGAGTGTCCACGGCAGCACGACCACGAGCCAGGCGATGAGCCCATGTTTCTGCTTGCCGGCGTCGAAGCCGTGAGCGGCCCATTCCGCATTGAGGCGCACGAGCGCCATGACCGGATTATTGGGCGACAGCGCCCGCACCTGTTCGATGACGAGAGCCAGCAATACGGAAAAGAAGGTCATGCGACGCGCCGTGCAGATCGAGTTGCGAAAGGGGTTTTAGAAAGTGTTGCAACGATATCACAGGGCCAGATGTGCCTGACCGTCGCCGGCATTTCGGGCGGCAAACGCGCAACAGTGCGCGGCGGCGCTTGCACGCGCCGCCAGACGTGCTACGCGAGCAGGAAACGGTAGAAGTTGCGCAGCATGCCCGCCGTCGCCCCCCAGATGAAGTGCGTGGATCCGACGCCGGAAGCGACGACGGGTTCGGGCATATTGCGGTCCGGTGAATTGCGGTCCGGATACGGCATCGCGTAAAAGCGCCGCTCGCCGCCTTCCCAGCGGAACACGCGCACCTGGTGATGCACCGGGTTCATGAGAAAGCTGAGCGGCACTTCGAAGATGCTCGCCACTTCGAGCGAGTCCGCCGCGAGACTGAACGGCTCGTGCACGAGACCGACCACCGGCGTGACCTTGAAGCCCGTGCCAGTGAGGTAATCGGGCAATGCGCCGAGCACCTCGACACGCGCGGGGTCGAGGTTCACTTCCTCGTGCGCCTCGCGCAGCGCGGCGGCGATGGGCGTGGGGTCGGAAGGTTCGCGGCTGCCGCCGGGAAAGCTCACCTGGCCCGCGTGATTGCTGAGGTTGTCGGCGCGCTGGGTGAGCAGCACGGTCAGGCCGCCCGGACGCAAGGCGATGGGCACGAGCACGGCGGCTTCGCGCGGATCGCGCATCTCAGCCAGACGGGCTTCCTGCGGTTCGGGGTCCCACGGCAGACGCTGCTCGAAGCGCGTGCGCAAGCCGGCGGCGGTCAGGCGTTCCGCGGCAACTTGCGGAAGGCTCGCACCCGTCGATTCGATCGGCAGGCTTTCGGGTTCAAATACTGGGCGGATCAACGGGCGTCTCGGATTACACGTACACGAGATTATTCTGAGGCCAAAAAGAAAAAAGCACCCCGGAGGGTGCTTCTTTCTTACAGCTTTTACGCCTGGTCGGCCGGAGCAGCTGCGCGGTCTTTCGACACCAGCTTTTCCTTGATACGTGCCTTCTTGCCCGACAGGTTGCGCAGGTAGTACAGCTTCGCGCGACGCACGTCGCCGCGACGCTTCACCACGATGCTGGCCAGCAGCGGCGAGTACGTCTGGAACGTACGCTCGACGCCTTCGCCCGACGAGATCTTGCGCACGATGAACGACGAGTTCAGGCCGCGGTTACGCTTCGCGATCACGACGCCTTCGTATGCCTGAACGCGCTTGCGGTTACCTTCAACCACGTTCACGTTGACGATCACCGTATCGCCGGGGGCGAATTCGGGGATGGTCTTCTCGCCCAGCACGCGCTGGATTTCTTCCTGCTCGAGTTTTTCAATCAGATTCATGGATTGACTCCGTATGCCATCTTGTCGGCGTTCGTACCTGTGCAGGGTTGCCTGCACTACGGCCCCGATAGAGGATGGATTCACATCTGGCGCCGTTCACGCATGAAGCGGCACCGCCTTTTGCGCCCCTCGTCGAGCACGCCCGAAGCCTTACGCTTCGTTCGAGCCCTTCGCGAGACTAGCGAGCCACGCCTCGTCGGCACGGCTCAACATCTTGTTCTTTCTGGCCCGCGCGATCAGATCGGGCCGCTTGTTCCACGTGTTGCGCAACGCCTCGCGGCGGCGCCATAGCTCGATTTCCGCATGATGGCCGCCAAGCAGCACATCGGGCACGCGCTCGCCGTCGTATTCCTCGGGGCGCGTGTAATGCGGACAGTCGAGCAACCCGTCGACGAAGCTGTCCTGCACAGCCGAAAGCGCGTCGCCCAGCACGCCAGGCAGGTTGCGCACCACGGCGTCCATCAAGGCCATCGCGGGCAATTCGCCCCCCGAGAGCACGAAGTCGCCGAGGCTCACTTCTTCGTCCACACAGCGGTCGACGAGACGCTGGTCGATCGCTTCATAGCGGCCGCACAACATCACGAGGCCCGGCTCCTGCGCGAACTGCATGACGCGTTCGTGCGTGAGCGGCTTGCCTTGCGGCGACATCAGCAACACACGCGGGGCGCTCACACCTGCTTGCGCCTGCGCGGCCTTCGCTGCACCGATCGCCGCTTCGAGCGGCTTGGCCAGCATGACCATGCCGGGGCCGCCGCCGTAGGGGCGATCGTCGATCGTACGGTAGTTGTCGGTCGTGAAATCACGCGGATTCCACGTGCGCAACGTGTAACGCTGCTGCTTCGCCGCCCGGCTGGTAATGCCCCAGTCGGTCAGCGCGCGGAACATCTCGGGAAAGAGCGTGACGACATCGAACTGCATCGCTCTCTCCGTTCAGCGAAATTGAATCGAGGCGCGCGGCGGGGTTGCACAGCGTTGCCGCGATGCTTAGTAGTCGGCTTCCCAGTCGACGACGATACGCTTCGCCGCCAGGTCCACCGTCTTCACGAACACGCCCACAAACGGGATCAGGCGCTCGCCGGTGACCGGCTTGCCATCCTTGTCCGTGGACGCGTACGTGACACGCAACACCGATTGCGCGCCATTGTCGATCAGGTCGGCGACCTTGCCGAGCTCGACGCCCGCTTCATTGGCGACGTCGAGGCCGATCAGGTCGACCCAGTAATATTCATCGGCTGCGGGCGCCGGGAATTCGGCCCGGCTCACGTACACGCGCGCGCCGCGCAACAGCATCGCGGCATCGCGGTCGGCCAGGCCCGAAAGCTCGCCAACGACGCTGTCACCATGAACCTTGGCGCTCACGCGCACCGCGGAATGACGCTCGCGACGTTCCTGACCCTCGCGGCCCTTGAGGAGCCACCAGCGTTTAGCGGAAAGCAGCGCTCGGCCGTCCTGCGCGTGAGGCGCGATCTTCAGCCAGCCCTTGAGGCCATAGGCGTCGATCACGGCGCCGACTTCAACGGCGTCGGCAGGCCAGCTCGCTTCGGTTTCGGCGCGCAGGCTCCCGGTTGCGGGCGCAACTTGCGTGGCGCTCTCGCGCGCAGGCTTGCGCACGAACGCACCAAACGACGGCGCGCCGCGGGCCGCGGCCTTGCCGGCGCCGCCGGTCGCGGCTTCGGGCGCCCCGCTTTCCGACGCGTCGTTCGCCTCTACGGCAGATTTAGCGTCATGCGCGGACATCGGCACCCCTTGCGACCAGCTTGATATCGCACACGCGGCTCATGCAGCGCGCACGCGGGTAAAACACGGACGACAGACTGAAAAGACGCTTAAAGACTTACGCAGCCGGCGCAGCGGCGGCGGTCTTTTGCGCTTCCTTCACGAGACGCTCGACGGCCGGCGACATTTGCGCGCCGTTTTCCTTCCAGTACGTCACGCGATCTTGAGCGATACGCAGCGTTTCACCCTTGGTAGCGACCGGGTTGTAGAAGCCCACTCGCTCGATGAAACGGCCGTCGCGACGGTTGCGCGAGTCGGTTGCGACGATGTTGTAAAACGGGCGCTTCTTCGAGCCGCCGCGTGCCAGACGGATGATGACCATACTAAATCCTTGAAAACCGGGGTTCGGAACTACTGAAACATGCGATTATAGCCCGAAACCGGAGGCATAACAAACACTTAACGGGAAATTGCGCGTCGGCGCGCAGAAAGCGGCAAGACACGGCGGTCAAACTGCGGCTCATGCCCACGATGGGCGGGCCCTGGAGCGAATTGTGGCGATTTTCAGACGACTCGTGCAATGGCTGCGTCGCGGTTGTGGCGGCGGCGTGGGTGACAGCGCCCTTTTTTCGGGGTCTCGCGAGCCGGCCAGACGCTTCGCAGCGGCGTGGCTCGCCTGTGCCACCGCCCTGCTCGCAGCGCCGCTCGCTCACGCGGCGCTTCCCATCGACCGCATCAAGCTGCCACCGGGCTTCCGCATCGAGGTGCTCTCCGCCGATGTGCCAGGCGCGCGCGAAATGACGCTGTCGGAAAACGGCACCTTATATGTGGGGAGTATGGGCGGTGACGTCTACGCGCTCGAACTCAAGGACGGCAAGGTCATAAAGCGCCATATCGTGGCCTCGGGACTGACGATGCCGGTAGGCGTGGCCTGGCGCAACGGCGCACTGTACGTCTCGGCGGTTTCGTCGATCGTGCGACTCGACGACATCGACCGTCATCTCGACGATCCGCCCAAAGCCGTCGTCGTCACGGATTCGCTGCCCACCGAGCGCCACCACGGCTGGAAGTTCATCGCCTTCGGCCCCGACGGCAAGCTCTACGTGCCGCAAGGCGCGCCGTGCAACGTCTGCCTGCCGGCCAGCGACCCGCAGCGCGTGCATTTCGCGATGATCGGGCGCATGGACCCCGACGGCTCGCACTACGAGACCATCGCCCGCGGCGTGCGCAACACGGTCGGCTTCGCGTGGCATCCGCAGACCCACGAACTCTGGTTCACCGACAACGGCCGCGACATGCTCGGCGACGATATCCCCGACGACAAGCTCAATCGCCTCGCGCATGGGGGCGAGGACTTCGGCTTTCCGTATTGTCACGGTGGCAATGTCGCCGACCCCGAGTTCGGCGCAGGCCATCCGTGCAGCGGCTTCACGCCCCCGGTCGTCAAACTCGGCGCGCATGTGGCGTCGCTCGGCATGCGCTTCTATACCGGCTCGATGTTCCCGGCCGAGTACAAGAACAGCATTTTCATCGCCGAGCACGGCTCGTGGAACCGCAGCAAGAAGATCGGCTATCGCGTGGTGCGCGTGAGCGCCAACGCCGACGGCACGAACGCACGCCAGGAAGTGTTCGCGCAGGGCTGGCTCAACTCCGACGAGACCCAATGGGGCCGCCCCGCCGACGTGCTGCCGCTGCCCGACGGATCGCTCCTAGTCAGCGACGACTATGCGGGCGCGATTTATCGCGTGACTTACACCAAACCGTGACGCGACCGCCACGTTGAAGGTGCAAACATGGTGCCGGGCATAAGCGTGCGCTTGTGCTGCAAGCCCGGCGTGCGGCATACAATGCCCGGCGGCCCGTGTGCGTTTGACGTGATGCGCCCATGACGGCCGAACGTCCACGTTTCGCCCGAGCCCATGCCCAACGACAAGAACTTCGCACGCTTTCGCTCCAAGACGCTCACTGCCGCACTCGCCTTCCTGTTTGGCAGCCTCGGCGCACACCGCTTCTATCTGTACGGCCCACGCGACGTATGGGGCTGGGCGCACATGCTCGGCACGCTCATCGGCATTCCGGGCGTCATGCTGCTCGTCGCAACCGAACGCGCCTCGATTCCCGGCTGGGTGCTCGCCGTGATCGGCGCGGTGTCGGTCATCTCGGCATTTCTGGCGGCGATCGTCTACGGGCTGCGCCCCGACGCCAAATGGGACGCGCAGTTCAACGCCACGTTCGTGGAGAAAGGCCGCACGAGCCGCTCCGGCTGGACGGTGATCTTCGTCGTGATCTTCTCGCTGCTGATTGGCGCGTTTCTGCTGATGACGGGACTCGCGCTCTCGTTTCAAACGTACTTCGAGTCCCAGGTCGAGGCCGCGAAGGCGCTCTCGCAGTAAACCGCGCAGCAAGGGCTCAGAACAAGTCGAGCTGCGGCTTCTCGCGCACGGTCTTCGACTGCACGAACGCCGACATGTCCAGAATGCCGTGGCGCCGCTCGTTGAGCCCGAGGCGCCGCACGGCATTGTGAAAGCGCTGCTTGAGCAGGTCGGCCCAAAGCCCCGTGCCCTTCATGCGCTGCGAAAACGCCGACTCGTAGTCCTTGCCGCCGCGCATGTCGCGCACGCGGCTCATCACACGCTCGGCGCGCTGCGGGAAGTGCGCCGCCAGCCAGTCCTGGAAGAGCGGCGCGACCTCCCATGGCAAGCGCAGCACGATGTAACTCGCGCTTGTCGCACCGGCCTCGGCGCAGGCTTCGAGCACGCGCTCCATGTCGGGCTCGGTCACGAACGGAATCACGGGTGCGATGCTCACGCCCACCGGCACGCCGGCTTCGGCTAGCGTGCGGATGGTGCGCAGCCGCCGCGCGGGTGTCGCCGCACGCGGTTCGAGCGAGCGGGCGATATCGGCGTCGAGCGTGGTGATCGTGATCGCCGCCATGAACTGCTTGCGCGCGGCCATCGGCGCGAGCAGGTCGAGATCGCGCTCGATTAGTGAGGATTTCGTGATGGCCGCGAACGGATGCTGCCGTTCGGCCAGCACTTCGACCACGCGGCGCGTGATGCGCATGTCGCGCTCCACCGGTTGCCAGGCGTCGGTGTTCACGCCCAGGGCGATCGGCTCGGGCTCGTAGGTCGGCTTCGCGATTTCCCGCGCGAGCAACTCCGCCGCATTGACCTTCGCATAGATACGGCTCTCGAAATCGAGCCCCGGCGAGAGGCCGAGATAGCTGTGCGTGGGCCGCGCGAAGCAATAGATGCAGCCGTGCTCGCAGCCGCGATAGGGATTGAGCGAGACGTTGAACGGAATGTCCGGCGACTGGTTGCGCGTCAGGATGCTTTTCGCGCGCTCTTCGAAGACCTCGGTGCGCAGCCTGGGCTCGCCAGTTTCATCGCCATGGTCCTCGCCGCCGCCCGCCTGTTGCCAACCGTCGTCGAACGCTTCGCGCTGGTCGACTTCGTAGCGTCCTTGCAGGTTCGTGACCGCACCGCGCCCCTTGCGCGCCGTGGGCGGCGCAACGGGATACCAGGCGTCGGGATCGGGGTGATGGGAGTCGGTCACGGTTAGAACAAAATGAACATGAAAACGCGGACATGAAAAACGCGAATCGATACTGTATAAATATACAGTATCGATTCGCGTTGTCGAGTCCCAAAAAACGGGGCGCTTTCAGCCGCTCATTCCCCAACGGCGATGGTCAGCGTCTCCTTGATCTCTTCCATCACCACGTAGCTCTTCGACTGCACAGCGCCTGGCAGTTGCAGCAGGATGTCGCCGAGCAGCTTGCGGTAGTCGGCCATCTCGCCAATGCGCGCCTTGATGAGATAGTCGAAGTCGCCCGAGACGAGATGGCATTCGAGCACTTCGGGAATCTTCTGCACCTCGCGGCGGAACTGGTCGAACATGTTGCCGCTCTTGTGGTCGAGCGTGATCTCCACGAACACGAGCAGCGCCGCTCCCAGCACCAGGGGATTCACGCGCGCGAAGTAGCCCGTGATCACGCCGTCGCGCTCCATGCGCTTCACCCGCTCGATGCACGGCGTAACCGAGAGCCCGACCTGCTCCGCGAGGTCCTTCATGGCCATGCGGCCGTCTTCCTGGAGCAGTTTCAGGATGCGGTGATCGAGCCGGTCGAGTGCGCGGACCGGTTGGCGCTGCGTTCTCATGGTTTATTCCCGAAAATCTGAAAAATACGATAACAAAACCTGGCCATACAACAATAGCATAGCTACAAATACTGGCTACACCCGAATTTTCATGCCTTCTCCCCTATCGGTGCCAAAACACCGCTTCGTGGGTCCCGGCAACGCGGCGTAGCTCAACGAATCTATATGGAGCAGCTATGCGAGTCGTCGTGTTGGGCAGTGGTGTGGTCGGTGTGGCCAGCGCCTGGTATCTCGCCCGCGCGGGCCACGAAGTGACCGTGATCGACCGCGAGGCGGGTCCCGCGCTCGAAACCAGTTTTGCGAACGCCGGCCAGATCTCGCCGGGCTACGCCGCGCCGTGGGCAGCGCCTGGGGTGCCGCTCAAGGCGATCAAGTGGATGTTCGAGAAGCACGCCCCGCTCGCCATTCGTCTGGACGGCACCAAATTCCAGCTGCAGTGGATGTGGCAGATGCTGCAAAACTGCACGCCCGAACGCTACGCGCTCAACAAAGGCCGCATGGTGCGCCTCGCGGAATACAGCCGCGACTGCCTGCAGGCGCTGCGCGCCGACACGGGCATTCAGTATGAAGGCCGCACGGGCGGCACGCTCCAGGTGTTCCGCACGCAGCAGCAATTCGAAGGCGCGGCGAAGGACATCGCCGTGCTCAAAGATGCGAACGTTCCGTACGAACTGCTTACCGCCGCCGAACTCGGCCGCGCCGAACCCGCGCTCGCCGCGGTGTCGGGCAAGCTCACGGGCGGCCTGCGTCTGCCCGGCGACGAAACCGGCGACTGCCAGATGTTCACCACGCGCCTTGCCGCAATGGCCGAACAACTGGGTGTGAAATTCCGCTACAACACGCCGATCGACGGCCTCGCCATGCAGGGTGAGCGTATCGCGGGCGTGCAATGCGGCAGCGAGCTGGTGCGCGCAGATTCGTTCGTGGTCGCACTCGGCTCCTTCTCGACGAAGATGCTCGCGGGCCTCGTGAAGATTCCGGTCTATCCGCTCAAGGGCTATTCGATCACCGCGCCAATCGTGAATGCAAGTGCCGCGCCGATTTCGACCGTACTCGACGAAACCTACAAGATCGCGATCACGCGTTTTGACGACCGCATCCGCGTGGGCGGCATGGCCGAGATCGTCGGCTTCGACAAGACGCTCAAGCAAGCCCGCCGCGAAACGCTCGAAATGTGCGTGAACGACCTGTTCCCGGGCGGCGGCGACACGACGAAGGCCACCTTCTGGACCGGCCTGCGCCCGATGACGCCGGACGGCACGCCGGTCGTAGGCCGCACGCCGATCTCGAACCTGTTCCTGAACACGGGTCACGGCACGCTCGGCTGGACGATGTCGTGCGGCTCGGGCCAGTTGCTCGCCGACCTGATCTCGGGCAAGCAACCCGCGATCCGCGCCGACGATCTTTCGGTGCACCGCTATCTCGGCGACACGCAAGGCTCGCATCGCCCGGCTTATGCCTGAGGCCAATCACGCTGCGTGAACGAACACGGCGCCTCCAGGGCGCCGTGTTTCATTGCTCGCTTAGGTTGGCGCGCGGCGTCAGAACTGATCTTCCGCCAACGCCAGCACACCCTCGCTGCCGTTTGCGCTGACAATCGCTGCTTCGAGCGCCACCGCCTGCGGCAAGACGTGTTGAGCGAAGAACTGCGCCGTGGCGATCTTCGCGCCATGAAACTTCGGGTCCTCCTGCATGAGACGCTGCGAGGCGAGCATGGCGCGCGCCATCTGCCATCCGCCTAGCACGATACCCGCCAGCTTCAGATACGGCACGCCGCCCGCGAACACCGCGTTCGGATCGGTTTTCGCCTTCGTGAGCACGAAGTCCACGGCCGACGCCAGCGCCTCCTTGCCGAGCGCGAGATGCTTGCGCATCGACTCGAACGCAGCGCCTTGTTGTCCGGCTAGCGCGTCGACGGTCTGCGCGATATCCGCAAGCAGCGACTTTGCCGCCGCGCCGCCGTCGCGCAGCGTCTTGCGCCCGATGAGATCGTTCGCCTGGATCGCAGTCGTGCCCTCGTAGATCGGCAGAATGCGCGCGTCGCGGTAGAACTGCGCCGCGCCCGTTTCCTCGATGAAACCCATGCCGCCATGCACCTGCACGCCGAGGCTCGTCACGTCCAGCGCCAGTTCGGTGCTCCAGCCTTTCACGATTGGCACGAGGTATTCGTAGCGCGCCTGATGCCGCGCACGGGCCGCCTCGTCGGGGTCGCCTTGCGCGCGGTCGCTCTCGCCCGCCGCCACGTAAGCGAGCGCACGCGCGGCTTCGGTGAGCGCACGCATCGTGGCGAGCATGCGGCGCACGTCGGGGTGATGGATGATGCTCACCGCCGCTTTCGCGGAACCATCCACCGGGCGGCTCTGCACGCGCTCCTTCGCATAGGCGAGCGCCTTCTGGTAGGCGCGATCGGATACGGCCACGCCCTGCATGCCCACCGCAAAACGCGCCGCGTTCATCATGATGAACATGTATTCGAGGCCGCGATTCTCTTCGCCAATCAATTGGCCAATCGCGCCGCCATGGTCGCCGAACTGCAGCACGGCGGTCGGGCTCGCCTTGATACCGAGCTTGTGTTCGATCGATACGCAATGCACGTCATTGCGCGCGCCGAGCGAGCCGTCGTCGTTCACGAGGAACTTCGGCACGATGAAGAGCGAGATGCCCTTCACGCCTTCGGGCGCCGTGGGCGTGCGCGCGAGCACGAGATGGAGGATGTTCTCCGCCATGTCGTGCTCGCCCCACGTGATGAAGATCTTCGTGCCGAACACCCTGTACGTGCCGTCGCCTTGCGGCTCGGCGCGCGTGCGCACGGCCGCTAGATCGGAGCCCGCCTGCGGCTCGGTGAGGTTCATCGTGCCGGTCCAGTCGCCGGAAATGAGCTTCGGCACGAAACGCTGCTTTTGCGCTTCGCTGCCGGCGGTGAGGAGCGCTTCGATGGCGCCGTCGGTGAGCAACGGACACAGCGCGAACGAGAGATTCGCCGCGTTGAGCATTTCCACGCACGGCGTGCCGACGAGCTTCGGCAAGCCTTGTCCTTCGTATTCCTGAGGATGCTGCACGCCTTGCCAGCCGCCTTCCACGTATTGCCGGAATGCCGCCTTGAAACCGGGCGTGGCGTGCACGTTGCCGTTTTCCCAGCGGCTCGGATTGCGGTCGCCTTCGGCGTTCAGCGGCTCGAGCACTTCGCCGCATAGCTTCGCGGCTTCGTGCAGCACCGCTTCGACCGTTTCGGGCGTGGCGTCTTCGCCGCCCGGCAACTTCGCGATTTCTTCGAGGCCGGCCAGTTCCTTCATGACGAACAGCATGTCGCTCGTGGGCGCCTGGTACATTTCAGTCTCCTCCTTTCCAGAATGCGGTTCCTCAAATGACAAAGGGGCGCCGCGGCGCCCCTTTGCTGCTTCGTCTCACGCCGCGCGTTCAATCATGATCGCGGCGCTCGTCGCTGGATACACCGGCCGGATTCAGCCGAGTTCCTTCACGAGTTCCGGCACGACCGTGAACAGATCGCCCACCAGACCGTAATCCGCCACGCTGAAGATCGGCGCTTCTTCGTCCTTGTTGATCGCGACGATCACCTTCGAGTCCTTCATGCCGGCCAGATGCTGGATCGCGCCCGAGATGCCGACAGCCACGTACAGTTGCGGCGCGACGATCTTGCCGGTTTGGCCGACCTGATAGTCGTTCGGCACGTAGCCAGCGTCGACGGCTGCGCGCGAGGCGCCGAGTGCGGCGTTGAGCTTGTCCGCGAGCGGTTCCAGAACCTTCGTGTAGTTCTCGCCGCTGCCCAGACCCCGGCCACCCGAGACGATGACCTTCGCGCTCGTGAGTTCCGGACGGTCGAGCTTCGTCACTTCACGGCCGACGAACTGCGTGAGACCGCTGTCCGCCGCCGCTTCGAGCTTCTCGACCGCTGCGCTGCCGCCAACGGCCGCGACGGGATCGAAACCGGTCGTGCGGACCGTGATCACCTTGATCGGGTCGCTCGACTGGACGATTGCGATCGCGTTGCCTGCGTAGATCGGACGCTCGAACGTGTCCGGCGAATCCACGGCGGTGATGTCGCTGATTTGCGCGACGTCGAGCTTCGCGGCGATACGCGGCGTGACGTTCTTGCCCGCTGCCGTTGCCGGAGCCAGGATGTGCGTGTAGTTCTTCGCAATGCTCAGCACCGTTGCTTCGACGTTCTCAGCAAGGCCCTGCTCAAGTTGCGGCGCGTCGGCGAGCAGCACCTTTGCAACGCCTGCGATCTTCGCTGCCGCGTCCGCTGCAGCCTGCGCATTGTGGCCCGCGACCAGCACGTGCACGTCGCCGCCAATCTTCTGTGCTGCGGCGACCGTGTTCAGCGTCGCGGCCTTGATCGACTGATTGTCGTGTTCGGCTATTACCAGATTCACCAGATTCGTCATTTTCGTCTGCTCCCCTTACAGCACCTTGGCTTCCGTCTTCAGCTTCTCGACCAGCGTCTTCACGTCCGGCACCTTCACGCCTGCGCTACGCTTGGGCGGCTCGGCAACCTTCAGCGTCTTCAGACGCGGCGTAACGTCCACGCCGAGGTCTTCGGGCTTGACGATCTCGAGCGGCTTCTTCTTCGCCTTCATGATGTTCGGCAGCGTGACGTAGCGCGGCTCGTTCAGGCGCAGATCCGTCGTGACGACAGCGGGCAGCGTGAGCGACAGCGTTTCCGCACCGCCATCCACTTCGCGCGACACGGTGGCCTTGCCGTCGGCAACGACAACCTTCGAAGCAAACGTGGCTTGCGGCAGGTTCGCCAGCGCGGCGAGCATCTGGCCGGTCTGGTTCGAATCGTCGTCAATGGCCTGCTTGCCGAGGATGACCAGTTGCGGCTGTTCCTTGTCGACCAGCGCCTTCAGGAGCTTGGCGACGGCCAGCGGCTGCAGGTCTTCGTTCGACTCGATGAGGATCGCGCGATCCGCGCCGATGGCCAGCGCCGTGCGCAGCGTTTCCTGCGCCTGCGT
>NZ_JAMBPR010000061.1 GCF_024206475.1 Paraburkholderia sp. CNPSo 3274
CTGGCTGAAACGATCAACGGCTTGTACAAGGCAGAGGTGATCCATCGCCTCGGACCGTGGCGCAATCCGCAGGCCGTTGAAATGGCGACGCTCGAATGGGTTGACTGGTTCAACAATCGTCGACTATTCGGCCCCATCGGCAACATTCCACCTGCCGAGGCAGAAGCCGCTTATTATTCAAAACTCGCTGGGTCCGCCATCGCGGCGTGACTCAAGCAAAACAGCCTCCGGGAAACCCGGGGCGGTTCACCTGGCTGGCCACGTGCTTCGAGGTGTAGTCAGGTCGACGCGAGCCGGCGCTAACGGCCACTGGCCACTGGCCGCCGGGACGGTGTCATCCCCGGTAGCGGTCTGCGGGAACGGACATCACCAGTTCCAGAAGCTGCTGTGGCTGCAGCGGCTTGACAAAATAATGGTCGAAGCCCGCGGCGGTGCTGCGGGTACGGTCCGTTTCCTGCCCGTATCCGGTTAGCGCCGCGTAGGTGCGCGGCCGGCCGCCCGCCAACGACCGCAGACATCTGCATAGTTCGTAGCCATCCATGCCAGGAAGCCCGATGTCGAGGACGACGATATCGGGATCGAACGACGGCACCGCCTTCAGGGCGGCCGCCGGATCGTGCAGTGCCTCTACGATGTGCCCGCGGCTGCGCAGCCATTCAGCGAGCGCCAGGGCGTTGTCCACGCTGTCATCGACTACCAGAACGCGCCGGGGCACATCCGGCGGATTGGTGGCCGCGCACACCCCGCCACGGAGCGTGTGCGATTGCCTGATGACCGGCCCCGCATTGCCACGCGGTAATTCCACAACAAACTCGCTCCCGCGTCCGCGCCCATCACTTTGGGCATGGACCCGGCCGCCATGCAGTTCGACGAGATTTTTTACCAGTGCGAGCCCAAGTCCGAGTCCACCGGCGCCGCGTCCGTCCTCCGGCTTGCCGCGATAGAACGTATCAAAGATGCGCCCGAGGGTCTCGGGAGTCATGCCGATCCCGTTGTCGCGCACCTGGATGGTTATCCACCCGCCCTCGCTGCGGGCGAGCACCCGTATGTCGCCCGGCGCATCGGTGTATCGCGCGGCGTTGGTGAGCAGGTTACTGATTACCTGGGCAATGCGGGCAGGGTCCGCCTCGCAGGCAATGTCGCCAGCGACCTCCACGTCCAGCCTGTGGCCGCGCTGCTCGAGAAGTGGGCCTGCCATTTCGACAGCCCTGTCGATTACCTCGCAAATGCTGACCGTTTCCTTCTTCAGTACGACATCGCCGCGGGCAATCCTGGAGACGTCGAGGAGATCATCAACGAGACGCTCGAGGTGCCCGACCTGTCGCCGGATGATCGACTGCTCGCGGGACGTGCCCTGCGCGCCATGCAGCTGCATCAACTCCAGCGCGGTGACAATCGGTGCGAGCGGATTGCGTAGCTCGTGACCGAGCATGGCGAGGAATTCATCTTTCGCGCGGCTCGCATTTTCCAGACCGGCAAGCAGCCGTGCACGCTCGGCGTGCAGGTTTTCCAGGCGTTCCCGCGCGAGGACGTGGTCGGTCTCATCAATAGCCGTCAGCATGACGCTATCGACGGCCTGCCCGGTTACTGAACCCAGGGGGTTCATGTGCAGGGTGAAGATCCGTCCCTGGTCCCTGGTGCAAGGGGCGCCGTGCCCACGGTATTCTTCGAGGACCACAGGGTTACCGTCTTTGAGGACCTGTCCAAGCCCCTCCATGACACGTGGTTCGTGCGGGTAAACGTCGACGTAACGGGAGCCGGCGAGATCGTCGCGGCCGGCCATTGCCTGAAAGGCCCGGTTGGCCAGCCAGAAGCGGTGCTCCGGACCGACGAGCAGGGCCGACGCCACCGGGGAATTAACGAGCATGTCGTCGCGCTGCCGCTCGGTACGCTGCCGCCGTAGCATTTCCGCCTCGAGGGCGCCCGCCTTCTGTCGCCAGAGCGCAGCCAGTCTGAATGCGTCCGTGGCCGGAGCGTTCGTGAACACATCGTCTGGCAGCACCCGCGTATGTGCCGCGCATATGTCCTGGAAAATGGCCGTTTCGTTGCTGGTGGGAAAGAGCCGTCGAGGGTAGCCGCACATCAGCGAAAACCTGTAGTTCGCGCCCAGTGCACTCCACAGGCGTTCAAGGTGGAGGGCCGCCGCCTGACGTCCACGCTCGCAGAGAAGACCAACCATTTCGCCAAAGGCGTGGACAGGGCCTCCGCGAGCAGCAGCCCGCGCAATGGCGGCGCCTACCGTCGAATGAAACCGTTGCTCGTCCGGCCAGTCATCGACGCTCAACGCGGCGAGTGCGACGTCGGCGTCCATCAGGACGAGCGGACCGGGATCCGGGTCCGAGCCGTCTGAGGATTTTCCCGGAGAGACCCGGTAATGGATGCCCAGGCGGTCTTGCAGCATGGCCAGATGCGGCGCGGTCGCGATGACGACTGCGCTCCCACCGGCGCGAAGCGCCTGTTCCACGTAGTCTGCAACGCGCTGGACGAGCGGTGCATCCTCGTCGTAGAAGTGGACGAAGTGGCCGGCGTTTTCGTACGCATCCGTGGCCAGATGACCAGCAGGTTTCATTGACGGCACCTGAACAGTTTCGCTCCCTGAGGGGCCGCCGAACCGGGTAGCACAGGATGATGGCTCGGCAGCGCCAGTCGCCTTGACGATGGGACGGTTCAAAGTGGACCAGCGCATCTTTTCGCAGTTGAAGAGCGAAGAGTACACGAACGTATTTTATGCAAAATCGCGGGGGGCGCAAACGATCAGACATGTCCGGTGGCAGTTGAGCCCGCATGAAACCAGATGCCCACCGGCGGATCGCAGTGCCCCGCGGGCTGGCCGCAAGAACCCGGCGGACGGTCCGCTTTCACGCGTTGCGTTGCGGTCCGGGGATTTAATCATACAAAACGACGAGCGCACCCGGCAGTGTCGCGCCGTTTGCAGTGGCGGGGCCGGGCTGCCCCGTCCCGGACTTGTCAATCCACTCACGCCGCTTCTGGTGTACTGATGCTGCGCCCCCGAATGGCCGATTCGGTGCCTTGTTAGTTGCGCGCGCAACGAGCGCGCGTCTTTCAATAAACGGGAAAGACAACGTCCGGTTGCGGAGCAGGGCGCACCACCGAGCCCGGGCAGGCGACGGGACTCGTGGTAGCCACACGCTGATTCAGCTGAAAGAGCGGTGGCGAATGCGCACGCAGCCGCGTCGCGTTAACTTGGGTATCGCTCATGGCCGCTCGCCTGCAGGAGAACATGGCCGACGGGCCGGGGGTGGCCGTCGGCAGGTCATCGCGTGCTTCCGGCCCGCTGCTTCGCAGCTCCGTCCAGTATCCCATGCCGCCTTCGCCTGCGAGTGCCAGCCTTTGCTCGCTGGCCGTTACGGCTGCCATTGCCGAGGCAGCAAGGGTTACCACCGCCACAAACGCACAGATCTGCTTTTTCATGGCAAACCCCGTCCTTCAACCCTGTCCAGCACAGCCGAACACGCAGTGAGCGCCGGGGCGGATGTTGCACACTGCCTGACTGAGCCGGATATAACTTAGCTTCCCATATTAAATTTTTCAAGAGGCGGCCGGCGGCGTCCCCGGCTTCGGCAGGGCCTGGCTCCCTTCGCTGCGTGTGCAGGACGCTCCCTGCGCGGGGGAGCGGGCATCAGGCGGATGGCGGTCAGTAGACGTGTTGAATCAGTCACTTCAGTAACGATCCGTGGCCGAAGTCCATCGCGAGGCGTGTCGCCTGGCGTCATTATGGGTGCCCGGTTCAATTTCGCACCGGAACTCCTGGTGGCGGGCGCCCAGACGGCACGCTGCCTCGTAACGGTGAAGATCACCGGCGAGCCAGAACTGGCATCCATCGAAGAAGAGCTTCATCGCCGGTCGCGCTGCACGCATGGACCCGCCCCGGACGGCGCGCTTCGCCTGGCGCAGCGCGGAAGCGTCGATGGCCTGGCCGGTGCGAATCTCAGCACCAACCGAAGATTGCCGGAACGTGAGGAAGTCGCGCCCGAGTATTCTTGGGGGGAAGCTTCGCCACTGACCGCACAGGCACAAGGGTTACTGGTCAGCCATGAGATGGCGGATGACGAGCGCCGGGTCGGCGATGTCCAGGATCAGCCGGCGCAGGATGCGTCGGCGCATGTGTTCCTCGTCGAGAATCCAGGGCTCGCCCTTCTCGCTCAGATAGCGCGCGAGGGCGTCGCGGTTATCCTCGCCTGCTGGCAGGCCGAGCCTGACGGCCAGTAGTCCCGCCACGACGTCATCGATCTCGATGTCGAGCGGCCTTGAATCAATACGAAGTTCGAGTTTCATGACATTCCCGGGAAAAAGCGACACCGCCCCCGCGAAAACAGAAAGAGCGGTGCCGGAGGAAACGCACCGCCCGGGCCAGTTGAGCGGTGCACACAGCAAGACCGATGCGGTCAGTATTCCAGTTCCGGCGTGCTCGCCAGCACTGACTTTTCGTCCTTCGGTGCGTCGGCGATCGTCGCGTCCGTTGTCAGGATCAGCCCGGCAATCGACGCCGCATTCTGGAGCGCCGTGCGCGTGACCTTGGTCGGATCGACCACGCCCGCTTCGACGAGGTCACCGAACTCACCGGTAGCGGCGTTGGAGCCAAAGTTGCCCTTGCCTGCGAGCACCTTCGCGATGACCACAGAAGGCTCGTCCGCGGCGTTCGCGGCGATGACGCGCAGCGGCGACTCGAGCGCGCGCTGCACGATGCGGATGCCCGCGTCCTGATCGCCGTTGACGCCCTTAAGGGTGGACATCGCCTCGCGCGCGCGCAGCGGCGCTACGCCGCCGCCAGGGACGATCCCTTCCTCGACTGCCGCACGCGTGGCATGCAATGCATCGTCGACGCGGTCCTTTTTCTCCTTCATCTCGAACTCGGTCGCTGCACCGACCCTGATGACGGCCACACCGCCTGCAAGCTTCGCCAGACGCTCCTGGAGCTTCTCGCGATCGTAGTCGCCCGTCGTGTCCTCGATCTCCCTGCGGATCGACCATACGCGCATCCTGGATGCGCTTCTCCTCGCCCGCGCCGTCGATGATGATCGTGTCGTCCTTGCGGACTTCCACACGTTTCGCACGTCCGAGATCCTCGAGCGTTGCCTTCGGCAGCTGCTTGCCGGTCTCTTCGGAAATGACCGTTGCGCCCGTGAGGATCGCGATATCCTCGAGCATGGCCTTGCGCCGATCGCCGAAGCCTGGTGCCTTGACGGCCGCGACCTTCAGGATGCCTCGCATCGCGTTGACCACGAGCGTGGCCAGTGCTTCACCATCGATGTCCTCCGCGCCGATCAGCAGGGGCTTGCCGGCCTTTGAGGTCGCTTCGAGAACTGGCAGCAGATCCCGGATATTCGAGATCTTCTTGTCGAGCAGCAGGATCAGCGCGTCATCGAGATACGCCGCCTGCTTTTCCGGATCGTTGATGAAGTAGGGGCTCACGTAACCGCGGTCGAACTGCATCCCTTCGACCACATCGAGTTCGTTCTCGAGCGACTTGCCGTCCTCGACGGTGATGACGCCTTCCTTGCCGACACGCTCCATCGCATCGGCGATGATCTTGCGGATCGCTTCGTCGGAATTGGCCGAGATCGATCCGACCTGGGCGATTTCGCGGTTGGTCGAAATCGGCCTGGAGAGCTTGCGCAGCTCGTCGAGCACGGCGGCCGTGGTGGTGCCATCGCCGGCCACATCGGCGGTCTTTGACGCGACCTGCTTGACTACCTGCGCGCCCATGTTCTCGAAGCGGTCCTTCAGTTCGATTTCCTTTGCGACCGACACACCATCCTTGGTGATGGTCGGCGCGCCGGAGCTGCGTTCGATCAGCACGTTGCGGCCTTTGGGCCCGAGCGTGACCTTGACGGCATCGGCGAGCACGTTCACGCCGTTGACGATACGGGCGCGGGCGCTGTCGTGGAACCTGACGTCTTTTGCACTCATGTTGTTGCTCCGGGTAAAGTCGTTGACTCAACACGTCGCGAACGGCCGGGCGGGTGTCCGCGACCGGTCGAAAGATCAGGAGGCCTTGCGGGCGGCGCAGGCGTCAGCCTCGAGGACGCCCATGACGTCTTCCTCGCGCATGACGAGCAGTTCCTCGCCATCGACCTTGACGGTCTGGCCCGCGTACTTTCCGAAAAGCACCTGGTCACCGACTTTCAGCGGGAGCGCGCGCAGCGTTCCATCCTGCAGCGGCCGGCCGCTGCCGACCGCGACGACTTCCCCCTGTTCTGGTTTTTCTGCCGCTGAATCGGGAATCACGATGCCCGAGGCCGTCGTCCGCTGCGTTTCGATTCGCTTGACGATAACCCGGTCGTAGAGGGGACGAATCTGCATTTCCATCTCCTGAGCGATTAAAGGATCACCAATAAAGGGAATCCGGCTGCGGGTATCGGGGAACGTGATTCGCCTCGGTGCAGCCGATCCAATGTCTGGCGGAAAGCGAAATAGAGGCGGCCATCGCGCCCTTCAAGGGGCGTGAAGATGGCTCTTTGTAACAGATTGTTTCATCGCGGCAGCAGGATGCGATGGACTGCGCCAAGGCGATAAACCGTCCCCACACGCCACCCTTGATGGGGCGGAACAGCCAGCGCACGTAGCCCCTGCGCGCGGCAAGCTGCATCAGCTCGCCGCGATCGGTCTCGTCATCGAGAGGTTGCGGGTCGCGGGCCATGTCCTCTGCGTAGTCGCCGAACGCCTGCCGGCACGCGAGCGCCTCGGCAGCGCTTGCGCCGGTCACGTTGCAGCCGCGCTGCTCGATGCGCTCGACATCCCATGCACCGGATTGCCAGGCGGCGTCCAGAAGCAGGGCGTCCACGGTCTCGAAACTGTGCCACGGTGCATCGAGCTGGACGGCCGATCTCGATGCCAGGGAGGACGAGCGGTGTAGCGCGCCGGAATGCGTGCCAGTGGAGTATCGCGAGAAGCGGCGTATTCACCTGTGCCGCCGCCGTGAGCGTGACAGCAAAGAGCGGCAGGCGCACGCTGTCGATCTGTTCCTGAAGCGTATCGAAAAGAACCATAAGACTCCCCGAAAGACATGTTGCAGGGCCCCTTGAAATTTCCGTTCCTTGCGCTATTTTATTCATCGCTCAGGCAGTCGCGATTAGCGCTGCGTGTTTCGATTTGTTTGTCGGCGGGGCTATCCCACGGGCAGGCGGACTGGAGCGCGTGGTCCGGTTCGAAGCTTCGTGAGAGCCCCCGGTTTCAGGGAGCCAGTCATGAGCGATCTCTTTTTCAGCCCCGATCTGCTGGGCGAATTCGACCGCCTGCAACGGCAGATGGCCAGCGTCTTCGCGGGATTTCCCGCGAGCCTGCGCGCCGTGCGCAGCGAAACCTTTCCTCTCATCAACATAGGCAGTACTGACGACAGCGTTGAGATCGTCGCGTTCGCGCCGGGTCTGGATCCGGCATCGATCGATGTCTCGATCGACAAGGGACTGCTGACGATCAGCGGCGAACGCACGCCCCCGGAGACCGAAGTCGGGGACGAGGCGCGAGTCTATGCCAGGGAGCGTTTCATGGGCGCATTCCGGCGGGTGATCGAGCTGCCCCAGCACGCGGATCCTGACAAGGTCAACGCGCGCTACGTGAACGGTTGCCTGACGGTCAGCATCGGACGTTCCGAGGCCTCGAAGCCACGTGCCATCACTGTCCAGTAAGCCACCCGATACACAGGATCACGGAGGACATCATGAACGACAGCACTGAACTGGCGAACCGTCGTGCGGGAACGGACATTGCCTCGCGGGAGGGTGCCGAAGCAGCGAAGCAGCTCACCCGGATCGCGCCTGCAGTCGACGTATTCGAGGACAGCCGCGGCATTACGCTGTATGCCGACCTGCCAGGCGTGCCGCGCGAGAAGCTCGATGTGCGTGTGCAGGACGGCAGCCTGAACATCGAGGCGGAGTCAGTGATTCCTACGCCATCCGGGCTGCGCCTGCAGCACGGTGAAGTGCGCCATCCGCACTTCTGGCGCGCCTTCACGCTCAGCCCGGACTTCGACGTGTCGCGCATCGACGCGCAGCTGCGCGATGGCGTCCTGAAGCTCACCATTCCCCGCCGGGAGGAGGCGAAGCCGCGGCGCATCGAGGTGAGCGCTGGCTAGCCGTATGCGCACGAACGGCTCAAACCATGCGGCGCGGGCCGCCGGGCCTGCGCTGCCTCACCGGCCACGTGGAGGCACCCATGGAGAACACAGCAAGCAAAAGCTGGAAGGGTTTCACGATTGAGACCCGCGCATTTCCGGTATCGCACTGCGCGCTGCCCGGGAGCGTCCCGGACAGTTACATGGCCGTGGTCCGCATCCGGCGCGGCGAGCACGTAATCGCGAAGTGGCACCTGCCGCGCTACGCCCAGCACTGGGCAAGCGCGGACGAGGCACACCGGCAAACGACGGAGTATGCGATACGCGCCATCAATTCGGGCTGCTTCGCAGGCACGGTATCGCCGGGGCTGGTCGCATGAAGGTGCGTCGCTGCATCGCGGCGCAGCCCGAATGCGCTGTGCACCATGTGTCGTTTTTCTTCACCGCCCCTGCCTTAGTTGAGGTCTTTCGGGAGACGGAAATGCTCAGTCCACACGAATTTGCGACCCTGATGCTCGTTCGCCAGGCGCCGGACCAGCTCGACATGAACCGCGCCGAGCTCGACGCGCTGCTGGAGCGCCAGCTGGTCATGCTCGACCATTGTGCTGCCGGCGCACGACGCGCGTATCTGACCGGCAAAGGAGAGACGTTCCTCCAGGCGCTTCACCCTGACACCTCGCCGCGCCGAAGGCCAAAGGCCGCGACAGGCGGCGCTGACGAATCACAGGCTCCGCCTCCGCGGTCAGGCGAGCGCACGACGGATATGGAGGTGGATTCGCACAGCTGAACGTGGCGCAGGCTTACGGCATGCAATTGCAACCGCAGCAGCGCACGGGCACGAGGTTGCAGGGCGATCCGGCGAACTGTCGCCATGGTAGTTTTGCTGCGCGTTGACGACGGCCCGGCGCGCCCGCGTGCTGCACGGACTGGCTGCGGGCGGGCGTCGCCGGGCCCGCGGATGGCGCGGCAACTGAAGGGGTGACATATGCATATGGCAAACGTCATGGAGTATCACGGCTGTGAGGTTCGGCCGGTCGTGACCGGGACTGGCCAGGGCCGCTACGCGGCAGCGGCCATCGTC
This sequence comes from Paraburkholderia sp. CNPSo 3274, assembly GCF_024206475.1. Lineage (GTDB taxonomy): Bacteria > Pseudomonadota > Gammaproteobacteria > Burkholderiales > Burkholderiaceae > Paraburkholderia. The sequence continues at coordinate 9,156 of NZ_JAMBPR010000061.1, forward strand.
ACCGGCCGGGACGGCGAAGCCCGAACGCTCGGGGTTGACGCAGACTTCGCCAACAGCGACGAGGCGTGCGATGAAGCCCTGGAGGCCGCCGTCGCCTGGATCCAGCAACGTTCCGTTGGTTCATGGCGGTATGTTCGACGGAGCTAGCCCACCGGCCACGAGCGTTCGTCTGTTTGTGAAGCGGGAACTGGCCGGTGCTGCCCACGGCGCGACCGGTCGTATTCCGGTGCAGCCTGGCTGGCTCAAACGTGTTGCAGGGGAGAAGGGATGAGAGGGACGCGAGTTATGGATCCGTCTGAAGACGCGCTCTATCAACGCGTCCGGCTGATGCTTTTTAGCGCTGACCTGCCGGTACAGCGTCTGCAAGCCGACGTTGAAGACATCGGACGTTTCACTGCGCCGGACGTGCGCTCCCCGCACCTGCGCCTCGTTGAGGCGATGCCGGCGCTTACGCCGGCTGCCGAGGCGATTGTGCGTGCCATGATCCGTGTGTACGGCCCAGAGCTTTTTGGTCCGGGCAGCGCCAGTTCGGGCCTTCGTGCGCTGTTAAAGGCCGGACCCGTAAAATTCGCACAGACGGCCTTGCTGCTTGGGCCTGACGCTCCGGTGCCGGAGCGCGCCCGTCCGCTCGTCGCGGAGTTCAACCGCATATTCGAGCGTCATCCCAGGAGCGGATTCGCCGAAGCCCGACGCCTGCTCTCGGCGATTGGCCTGCCAGTTGGCTGCGACGAGCCTCCCCAGACCAGTCGCTAGCGCTAGCGCGACCAGAACGGGGCAAATCGGGACGAACGAGCCGCGCCGGACACTACGCCGCCCGGTCAAGTTTGTGCCGCACAGGCCGTGCCGTTCAGACTATCGCGCGCGCGACACGAAAAACGGCCGCCATGTCGGCAGGGTGCAGCGGCCCCGAAGGTTGCAACCACCATGAAAAGCCGGGCAGGCGCTGGCCGTCCACTTTCCCGTGGATCGCCGGCGGCCGCCACACGGATCCCGTCGCGGACCGGCTCGCGGCGTCGGGTGTACCGCCAAACGGCAAAAGAAAAAAGAGCCCGTCACACTCTCGGGAATGCGACGGGCACAAGATCCGGGAGCCGTTGCGAGAACTCCCAGGGGCTGGGTGAGCGCGACTACCGCGCACCCGCTTCGAACCTTGGCAGGCGCGTTGCGGGGTGTCTATACGGCCTGTGTCCGGGTGAAAGGCTGTCGGCGTGATCTCCAGCGGGCGGTCGGACGCGATCCTTTTTCTTCATCGGTCGCGAGGCTTGCGTCGAGGTGTCCTGATGACGCTCAGGTCATGAGTGGTACGCACGCAAAGCGTATTCTTGATTCCAGCGGGCGATCTGCACGACTCCGGATTGAAGGCTTCACGCCTGCGGGAAGACCGCGTCGCGTTGAGCGGGACGATAGCGGGCCAGCAATGGACGACACTGCGCAGCACGTACGGAGATGCTGATGCGCGTGCAGGTCAAAACCGGGTCGGCGTGGACCGCGCGGATTCGTGGCGCCGTGATCCGGTCCACAGGTCGGCCATGCGGCAGTGTGCCGGGAAACCGGCGCTTCGCCGTCCCGGCGCGGGCCTTCGCCCCAAAAGGCCAGGATTGGCCTTCAGGAACGGCTGGCTGAATGTGGGCCGTACTGGGTTCGAACCAGTGACCAACGGATTAAAAGTCCGCTGCTCTACCAGCTGAGCTAACGGCCCCGCTCACCCGAAGCGTGCGACGGGTTTTTTTGGCGGCTGGTCCTAGCCGATATCAATCGGGCGACTCGCTGAGCGCGCGGGCTCCGTTTTCGGCACGGTCAATGTGAGCACGCCGTTATCAAATTTTGCCAGGGCGTGATCGGGATCGGCGTTCTCCGGCATCGGGATCGTGCGCATGAAGCTCCCATGGGCGCGCTCCAGCCGGTAGCAGCCGTTTTCCTCGCTGCGCACATCCTGCTTTTTTTCGCCGCGCAGCACGAGCGCCCCGTCCTCAACGCTCACGTTCACGTCTTCGCGCTCCATGCCGGGCAGCTCGGCGGTGATGCGCAGTACCTTCCCTTCGTCGACAACGTCGATGCGGGGCTGGAAGCGCGATGAACTGAAGTCGCCAAACCATCGTTCAAGCACGCCCCGACCCGCAAACGGGTCATGAAAAAACTCCTCGACGGCGCGCCACTGGTCCCGAGAGAACAGCCGCGGAATATCGGGCCACGAAGCCCGCCATTGATCGCCCGCCGGCTGACTTTCCGGGCCGTCCGCGTCGGACTTGCGGGCTGCCCCGCGAAGGAACTTGAAGGGACTCCACTTTTTGCGGTCGGTGTTCATCGCATCCTCCTCCAGGATAGGCCACGAACGATCAGCTCTCAGGCGCCGATGCCGAGATCCTTTCCGTGCAAATCCGCGGTGCCTGAATATGCCGCTTTCTGCGGTCAGATGAAGTGCCCGAAACATGTAGCGCGCTGAGATTGAAGCGGCGATCCCTGGGCGAAATTCAAGATAGGTCGCCGAGAGCAAATTTCAAGGGTTCTGCGCGTTTCGAGCGGTTTCAACGGCCTGTGCTTATGTCCGGCTCGAGGGGGGCCGGTAGAGCGAGGGACCGCGTCGTTAAATTCAATTTATCAGTTGCCAGGCAATGGCAGCGCACGTGTAGCCGTTGCGCCGCAATCGTGAGGAAGTTCCGGAACCCGGCGAGATGCCCGACGTGCCCAGTCTCATAGACGACGCAGTTATGCGCACGAATCGGCCTTTGACGTTCCCTTGATTCGAGGACAGCCACGGCCAAACGCGCCCAGCGATAGGCAACAGGTTTGATACGAAAGAAAGACGTTGATGGATGCTGCTGGATTCCGTCTGCGGGCCGTGAGTTGCACGCAGGCGTGCGGGCAGTTTCGTACCACCCGCACGCGCGATGCAACGCTCGCCTTACTCGCGGTCCTCCTCGCGATCATCGGCGGCATCCTTCGCGGCGTCCTTCAGGTCGCCTGCCTTCCTCTGTGTTTCGCCCGCCCCCTGCTGGACGTCGCCCTTGAGTTCCTGGGACTTGTTTCCGGTGACTTTTCCAGCGACTTCATTTGCCTTGCCTTTGAGCTTTTCAGCTTCGCCTTTCACGTGGTCCTTGTTCATGACACCTCTCCCAATATGTTCGCGCCGGACGCGCGCATTCCTTCCGCAACGGTCGTGCCTGATGTCACCGGCAGGCGGGGCCAATCAGGCACCGCGCCCCGCCCGGTGCGTTCGTTTCGGGAGGTATCAGGCTTGCGGCTGGTCCGATGTCCATCGGTCCTCCCTCGAGCCTCCGGAGCCATGCGATGAAAGGACGCTCCCAGCCTGTTCGCGCGCGCAGTCGCACGGGCCTTCGCGGTTGCTGGGCCGTTGCGTCGAAAGCAGTCAACCGTTTCGGCCGGGACCGCTGTTCGACTCTCGCGGCGAGCATCGGATTCTTTTCGGCTTTTTCGCTCGCCCCCACCTTGATCATTGCGCTCGCCATTGCGGGACGGGTTTTCGGTGCGGACGCTGCCCGGGGCAGACTGTTTGCCCAGATCCACGACATCATGGGAAATGACGCGGCGGCGGCCATGCAGGCGATCGTCGCGCACGCTCACCGTTCCGGGCAGGGTGGCTTCGCAGCTTTCGTATCGGTGATACTGCTGGCTATAGGCGCATCTGCGACATTCACTTCGCTCAATACGGCGCTCGATGTGGTTTTCGACGAGCTTGCGCTCAAGAACCGCAGCAGCATCTCGATGCTCATACGGGCGCGGTTGATGTCCCTGGGCATGGTCATGGGCGTCGGATTTTTGCTGGTCGTCTCGCTTGTGCTCGATGCGGCCATCGAGTGGGCCGGAGATCATCTGTTCGGCGTTTCTCCTCTCGCGGTTATCGCGCAAGTGGTCCAGACCGTGTTGGCGTTCGCCGTTCTGGCTGCTGCCTTTGCTGCGCTTATGAAATTCATGCCCGATGCGAGGGTGCCGCTGAAGCATGCGATATGGGGCGGCCTGGTGGCGGCGCTGTTGTTCTCCGCCGGCCGCCATGTCTTCGGGCTGTATCTCGCACATGCGGGCACCGCGAACGAATTCGGGGCTGCTGGCTCACTCGCGGTGCTGATGATGTGGCTGTATTTTTCGGCCGCCACCTTCCTGCTGGGCGCTGAAGTGGCAGCGTCGATCGGGCGTGCCAGGCTGCGGTGAGGCGAGAGGGTCGAAGGCCCCCGACGGGGCCGCATGCGTAGGTTTCGCGCGTCATGTGCGGTCGATCAGTTCCGGGCATGCGGGGTCGTTTCTCTGGGCCCTCGGCCATTCCTGAGCGGGTTCAGGCGCTTCAGCGCACGATCTATCGCGGTGACCCGCTTTGCGACGAACGTGCGGGCACACCACCAGCGCTTTTCACCTATTCGCATCTCGCGGGATGCGGTCGGGGGACGGGCGCAACAGACGTGGCAGTGCTCAACTCCGCCGTGGCCGGAGGAACGCCATTTGCGGAGCTGTCCTTACTAGTGCAATGGAGGGCGAGATGGGGAAGACAGTGAGTGAGCAAAAGAGCGCGACCGGCGTATCCGATCGCACAATTGATGATGCTGTAGAGGCGTCATTTCCGGCGAGTGATCCGCCGGCGCGTGGCCGAGCGACGAGGATCGATGAACCGCCTGCGGACAGTGACCGGGAGGCTCGCATCCGGCGTCGCGCATACGAGTTGTGGGACGAAGCGGGATGTCCGGACGACCACACCGACGAGTACTGGTATAGGGCGGAGGCGGAGATTTCAGAAGCCGGCCCGTCCGGCTCGACGGAGCCTGGTCCGACGTAGGCAAGCCGTGCCGCACGAGGTCGTCGTGCGTGTTGTTTGCCGCATCTCATACTGCGTCTCAGCTTCGCTGCCAAAGCCATTTTGCAGCGGGAGTTTCGCTTTTCCGCAATCTTTTCCGCAATGCCAGAGCGGGGCTGCCCTCTGGCTCGCGTCCTGTCGACCTAGAGGCCGCGCAGGGGGGCACCGGGGGTGGGACAGTCGCTAAGGATCGTTGTTTACATCGGCCCGGTTTGCATCGGCCGCGTAGCCCTTGCGGGATCTCGCCGTATTTTCAGGTCAATTTCAAGGTCTATTGCAATAGAGGCAAACGGGAAGACAATCGAGGTGCAACTCTTCGCAGCGCTGGCGTGTCCTGCTCTGTCCGGCGGCGCGTTCGCGCAGGCGGCGGGCGGTGGGGCTGGAGGCGGCGGCACGGGTATGAGCACACCGAACTCGCACGGATGCACCGCAACGACCGCGAATGCCAGGGGCGCAAACCCATGGGCGTACCCGGCAGCGGCTTCGTCAGTGAGCGCTCGCCTCGGGGCCTGAGGCGGGCCCGTTTTTCGAAAGAGGTACGGTCTGTCTCGCAGGGGGACTGGAAGCGCGCCGACTGCGGAGATTTTGCCCGGCGCCCACAACGGGGTCGGTCCGCCCAGGTGGACTCGGGCTGTTCACAACGGATGCAAGGTTGAGGACACGTGCACCGGCCGTATAGGCGCAGAGGAACGGGGGTGGCATTTGAGCAAGACCAGCAATCCGCGTGGGCGCGCCTTTCGCTTCGTGCGTCGCATCCGCTCCGATTCGTGTTCGTGGTGTGCAGGGCGTTCCGGAGCAATCAGGGCCTGCTGCTTGCAGGCGCGATCGCGTACTATGCGTTGCTCTCGATCGTCCCGCTCCTGATTCTGGCAGCTATCGCATTGAGCCATTTCGTCGGGGAGCAACTGCTGCTGGATACGCTCGCGAACCTGCTCGAATGGCTGATCCCGGGCAGTCTGCAGCGATCGTGGCCGAGCTTGCAAATTTCCTTGCTCATCGCGCCGTAGTTGGCTGGTTTCTCGTCGTCACGATGGTGTTTTTCAGTTCGCTCGCGTCTACCGTGCTCGAGAATGCACTGTCAATCATCTTCGTCCATCGGGTCGCGATCCGGCGCAGACACTTCCTCCTGTCGGCAATCGTGCCGTACCTGTTCAGCCTCTCCCTTGGTATCGGCGTGCTGCTGGTGACGCTCGTGTCAAGCGGACTGCACGCGGTAGCAAGCGACAGCATCGTGCTGTTCGGCCATGCTCTGTCGCTGACTGGTGCGACTCGCGTCGCACTGTATTTATGCGGATTCGCCGGAGAAATTCTCGTCTTGACGGCGATTTATCTGGTCATACCGGCGGGACGCACGACGTTGCGTCACGCGCTCCTTGGCGCAGTCGCCGCCGGTGTGCTGTGGGAGATAACGCGGCGTGTACTGGTGTGGTATTTTGTGACACTCTCCCAGGTAAGCGTCGTCTACGGGTCACTGACAACGGCGATCGTCGTGCTTTTCAGCCTTGAAGCGCTGGCTACGCTCATGCTGTTCGGGGCGCAGCTTATCGCGGAATACGAGCGCCTCGAGATGCACGGTGGCGATGCGGCTCCGCAGCCTTTAGAGACTGGTTGAAACGGGGCGCACAATAAGCACCGTACGTAGCGCTGTGAGGCTTTGGTGGTCGTCTGCGGTGGCCGGCCCCGTGGGCTTCGACGAGCTGCCCCGCGCGCCTGGTCGGCTTGCGCGCCGCCTCCACGGGAGCGGAGGCGCGCGGGTTCGATCCCACTCTCATCGCGACGCACTAGCAGCTTTCGTCCGCGCAAAAGGCGCGCGCTCCGACCCGCACGACCCGCGAAGCGCTCATGACGCAGCCCACACTTCACAGTGCAAAGCCGTCCCGTCTTCCAGCCCTGCCGGGTGCTCGCGTCACGAGCCATCCGCCGGGAACAAGCAATGCGCACCTTTTTCCCGCTCGACGTAAAGACTCGCAGCATGGCACCCAGGGATCGCAAAGCTCATGGTGCGGGTACACCGAACCTGAGTACTCCCACCGATCTTGGAGCGGAGGCTCGTAACGCGGCTTCCGCCGGGCTCACGAATCTGCTGGCCGATGGCTTTGCACTATTCGTCACCTGGAACTTTCACTGGCACGTGAGCGCACCGCACTTCCGCGACCATCATCTGCTGCTCGACGACCAGGCCGCACTGGTCTTTGCGATGGTCGATCCCGTGGCAGGGGGCGTGCAAGCTTGGCGGACCAACGCCGCGCGGTCAGAATGCGTCATTCAAGCGCCTTTTCGACAACGACGCTGCGTTTGTGGCGCCGGAGGCGATGCTCGACGAACTGCGTCGCGACAATAAGTCCCAGGTCAAATTCATGCGCGAACTCCATCAGCTCTGCTACGACAAGGAACATGTGGAGACGGCGAGCCTGATCGAGAACTGGATCGATCAGACCGAGGAGCGTGTCTGGTTCCTTTTCGAGACGGCTCGCCATACGCGCTGAAATCCCGCCCAATAGCTGGCCGCCGCGGCGCGACGCCTGCAAGCAGTCCCGTGTCGCGCAGCGCCAGCAGCGCCATCATTCGCCATCACCCAACGCTCCCTCCCTGCGCCATCGTTCGCAACCGTGTCCAACCACGGCTGCAGTGCCTGCGGGCCCTGGCGTTCCTTTCTTTCTCGCGTGGCACGCGTGATGCGGAATCGTAAGCGGGTACTTCTGGCCCGGTGGGCACATTGCGAGAGCGTGCTCGAGAAGACGGAGGGAAAACCGGCGAACGGGCGACGGGGCGCGTGGGGGTTGACGCTCCTGATAGAGGTAGGGAGAGTTTTGTGGCGAACGTCCTGCTGGTTGATGATGAACCGGAAAATGCGTGCTCCCTCGCGTTGGCGCTCGAGCACAGCGGCCACCGTGTGCACATCACTGGCGACGCGCGGGCTGCCCTGGATTTCATGCGGCGAGAAAGCATTGAATGTCTTATTACTGACTACCAGATGCCAGACATTGACGGCGTGCAATTGTGTCTGATGATCCGGGCCTGTCCTCGCCTCGCCGGAACGCCGGTGTTGATGGTCTCGGCTGCGCCAGAACCTGCGGAGTGCCAATGGTGTTGTTCCCAATTTTTTCGAAAGCCGGTGTGCATTGAAGAAGTCATCGAGGCTGTTGACGCTCATGTCGCAGCGCGGATCACGGTTGGACTGCGCGCAGGGATACACAAGGTTTCACTTCGAGCTGCAATGCGGTGTGGGGCACCCGCCGCCTCAAGATGGGCTCCGGTGAGATCCGCGTGCTGGCCTTGACCGCAAGCGTGTACCGCCAGGCGCGCCCTGGACACGGCTGCGCATACTGCTCGCCAAGTGGGGTGGCACACGGCATGCGCTGTAGTCGGCGCAACTCTTAACCGAAAGGAGCGCAAGATGACTATTCTCAATCCCCAAACGAGCGGTACTGGCGCACAGATCGTCGGCGGGGGTGGCGGCGAAGGCCCGGGCCCAGACGTCATGGCCGCGGCCACGCTTGACGGCAACAAGGTGATTTCCGCCGATGGCGAACATGTCGGCAAGATTTCCGACATCATGCTTGACGTGCGTAGCGGTCGCGTCGCGTACGCTGTTCTGTCCGAGGGTGGATTCCTCGGCATGGGCAATACGCTTCATGCGATTCCATGGAGTGCACTGACACTTGACACCAACGAGAAGTGTTTTCGCGTCGACATCCAGGCACAGCGTATCAAGGACGACCCTGGATTTGATAAGGATCACTGGCCGTCGATGGTTGATCCGACATGGGGCACGCAGCTGCATGATTACTACAACCGCCGCCCGTACTGGTTGGCAGCCGGCGAGCTTCCGGGACGTGATCCCGGTGTGAACAACCCGATGGACGTGTGACACCATTCAGGTTTAAGGGCGCCTCTGCATCAACAGGAGGATCGACGCGCACCTTCTGTAGAAGAGTCGTATGAGCGGCAAGTTGGGCATCGGCTTCCTTCGGTCGATGCCCGTTTTTATATCCTGACGGTCGTTACAGACCCCGCGGGTCGGTCGCGCGGCACGCTTCTGCTCTGCCGGTGGCGCCTGGTGCATGTCTGGCCCGGGCCTTCGACCTGAGAGAAGAGGCTTCATGGGAGAGATGGATCTACAGGCGGATTTCGCGACGGAGCGGCACTCAAACAGCCGTACGGGCACGCACGCGGCGCAGTTTCACGGGCTGAGATGCTAGCAGGCGCGGTCGCCATGGTCGCCTTTTCTCTCATCCTGCTCAGGTCCGATGGACGTCGGAAGAAAGCCCTGCGGACGGGAGCAGCCTCCGCGTGGCCGGGCGACCGCTGGCGTGGTCGCGGGAATAGTGGTTGCGCTTCACACGTCGCCCAACCATGGAGGCAATCATGAGCCAGAGAAAGACGGTCGACGACCTTTTCGTCCACATGCTGTCGGACATCTACAGCGCAGAAAAACAGCTGACTCGTGCGCTAGGGAAGCTTTCGCGCACCGTTAGCGACCCGGAACTTGCGGAGGCATTCAAGACTCACCTGGAAGAAACGCGGGGGCAGATCGAGCGGATCGACAAGGTTGTCGAAGTGACGGGACTGCGCCTCAAACGCATGAAATGTGTCGCGATGGAAGGCCTTATCGAGGAAGCGGATGAACTGATCGAGGAAATCGAAAAGGGTCCCGTTTTGGACGCAGGGCTCATCGCGGCAGCACAAAAGGTCGAGCACTACGAGATCGCTGCATATGGCAGTCTGTGTGCGCTCGGCAAACTGCTCGGTCACAGCGAGGCGGTGAATCTGCTCAAGGAAACGCTTGAGGAAGAAAAGGCTACCGATCTGAAGCTCTCAAAGTTTGCCGAGACGGCGGGTAACGCCAGGGCGGCAGAAAAAGCGTAGCCAGCGGGCCGGAAATTCCATCTGCTGGTTTAAATCTGTTAGCAATCCAAATTGTCAGGTCTGGCAAAAATACTGGAGATCCTCCGCCGTCGAGGGAGTTGCCCCGGACCTTGTTCGGCGGCTTCTGCGATACTAGGCAGCAGTCCGACTTCCCGCGCCCGTCGCTCATCGTGGTACGCCCTCAGGCTTCACGATGCGCACTGCGTTCAACGCTTCCCAGCGCGACACAGCAGGGCACGGGATCTCCCGGTTCCCGTGCAAGGTGTTTCCGCACGCGCTCAGGGTCTCCGACTGCGCGGGATCCGGGATTGCCTTGCCAATACGGCAATCCCGGCGTGGCTTTCGGCAAGCGCCAAGTGCCTCGGCACCCCGATCAGCCCGCGCCTTTCGGCGCGGGGAATGGATTTCGCAGCTCGATACCTGGCCCAGGCGTACCTCTGCCAACGCTTCGCCTGCGTCCCTACGGACGCAGGCGCATGACTCGAGGCCGTCGTGGCTGGCTAGGCCTTCAACGCCTTACTCTTTCATTCACCACATTTTGCCGATGTTGACCGGTGCACGGACACTATCATTTCGCATCTTCGCTACGCCGCGCCTGACTGGCGACGTCAGGCACGATTGGTGACTCCCTGGTTCGCGTCCAGGTTGATCCACGCATTGCCGTCGCCACCGTCCACCGCCGGTTCGCCTTGCTGCATTTCCTGACCGCTGCCGCTATTCCACGGCGCGGCCACGTCTCCGCCGCCGTGCGACATCTTGTAGTAGACGTTCGCGAATCTGGCCACAGGCGGCCGCTTGCCCGGCGGAAAGTTGATGGGGAGTCATCCAGTTCCCTAACGTCGCCACTGGCACCCCAAGCCTGCGCGCAGCCTCATGCTGCCCGACTGACTCGGCAAGCCTGACAGCCTCGACCTTGAATTCGTCCGTGTATTGCCGTTTCCGTAGAACTCGATAACGTTGTCACCGACTTGGCCCCGCAGTGACGGGATCTGCGCCGGACGAATTGACACTAATGGGATGGTCCCTCCCGCCCCCTCGAGCGCGTAAGCTTCCGAAATCCCAAACCGTTTGGAGACCATCATGGACACGGTGACGCTGGTTGGAATAGATCTCGGCAAACACACATTCCACTTGCATGGCCAGGACAAACGTGGGGAAGCCGTGTTCCGCAAGAAGTTGAGCCGGAAGCAACTGGTTGAGTTCTTCTCCACGTTTCACCCGTGCACCGTGGCAATGGAGGCTTGCGCCGGCGCTCATCATACTGCTCGCCTACTCGCCGCTTTCGGCCATAACGTCAAGCTGATCTCGCCGCAATTCGTGCACCCGTTCGTCAAATCGAACAAGAATGATTTCGTCGACGCAGAAGCTATCTGTGAGGCCGCTTGCCGACCGGCGATGCGTTTTGTGACACCGAAGACTGAATCCCAGCAAACGCTTTCGACGCTGCATCGTGTTCGTGAATCGCTGGTCAGGGATCGTACCAAGGCCGTCAACCAGATACATGGGTTCCTGCTCGAGTTCGGCGTTAGCTTGCCCGTTGGATCTGCAACGATCAGGCGTCTACCGGCCGTCCTTGCGGAGCATCCGTTGCCGCCAAAGCTCGTAGCGATCATTGAGCGTTTGCGTCTTCACGTTAAGTATCTCGAAGAGCAGATTGGTCAGCTCGAGAGAGGCATCGCGCGCCAAGTCTCGGACGATGAGGTTGGAAGGCGCGCCGCAAAGCTGCTCTTCGGAGAAACGCCCAAAAGGCTACAGGGGCCTGAACATCTCCAGGCCAGTCCGTATCGAATTTAAAGCCGGTGTCCGCGGTTGATGATCCGCGAGGCCTCCCAAGACCTGCATAAATCGTATGAGATGTTGACGGCCGGTCGACGCATCCTGGGTGGGGCGGGTGGTGACGCAATCCCTGTGGCGCCGCCAAAATGGCGTATTCCATATTGCGCTCGTTGGGGTACAGTGCATGGACCTGCTGCTTCAGGCTGAGTACCTCTTCGAACAGATGACAGGAACGGGTATCAGAATCGCGAGATAGTTCGACCTCGGTTATCGATAACTGAATATGTCAGTATCCACAAAGAAGCCGCGCAAACGCGAAGGACCGTAGCCTGTGCGTTACGCGACCGTCGGATGGACTGTGCACGGCGCATGTGCAATCCATGCACGTGCGGTGCGCTCGCGGCGCAGCGACGGCCCTCCGGGAGTCTAATCATGGAAAGTAAGAGAAGCTGGCTACGCAAGGATCTCGATGCGTTGCGTCTGCAGTGGGACATGCTCAGCTTTTATGAACGATTCGAGCAGCTTGTCGTGCATGTGCTGAGCGTCGTGATTTCCGTCATTATCCTCGTGTCGCTCTGGCAGTTGATTCACGCCGTGATTGCATTGCTGGTTTCGGACGCGCTGAACCCGCTGGATCACGCGGTGTATCAAACCATCTTCGGTATGGTCATGACACTGCTGATCGCGATGGAATTCAAACATTCGATTACGCGGGTGATGGCGCGGCGCGATCACATCGTGCAGGTCAAAACGGTGCTTCTGGTTGCGCTGCTGGCTATCGCCCGGAAATTCATCATTCTCGATCCCGCCAGTGCGCCCGCCCAGATCGCGGCGCTTGCATTTGCGCTGGTGGCACTGGGGAGCGTCTACTGGCTGATGCGGCAGCGTGATGACCCGGTCGACGCGGCGACCGCCGCGCAAGCGGAGCATGATCGAGTGATGCACGCGCGGCAACAGCAAGGCGGACCGCCCCGCGAAGGCGGCCAGACCGACAATTGACCTGAGTTGCCGCGCTCGTCACGTGATGAGCGCGTAAGCTTCAGGCAAAATTCTTTTCTGCTCCGCTTACAAGGCGCCACAGCCCACCGCGTTGCCCGCCATCTCGCGGACCGCCTTAGCGCCTTCGACCCGTAGCAGTTCCGGCAACGACACGCCATTTTTCGCGGCCGTCAATTCGGCCAGTATCGACAGGGCGATCTCCAGCGGCGTCCGGCTGCCGATGTAGATGCCCACCGGTCCGTGCAGGCGCGCGAGTTCTTCATCGTTGAGATCGAACTCCTTCAAGCGCTTGCGCCGCGCCGCGTTATTGCGACGCGAACCGGGCGCACCCACATAGAACGCAGGCGTTTTCAGCGCTTCCATCAGCGCGAGATCGTCGAGCTTCGGATCGTGCGTCAGCGCGATCACCGCACAGCGTTCGTCGAGCTTCATGTCCATCACGGTGTCGTCGGGCATGGTGCGAACGATGGTCGTGCCCGGCAGGTTCCACTCGTCCGTATATTCCTCGCGCGGATCGCACACCGTGACCTGATAATCCAGCCCCACCGCGATGCTGCACAGATAGCGCGACAACTGTCCCGCGCCGATCACCAGCATCCGGTAACGTGGCCCATGGATAGTCAGCAGCGTCGTCCCGTCGAAGAGGACGCCGTCCGTCGCCTGCGCGGGTTCGAGGCGCGCAGCGCCCGTCGCCATGTCGAGCGTGCGCGCGACGAGCCTGCCTGCCTCCACCGTTGCACACAGCTCGGCGATACCGCTCGCAAGCGTCAACGGCTCCAGCACGAGCTGAATGGTGCCGCCACAAGGCAGGCCGAAGCGATGCGCCTCTTGCGCGCTGACGCCGTACTTCAACGCCTGCGGCCTTTCCTGTTCGATGCCTCGCTGCCGCACGCGATCGATCAGATCGTCTTCGATGCATCCGCCCGACACCGACCCGACCACATGCCCATCGGCGCGCACGGCGAGCATCGCGCCTACGGGACGCGGCGACGATCCCCATGTCTTCACCACCGTCACCAGCAGCACGCGATGCCCGTCTGCCAGCCATCGCGCGCTGCTTTTCAGGACTTCGAGATCCACGCTATCCATTGACTCGCCTCCCTGCCATTCACCGCAACGGCGCGATATGTTCCGCAACGCCGGCCGGCATGCAGATGTGCTTGATTTCCGTGAAGTCGGCGAGGGCATCGTAGCCGTGCAGCCGACCCAGTCCGCTTTGGCGATACCCGCCCGTTTCGGCTTCGGCGAAAAGCTTGTTGTGGTCATTGATCCACACAGTGCCGTTGCGCAGCGCACGCGCGACGCGGAACGCGCGCGCTCCGTCGTGCGTCCATACGCTTGCCGAGAGACCGAAGACCGTGTCGTTGGCTTTGTCGATCGCTTCCATTTCGTTCGCAAAGACTTCCAGCGTGACGAACGGGCCAAAGATCTCGTCCTGACAGAAGAACGCCTTGGGATCGCCGTGTTCGACGAGCGTCGGCGACAGAAACGCATGCCCCGAGCAAGTGCCTCGCAGCAGCACGCGCTCGGCCATCCCGCACGCGCGCTCGATCGTCCGTTGCACCGCATCGCGCGTCGTGCCGTCGATGAGCGCGCCGATATCCGTTGCCGGATCGATGCCCGGTCCGACCCTCAGCGACGCTAGCGCCGATGTGAGGTGCTCGCGCATCTCCGTGGCGCGCGACGCATGAACCAGCACCCGGCGCGCCGCCGTGCATTGCTGCCCGGAGATGATCGTCGCGGCGCGCGCGAGACGCGGCGCTATCGCCGCAATATCGGCATCGTCGAAGACGACGCAGCATGACTTGCCGCCAAGTTCGAGCGACAGCTTCTTCATGCTGTCGGCAGCGGCCGCCATGATCTTCTTGCCCGTTGCCGTCGATCCCGTGAAGCTCACCACATCGACGTCGTGAGAATCCACGAGCCGCTGGCTGGCCGCGTGTCCCCGTTCGTTGACGAGGTTCACCGCGCCTTCAGGCAACGCCGTGCGTTCGAAGCAGCGCAACATCGCGGCCGTGAGCAGCGACGTCTGTGCCGCCGGTTTGACGATCGCCGTGCAGCCGGCCGCCAGTGCAGGCGCGAGCGAGCGCACGAGCAGCACGGCGGGTGCATTCCACGGCACGATGATCGCCGCAACGCCGGCCGCTTCGCGCAGCATCGTCGATATCGTGCCCGGTTCCGGTTCGAGCACGTGCCCGGCAATATGCCGCGCGAGCCCCGCGTAATAGCGTACTTCCGATATCGCGCCCGCAATCTCGCCGCGCGATTGCGCGATCGCCTTGCCGTTTTCGCGCGTGAGCAGCGTCGCGAGCATGTCGCGTTCGGCTTCGAGCGCTGAAGCCCAGCCGAGCAACACGTCCTGGCGCAGGCGCGCGTCCTGCGCCCATGCCGTGTGATCGAACACGTGCCGAGCAGCGGCGATGGCGGCATCGGCTTCGATCGCGCCGCCGTCGGCGAACTGGCCGACGGCCTCGCCAGTCGCGGGATCGATGCTGTCGACGTTGGGCATCCCCGTCCATTCGCCGGCAATCCAGTGTCGTGCATTCATGCTGAGCGTTCCTTCGTGTCGTTTGAGGGCTCGTCACCCGTAATGGTCGACGCCCGATGCAACTCGTCGCCGATGGTCGCGATCAACGCCTCCGCCGCCGCGCTCAATGGGCGGCGCGGATGGCTCACGCAGAGAATGTGCCGGACGATACGCGGCGCGAGGATCGGGCACGCGCGCAAGGTGCCGTGCCGCGCGGCACGCTCGACGACGATGCGCGGCAGGATCGTCGCGAAGCGCGTGTGCTCGACGAGCTTGAGAATCGTCGAGAGCGCGTCGATCTCGAAGCGCGGCGCGAGCAAAACGTCCTCGTGTTGCGCCGCGCTGTCGAGCACGCCGCGCAGGCCGTGGCGCTTCGTCGGCAGCACCAGTTCGAGTTCGGGCAATTGCGCGAGTTCGATTGCATGGGGCAAGTCGGGACCATGCGCGGCGCTGGTGGCAAGCACCATCTCTTCGTCGAGCAGCGGGCGCGAGTCGAGCGAAAGGCGCGCTCGCGGCTTGTTGATGATGGCGGCATCGAGCTGGCCGCCCGCCACCCAGTCGATGAAGGTCGCGCTGTAGCCATCGGCGACGGTGACTTCGACATCGGGGTAACGCGCGTGAAAGCGCGACAGCGAATCCGCGAGCACGCTTTCCGTCACCGATGCGATCAGCCCGATGCCGACATGCCCCGTCACCACTTCGTCGCGCTGCACGAGTTGCTGCCGCGCGTGGGCAAGGTCGCGCATGATCGGTAAAAACAGGCGGTACATCAGCCGTCCGGCGGCGGTTGGCGCCATGCCGTCTGCGCCGCGCTCGAACAGTTGCTGATGTAGTTCGTCCTCGAGCTTCGCGATCTGCATGCTCAAGGCCGGTTGCACGATGTTCAGCCGCTTCGCGGCGCGCGTGACCGAGCCGTCCTCGAACAGCGCGATGAAGTACCGGATTTGCTTGAGGTCCATGTTCCCTCGGGGCATCAGCGACGCTAATGGGGTGCGGTGACATTATCACCCTGCGTTCGTCGACGGTGCAGGGCGGCTTATCGTGGCGCGCCCTTCCGTAAGGGCGTGCGCGAGCGGTCTATTCATACGTAACTGTAAGAACGCTGTCATCCGGGCTAACACGGATATAAGAACGAATGATTCGTCGCATCAGTAAACAGTATTAGATGTTATGGCGCGATCTCGCTACGCTTCATCCCATGCGCTTGCCATGGCAGGCGCTCACAGATGGAGACGATGATGAACACACGCGATGCCGCAACGCACGGCATTCCCTCATTCGCCTGGGCACGGGATCACGCCGACACCGGCTCGCTGTCGCTGCGCGACTGGCTCGCGCATCTCGCGAAAACCGGTCGTGTCGCCACGATCGACAAGCCCGTCGCGCTCGAGCACGAACTCGCCGCCATTGCGAAGCGGCTCGACGGCGAACAAGCTGCTTTTTTCACGCAGCCGCACGGACATGCGATGCCCGTCGTGAGCGGCTTCATGTCGAAGCGCGCGTGGATCGCGGAAGCGATGGGCGTCGATGAATCCGCGTTGCTCGCGCGTTTTTCCGCTGCAGCCGCCGCGCCGCTCGCATCGAAACTGATTCAACGTGAGGACGCGCCCTGTCAGCAAGTGGTACATACGAGCGGCATCGATCTTCACGCGCTGCTGCCCATTCCCACCCACAGCGAACACGACAACGGCCCGTACATCACCGCCGGTCTCGTGATCGCGCGCAATCCGCGCACCGGCGTGCAGAACGTCTCGATCAACCGCATTCAGGTGCACGGCCCCGATCGCATGGCGATCCTGCTGCTGCCGCGCCATCTCTACGCGTTTCAGCGCGCAGCCGAAGAAGCGGGCGATGCGCTCGACGTCGCCATCGTGATTGGCGTCGATCCCCTGACGATGCTCGCGTCGCAAGCGATCACGCCGATCGATCACGACGAACTCGAAATCGCGGGCGCGCTGCACAGTGCGCCGCTGCCTGTCGCGCGATGCATGACGAACGGCGTGCACGTGCCGGCGTTTGCGGAGATCGTCATCGAAGGGCGCATTCTGCCGAACGTGCGCGAGCCGGAAGGTCCGTTCGGCGAATTTCCGAAGTACTACAGCGCTAAGGAAGCACGCGAAGTCATCGAAGTGACGGCCGTCACGCATCGGCGCGATCCGATCTTTCATACGATCGTGCCCGCGGAAATGGAGCATCTGCTGCTCGGCGCGATTCCGCGCGAAGCCACGTTGCTCGCGCATCTTCAGCGCAGCCATCCTGCCGTGAGGGACGTGCATCTGTCGGTGGGCGGCGTGTGCCGCTATCACCTGTGGGTGCAATTCGACAAGAAGCGCGAAGGCGAAGCGAAGAACGTCATCCTGTGCGCGTTCGGCGCGCATTACGACATCAAGCAGGTCGTCGTCGTCGATGCCGATGTGGACGTGCACGATCCCGCCGAAATCGAATGGGCGATCGCGACGCGCTTCCAGGCAGACCGCGATCTCGTCGTAATAGCGGGCGCGCAAGGCTCGCCGCTCGATCCATCGACGACGGTCGGTCAGCCCGACGATGCGCCGTCGCATCTGCAAGGCGTGAGCGCGAAGATGGGCCTCGATGCGACGCGCCCCGTCGTGTATCCCGCGCATGTGTTCACGCGCGTGCACATACCGGGGCAAGACACGGTCGATCTGCACGCACTCGTCGCCGCTGACAACAGCGCGTTCGACGCCTATTTGTCGCGCGATCATGGCTGAACGAAAGAAGCGCATCGTCGTCGGCATTTCGGGCGCAAGCGGCGCGGTGATCGGCGTGCGTTTGCTCGCCGCGTTGCGCCGGCTCGGCACGCACGAGACGCATCTCATCGTGTCGTCGTCGGGCGCGGTGACGGCCGCACAGGAACTCGGCTTCGCGCGTGGTGATCTCGAAGCCGTTGCCGATGTCGTGTACAACGTGCGCGATATCGGCGCGGCCGTGGCGAGCGGATCGTTTCTGACCGAAGGCATGGTGATCGCGCCATGTTCGATGAAAACGCTCGCGGGCGTCGCGAACGGCTTCGCGGACAACCTGCTGACGCGTGCCGCCGATGTGATGCTCAAGGAGCGCCGCCGCCTCGTGCTGGTCGCGCGCGAAACGCCGCTCAATCTCGCGCATCTGCGCAACATGACGCTCGCCACGGAAATGGGCGCGATCGTGATGCCGCCGGTGCCCGCGTTCTACGCGCATCCGCAGACTATCGAGGACGTGGTCGACCACACGGTCGGGCGCATTCTCGATCTGTTCGGCATCGAGCACGACGAGATTACGCGCCGCTGGAGCGGTCTCGCAGATGAATTCGGCGGCCGCGCCGCACTTGAGGAGTAACGTCATGAATCAGCGCGAAACCGCATTTGCCGACATGGACGCGCGCGTCGCCGGCAAAGAGATGCGCGAAGCGACCGCACCGCAGCGTCACATCGGACGCCCGATGGAGCGCCTCGAAGACCCGGCGATCCTGACGGGCCGTGGCCGTTATGGCGACGACATCGCTGTCAAGCCGGGCACGCTGCACGCCGCGATTCTGCGTTCGCCGCACGCGCACGCGGACATCCTTTCGATCGATACGCAAGCCGCGTCGAAACTCGCGGGCGTGCGCGCCGTGCTCACGCGCGACGATTTGCGTCCGTGGTCGCGACCGTTCGTCGTCGGCGTGAAGTCGCCGATGGAACAGTGGGCGCTCGCGATGGACCGCGTGCGCTACGTCGGCGAGCCGGTCGCGGTCGTGATGGCCGAATCGCGTGCGCTCGCGGAAGACGCGCTCGATCTGATCAAGGTCGACTACGCGATGCTCGATCCCGTGACGTCGATCGAACAAGCCGCGAAGGACGACGCGCCGGTGCTGCACGAACGCGTCGGCAGCAATGTCATCAGCGACCGGCATTTCCGCTACGGCGAGCCGGAAGCGGCCTTCGAGCGCGCGCCGAATCGCGTGAAGCTGGTCGCGCATTATCCGCGCAACACGTGCGCGCCGATCGAGTGCGGCGTGGTCATCGCCGAGTATCTTTCGGGCGACGAAGGCTACGACGTCACGTCGAATTTCATGGGGCCGTTCTCGCTGCACGCCGTCATGGCAATGGCGTTGAACGTGCCCGCCAATCGCCTGCGTCATAAGGCCCCACGCGATTCCGGCGGCAGCTTCGGCGTGAAGCAGGCCGTGTTTCCGTATGTCGTGCTGATGTGCCTCGCGTCGCGCAAGGCGGGCGCGCCGGTGAAGTGGGTCGAGGATCGGCTCGAACACCTGAGCGCGGCGACATCGGCGACGGCGCGTGTTTCAACGATAGAAGCGGCCGTCGAAGGGGATGGCCGCATCGTCGCGCTGTCCTACGATCAGTTGGAAGACGTCGGCGGCTACGTGCGCGCGCCCGAGCCCGCGACGTTCTACCGGATGCACGGCTGCCTGACGGGCGCGTACGCGATCCCGAATCTGCTCGTGCGCAATCGCGTCGTGCTGACGAACAAGACGCCGACGGGGCTCGTGCGCGGCTTCGGCGGGCCGCAGGTGTACTTCGCGCTTGAGCGGCTTATCCAGCGCATCGCGATCGAACTGAAGCTCGATGTGCTCGACGTGTATCGCCGCAACTTCGTTCCCGCCGATGCGTTCCCGTATCGCGCGGCGGCGGGCGCGCTGCTCGATTCGGGCAACTATCAGGAAGCGCTGCGCCGTTCACTCGACGAAGGCGGATACCGGGAACTTGTTGCGCGCCGTGACGCCTTGCGCAACGAAGGGCGGCTGTATGGCATCGGCTTCGCGGCGATCGTCGAGCCGTCGGTATCGAACATGGGCTACATCACGACCGTGATGCCCGCCGACGCACGCAGGAAGGCCGGGCCGAAGAACGGCGCGATCGCGAGCGCGACCGTCAGCGTCGATCTGCTCGGTGGCGTGGTCGTCACGATCGCATCGACGCCAGCGGGCCAGGGCCACATGACGGTGTGCGCGCAAGTCGTCGCCGATGTGCTCGGGCTCGATCCGAAGGACATCGTCGTCAACGTCGAATTCGATACGCACAAGGACGCCTGGTCCGTCGCGGCGGGCAATTATTCGAGCCGCTTCGCGGGCGCGGTGGCGGGCACGGTGCATCTGGCCGCGACGCGCGTGCGCGACAAGCTCGCGCGCGTGCTCGCGAAGCAGTTCAACTGCGCGCCCGGCGACGTGCGCTTCGAAGGCGCGCGCGTCTTTGCGCACGACGCCGAAGACCGCGCGCTGCCGTTCGCGCGCGCCGCGAGCAATGCACCGCACTGGGCGCCCGCGCTGTTGCCCGAGGGCGAAGAGCCGGGCCTGCGCGAAACCGTGTTCTGGTCGCCGCCGCACATGGATGCGCCCGACGAACAGGACCGCATCAATACATCGGCGGCGTATGGCTTCGCGTTCGACATGTGCGGCGTCGAAGTGGATCGCGTGACGGGACGCGTGCGCGTCGACCGATATGTGACCGTGCACGACGCGGGCACCATCCTCAATCCCGCACTCGCCGATGGCCAGATTCGCGGCGCGTTCGCGCAAGGCGTCGGCGCGGCGCTGATGGAAGAGTTCCGCTACGGCGCGGACGGCAGCTTCCAGTCCGGCACGCTCGCCGACTATCTGATGCCGACGACCTGCGAAGTGCCCGATCCGCTGATCGTGCATCTGGAGACGCCTTCGCCTTTCACGCCGCTTGGCGCGAAGGGTCTCGGCGAAGGCAACAACATGAGCACGCCGCCGTGCATCGCGAATGCGGTGGCGGACGCGCTCGGCGTCGAAGACATTCGCCTGCCGCTCACGCCGCCCAGAGTGATGGCGATGATCGGCATGGACGATCCCGAACCGTCGCGGCCGGAATATCGCGAAGCGCCCGCCACGAAGCCCGCGACGCCCGGCGGCGGACGCGCACTGACGGCGCAGGGCGCTGTCGATCTGCCCGCGACGCCCGAAGCTGTGTTCGCCGTGCTGCTCGATCCGAAGGCACTCGCGAACGTCATTCCCGGCTGTCACGCGCTCGAAGAGACGGCGCCGAACCAGTATCGCGCGGACGTGACGGTGGGCGTCGGCATGATCAAGGCGCGCTTCGAGGCGCGTATCGGCTTGTCGGAGATCGATGCGCCGCGCCGCCTGCGACTCGCTGGCGCGGGGATCTCGCCGCTCGGCAGCGCCCGCGGCAGCGGTCTCGTCGAACTGACGCCGCAGGGCAGCGGCACGCGCCTCACGTACGACTACGACGCGCAGGTGTCAGGCAAGGTCGCGGCGGTTGGCGGCCGGATGCTCGAAGGCGCGGCGAAGGTGGTGCTCAGGCAATTGTTCGAATCGCTCGGCCGGCAGGCGGCGGGCAAGCCCGTGCAAGCGCACGGATCGTGGATCGCGAGACTCCTCGCACGTTTCAGGAGACACGCATGAAGCCCGCACCGTTCGATTACCTGCGCGCGATGACCGCGCAAGACGCGCTCGACGCGCTCGCGCAATACGGCGAAGAAGCGCGCGTGCTGGCGGGTGGCCAGTCGCTGATGGCCGTGCTCAACATGCGGCTCGCGCAGCCGAAGGTGCTCGTCGATATCTCGCGCACCGCCGAACTCGATGCCGTGCGCGTGGACAAGCAGGCGGGGCATCTCGTCGTGAACGCCGCGGCGACGCAAGGCAGCGTCGAATGGCGCAGCACGCTCACCGACGAAGCGCCGCTGCTCGCGATGGCCTTCCCGCATATCTCGCACTTTCAGATTCGCAATCGCGGAACCGTGTGCGGATCGATCGCGCATGCGGACCCGAGCGCGGAGTTGCCGCTCGTGCTTTCCGCGCTTGGCGGCGACGTGATGCTGCGCTCGCGAAAGAGGCGGCGCACGCTCGCCGCGCAGGACTTCTTTCAGGGAATGCTGATGACCGCGCGCGAGCCCGACGAACTCGTCGAAGCGGTGCGCTTCCCGCTGCGCAAGGCAGGCGAGCGCTACGCGTTCGCGGAATTTTCCGCGCGACACGGCGATTTCGCGATCGCCGCGTGCGCGGCCGTGGTCACCGACGAGTCGATCCGTATTGCAGTCGGCGGCGTCGCGGACCGGCCGGTGACGGAGCAATGGCCGCGTCTGCAGGGCGACGACCTGCGCGGCGCACTGAACGATTTGAGCTGGAAACTGAACGCGCAGGACGATGCGCACATCAGCGCGAAATATCGCCGGAATCTGGTCCGGCGACTCGGATGGCGCGTGATCGAGGAGGCAAAGTGAGCAAGATGTCGGGCACCATCATGCGGCACGGCAAAGCGCAGCGCATCGCGCTGACGCTGAACGGCCGCGAACGAAGCGGCTATTGCGAGCCGCGCGAACTGCTGTCGGACTTTATCCGGCACGAACTCGGCGCGACGGGCACGCACGTCGGCTGCGAACACGGCGTGTGCGGCGCCTGTACCGTGCAGGTCGATGGCGTCGCGGCGCGCTCGTGCCTGATGCTCGCGGTGCAGGCCGATGGGCGGCATATCGATACCGTCGAAGGCCTTGCGCCCGATCAGACGCTTGGCGACCTGCAGCAGGCGTTCCAGCGGCATCACGCGCTGCAATGCGGCTTCTGCACGGCGGGCATTCTGATGTCGTGCGCGGATTATCTGCGGCGCGTGCCGGATCCGTCCGAACAGCAAGTGCGCGAGATGCTCTCGGGTCATATCTGCCGCTGTACGGGCTACACGCCCATCGTGGCCGCGGTGCTCGACGTGGCCGCGCGCCGCCGGGCCGAGGCAAGCACGAAGGAGGTCGAACATGCTTGATCTCGGACGCACGTTCCTGCAAAGCGTCGAGCGCAGTCCGAACGCGCTCGCGCTCGTCGATGGCGATGTGCAACTGACGTACGCGCAGTGGCATCGCATGATCCTGAATGTCGCCGATGGCCTGCGCGAGCTCGGCCTGCAACGCGGCGACCGGCTGCTCGTCGTGCTGCAAAACCGCTGGGAGATGGCGACGCTGCATTGGGCCGGACAGTTTGCGGGCATCGTGATCGTGCCGCTCAACTGGCGCGCGAAGCCGGAAGAAGTCGACTACTGCGTGACCGACGCGGGGGCGAAGGCGATCGTCTACGAACCCGTCAGCGCCGATTCCGTCGCGCAGAGCGCCGCCGCGCAAAACGTGCCGCGCGTCGGACTCGACGATGCACCCGGCCGCACCACCGCCTTCGATGCGCTCATCGTCGAACGAACACGCAGCGGCGACGTGACCGACACGACGCACGCCACCGCCGACGACATCTCGCTGTTCCTTTACACGTCGGGCACGACGGGCAAAGGCAAGGGCGTGCCGCGCCGGCATCGGCATGAACGCGCGGGCGCGCTCGCGCACGTCGCGCAGAACCTGTACAGGCGCGGCGAACGCACGCTCGGCGTGATGCCGCTCTATCACACGATGGGCGTGCGCTCGCTGCTCGCGATGGCGCTCGTCGATGGCCTTTTCGTCTGCGTGCGGCGCTGGAACGCGAAGCTCGCGCTCGAATGCATCTCGAAGCACGCGCTCACCTGCCTCTATCTCGTGCCGACGCTCTATCACGATCTGCTCGCCGACAGCGCGTTCGCGAGCACGGACACGTCGTCGGTCAGAAAGCTCGGATTCGCGGGCGCACCGATGAACGACGGCCTGCTCAAGCGCCTCTCGGCCGCGTTCGAGCCGGAGCTCTTTGTCAATCACTACGGCTCGTCCGAGGTCTACACGTTCAGCATCGACCAGGACGCGACAAAGAAGCCCGGCAGCGCGGGCCGCGCGGGCATCAATACGCGGCTGCGCGTCGTGAAGCTCGATGCGCTCTCGCCCGATGAGATCGCCGAAGTCGGCGAAGAAGGGCAGATCATCGTGGACCTGCTCGGCGACGAAGCGTTCGAAGGCTACTGGAACCGTCCGGACGCCAACGCGAAGTCGCTGCGCGACGGCTGGTACTTCACCGGCGACACCGGCTACTTCGATACCGACGGCGATCTCTACGTGACCGGCCGCGTCGACGACATGATCATCAGCGGCGGAGAAAACATCTCGCCGGTGGATATCGAATCGGTGTTGTCGCTGCATCCTGCCGTCGACGAAGTCGCGGTCGCGGGCATCAAGGACGAGCGCTGGGGCCAGCGTGTGGTTGCATTCATCAAGCGCCGCGAGTACGTCGATTCCGACTCGCTCGATGCATGGTGCCGCCAGTCCGACCTCGTCAACTTCAAGCGCCCGCGCGATTACGTCTTCGTCGACGACATCCCGAAGTCGCCGGTCGGCAAGATTCTGCGCCGCAAGCTGCAAGCGGGCGAGTACACGCCCGATTCGAAAGCGCAGGCCGCGCAACCTACAGCAACCACCAAGGAGTAACACAATGAGTGATCTCAACCATCGCGGCCAGACGCTGCTGCAAGACCTCGACGGCTTCTCGGTCGAAATCGACGCGCAGCGCGAGCGCGCGGACATCATCCTGCATCGGCCGCCGTTCAACGTCATTTCGATGCACGCACGCGAGCAGTTGCGCGCCGTGTTCGAAGCCCTCGACGAGGACGACCGCGTGCGCGTGATCGTCGTGCGCGCGAAGGGCGAGCATTTTTCGAGCGGCGGCGACATCAAGGGCTTTCTGGAAGCCTCGCCGGAGCACGTATCGAAGCTCGCCTGGAACATCGCGGCGCCCGCGCGGTGCTCCAAACCGGTGATCGCGGCCAATCGCGGCTTCTGCTTCGGCGTGGGCTTCGAGTTGTCGCTGGCGTGCGATTTCCGCATCGTCACCGATACGACCTTCTATGCGCTGCCGGAGCAGAAGCTCGGCCAGATTCCCGGTTCGGGCGGCTCGGCGCGTTTGCAGTCGATGGTCGGCATCGGCCGCACGAAGGACATCGTGATGCGCTCGCGCCGCATTCCGGGCAAGCAGGCGTACGAGTGGGGCATCGCCGTCGAATGCGTCGCGGACGCCGAACTCGAATCGGCGACGGATGCGCTCGTCGACGAGCTGCGCGCGTTCTCGCCGCTCGCGCAGCGCACCGCGAAGAAGCTCTTGAACGATTCGGAAGACGCACCGTTGTCGATCGCGATCGAACTTGAAGGGCATTGCTATAGCCGTCTGCGCGCGTCGGACGATTTCCGCGAAGGCGTCGAAGCGTTTCATGGCAAGCGCAAGCCGGTGTTTCGCGGCAGCTGATACCGGACACGCCGCGCGGCGGACGAGACAAGAGGAGACAACGCGATGGATCGCTTCGACTACGTGATCGTAGGCGGCGGCTCGGCGGGATGCGTGCTTGCGCATCGGCTGTCGGCGGAGCCGTCGGTGCGCGTCGCGCTGATCGAGGCGGGCGCCGATACGCCGCCGGGCGCGGTGCCCGCGGCGATACTCGACAGCTATCCGATGCCCGTCTTCTGCGGCGACACGTACATCTGGCCCGATCTGCAAGCGAAAGCCACGCAGGACGCCGCGCCGCGCGTCTACGAGCAGGGTCGCGTGATGGGCGGCGGGTCGAGCATCAACGTGCAGTCGGCCAATCGCGGCCTGCCGCGCGACTACGACGAATGGGCCGCGAACGGCGCCGAAGGCTGGTCGTGGCGCGAGGTGCTGCCGTACTTTCGCAAGCTCGAACGCGACGTGGACTTTCCCGGCGGCGAGTTGCACGGCGGCGACGGTCCCGTGCCGATCCGCCGCATCTTGCCGAAGGACTGGCCGGCGTTCTGTCATGCATTCGCGAAGGGTTTGCGCGCGAACGGCTTCGCGGAACTTCAGGACCAGAACGGCGAATTCGGCGACGGCTTCTTTCCGGGCGCGTTCTCGAACCTCGACGACAAGCGCGTGTCGACGGCCATCGCCTATCTCGACGAAGCCACGCGCAAGCGCCCGAATCTCAACATCTATTCGAATCTGCGCGTCGAGCGCATCGTGATGGAAGGCGCGACGGCGCGCGGTGTCGTCGCGATTGCGGCGAACGGCGAGCGCGTGCGTTTCGATGCGGGTGAAGTGGTGCTGAGCGCGGGCGCGTTGCAGTCGCCCGCGATGCTGATGCGCGCCGGTCTCGGCGATGCGCGCCAACTCGTGGCGATGGGCATCCCGTGTACGGTGGATTTGCCGGGCGTCGGACGCAATCTGCAGGATCATCCGTCGCTCACGTTCTGTCATTTTCTCGAGCCGCGCTTTCGGATGCCGCTCGCGCGACGCCGCGCGAGCATGATGGCCGCGCGCATGAGTTCGGGCGTCGCGGGCTGCGACGAGTCGGATCTGTATTTGTCGAGCGCGACGCGCGCCGCGTGGCATGCGCTCGGCAACCGGCTCGGCCTCTTTTTCCTGTGGTGCAACCGGCCGTATTCGCGTGGCCGCGTGCAACTGGCGTCGCCCGATGCGGCCGTTGCGCCGCGCGTCGATCTGAATCTGCTCGACGACGAACGCGATCTGCAACGGCTCGCCGCTGGCGTGCGGATGCTGGCGCGCATTGTCGATGCATCGGGTCTGGGACGCGATGCGCGCGACTTCTTTCCCGCGGCTTTCTCGCCGCGCGTGAAGGCGCTGAGCAAGGTCGGCGAAGGCAATGCGCTGCTGACTTCGATGCTCGGCGTGCTGCTCGACACACCGGCGCCGCTGCGGCGTCTGCTGATCGAACGCTTCTTCACGCGCGGCCTGAAGATGACTTCGCTGATCCACGACGAGCGCGCGCTCACCGATTTCATCCGCGCGAACGTGTTCGGCGTGTGGCATGCGAGCGGCACCTGCCGCATGGGTGGCGCGCAGGACCGCGACGCCGTCACCGACACGGCAGGCCGCGTCCGAGGCACACGAGGGCTGCGCGTTGTGGATGCATCGCTGATGCCGCGACTGCCATCGGCGAATACGAACATACCGACCATCATGATCGCCGAGAAAATCGCCGATGCGATGGTTGCCCAGCGACGGGCGAGCGTGGCATCGCCGCTCGCCGCGGCCCACTGACGATTTTTCAACCTCGACAAGAGCGCGCATCCAACAAAGCGTGCCTGTGACACACAAGGAGATACAAATGTCTGTAGCAGCGCAAGACGGGGCCACCGTGCTTCCGGTTAATCAGCGGCAGATCATGGGCGCGGTGCTGGCGTCGTGCATGGGCTGGGCGCTCGATCTGTTCGACCTGTTCGTGTTGTTGTACGTCG
The DNA here is from genome assembly GCF_024206475.1 of Paraburkholderia sp. CNPSo 3274. Classification (GTDB taxonomy): domain Bacteria; phylum Pseudomonadota; class Gammaproteobacteria; order Burkholderiales; family Burkholderiaceae; genus Paraburkholderia. The sequence continues at coordinate 36,206 of NZ_JAMBPR010000061.1, forward strand.
CGCCGATCGTCGGGCGTCTGTTCTTCCCGTCCGAGCACGCGATGCTTTCGCTCGCTGCGGTCTACGCGTCGTTTGCGGTGACGCTGTTGATGCGGCCGCTCGGCTCCGCGCTCTTCGGGTCTTACGCGGACCGTCACGGCCGCAAGGGCGCGATGATCGTCGCGGTCGTCGGCGTCGGCGTGTCGACGGCGGCCTTCGGCGTGCTGCCGACGGTCGCGCAGGCGGGCGTCGTCGCGCCGGTGTTGTTCTTGCTGCTGCGTCTCGTGCAGGGCGTGTTCGTCGGCGGCGTGGTCGCATCCACGCATACCATTGGCACCGAATCCGTCGCGCCGAAGTATCGCGGCGCGGTGTCGGGGCTGATCGGCGGCGGCGGCGCGGGACTCGGCGCGCTGCTCGCTTCAGTAACGTTCCTCGCGATGTCGGCGCTTTTCCCCGGCGATGCCTTTGACATATGGGGCTGGCGCTGCATGTTCTTCACCGGCATCATCAGCTCGGTGCTTGGTCTCTTCGTGTTCAACAGCCTTGAAGAGTCGCCTCTGTGGAAGAAGCTCGCCGCCGAAAAGGCTGCGAGGGCCACCGCGCAGGTCAAGAGCGCGACCGTCGAAGTGGCGCGCTCGCCGATCCGCACGCTTTTCTCGCGTGAATATCGCAGCGTGCTGTTCGTCAATCTGCTGCTGACTATCGGCGGCGGCAGCGGCTACTACCTGACATCGGGCTACCTGCCGACGTTCCTCAAAGTCGTGAGTCATGCGCCGAACGGTGCCGCCGCCGCGATCCTGATGATCTGCAGCGTGGCCGTGGTGATCGCTTCGGTCGCGGCAGGGCACGTGAGTACGTTCATCGGACGCAAGGGCGCGTTTATCTTGATCGGCATCATCCGGCTCATCGCGTTGCCCGCGCTATTTTTGCTGCTGCCTACCGCTAACAGCATCATGATGGTCGGCGTCTATGCAGTCCTTCTCAGCGCGCTCGGCAGCGCCGGCTATGCGCCGATCCTGATCTTCCTGAACGAACGCTTCCCGACTTCGATCCGCGCGACCGGCACGGGCCTTTCGTGGAATATCGGCTTCGCGATCGGCGGAGTGATGCCGACGGCCGTGTCGCTGGCGGCGAAGGACGCGAGCCAGTTGCCGATGACGCTAGCCATCTTCGTCGGCGCGATCAGCGTGATCTTTCTCGTGGGCGCATTCGTCGTGCCCGAGACGCTCGGCAAGCTCGAAGGCGGTTCCGCGCGCAGTCCCTCCTGAGTCATTGGGCATAACGGCGGACGCCAACGGGCGCACGCCTTTCACAACAGCCGGAGACATCGATGAAATACGAAGAAGACGTTCGTGCGCGTTCCTACAAGTTCCGTGACGAGTATGTCAATGCCACGCCATGGTGGTATCGCGGCGAAATGCACCTCGGCTTCACATTGCTCTTCACCGGCGGCGTGATCGTGTATTGCCTGATGCAGCTTCATGCACCGACGCTCGCCGAATGGCTGGCGGTCATTCCGCTCTTTCTGTTCGGCAACTGGGCGGAATGGGCGGCGCACCGCTACGTGCTGCATCGTCCGACGAAGTATTTCAGCATGATCTACAAGCGCCATTGCGCCGTCCATCACCGGTTCTTCACACATGTGACGCTTGAATACAAGGGTCACCGTCACTGGCGCGCGCTGCTGTTTCCGCCTTTTGCGCCGGTTGCGTTCGTGCTGGCGGCCGTGCCGTTCGCGCTCGTGATTGGGTTCGTATTCTCCCGCAACGCAGGCTACATCGCGCTGCTCACGATGGCGGCGTACTTTCTGATGTACGAGGGCCTGCATACGCTCTCACACGTCACCGACAGCCCGTTCCTCGACCGCGTTCCGCTCGTCAACACAGTTCGGCGCCTGCACGCCACACACCACGATCCCGAAGTGATGGCGACACAGAACTTCAACCTCACGTTCCCGATCTGCGACACGCTGTTCGGCACGCGCAGCGACGTTCCGAGTAGTGCGCGCGAACCGTTGGAACGCGGCCGCTAAGGCGCTTGTTTCCCCAAAACACCCGTCGTCACGCGCTTTATCTCATCAGTGATAATCGTGATGAGCGCCTGGGCGGCCGGCCCGATCGGCCGCTTCGGATGCGTGACCTGAATGATGTGGCGCACGATCGGCGGCGACGCGATCGTGCGTGCGCGCAAGCGCCCTTCGTCCACTTTCGCCTGCACGACGACGCGCGGCAGGATTGTCGCGACACTGCTCTGCTCAACGAACTGCACGATGGTGCTGAGCAGATCGATTTCGAACTTCGGCTTGATGACGACGTCAGCCGCCATCAGCGCGGCATCGAGCGCGCCTCGCAGGCCGTTGCGGCGCGTGGGCAGCACGAATTCGATGCTCAACTGCTGCGTGAGATCGATCTCGTCGGGCAGCTTTGGGCCTTGCGCCACGCTCGTCACCAGCACCATTTCTTCGACGAGCAAAGGCTCTACGTGGAGCGTCAGCCGTCCGCGCGGCTTATTGATGATGGCGGCATCGAGCCGGCCAGATTCGACAGCGTCGATCAGTTGCGCGCTGAAGCCATCGGCGACGGAGACTTCGACTTGCGGGAAAAGCGCATCGAATCTGGCGAGCGATTCGGGCAATACGCTCTGCGCCTCCGACGACACCATGCCCAGCGACACGCGGCCCGTCACGATGACATCGCGACGACTCAGGTGCTCGCGTGCGTGATCGATGTCGCGCATGATCGGCGTGTAAAGGCGGTACATCAACCGTGCGGCTTCGGTCGGCGCCATGCCGTGCGGCCCACGCTCGAAGAGCTTCTGCCGAATTTCCGTTTCGAGCTTGGCGATCTGCATGCTGAGCGCCGGTTGCGCGATGTTGAGCCGCCTGGCGGCGCGCGTGACGGTGCCTTCTTCGAAAAGCGCGATGAAGTACTGGATCTGCTTCAGTTCCATGGGACAGGGGTATACGGGACGGGGCCGACGAAGATAGTACCGCGCGCCGTCTTTCATGAGGTGGGCGTCGTATCGCTAACCTACGGTATCGAGTCATTGTTTGCAGCCGGGCGTCCATCAAGGCCACCCGAGGCGATCGCGTAAGGCATACCACGGGGGAGACAGCGTGGCGTTGTGGGCTACCGTTTCTTGCGCACGGAGCCCGGTTCGCAGCCCCAGAGCGGTAGTCCCGCCGTGTCCTCGGCCGTCAGCCTTGCGCCGACCTCCCGGTGTTTTCAGCGCGCAAAAAATTTGTTTCGACTCTTAATAGAGTCCACCCCCGAATTCGGCACATCGTTGGATATATTCGTCTATTGATTGGCTGCCATCAATGACCCGTCCGTCTGAAAGACCGAAGACGAAAGTGTGTCCGGCATTCGTCCGCTGAGGCCCGGCCGCGCGCCGCCAGCTGGTGATTTCGTCCTTGTATTCAATGAGGGGTTCTGTCGCAATAAGAACTGGGCGGCGACAGAATTCCGATATGCGTAGGGCTGCTTATGCAACCAGCGAGTTGAATCGCTGGACCGGAGATTGCGCCTTGCCGCCGTCTTTCATCTGGCCTTTTCGGATCATGTGCATGAGCTCGACGCCGCCAAGAATGATGCACGCACAACGAAAATCCTTGAATCCGAGCATGGATCGGCCGACGAATTCTATGTATGGCTGCTCACGCAACGGCGGCGCGTGCCGGACGGATCCGGGATCGCCTCAGCCCTTGACTACAACCTCAAACGTTGGGAAGCGCTTACGCGCTATCTGGATGACGGGCACGTGTCAGCGGACAATATTTGGGTCGCGAATCCAATACGTCCATGGGCCCAGGGGAGGTCGAACTGAACCGCCCCGGGTTTTCCTGGTCTCGCTGGTCGATATCCAGAATACGCTGCTCGAATGCACGGGCTGCGATGCGGCGCTGATCGACGGTCCGGGCGAGTCGCTGGTTGAACTTGCATGCGCGGAGGACGTACCCGAGCGGAAGTCGAAGAACTGATCTATGCGGCCCACCTCGAAGCGCGCCTGCTCGCGCGTCACGAAGAACACGACAGGTGTCGATCTCAAGCAGCTTTTCATCGGCTCCGAAGGCTCGCTGGGCGTGATTACGCGCGTCGTGCTCAAGCTCGAGCCGAAGCCTTCAGCGGCGAATACGGTGCTATGCGCGGTCGCATCGTTCGATGACGCGACGCGGCTTCTCAAGTACCTGCGCGCGCACCTCGCAAGTCTCTCTTCGTTTGAGCTGGTGTGGCAGGGCTTCATGAGCGCGGCGATGGATATCGCCCATTTGAAGCATCCATTCGGCAACGCGTATCCCGTGTATGTGCTGATCGAAACGCTGGGCGAATCCGATGACGACGACAGGCGAGCGCTCGAACAGTCGCTCGAACGGATGCTCGAAGAGGGCGTCGTGCAGGACGTGATCATTGCGCAAACCATCGAGCACGCAAAGCAGTTGTGGGCATACCGTGAGACGGTCGGCGAATTGCTGTCGAAGCTGAAGCCGCACGCCGCGTTCGATATCGGCATACCAATGGACAGGATGGAGCAATTCGTCGAGGACGCGCGAGCGTCCTTGAGCGAACGCTTCCCCCAGCAAACCCGTCTGTTCTTCGGCCATCTCGGCGATGGGAATCTGCACCTTCTTTCCGGTCCGTACGCGGACGCTTCCGACCTGCTTGAAGTCGAAGAACTGATCTATGCGGCCGTGAGTGAAGCGCAGGGTTGCATTTCCGCCGAGCATGGTATCGGGGTGATCAAGGAGCCGTTTCTGCACTACAGCCGCTCAGAGCCCGAAATGGAGCTGATGAAGAAACTCAAAGGGCTGTTGGACCCCTTCGGGGACGTCGCCGCTCGGCCACAAGCGGCTGGTCGGCGATGATGCCGGAAGCCGCCGCTCGACACAGCGTAAACCCGACCGAGTCGTATCACGAATTCACGTGTAGGACAAATCCGGCAAAAATGCCCCGTTGACCTCTTCTCCAGGAGCAGGCATGCGACTCGCTGATTTCATCTTGGGAAATATGGAGTCAATTGTGGCTCAATGGGAGGCGTTTGCAGCCACCCTGCTTCCCGCTGCAGCCGGCATGGAATCGCTAGCTTTACGCGACGACGCGCAGCAGATTCTCGAAGCTGTGGCCAAGGACTTGCGGAATTCGCAAACCAGGGAAGCACAACACGAAAAATCGCTGGGGCGAGCCGCGAGACCGGCCGACGCCTCCGAAACAGCCGCGGAAATGCATGCCATTCTGCGCGCGCGAGGCGGCTTCAACATCAGGCAACTGGCCGCCGAGTACCGCGCCCTGCGCGCGAGCGTGCTTCGATTGTGGATGGACGACTGCCAGCCCGACGCGCCTCATCTGGATGACGTCATCCGCTTCGATGAGGCCATCGATCAGGCGCTCGCCGAATCGGTTGACCATTTCAGCGAGCAAGTCGATCAGGCACGCAGTCTGTTGCTTGGGATGCTCGGGCACGACATGCGCAGCCCGCTTCAGACGATTCAGGTGACAGCCTCCTATCTGGCCGCCCTGAACGCGGGGGAGCGCGTTTCGGACGCCGCAGGCCGCCTGATACGAAGCGGCGCTCGCATGCAGTCGCTTCTTGATGATCTATGCGATTTCAATCGGATCAGGCTGGGCCTCGGTATTAATGTCACGCCCACCAACGTTGATCTGGCGGATGTGTTCACGGATGAGTTAGACCGGTTGCGAGCAGTTCATCCGGACAGGCAGATCGAGATGGAGTTGCAGGGCAATCCTCAGGGCGTCTGGGATGGCCCGCGTCTGCAGCAGTTGCTTGGCAATCTGGTTCTCAATGCGCTCAGGTATGGCGCGCCGAACGCGGCAGTGCGCGTGGCGGTGACTGGCGACGAAGCGGAGGTGCGTTTAGAGGTCAGGAACAGCGGACCCGCCATCGAGGGGTCGTTACTGGATCACATCTTTGATCCCCTCCAGCGCGGTCCGGATCATGAGAATGGACGAGACGGCAACGGAAGTCTCGGACTTGGTTTGTATATCGTCAGCGAAATCGCCAAGGCCCATCACGGTACGATCGAAGCGCGGTCCGACCAGACAGAAACTGCATTCACGGTACGTCTGCCGCGCAGCACGGAACGTAGCAAGTGATGTCCGCGCCGCGACGGGCATGTAACGAGGTCTATGGATGTCCGCTTTCCCTGAACACCAACGGCCGTTTCGGGGTCGCTTGCCGCCCTTTGCCTCGAAAATGGTGCGGCCCCTTGCGACCTGTACAGAGGATTTGAAGGAGCGAGGTCCGGAGTAATAGACGCAGAACGGGCGCCCAACATGTGGCAGCGGACCGTTACGGGCGAGCTGGTCATGAGCGGTCGCATATGGTCCCCAGGCACTCACTTCATCCTGGCAAACGCTTCAGCGATCTGCCATGCACGTTCGACGTCGTCGCTGCACAGATGGTTCGAGATGGTCGAGACAGATGCGTGTCGCAGGTTGTCGCCGACGGTGGTGAGTTCCGCAACTGCGGCCGCGCGCGTGTGTGGCATGCATGTGGCGTATGCAGTGCGGGCTCGCGCGGCGCAGCTTTTCTGCAAGAGGTGCATGATCGGCCTCGATGGCCTGGGCGGCCAGCAGGAACGTGCGCCGCAGCACGCGCCACAAGCGCACGCTGCTGGTCGTGGCGGAGCTGCCGCGTACGCATCGTCGTCTTCGCATTCGATCCGTAAGAGGTGCTCAGTGCGGCGCGGAAAGCCGTCTGAAACGCTTCCATAGCTTCGTCATTGTCCGATGATCGGCCGCGACGCGCGAAGCGAGGTAGCCTCGAGCGAAGGCGGCGCCTCGAGCCGCTTCCGGGAACGTGTTCGGCAACGTCTGAAGGAACCGCTCAGCGACGACGGCGTCATTGCGCCATCCGAGGTCATCCTGAAGCGCCGTCAGCGCATCAACGTAGCGCTGCACAGCGCGTTTCGGGCATAAGGACGCAAAGAACTCCGTAGCATATCGAACCTTCTTCGCCGCGATGCGCGCACGATGTCGACGATGATCGTCGAGATCGGCAAGCCGGTTGCCGCGCTTGATCAACTTGCGGTGCCGTTTGCGCAGGACTTCTGCAGCGAACTGCGAAACGGGTTTTTCGATCTCCGCGAGCGCTTCGTCGGTTATGGTGTCGCGCCACTTTTTTGTGTCCAGCCATAACGTCAGCTCCAGAGCCATTCGCGTGTAGCGTACCGATTCGATTGCGGCCGCGGCACGCTGCCGGTTTTCACTGGCGAGCTGGCCGCATGCCTGCCGCACAGGCTTCAATTCGCTGGCGTTGGCGTCCGCTCCGGCCCGGTCCAGCGTGGGTCCTGACAGCACTTCCCAATCGCGCGCGGCGCCCAGCTCCGATGCGACCCAACGCAGTTCGTCGTCGAGACCCGCGTAGGCCGGGATCACCTTCCCGAACAGTCCGAGCGCCGAGCGCAATCTCCGGACCCCCACCCGCATCTGGTGTACACACGCTGGATCGTGAGCCGATACGACGCCGCGCTCGTTGGCGTGCACCTGGTCGAGGCAGTTATGCGCGATCGTACGGAACGCTTCCTCGACAGAATCGTTCTTCCCGAGCTGCACATGCCGGGCCTTTATGCATTCGGCGTGCTCCGCGACAAGTAACCCATAACCCACATCGGCCTTGCTGCGACGGTCGATGCGAAGCGGCGCCGTCTGCAGGAGTTCGAGCGCAAGGGCATAGAGTCCCTGCGGCTTGCCACGCTTGAGTTCGAGTTCGACGGCTGCAATGGGTGCGGAACCCGTGGGAGCGTCAATGGTTCCCTCGTCCAGCGCCACTTCGATTTCGTTCTCCGCCGACGTACGCAGCGCGATAGTTGACCGGTTGATCCGTGTGACGAAGATCGGCGCGAGGTTGGCCGCAACGGCTTCATCTCGAACGAGTTGGCCGCAATCCGTATCGGCGGATAGCGCATCGTGCAACAGCGTCAGGTCGGGCGTGGCCCGGTCGATGGGTGTCTCGAACTCGTCCCTGTCGAACATTCCGGCCTGAGCCGAGCCACCCAGCTTCAGTGTCTGGATTCGCACCTGACCGACGCCACGCACTCGAAGCGACGCTCCGCACTGGTGAAAGGCCAGTTCCGGAGTATCGAAGTAGGTACTGGATAGCAACTTCGCCGGACTGGCGCTGCGCTTGCCGTGTGCGAGCAATGGCGCCCGGCGCAGTTTGGCGAGATCCCTGGAGGTAATTCTCAGTTTGAGTTCCCGTTCCATCACGTCTCCCTTTCCAGGCTGTGCTCTTGACGGCACATTAGCAGCAAGTCTCAGTCCGGCTCCGTGCTCAAACGGGTACTGCGTGGACGCGCATTACGCCAGGCGCAACGCATCGGGGGCCTCCGCTGCCCGCTGGGCCGTTCGGTTGCTCTTTGAGAAAGGAGGTAACCGAAGGGGCGCCCCAGAAGGAGCGTCCAGCTCGTATCGTCTGTGTCGAGGCAACCCAGAACAGCGCAGCATTTTGCGTTCCGTGGGCAAAGCTCATCGCTGGCTACCCGTTTCGACCGCCGGACGCGCATTTCAACAGTCAAGAGTTCAAACCGCTGCGTTTCAGCTGGAGGCATTTGAACCGTTAGGAATTCAAACCGCTACGTTTCAGCTTCAGGCGTCGATGCCTCGATAGAAGGGTAAAGGGGCCTTTACCGCAAGGACGGCGCCAAACGCCACATCATTCGAGGCCGGCCGTGACCCGCGCCATCGCGGTACCTGGTAAGCGCGCTGGCGCTGGCAAGCAGGAATCCGGTGTTGCCGTATTCCTCACGGGCAGCAAGCCCTCGAATCGCTCTCGGACGCGTCGGCTGCGGGTGCCGCGAGAACCCGGGCGTGGCGCGCTAGCGGCGGTGTTTTGGGGCTACGGGCTCGCAGAACGCTTGCGAATCAGGCTGATTTCTCCGTTACGCTCGAGGATGGCTGCCTCGACGTCTTCTAGTTGTGTCGCATGGAGTTCCTGTCGGACCGTCTCCAGTACATCCGCGCGCGTGATGAGGGCAGCGGACATCTGGGCGCGATTGAACGTGCCGTCGCGGTAGACCTCCCTCTCGACACCGACCACCAGCGTTTCCAGCCATCGGTATCGCACGCACAGCCATGCGAGCGCCCGATGCATGAGCACGAGGACCAGCGACGCCACAAACGTTGCAACAGCTGGCGAGGCGCCGACAATGAAGCGGCTGAGTGTCGCGCCGAGCAGAATCGCGACCACGTAATCAAAAGGCGAACGCTGGCCAAACGAGCGTCTGCCCGATATGCGGATGAGTGCAAGTGTGCAAACGAACGCAAGAGCTGCGCGCAATGCCATCTGCAGCGAATCGAGTTCCTTTCCGGCGCCGAACAGCGCCACGAGAACGTCCATGATTTCCTCCCTGCTTACTCTTCGAATGGCTCCCTTGCTTTGCGCGGTCGGCGTCGGCCTTTAGAAGCGGCGTGATCGCGAAGATGCGCCCGCCCCGGACTTTTGCAGGTTGCCAGCAAGATCGCAATACGCATGCCGCATGGAGAAGGCGCCGCACGAGCGCATGGCATGCGATGTGCGCTTAGGAGAGCTGCGCGAGGCCGGTTCCAGACCAGCCGCCCGCATGTCTTTCAACACGATGATGAGGAGCCAGTCATGAAAGCACGTCAGTACGTTGTTCCCGCACTCGTTAGCGTCACGCTTGCCGCGTCTTCGGGCTTCGCGCTAGCGCAAGGGTCGGGCGGAGGGGCCGGGGGTGGCAGCAACGGCACCGGCAACGCCGGGGCGACCGGCACACAGCCTCCGGACGCTGGGCAGAATTCCTCTGACATGGGCACGACGCCCAAGCCTGCGCATCACACCCAGAAGAAGATGCATGCGAAAAAGCCAATGAACGATGCGACCACTACCCCAGGGGCCGACGCGAGCAGCGATACCAAGGGACACTAAGCGGTGCGCGCCGTACGAAGCGGCGGACAGCGTTGCGTGCCGTCCGCCGCGACCTGCTCAGCGATGAATCGCGTCGCGCAGTCGCGTAACTTTGGCTGGCGCGATGGGCGGAGCGTTGTTGCCCCACGCGCCGCGCACGAAGCTCGCCACATGGGCGATCTCGCTGTCCGTGAACTGCGTGCGGAACGCGGGCATCTTGCGCGGCGTGCCGCCGTTGCTGGTTTGCGGACTCTGGCTGCCTTCGACGATGAGGCGCAGCACGCTAGTCGCGTCGGACGAGAGCGCAAGCGAACTGCCCGCAAGCGGCGGCGTTGTCGGGTTTGCCAGCGCCGTCAGCGCCGTGGCATTTCGCGCAGTACGAAAGATACAGGCCTGCGCCGGGCCGCTCGGGCGTGCCGCCGCGCAGGGCCGCCATGGTCGAGGCGCGCGCGGCGGCGGTATCGGCATACTGGCCGCTCGCTTCGCGCACGGGCAGCGACTTCAGATACGTGGCGATGGCGTGCAGATCGTCGTCGCCCAGGTATTGCGTGCTCGCCCCCACCACGGGCGCCATGGCGCCGAACGCATAGGCGCGATCGTTGTGGCCGTCGGGCAGGAACGCGGCGATGTCGTCGGCGCTCCAGCGGCCAAGACCGCTGCCGGGGTCGCCCGTGAGATTCGGCGCGTACCAGTGGTCGGTCACGCCGCCCGTGAGATAGAGCGGGCTGTTTTGCGTGTAGCCCATTTCGTTGTAGGCGGGCCCGCGCGGCGTGTGGCACGCGCCGCAGTGGCCGAGTCCCTGCACGAGCCATGCACCGCGATTCCACTGCGCGGAGTGTGCGGGGTCGGGCTCGAAGCGGCCATGTTGTGCGAACGCGAGACGCCAGAACATCATCACCCAGCGCTGGTTGAAGGGAAACGGCAGATGCGTTTGCGGCGCGGCGTTCGGCACCGGCTTCACGCCATACATGAAGTACTGGTAGAGCGCGTTCACGTCGCTTGCCTCTAGTGTCCCGAGTTAGAAATTCGTAGACAAAATCGCTTGACGCTGGCGAGGATGTCGTCGGCCGATTTGGTCCAGTTGAAAGGTCTCGGATCAGTGTTGTTGATCTGGATGTATTGGCGAATCGCCTGTTCGAGTTGCCGGGTGGAGCGATGAGTGCCGCGGCGGATGTATGTCTCGCGTAGCGTGGCAAACCATCGTTCGACCTGGTTAATCCACGAAGCAGACGTGGGAGTGAAATGCGCATGGAAACGCGGATGGCGAGCCAGCCAGGTATTGATCGAAGAGGTCTTGTGCGTGCCGTAGTTATCCATCCGTAGCCGCCGTAAAAGTCCTTGCCTTCGTCCGGATAGTTCCAGTGTTCGGTGAGCGCCAGCGAAGGCGGCCCCTTGTACCCGCGGATTTCGTCGTCGAGCAAGCCCCATGCGGCCTGGTTCGCCTGCACCATGAGATTCTTGCCGACGAGCCCGGAGCGGTTCGCGAGGCCTTCGGGAAAGCGCCCGTTAGCGGAGAGCAGCAGCAGGCGCGGCGTTTCAATGGCATAGCCCGCCCCGACCACGTTGCGCGCGCGGGTGCAGGCGCGTACTTCGCCTCGCGTAGATCGCGCGTGGACCAGATCGCGAGCGCGGGGCCTGCCGCGATGCTGGCGATGCCGGCGGCAACGCGGGTGGTTTGTGTCATCGTCGACCCTCCGTGTGCTGTTGGCGCGACGCGCTCAGCGTCACCTTCGGCCTCATGCAGTTCCCGCCGCGGCCGCAAGCGTGGAGATCAGTTCCGCGTCGAAGGCGGGCAGGTCGTCGGGCTTGCGGCTTGTAATGAAATTGCCGTCGTGCACCATGGCTTCGTCGACCCATCGGCCGCCCGCGTTGCGGATATCGTCCTGCAGCGACGGCCAGCTCGTCATTGTGTGTCCCTTGACGATGCCAGCCGACACCGGCAGCCAGCCGCCATGGCAGATCACCGCGATGGGCTTGTGTGCGTCGTTGGCCGCGCGTACGAACGCCTGCGCTTCGGGGATCAGGCGGATGGCGTCGCTGTTCACCACGCCGCCCGGGAGCACGACCGCGTCGTAGTCGTCGGCCTTTGCGCCGCCAAAGGTACGGTCGACCTTGATCTTGCTTCCCTTGTCGACGTGACGAAAGCCCTGAATCTCGCCGCCTTTCTGTGAGATCACGTCAACCTGTGCGCCGGCCTCCTTTAGCGCGCGGCGCGGTTCGGTAAGTTCGACTTCTTCGAATCCATCCATTGCAAGAATTGCGACCTTGCAGTTGTCGAGAATGTTAGCCATTGCGATCTGCTCCTGGTTTCGATGCCATAGAAATGCCGTCGATGAAAAAATCGGCATGCGTGCACTCCGACACAGCAAACAGGATGCCGCGTCATGCCCGCAGCGCATGCGCGCAGAGCGGACGCAGGAATGCCGCCTGCGGCGGCAGGCGAGTGCGTCTCCCAACGAGCCATTTACCTCTTGTCATGAAAGCTGGCGAGGCCTCGCGGCCGCAACGCTTGCTCGCGAACCGAACCCATCGACGCAGCCCAGGCGAACTCCCGGCGCACGCATGGGCCGCGGACATCGGTCCGGGCTTGGGCACGATAGCGACGGACAACGACCCCGGCGGGATCCTGACGTACTCGCTGGCCGGCGCCCAGTACGGCTTCGATCTGCTGTGGGTCTGTGTGCTTTCCTGGCCGTCGATGGTGGCGCTCCAGCTGGTGGCCGCGCGCGTGGCGGTCGTCACGGGCAAAGGCCTGACGGAAAACATGCGCGAACACTATTCGCGCTGGTTGTTTCTGCTCGCGGTTGTCCGTTTTCTCGGCGCCAATACCGTCAACATGGCCGCTGACATGCTGGCGATGGGCGAGGCCGCGCAACTGATATTCCGGGGATCGGTCCCGCTCTTCACGATCGTTTTTGCCTGCGTGTCGCTCGCGCTCCAGTGGTGGCTGCCTTACGCACGGTATGCGCGCTACCTCAAATGGCTTGCCCTTGCGCTGTTCTGCTATGCAGGCGTCATGCTGGTGGCGGATGTGCCATGGCGCACCGTGGCCTGGCGAGCGGTCGTGCCGCACGTCGCCTGGTCGGAAGCTTATCTTGCGATGCTGCTCGCGGTGCTCGGCACCACAGTCAGCCCGTATCTGCTGTTCTCGCAGGCCGAGCAGGAAGTCGAAGAGCGCTCGCGCGACGGCGCTCGAGGCAGCGCCCGCGCACCGCCGGAAGACATGCGGCGCCAGTTAAAGACAATCCGTCGCGACACGCTGGTGCGCACCTTGATGTCCAACTTATGCGGGGCGCTCATCCTCTGCGCCGCGGCTGCGACATTGCATGCGACCCATCCATCGTTCGTGCCGCTCGGCACGGCCCGCGAGGCCGCGCAGGCGATCGCGCCGGTCGCGGGCGGCTATGCGCAGCCGCTGCTCGGCCTCGCGCTCCTTGGCACCGCGCTGCTCGCGCTGCCGCCGCTGGCCGGCTCGGCTGCGCACGCCGCGGCCAGTTCGTTCGGCTGGCCGCAGGGCGAGCAAAGGGACCGCCGGATCGCCGGCATTCTGGTGCTGCTCATGGCGGCCAGCGCCATCATCGCTTTGCTGTTTTGCGCATTCGGCGTCGATCCGCTCAGGGCCTGTTACTGGAGTGCGCTGACCAACGGGATGACCGTTTCCCCGGTGTTGATCCTGCTCGTACTCCTGAGCGCTCGCCGTGCGGCGGTGGGTGAGATGAAGGCTCACTGGTTCACGCGCACATTGTGCTGGCTCGCAACCGTCATGACCTGCGCCGCGCTGGCCGTTCATTTCGTACTGAAGGTCTTTTAGCTGCGGTCAGCGCCTCGTGGCACGTCCGTTGCGCATGGGCTCTTGCCGGATATCCGATTCGCGCGGGTTTTGCGCGTTGCGCAGGCAAACTGACTGGAGAGAGACATGAACACCGAAACAACGAAGGCCGCAGGCACGATCCGCGAACTCGCAGGCGACGCGCAGGAGGCGGTCGGAGACATGCTCGATGACGCCAGCATGCGGCTGTCGGGCAAGGCAAAGGCGCTATGCGGCAAGTCACAACAGCTTGCGACCGACGCGGCGGTCTTGACGCGCGAGGCGATTGCGGACAACCCCCTGGCGACACTAGGCCTCGCCGTGGGCATCGGCTTCGCGCTCGGAGCGTTATGGGCCGCGAGCCGACACTAGGCGCAGCCAGACTCGACGGCTGTTGCGAGCACGCCGCATGTGCGAGGTGGGCCATGACAATTCACGCGAAGCTCGACCGCTGGCACAACGTGTTGCGGTTCCTCGCTGCCCGTACGACGGACTATGGGGAACTGCTCTCGCTCGAATTGTCCGACGCCCGCACCTACGTTACGCGAGAACTCCTCGCACTCGTGGCCCTCGCTGTCAGCGGGCTATTCACGCTCTCATTCTTCTGCGTCGCGCTGATCGCATCCGCCTGGAATACGCGCTATTTCCTCACCGTCGTATGGAGCATAGCGGGGATCTGGTTGATTGCTTCGATCACGGCATTGCTGGTCTCCCGGGCGCAACGGCCGGTACGTTCATTCGCAATACTAAAAGACGAACTGCAAGCGGATCTTGAAACACTCAAGGAGGCGCTCAAATGAGCCACCGCGCCCGGCTGAGACGCCACGCATCTGAAGCGGTCCTGCTCAGCCACATGGAACTGGCGCGCGCGCAGCTGCTCGCGGCCAATGTTGGCTCGCGGTTGGTCGAGCGCGCATCCGCCCGCACGAATTCGCTTAGCGTGGCGAACGTTGGCCGGGCGTTGATCGCCGCGCCAAACGTCACCCTGCTCGGATCCCTCTTGCTCGGCACACTGCTGATCGGCCCGAGACGCGTCGTGCCGGTCGTGCTGCGCACCGGATTGACTGGCTGGATTGCACGCAACGTCCGGATCCTTTTCGCTCGTTGACGTGTCGCCGTGAACGAGGTCGAACTCGCGCACCCGTTCTGCGCATGAATGACGCGCCAGGAACAAACAATGTGGGACTGCGAGCCCACCTGAACGAAGATCCGCGAGGCGGCCGCTCAATGCGCGCTGTCGCGTAACGCGCATTACTTCGAGCAATTGCACCGGCGCCCGCAGTGACACGCCGCTACCTTGCCCGTATCCGCGAAGTGAGGCTGGAATTTGCGTAACGTGCCCGGCATGTGCCGTGCAGAATGCGTGTGCTGCCGCCTGAGACGCCGACCGCCGCGCACTACATCCGTAGTGCAGCGGTTAGCTCATTCCATTCCGGCGGCGGCGGTGGGGGTGGAACGGGCATGAGCGCGTCCAGCTCGGGCGGTGCTACCGTAACGGACTCCCACGCGCAGGGCGGCAACACAATGGGCAATTCGGATGCCTCTACCAAGACGATGCGGCACGGGAAGGCGTCACATCCCAACGCTGCCTCAACGCAATGAGCGTGTCGCGATGCCGGTGCCATCGGACCGGCCAGTTACTCCAGACTGAGCCGGCGAAGTTGGCAGCTAGCGTGTGCCATCGCTCGGAATGCGTCCAAAACGGCATCGTGTGCACGATCAGGGTGCGATCCAGCTGTGGACCCAGATGTCGCCCTGACGTACATACAACGCGCGTTGATGACAATCCGCTCTCGAGAGGTCTAGCCATTCCAGGCGCGCAGGGCGCAGCTCAACGACGCCGAAATGCTTGAGACCTTCGCCCGGACCAGGAACGTGCGCTTCGTCGAGCTCATCACCCACGTCGTTCATGGGAGTTCCTGGCGCAAGGCGCGTCCGGTAGGCGACGAGGTCATGGTCGGGACTGGACCTCCACGCATCGAGTCGCACTTGCCCGTCGCGAATGATGCGGGTTTCGCCCGACACGCGCACCTGCAGGTTGTGAACGGTGTCGACGCCGACGAGCGCGATGCGTGGCTCCCGGCTAAGCTCGGCAATCTTCTGCGAGCGCAGATCGGTATGGAAAGTGAGCAGGTTCTTCGTTTCACTGGCACTTCGAAGCAGCACTGTGCGCACGTTCGGGGCACCATCAAGGCTGATTGTCGCCGCCTGCATGACCTTGAAAGGGTGATTGTCTGCGCGCACCGCGGCAGCGAGGCAATCCCAGACGCGGGCATAGACCTGTTCGAGGTTCCTTGACACGGCACCCTCAGCACTCGCCCGCGAGCGCATGCGCACGGCGCAACGCCGCAACCATCTGGGCGCGCGCCTGTTCGCGCGGGCCGGCATTCAGCGAGCGCAGCACGTCCGACGGGTGCCAGGTTGCGACGACCATCAGACCGCTGACATGCGCCGCCTGTTTCTGTTCCATGTATTCCTTCAATCGCGCCTTTGGTTCGTGCAGCAACGCACGCAATGTGGTCGCGCCGAGCGCGACGACAACTTTCGGCCGCACCTGCGCGAGTTCGCCTTCCAGCCAGTAGGCGCATGCGTCGACTTCGCGCTGCGCCGGAGTCTTGTGCAGACGGCGGTGAGCGTCCAGGGGAGGACTCCCGGCATGTCACTCATCCCCGACAAACCCCGACTGAACCGCCCGACATTGGGTGCTGACGAACCTGGGACACGCGACGCGATGAAGCGGGCCGCACGCGCCGGAAGCGTCCCTAAGCGCTACCCGGGTGGCTAGGGGACCAGGCGAAAGGCTCATGCCTTGGGTGGATGTGTGCGTTCCGCCGCGGGAAAGAACGCGTTCCACGCCGCCCGTACGCCTTGCGCGGCGGCGGCCTGCGCGTCCATGTGCTCGCTGTCCGGCGAGATCCCCGGATCCGCGTTCAGGCCACGCCAGTGCGTGAATACGAGCACGGGCTGCTCAGTCCAACGCCCGTCGACGAACCGGCAGAACGCCGTGTCACCGCTCGTGAGCTTAACTTCGTACCAGCCTTCTCGGGCCGGCGGAAATTGGTCCAATGGGAACCACCCGGTGGTATCGATTTCCATTTGCGCCCCCATATTAAACCGTCTCACAAGCGAAGCAGCACGTGGCGTACCCGTTACAGGCACGCGCCGTGCTGCGGCTCGACGAAGCTTGCAACCCAAGCGGGGGCCAAAACCGAGCGGACGAGTCGGACACACGAGGTTCGCTCTCCTGGAGATAGTACCCAATTTTATAGCATAGCGGATTGCGTGATTAGGAATGCAGACATTTTCTGCCTGCACAATTGTGATCAGCGTAACTCCCAAAACAGGCACTTTCGTAGGTTTGGATAGCACTATCTGCTAACTCGCCCTGGCCAAAGTGTGTTTCTTGCGGCACAGGGGCAGTTTGCAACCTTCCTTGCCCAGGACGTGGCGCCAGGCGCCAGGCGACAGGCGACAGGCGACAGGCGACAGTATCGAACGTTGGCAGGCGGAGGACTCAGTCAGGTGATTTTTGATGCGCCGTAGTTTTATCCACTGATCGCATTTTGGTTTTGCTTCGTATTCCTATATATTTATATCGGTGCGGTGCCAGTTACGAGGCTTCGGGCATATCACCCTGTACCGCCACCGCATGCAAACCACCGTGCGGCACAACCTCATGGAACGCGCCGGTCATGGATGGCGTGTCACCTTGCTGGTCACATGGCGCCAGACACCTGGCATCAGTTAGGCGCAGCTCGTCGTGTCTGTCAAAATAGCGGTATCCGTTCGCCAGCTACTGCGCACCCCAATACGCCTTCGCGGGCCGCATGTTGCCGCCAACGTCCGATCAACAGTGTCGAAAACGGCAACCGGAATCCAACATCCTGGCGATCGCAGGGAAAACGTTACAGCAGGCTGGATGGCAGTTCCGGCTCGAGATCGCTGACCCGGGCGACGAGCTTTGAGTCGCGGTGCCGACGCGGCAAACGGGCGGCCATCCCTGGCCTCGAGCCGGTTTGCAAGCCGGGGCCTCGGACCTTATAACCCGGGCGGAGGGGAGCCGTGGTCGCAGTCCGGTACGACGATCTTTCCATGGCCTTTGACTTCGTGAGCTGCGCGGCGCCAGCGGAGCATAACGCGTATGTCTCGCTCGATACGGGCAAGATCTGGTGGACTTCCGATTCCAGTGACGCGTTCGACGAGGAGATCCCTGACGACCTTGAGACTTCCGATCGCTACCTCGCGATACCGCACAGGAACGAGCTTGATCTCGGAAGCCGTCTCGCCTTGCGCTTTGTCGCACAGACGTTGCCTGCATGTTACGACCAGGTCGAAGGATTTTTCCGGAGGCGAGGGGCT
>NZ_JAMBPR010000062.1 GCF_024206475.1 Paraburkholderia sp. CNPSo 3274
GGGTGGCAAGGTCGGGGTGGGAAAGGTGGCTCCACCGGGGGACGGATGGAACGTGGCGGAGTCGGTGCCTCGTCCCGTGGTCTGCCGGAACAGGGTGGTCGCTGACGTCTTTTGGGCCATGGCGCGCGCGGCAGGTTGTAATACGCGCATTGCGCCATGACGCCGTGACGGCAACATGACAGTCACGAGAAGGTCTCGTTACGTAGTCCCAGGTGGTACGGTGCAGCCGCTTTTCCGGCGCGATGGGGGATGTCGTGCGGGCGGCTACCCCGTCGCGCCCTGTCGCGTAATTGCGACAATGCGTGTGCCCGCAATGCGGTCGTGAAGGAACTGGCGGTCGTGGGAGAGGCGGGCGCTCGCGGCCCAGATCACGAACCAGAAGGCAACGAGCGCAAGCGTGTGCGGAACCGAAAGATTGAGTAGCGGATGCAGCACGAGTGGCGGCAGGAACCAGAGCCATGCGGCGAGGTAGCGCAGCGTCCCTCGCGCGATCGTGGGCGGCTTGCCGTCCGGGCCGACCACACGCAGGCGCCAGGTCTTCATCGGCAGCGTCTGCCCGCCCTTGTGCCAGAAGCCGACGAAGTATGCGCCAGCCACGAAGATGATCCAGACCGCCATCGCGTTGTGATGCGTGTAGCCATTGCGCTGCTGCAGGACGAGGCTGAACGCGAGCCCCGCGGCGAAGACGACGCCGAAAAGCAGCACGCTTTCGTAGACGAACGCGGCGAGGCGGCGGCGAATCGAAACGGGCGCAGGTTCAACCGGGAAGACGACGGCGGACGACAGGACGGCGGTTTGGGCGCTTTCGGACACGATGGCGTCAGTTCGGGGACGGGACGTCCAAAGCATAACCTCGAAAACGCGCGTGGCGAAACGACCGGAACGCCGCGGCGGGGTTAACGAGGGTGCGTGCGAGGGTGCCGCTCGCGCCTGGTGGCGGCTTCAGGAGCCCTTGAATGCCGCGGGTGCTTCGGCAGGCGAGACAGGGATTGGCGTGGCCGGCACGAAGCTGCCGGCGGCGGGAATGCCCGCCGCGAACGACGAAGCCACCGGCGGCTCGCTCGGCGCGCCAGGCGCTGCGGGCGCGAGACCCGAGCCCGTGCTGCTCGCGCCAGCTGCGCCCGATGCCCCGGTGACGCCCGCGGGCGCATGCGGCACGCCGCGGTGATCGCGCTCGTTGACGAGGCGCTCGATATCGCGAATCTCGCTCTTGTTGCCGCTGGGCGGGGCGCTCACGACGGTAGGACGGCGCTTGTGCTCGCTCGCGGCAAGGCGTTCTTTCTGCTCTTCGGGGAGTTGCTGGTAAGCCTTCCAGGCGCGCTGGCGCGCCTGCGCCGGCAGTTCCTTGGAAACCTGGTAGTTTTCGCGCGCGACGCGCCGTTGCTCCGGCGTCATGCCGACCCATTCCGCCATGCGCTCATGCAGGCGCTTCTGTGCTTCGGGTGACATCTTTGGATAACGTGCGGCGATCTTCAGCCATTTGCGCTTACGTTCGTCGCTGAAGCGGTCCCATTCAACGGCGAACGGCGCGAGCGCGACGTGCTGCGCGTCGCTGAGATGCGCCCACGCGAGCGGATCGGACTGGCCGGGCAACGGGGCGAACGCGGTCGTAATCGAATTATCGACCGAGGGCGCTTTCGCCTGCGCGGGCGCGCCAGCGGAGTTCTCGCCAGCGGAGTTCTCGCCGGTGGGCTCGGGGTGAAAGCGCGGGTAGGTCGCCACATACGACACGACTGCCGCGACCACACATCCAATGACAACGGCCAGGCCGCGCTTGTAACTCACCCCGTCAGTCTCCTGCTCAGATTTTCCTTAGTGCGCGCGCGTCAGATACGCGTTGAACCCGTGATCGAGGTAGGCCGTGAGCGGCAGGTCGTCGCTCAGCATGGCCGCGTCGATATCGGCGAGTTCAGCGGTGCGTTGCTGATCTTCGAAATACGCGATGGCAAAGAGGCCCGCCACGAGCGCCGCGAGCGGCCAGGCGAGCGCGAAGCGCGCGAGCGCCGAACGGCGCCGCGCGGGCAAGTGCCTGGGCGCGCCGGACAGGCTGCCCACACCGGCCGCGGCGAGCGCCGGTGCGCGCACGAGCACGACCTCGGCCTTTTTGTGGACGAGTGCGGTCTTGCGTGCGGCGGCGAGTCGGGCAGTGGTGCCAGCGGGCAGGTTGGCGGCGCTCTCGTCGAGCGCACGACGCATCTCCCGCACGAACTCTAGTTCTTTATTTTCAAGGGCGGAGCTCATAGCGTGATTCCTTTGGCCTTGAGCGCTAGAGCCAGCGTATGGGTGGCTCGTGAGCAGTGCGTTTTCACGCTGCCTTCGGAGCAGCCCATTGCGGCGGCAGTCTCGGCGACATCCATATCCTCCCAGTAACGCATCAGAAACGCCTCCCGTTGACGTGCCGGTAATTTCTGGATCTCGTCGTCGATCATCTGGAGCACCTGGGCGCGCTCGATCTGCTGCTCGCTGCTCTCCGCTCCAGCCGTTCCCTGCTGCGCCTCGAAGGTCTCGAGGGGGTCGAACTCCTCGTCGTCGGCGTTGCCGAGCGACGAAAACAGGCTCACCCACGTATTGCGTACTTTCTGCCGACGAAAATAGTCGTGCATCGTATTTTGCAAAATACGCTGAAAGAGCAGGGGGAGTTCTGCGGCCGGGCGGTCTCCGTATTTTTCCGCGAGCTTGATCATCGCGTCCTGCACGATGTCGAGCGAGGCGTCGTCGTCCCTTACGGCGTAGACCGTCTGCTTGAACGCGCGTCTTTCGACGCCCGCCAGAAAGTCGGCGAGTTCCTTGTCTGATGCCATCCGGTGCAGGGCGCCGCCGCCAGCGTACGCGTAATCGTTCGAAAAATGTCGTAAAACCCGCGGATCCTAGCAAATTTTCGCGCCGACAGGGTAGCGGGAAGGCGGTGAGAATGTTTCGCATCATGGATGCGCCCGCCCAGAGGCTTCCCTGCCGGCCCTTGGCCGCCGCCGCGAGGTGTGCGCGCTGCCGCAACGTTCGTGCCCGCCTTCTCAATAATTCCTTGACCGAAAGACATCGAGCCGCTATCTTCGACGGTTCGCAACATAAGTGACTTGTCTCAATTCGGATGTGGCCCAAGAAGCTCATCTGTCAACTGGACGCGCCGCTTGAACCCGAGCCACAAGCCCGGCAGAGAGCACCCGATCAATTTTTTGCCGAAAATTCGAAAGGTCAATGATGAATATGCCCAGCGCGGAATTCTCCACGTCGGTCCCCCCTTCGCAAGAATCTGACCCTCAAGCTCATACCTCCATCGGCGGAACCGTGCTGATGAAGGCGCTCGCAGACGAGCAGGTCGAATTCATCTGGGGCTATCCCGGCGGCTCGGTGCTCTACATTTACGACGAGCTGTACAAGCAGGACAAAATCCAGCACGTTCTCGTGCGCCACGAACAGGCAGCCGTGCATGCCGCCGACGCCTATGCGCGTTCGACCGGTAATGTCGGCGTGTGTCTCGTGACCTCGGGACCTGGCGTCACCAATGCGGTGACGGGCATCGCGACGGCCTACATGGATTCGATCCCGATGGTGATCATCAGCGGCCAGGTGCCTACCGCCGCGATTGGTCAAGACGCCTTCCAGGAGTGCGACACGGTCGGCATCACGCGCCCCTGCGTGAAGCACAACTTCCTCGTGAAGGACGTGCGCGACCTCGCTGCTACCGTCAAGAAAGCTTTCTACATTGCGCGCACCGGCCGTCCCGGCCCCGTGCTGATCGACATTCCGAAGGACGTGTCGAAAACGCCGTGCGCGTATGAACCGGTGAAGAACGTCGCGCTGCGCTCGTACAACCCGGTCACCAAAGGCCACTCGGGGCAGATCCGCAAGGCGGTGTCGCTGCTCCTCTCGGCCAAGCGTCCGTACATCTACACCGGCGGCGGCATCATCCTCGCGGATGCGTCGCGCGAACTGAATCAGTTCGCGGACCTGCTCGGCTACCCGGTTACGAACACGCTGATGGGTCTGGGCGGCTACCGCGCGAGCGACCGCAAGTTCCTCGGCATGCTCGGCATGCACGGCACCTACGAAGCCAACATGGCGATGCAGCACTGCGACGTGCTGATCGCGATCGGTGCGCGCTTCGACGACCGTGTGATCGGCGACCCCGCGCACTTCGCCTCGCGTCCGCGCAAGATCATTCACATCGACATCGACCCGTCGTCGATCAGCAAGCGCGTGAAGGTCGATATCCCCATCGTCGGCGACGTGAAGGAAGTGCTCAAGGAGCTCATCGAGCAGCTTCAGCACGCCGATCACGGCCCGGATACGGCCGCGCTCGCCGACTGGTGGAAGGACATCGAAGGCTGGCGCGAGAAGAACTGCCTGAAGTTCGACCGTTCGAGCGAGATCATCAAGCCGCAGTACGTGGTGGAGAAGGCGTGGGAGCTCACGGGCGGCAACGCCTTCGTGTGCTCGGACGTGGGCCAGCACCAGATGTGGGCCGCGCAGTTCTACCGCTTCAACCAGCCGCGCCGCTGGATCAACTCCGGCGGCCTCGGCACGATGGGCTTCGGCCTGCCGGCGGCAATGGGCGTGAAGATGGCGCACCCGGACGACGACGTGCTGTGCATCACGGGCGAAGGCTCGATCCAGATGTGTATTCAGGAGCTGTCGACCTGCAAGCAGTACGACACGCCCGTGAAGATTATTTCGCTGAATAACCGCTACCTCGGCATGGTCCGCCAGTGGCAGCAGATCGAATACAGCAAGCGCTATTCGCATTCCTATATGGATGCGCTGCCTGACTTCGTGAAGCTCGCCGAAGCGTATGGCCACGTCGGCATGCGGATCGAAAAGACGGCGGACGTCGAGCCGGCGCTCAAGGAAGCGCTGCGTTTGAAGGACCGCACGGTGTTCCTCGATTTCCAGACCGACCCTTCCGAAAACGTCTGGCCGATGGTACAGGCCGGCAAGGGCATCACTGAGATGCTGCTCGGCTCGGAAGACCTGTAACGGTATTTGCACGGCGCCGTTTCGACCTCGCGCGGCGCGCGTCCACACAACGGGCGCGCGGGTTCGCAGGGGAGGGCGGCAGTCACGCTCAACTGGATAAATCGCGGATCACATCATGAGACACATTATTTCCGTTTTGCTGGAAAACGAGCCGGGCGCGCTCTCGCGCGTGGTCGGCCTCTTCTCCGCACGCGGCTACAACATTGAAACCTTGACGGTGGCGCCGACCGAAGACCGTTCGCTGTCGCGCATGACCATCGTTTCCATTGGCTCGGACGACGTGATCGAACAGATCACGAAGCATCTGAACCGCCTGATCGAGGTGGTGAAAGTGGTCGACCTTACCGAGGGCGCCCACATCGAGCGCGAGCTGATGCTGATCAAGGTAAGGGCGGTCGGCAAGGAACGTGAGGAGATGAAGCGGATGGCGGATATTTTCCGTGGCCGCATCATCGACGTCACCGAAAAGACCTACACGATCGAACTGACGGGCGCGAGCGACAAGCTCGACGCGTTCATCGAAGCGATCGATGCGACCGCGATTCTCGAGACCGTCCGTACGGGCGGCTCGGGCATTGGGCGCGGAGAGCGCATTCTGAAGGTGTGACCCGACCACAGTCGATCTTGCACCGGAACCTGGCCGGATGCGCAAATAACGACGCATCCGGTGAAGCAAAAGCTAATAGCAGTACCGAAATTCACCAGACTCTCGCCAAGGAACCAACATGAAAGTTTTCTACGACAAGGACGCCGATCTCTCCCTCATCAAGGGCAAGCAGGTCACGATCATCGGTTACGGCTCGCAAGGCCACGCACACGCGCTGAACCTGAAGGACAGCGGCGTGAACGTCACGGTCGGTCTGCGCAAGAACGGCGCATCGTGGAGCAAGGCTGAGAACGCCGGCCTGCAGGTCAAGGAAGTGGCCGAAGCGGTGAAGAGCGCCGACGTGGTCATGATGCTCCTGCCCGACGAGCAGATCGCCGATGTCTACGCGAAGGAAGTCCACGCGAACATCAAGAACGGCGCAGCGCTCGCGTTTGCCCACGGCTTCAACGTGCACTACGGCCAGGTGATCCCGCGCGCGGATCTGGACGTCATCATGATCGCCCCGAAGGCGCCGGGCCACACGGTTCGCGGCACGTACTCGCAAGGCGGCGGCGTTCCCCACCTGATCGCTGTCCACCAGGACAAGTCGGGCGCAGCGCGTGACATCGCTCTGTCGTACGCAGCAGCGAACGGCGGCGGCCGTGCCGGCATCATCGAAACGAACTTCCGCGAAGAAACCGAAACCGACCTGTTCGGCGAACAAGCCGTGCTGTGCGGCGGTACGGTCGACCTGATCAAGGCTGGCTTCGAAACGCTGGTCGAAGCGGGCTACGCGCCGGAAATGGCTTACTTCGAGTGCCTGCACGAACTGAAGCTGATTGTCGACCTGATCTATGAAGGCGGCATCGCCAACATGAACTACTCGATCTCGAACAACGCCGAGTACGGCGAGTACGTGACGGGCCCGCGCGTCATCACGGCCGAGACGAAGAAGGTCATGAAGGAAGTCCTGAAGGACATCCAGACCGGCGAATACGCCAAGAGCTTCATCCTGGAAAACAAGGCCGGCGCACCGACGCTGCAATCGCGCCGTCGTCTCGGCGCCGAGCACCAGATCGAAGTGGTCGGTGCGAAGCTGCGCGCGATGATGCCGTGGATCGCCGCGAACAAGCTCGTCGACCAGTCGAAGAACTAATCTGACGGTATCAATCTGATTGCGCGTGCGGTTTTGTGCAGTCGCGCAGCAGTTTGATCTGAGTCAGACCTGAAAAAGCCGCCCAGGTGGGATGAACCCTGGGCGGCTTTTGCTATCCTACGGTTTTTAAAATAACAGCGAAGCCACCATGAATTACCCTCATCCGATCATCGCGCGCGAAGGCTGGCCGTTCATCGCCATTGCGGCCGTCGTGGCGCTCTTGATCCATGCGGTCGCAGGCTTCGGACTCGCATGGCCCTTCTGGCTGATCCTGATCTTCGTCGTCCAGTTTTTCCGCGATCCGCCGCGCCCGATCCCGAGCCAGGCCAACGCCGTACTGTGCCCGGCGGACGGCCGCGTCGTCGCCGTGGAAACCGCACACGATCCGTATGCAAACCGTGAAGCGCTCAAGATCAGCGTGTTCATGAACGTCTTCAACGTACACTCGCAACGTTCGCCCGTGGATGGCGCCGTCGCCAAGGTCGAGTACTTCCCGGGCGCGTACCTGAACGCCGCCATCGACAAGGCTTCGACCGAGAACGAGCGCAATGCCGTGGTCCTGACCATGGCCGACGGCACGACCGTCACCTCGGTTCAGATCGCGGGCCTCATCGCGCGCCGCATTCTCTGCTACGTGCGTGCCGGTGAGCCGCTTTCGCGTGGCCAGCGCTATGGCTTCATCCGTTTCGGTTCGCGTGTCGACGTCTACCTGCCTGTGGGCAGCCGCCCGCGTGTGGCGATTGGCGAGAAGGTGTCTGCCTCGTCGACGATCCTCGCCGAACTGCCGACCCAATCGGCATAAAGGAGGGCTGCGATGGCCGGATTCAAACAGCGTCGACCCCGTAACCCGGCCGGCGGCCCGCTGCCGCGGCCGTTTCGGCGCAACAAGGCCGTGCAGGAGCCCATGGGCGTCGCCGCGAACCGGCGCGCGGCGCGCCAGGAGTTCCTGAAGAAGCGCGGCATCTACCTGCTGCCCAACGCATTCACCACGGCGGCGCTCTTCTGCGGCTTCTTCGCGGTCGTGCAGGCCATGAACGTGCGCTTCGAGGTGGCGGCCATCGCCATTTTCGTGGCGATGGTGCTCGACGGCATGGACGGGCGCGTGGCGCGTATGACGCACTCGCAAAGCGCGTTCGGCGAGCAGTTCGACAGCCTCTCGGACATGGTGTCGTTCGGCGTGGCGCCCGCGCTCGTGATGTACGAGTGGGTGCTCAAGGATCTCGGGCGCTGGGGCTGGCTCGCGGCTTTCGTCTACTGTTCGGGCGCGGCGCTGCGTCTTGCGCGCTTCAACACGAACATCGGCGTGGTGGACAAGCGCTTCTTCCAGGGCCTGCCGAGCCCGGCCGCGGCCGCGCTCATTGCCGGCTTCGTCTGGCTCGCCACCGACAACCGTGTGCCCGTGAAGCTCTCGTGGCTGCCGTGGGTGGCCTTTGTGCTGACGATCTACGCGGGCGTGACGATGGTGTCCAACGCGCCGTTCTACAGTGGCAAGGCGCTCGACGTGCGCCATCGCGTGCCGTTCGCGGCCACGCTGCTCGTGGTGGTGGCGTTCGTGCTGGTGTCGTCCGATCCCCCGCTGATGCTGTTCGGCCTGTTCGTGCTCTACGGCCTTTCGGGCTATGTGTTCTGGGCGTACCAGGCCGTGCGCGGACGCTCGAACCCCGCGCGTTCGTCGCCGCGCGAGCGGTAGGCGCGGATGCGGGAATGCCGCAAAGAAGGCTGCGCGCGAGCGCGGCCCTTTTTCTTTTTGCGCGCGCCCGGGCTGGTCTCTTCCAATTGCGCTATCGGCGGAATCCGGCTATAGTCGGCGGCATGGACACCATCCAGTTCCCCCTCTTCTCCCTTCAAGCCGGCGCGCGACTAAGCACGCTAGCGGTAGCGCGCCTGCCGCGCTGATCTCGCTCGCCCTCCGTAAGCCTCGTTCATTGTCAGCGTCGCCATCGGTGGCGCGAACACTCAAAATCCGTTTTAGACACTGAACAAGTCCCCCTGGAGACCCGAAATGGCAGCAGACAAGCTCATCATCTTCGATACGACGTTGCGTGACGGCGAGCAGTCGCCCGGTGCGTCGATGACGAAGGAAGAGAAAATCCGCATCGCGAAGCAGCTCGAGCGCATGAAGGTCGACATCATCGAAGCGGGCTTCGCGGCCAGCTCGAACGGCGACTTCGACGCGATCCAGACGATCGCCGGCATGATCAAGGACAGCACGATCTGCTCGCTCGCCCGCGCGAACGACAAGGACATCCAGCGCGCCGCCGACGCGCTCAAGGTCGCCGACCACTTCCGCATTCACACGTTCATCGCCACCTCGGCGCTGCACATGGAGAAGAAACTGCGCATGTCGCCCGAGCAGGTGCTCGAGCAGGCGAAGCTCGCGGTGCGTTTCGCGCGCAAGTTCACGAACGACGTGGAGTTCTCGCCCGAAGACGGCAGCCGCTCGGACATGGACTTCCTGTGCCGCGTGCTCGAAGCCGTGATCAACGAGGGCGCGACCACGATCAATATCGCCGATACGGTCGGCTACGGCATTCCCGAGCTGTACGGCAACCTCGTGAAGACGCTGCGCGAGCGCATTCCGAACTCGGACAAGGCCGTGTTCTCGGTGCACTGCCACAACGACCTCGGCATGGCCGTGGCGAACTCGCTGGCCGGCGTGCAGATCGGCGGCGCGCGCCAGGTGGAGTGCACGATCAACGGTCTCGGCGAGCGCGCGGGCAACACGTCGCTCGAAGAAATCGTGATGGCCGTGAAGACCCGCAAGGACTACTTCGGCCTCGATCTCGGCATCGACACCACGCAGATCGTGCCGGCTTCGAAGCTCGTTTCGCAGATCACCGGTTTCGTGGTGCAGCCGAACAAGGCCGTGGTCGGTGCGAACGCCTTCGCGCACGCCTCGGGCATTCACCAGGACGGTGTGCTCAAGGCGCGCGACACCTACGAAATCATGCGCGCGGAAGACGTGGGCTGGAGCGCGAACAAGATCGTGCTCGGCAAGCTCTCGGGCCGCAACGCGTTCAAGCAGCGCCTGCAGGAACTGGGCATTCAGCTCGACAGCGAAGCCGAACTGAACAACGCGTTCGCGCGCTTCAAGGAACTGGCCGATCGCAAGGCCGAAATCTTCGACGAAGACATCATCGCGATCGTCACGGAAGAGTCCGCGCAGGCGCAGGATCGGGAGCACTTCAAATTCATCTCGCTCGCGCAGCACTCGGAGACGGGTGAGCGTCCGCACGCACGCGTCGTGTTCTCGGCCGACGGCAAGGAAGTGACCGGCGAAGCCGCGGGTAACGGCCCGGTGGACGCCACGCTCAATGCCATCGAAACCGAAGTGGGCAGCGGCTCCGAGCTTTTGCTGTACTCGGTGAACGCGATCACGACGGGCACCCAGGCGCAGGGCGAAGTGACGGTGCGTCTCTCGAAGGCCGGCCGCATCGTTAATGGCGTGGGCACCGATCCGGATATCGTTGCCGCTTCGGCGAAGGCGTATATCTCGGCGCTCAACAAGCTCTACTCGGGCGACAAGGTCAATCCGCAGCGCTCCGAAGCGGTGTAAGCGGTGGCGAGGCGTCTTGCCTCGCATCGCCAGCAATGAAAAACCCCCGGGGCTCGCGAGAGCGCGGGGGTTTTGTTTTGCCGAGCCGCGATTCGAACAATCAGAACAGGCTGCGGCGATCCGGATCGTGCAGCGGATCGGGCGTCTTCTGCGTGAGCCGCAGAATGCCCTGGTCGTCGAAGTAGAAGCTGTAGAGCATGTACCAGACGTTGTCTTCGAGGTAACGGTAGGTCCACACTTCCTTCTTCATCAGCGGGAAGTAGGAGGTTTCGACCGGGCGGCCGAAGTTCACGAGCACGTCGGTGCGCGTCCATTTGCCGATTTCCGCGCGATAGAACTCGTTGGGCTGCAGCACCTGGCGCACGTTCACGACCCGGGCGCTGGCGTCGATGTCGGCGGCGGTGGTGGTTTCGCCCATCGGCTGGGTTGGCCACATCAGGCGCTTGCCGCCGTCGGGCAGGTCGTAGGTTTCAGCCGGCGGCCCGAAGCGGGCGATCACGGCCTGCGCGTCGTCGCCCGCATGGAATTGCTGCCACGGCTGTGCGCAGCCGGCGAGCGCGAGTGCGCCTACGCCCGCGAGGAGCCCGAGACGCAAGCGGCGCGAGGCGCGGCGCACAGGCGTTGCGAGCGAGGTTGATAGGCGCGTGAACATGATGTCCCCCGATGGCAAGGTTTCAATGACCGCCGTGAATGTGGAACCCTTATTTTGACACGGCGCGAGAGGCTCGCGGGGCCGGCCTGTCCGCGCACCCGACGGATCGCGGCCTTGCCGTCGCCCCGACTCGCGGCCTATGATCCGCGCTTCGAATGACAATCCGGCTGGCATCAAACAATGAGAGAAAAGCGCATAACGGCACGCATGGCGCGTGCGGCGGCGATCATGGTCGCCATGGTGGCGCTGGCGGCAGGGCTCGCGGCCGTAACCGGCGCACAGGCGGATGAGGCGCCGACCGGCAAGCCGATCCAGCTCGCGCTCATCGAGGGTATGTCCGGTCCGTTCGCGGACGCGGGCGCGGCCGTCGAGCGCAACCTGCGCTTCGGCGTGGAGCGGGTCAATGCGAGCGGCGGCGTCGTGCTGCATGACGGGCGGCATCCGCTCGAACTGGTCACGCTCGACAGCAAGGGCAGCCCCGAGGCGGCGCTCGTGCAGTTGCGCATGGCGCAGGACCGCCACATCGGCTATGTGATGCAGGGCAACAGTTCGGCGGTGGCGGCGGCGCTCGTGACGGCGATCGATCGTCAAGCCGCGCGCAATCCGGAGAACCGCGAAGTCTTCCTCAACTATTCCGCCGACGACCCCGCGCTCACCAACGCGAATTGCAGCTTCTGGCATTTCCGCTTCGACGCGCACGCGGGCATGCGCATGGACGCGCTCGCGGACGTGATCGCGGGGGACAAGTCGGTGAAGAAGGTATATCTGCTCAACCAGGACTACAGCTTCGGCCACGACGTGAGCACGCTCGCACGCGCGGCGCTGGCGAAGGACCGCCCGGACATCGCCATCGTCGGCGACGAGTTCCACCCCATCGGCCGCGTGAAGGACTTCGCGCCTTACGTCGCCAAGATTCGCGCCGCGGGCGCCGACGCCGTCATCACCGGTAACTGGGGCAGCGACCTCACGCTGCTCGTGAAGGCCGCGCGCGAGCAGGGCCTCGACACGAAGTTCTACACCTTCTACGGCAACAGCCTGGGCGCGCCGGCGGCGCTGGGCGACGCGGGCGTGAAGCGCGTGATTGCGGTCGCCGACTGGCACCCGAACGTGGGCGGCGCGGCCTCCGACGCGTGGTACAAGGCCTTCCGCACGCGCTATCCGGCGGCTAAGGACGACTACCCGGTGCTGCGCATGTCGATGATGGTGGAGATGCTCGCGCAAGCCATGGCGAAGGCGGGCACGGCCGACCCTGGGGCGGTCGCGAAGGCACTGGAGGGCATGCGATTCGATAATGGCTTCCACGCCATGTGGATGCGCGCCGACGACCACCAGGTGATCCAGCCCCTTTATGTCATGGAGATGGACAAGCAGGGCACGCCCGGTGTGCGCTACGACAACGAGGGTTCCGGCTACGGCTTTCGCACCGTGCTGGCGCTGCCCGCGGAGCGCACCGTGCCCGCCACTGCCTGCCAGATGAC
The DNA here is from genome assembly GCF_024206475.1 of Paraburkholderia sp. CNPSo 3274. Classification (GTDB taxonomy): domain Bacteria; phylum Pseudomonadota; class Gammaproteobacteria; order Burkholderiales; family Burkholderiaceae; genus Paraburkholderia. The sequence continues at coordinate 12,403 of NZ_JAMBPR010000062.1, forward strand.
ACGGCCTTGACGGCGTCCCTTACAAGCGGTTTCGCGGCAAATCGGGGCTGTGCTACAATACGCCCCTTGTCGCGAGCCTGCGGCAAGACAATTACGCAGTGAGAACCAAGCCACGGCACGGCCTTTCTTCCGTGACCGCTCGTTTGTTTTAAAGGAAAAGCAAAATGTCCGTAGCAGATATCAAGAAGTCCGACGTCGTCGCGCAATTTGCGCGCGGCACCAATGACACGGGTTCGCCCGAAGTTCAGGTTGCGCTCCTGACGTCGCGTATCAATGAACTGACCTCGCACTTCAAGTCGCACGCGAAGGATCACCACAGCCGCCGCGGTCTGCTGCGCATGGTGAGCCGCCGCCGCAAGCTGCTCGACTACCTGAAGGGCAAGGACGCTGACCGTTACCGCGCGCTGATCGAAAAGCTGGGTCTGCGTAAGTAATCGGAAGGTCTTCCACAAAGATGCCTGTGTCAGTTCCGCTGATGCAGGCATTTTGTTTTTGAACGGTGCGCATCATGCTGCTTTTCAGGCCGCTTCGATGCGATGAACACCGTCCGTAACACAAGGCAACATCACGTAGCACCAGCAGTACAAGCAGCAGGGCCGGGCCTCGGTGGCAGAGCTTTGTGTCATTCCAGCAGATCGTACGCGGCGATGCGTCACAGCCGCATTGCAACCGTTTTGCAACCTCGCGATCCGCTGGAATGGCATAACACTCCTCTTCCTGCGCGGTGTCGGAGCCTGTCTTGCCGCATCGTCCGCGTGTGCGGGCGGCGCATAACAAATGAGTAAGGAGTGAGTGACCATGACCATGTTCAATAAAGTCGTGAAGGAATTCAAATGGGGCCAGCACAACGTGCGCCTCGAAACGGGTGAGATCGCCCGTCAGGCGAGCGGTGCTGTCATCGTCGATGTCGAAGACACCGTCGTGCTCGCGACCGTCGTCGGCGCGAAGACCGCCAAGCCGGGTCAGGACTTCTTCCCGCTCACCGTCGACTACATCGAAAAGACCTATTCGGCCGGCAAGATCCCGGGCGGCTTCTTCCGCCGCGAAGGCCGTCCGTCGGAAGGCGAGACGCTCATCTCGCGCCTGATCGACCGTCCGCTGCGCCCGCTTTTCCCGGAAGGCTATTACAACGAAGTTCAGGTCGTGATCCACGTCCTGTCGATCAACCCGGAAGTCCCGGCTGACATCCCCGCGCTGATTGGCGCGTCGGCTGCGCTGGCGATCTCGGGTCTGCCGTTCAACGGTCCGGTGGGCGCCGCACGCGTGGCGTACATCAACAACGAGTACGTGCTCAACCCCACGCGCGCCCAGATCAAGGAATCGAGCCTCGACCTCGTCGTGGCCGGTACCGAGCGCGCTGTGCTGATGGTGGAATCGGAAGCCGACCAGCTGCCGGAAGACGTGATGCTCGGCGCGGTCGTGTTCGGCCACGAGCAAATGCAAACGGCTATCGACGCGATCCACGAGCTGGTGCGTGACGGCGGCAAGCCCGAATGGGACTGGACGCCTGCGCCGAAGGACGAAGCGCTCATCGCGCGCGTCACGGCCATCGCCAACGACAACCTGCTTGCCGCGTACCAGCTGCGCGACAAGCAACAGCGCTCGACCAAGCTGAAGGAAGTCTACGCAGCGACGTCGGCGAAGCTCGAAGAAGAAGCGGCTGCGGCCGGCACGACGGCGGCCGACAAGGCCACGGTCGGCAACATCGTGTTCGACCTCGAAGCGAAGATCGTCCGTTCGCAGATCCTGAACGGCGAGCCGCGTATCGACGGCCGTGACACGCGCACGGTTCGCCCGATCGAGATCCGCACGGGCGTGCTGCCGCGCACCCACGGTTCGGCGCTCTTCACGCGCGGCGAAACGCAGGCGCTGGTCGTCGCGACGCTCGGCACCAAGGGCGACGAGCAGATCATCGACGCGCTCGAAGGCGAGTACCGCGACCGCTTCATGCTCCACTACAACATGCCTCCGTTCGCGACCGGCGAAACGGGCCGTGTTGGCTCGCCGAAGCGCCGTGAAATCGGCCACGGCCGTCTCGCCAAGCGTGCGCTCGTCGCGTGCCTGCCGAGCGCCGAAGAGTTCGGCTACTCGATCCGCGTGGTCTCGGAAATCACCGAGTCGAACGGTTCCTCGTCGATGGCTTCGGTGTGCGGCGGCTGCCTCGCGCTGATGGACGCCGGCGTGCCGATGAAGGCGCACGTGGCCGGTATCGCCATGGGCCTGATCCTCGAAGGCAACAAGTTCGCCGTGCTGACCGACATCCTCGGCGACGAAGATCACCTCGGCGACATGGACTTCAAGGTGGCCGGTACGGAAGCTGGCGTGACCGCGCTTCAGATGGACATCAAGATCCAGGGCATCACCAAGGAAATCATGCAGGTCGCACTCGCGCAAGCGAAGGAAGGCCGCATGCACATCCTCGGCAAGATGACCTCGGCTGTCTCGGGCGTGAACACCGAGCTGTCGGCGTACGCTCCGCGCATGATCACCATCAAGATCAATCCGGAAAAGATCCGCGACGTGATCGGCAAGGGCGGTTCGGTGATCCGCGCGCTGACGGAAGAAACCGGCACGACCATCGACATTTCGGATGACGGCGTCGTGACCATCGCCTCGACCTCGAGCGAAGGCATGGCCGAAGCGAAGAAGCGCATCGAGAACATCACGGCCGAAATCGAAGTGGGCCAGGTGTACGAAGGCGCGGTCCTCAAGCTGCTGGACTTCGGCGCGATCGTGAACCTGCTGCCGGGCAAGGATGGTCTGCTGCACATCTCCGAGATCGCCAACGAGCGCATCAAGGATATCAACGACTATCTGAAGGAAGGCCAGATCGTGAAGGTCAAGGTTATCCAGACGGACGAGAAGGGCCGCGTGCGTCTGTCCGCCAAGGCGCTGCTCAACGAGCAAGCGAATGGCGGCGCACCGCAAGGCGAGCCGCAGCAGTAAAGCGGTAAGCTCCAACGGCCGGCAGCGTGCGGAACGCGCCGGCCGTTTTTTTATGACAATGAGGGTGAATGGCAGTGCGCACGCATCAATCATGTCGCGTGCGCAGCGCCATCCAGACGGGGCGCCCAGACCGGGGCGCGAAGCTCCAAGGAGACGCGAGATGAAGGCAGTCGAGATTACGGAATTCGGTGCGCCGGACGTGCTCAAGCTGGCCGAACGGCCAACCCCCGAGCCGAAGGCTGGTGAAGTGCTGATCAAGGTGAGCGCCTCGGGCGTGAACCGCCCCGACGTGTTCCAGCGCAAGGGCTCGTATGCGCCGCCGCCGGGTATTTCCGATCTGCCGGGGCTCGAGGTGGCGGGCGAGATCGTTGGAGGCTCGATCGATGAGAAGAACAATCCGTTCGGCCTGAAGATTGGCGATCGCGTGTGCGCGCTGATCGCGGGCGGCGGTTACGCCGAATACGCGGTCGCGCCGCTCGGGCAATGCCTGCCGGTGCCGAAGGGGCTCACGGATGTCGAGGCGGCCTCGCTGCCCGAAACGTTCTTCACGGTCTGGAGCAACGTATTCCAGCGCGCCTACCTCGGCCAGGGCGAGGGCGGCGAGAACGAGACTCTGCTCGTGCAGGGCGGCTCGAGCGGCATCGGCGTGACGGCGATCCAGATCGCGCATGCCCTTGGCTTTCGCGTGTTCGCAACCGCGGGCTCGGACGACAAGTGCCACGCCTGTGAAGCGCTCGGCGCCGACCGCGCCATCAACTACCGCACCAGCGATTTCGTGGAGGTCGTGAAGGCGCTCACGAACGACCGCGGCGTGGACGTGATCCTCGACATGGTGGCCGGCGGCTATGTGGCGCGCGAGCTTTCCGCGCTTGCGACCGGTGGCCGCATCGTACTCATCGCGACGCTCGGCGGCTCCAAGGCCGAACTCAACATGGGTGAGATCCTGCGCCGCCGGCTCACAGTGACCGGTTCGACGCTGCGTGCGCGGTCCGTGGAGTTCAAGGCCCAGATCGCTCAGGAACTCAAGGCGAAGGTCTGGCCCCTCATCGAAGAGGGTCGCATCAAACCCGTCGTGTTCCGCGTATTTCCCGCCGCGCAGGCCGCCGAGGCCCATGCGTTAATGGAAAGCAGCGAGCATATCGGCAAGATTATGCTCGACTGGAGCAGCGCGGCCTGACGGCACATCGGCGCGAGCCACCCGCTCGTGCTTGATTTTTCGGGTTTTTTTCGCGTATTTTTTTGTGCATCGCGGGCGGGGCGGTTTGACCCACCTGGATTTCACGCAGTAAAATCATGTGTTTTGCGTCCGCTTTTAACAGCAACCGGAACAATGACGAAACAACGATCGAAGCTCGTAGTCGGTAACTGGAAGATGCATGGCCGCCTCGCGGTCAATGCGGCACTGCTAGAAGGCGTTGCGCGCGGTGCGCAGGCGCTCCCCCAGGACGTGCACGTTGGTGTGTGCGTGCCGTTCCCGTATCTCGCGCAGGCGCAGGCGCTGCTCGGCGGCAGCCGGGTTCAGTGGGGCGCGCAGGACATTTCGGCGCACGAGCAGGGTGCCTATACGGGCGAAGTCGCGGCAGGCATGGTTGCCGACTTCGAATCCACTATTGCGATCGTTGGTCACTCGGAGCGTCGCGCGTACCACGGCGAGAGTTCCGAATTCGTCGCCGTGAAAGCGCAGCGCGCGCTTGCGGCGGGCCTCACGCCTATCGTCTGCGTGGGTGAGACGCTCGAAGAACGCGAGTCAGGCGCGACCGAGCGCGTGGTTGGCGCACAGATCGATGCCGTGCTGGCCGTGCTGTCGGTCGAAGAGGCGGCGCGTATCGTTGTCGCTTACGAGCCGGTTTGGGCGATCGGCACCGGCAAGAGCGCGAGCTCGGACCAGGCTCAACAGGTGCATGCGTTCCTGCGTGCGCGCCTCGCTGCCAAGGGCGCGCAAGCGGCGGACGTGCCGCTGCTCTACGGCGGCAGCGTGAAGCCGGAAAATGCGGCGGAGCTCTTCCGTCAGGCCGACATCGACGGCGGCCTGATCGGCGGTGCGTCGCTGAAAGAGGGTGATTTCCTCGCGATCTGCGTGGCCGCCGCGGCGGGCGCCAGCGTCGCGAGCTAAAGGCTTGCGCACGAAGCATTCGAAATAAAACGCGTCGTGCGGGCTGCTTATGCGTCTGCTCCGGGAGGGGCGGACGTTCAACCAGGACTCAGGTGAGTGTGATGCTGTATTTGAAAACGTTGATTATCGTCGTCCAGCTTCTGTCGGCGCTCGGGGTGATTGGCCTCGTCTTGCTGCAGCACGGAAAAGGCGCGGATATGGGCGCTGCTTTCGGCAGCGGCGCATCGGGCAGCCTGTTCGGCGCGAGTGGCTCCGCGAACTTCCTTTCGCGTACTACCGCAGTTCTCGCAACGGTGTTTTTCTGCTCCACCCTTGCGTTAACTTACCTGGGGTCGTATCATGCGAAGCCTTCGGCGGGCGTGCTTGGCGCTTCGGTTCCAGCCCCAGTCGTAGCCTCGTCGCCGGCTGCTTCGGCGCCGGTTGCATCTGCTCCTGGCGCATCCGCTCCGGCGGCGGCTTCGCCGGCTGCAGCAGGCTCGCAACCCGGCAACGACGTTCCGAAATAAGTTTGAGAAACTTGTTTTGTGCGTTGAACAAAGAACGGAAACAAGTTACAATCTAAGTCTTGAAGCGATTCGCGGGTTGCAAGATTTTGTTGTCCCGGATTGCATGTAGTGCCGACGTGGTGAAATTGGTAGACACGCTATCTTGAGGGGGTAGTGGCGAAAGCTGTGCGAGTTCGAGTCTCGCCGTCGGCACCAATGTTATCTAAAAATGCCAGCCGCTTGCTTCAGCTTCGGCTGGCATTTTTGCTTCTTACGTCGTGTTCGTCTTCTGTTCGCAGCGCGAAGTACGTGAAGTGATTCCCGCGGAGCGATGCAAGTTCCAGCGGAACCTCAGAACCAACCGATATAGAGGATAACCTTGAACCTCGCTGCCTATTTCCCCGTCCTTCTGTTCCTCCTCGTGGGTGTCGGTCTGGGCATAGCGCTAGTGACAATCGGCAAGGTCCTCGGTCCCAACCGGCCAGACAGCGAAAAAAATTCGCCGTACGAGTGTGGCTTCGAAGCGTTCGAAGACGCCCGAATGAAGTTCGACGTACGCTACTACCTGGTCGCCATCCTTTTCATCATCTTCGACCTCGAAACGGCGTTCCTGTTTCCGTGGGGCGTGGCCCTGCGCGACATCGGCTGGCCGGGCTTCCTGTCGATGATGCTGTTTCTGCTCGAATTCCTGCTGGGCTTTGCCTACATCTGGAAGAAGGGTGGTCTCGACTGGGAATAATGGGTTAATCGCCGGATTGCATGGGCGGCACTGCGGGGAAACTGTGGGCTGTCCGTCTGGAGTGGAAAGCACATGAGTATCGAAGGGGTCTTGAAGGAAGGGTTTGTCACCACCACGGCTGACAAGCTGATCAACTGGACGCGCACTGGCTCGCTGTGGCCGATGACGTTCGGTCTGGCGTGTTGCGCGGTCGAGATGATGCACGCGGGTGCGGCCCGTTATGACCTTGACCGTTTCGGCGTGGTGTTCCGTCCGAGCCCGCGTCAGTCGGACGTCATGATCGTCGCCGGCACGCTCTGCAACAAGATGGCGCCCGCGCTGCGCAAGGTCTACGACCAGATGGCCGAGCCGCGCTGGGTCATTTCGATGGGGTCGTGCGCCAACGGTGGCGGCTACTACCACTATTCGTATTCGGTCGTGCGCGGTTGTGATCGCATCGTGCCGGTCGACGTCTATGTGCCGGGATGCCCGCCGACAGCGGAAGCCCTGGTCTACGGGGTGATCCAGTTGCAGGCGAAGATTCGCCGCACCAGCACCATCGCCCGTCAATAAAGGCCGCGTGCCTCCCCATAATATGGCAAGCAAACTCGAGACCCTGAAAGCGAACCTCGAAGCGGCCCTCGGCGCGCGCATCGTCAGCCTCACCGAGGCGCTCGGCGAGCTGACGCTGTTCGTCAAGGCGAGTGAGTCCCTCGCAGTGGCCAAGGAGCTGCGCGACAATCCCTCGCTGCGCTTCGAACAACTGGTCGACCTGTGCGGCGTCGACTATCAGACCTTCGGTGACGGCGCGTGGGAAGGCGCGCGCTTTGCCGCGGTGTCGCATCTGCTCTCCCTCGCGAACAACTGGCGCGTGCGTCTGCGCGTGTTCGCGCCGGACGATGAAGTGCCTATCGTGCCCTCGCTCGTCGAGATCTGGAATTCGGCCAACTGGTACGAGCGCGAGGCGTTCGACCTGTATGGCATCGTCTTCGAAGGCCACCCCGACCTGCGCCGCATCCTGACCGACTACGGTTTCATCGGCCACCCGTTCCGCAAGGACTTCCCGGTTTCGGGCTATGTCGAAATGCGCTACGACCCGGAGCAGAAGCGCGTGGTCTACCAGCCCGTCACGATCGAGCCGCGCGAGATCACGCCGCGTGTGATCCGCGAAGATCGCTACGGCGGTCTGAAGAAACACTAAGAGGGTCGCATGTCAGAGATCAAGAACTACACGCTCAACTTCGGCCCGCAGCACCCGGCAGCGCACGGTGTGCTGCGCCTCGTGCTCGAGCTCGACGGCGAAGTGATCCAGCGCGCCGATCCGCACATCGGCCTGCTGCATCGCGCGACGGAAAAGCTTGCCGAAAGCAAGACGTTCATCCAGTCGGTGCCGTACATGGACCGTCTCGACTACGTGTCGATGATGGTCAATGAGCACGGCTATGTGCTTGCCATTGAAAAGCTGCTCGGCATTGAAGTGCCGATCCGCGCGAAGTACATCCGCGTGCTGTTCGACGAAGTCACGCGCGTGCTGAACCACCTCATGTGGATCGGCTCGCACGCGCTCGACGTCGGCGCGATGGCGGTGTTCCTCTACGCGTTCCGCGAGCGCGAAGACCTGATGGACGTCTATGAGGCGGTCTCGGGTGCGCGCATGCACGCGGCGTACTACCGTCCGGGCGGCGTGTATCGCGATCTGCCCGACGCAATGCCGCAATACAAGGCGTCGAAGATTCACAACGAGAAAGCGCTCGCCCGCATGAACGAGGCGCGCCAGGGCTCGGTGCTGGACTTCATCGACGACTTCTTTACGCGCTTCCCCGGTTGCGTCGACGAGTACGAAACGCTCCTCACCGACAACCGTATCTGGAAGCAGCGTCTCGTCGGTATCGGCGTGGTGAGCCCCGAGCGCGCCATGCAGCTTGGCCTCACGGGTGCGATGCTGCGCGGTTCGGGCATCGAGTGGGACCTGCGCAAGAAGCAGCCGTACGAAGTCTACGACCAGATGGACTTCGACATTCCGGTGGGCGTGAACGGCGACTGCTACGACCGTTATCTCGTGCGCGTCGAAGAAATGCGCCAGTCCACTCGCATCGCGAAACAGTGCATTGAGTGGCTGCGCAAGAATCCCGGCCCCGTGATGATCGACAATCACAAGGTTGCGCCGCCCTCGCGCGTGAACATGAAGTCCAACATGGAAGAGCTGATTCACCACTTCAAGCTCTTCACGGAAGGCTTCCACGTGCCTGAAGGCGAGGCGTACGCTGCCGTCGAACATCCGAAGGGTGAATTCGGCATCTACCTGGTGTCAGATGGCGCGAACAAGCCGTATCGTCTGAAGATCCGCGCGCCGGGTTATGCCCACTTGTCCGCGCTCGATGAAATGGCGCGCGGCCACATGATTGCCGACGCGGTCACGATCATCGGCACGCAGGACATTGTGTTCGGTGAAATCGACCGCTAAGGCGCGCAGTAGGGTGCGCCCGGTCCCGGGCGCACGCAGCATGGAACGCCACGTCTGTCGCAGCGAATGGTTGAAAACGCGCGGCAGGTTTTCGTTCGGTAGGAATTGAAAGAGTCGTGTCTGAAAATGATCTCAGCTGAAGGCCTGAAAGAAATCGATCGCGCGTTGACGAAGTACCCCGCCGATCAGCGACAGTCCGCCGTGATGGCGGCTTTGGCCGTTGCTCAGGAAGAGCATGGCTGGCTGTCGCCCGAAATCATGCAGTTCGTGGCCGACTACATTGGCATGCCGCCTGTCGCGGTCCAGGAAGTCGCCACGTTCTACACGATGTTCGAGACGAAGCCCGTCGGCAAGCACAAGATCACGCTCTGCACGAATCTGCCGTGCCAGCTCGGCCCGGAAGGCGGCTCGGAGAGCGCCGCCGAATACCTGAAGCAGAAGCTCGGTATCGACTTCGGCGAAACCACGTCCGACGGCAAGTTCACCTTGAAAGAAGGTGAGTGCATGGGCGCGTGCGGCGATGCACCGGTGATGCTCGTGAACAATCACCGCATGTGCAGCTTCATGAGCCGCGAGAAGATCGACCAGCTGCTCGAGGAGCTTTCGAAATGACTTCGTTGCACGACCGTCACATCAAACCGCTGATTCTCGCGGGCCTCAACGGCGAGAACTGGCATCTCGAAGACTACGTCGCGCGCGGCGGCTACAAGCAGCTGCGCCGTATTCTCGAAGAAAAGATTCCGCCCGAGCAGGTGATCGCCGACGTGAAGGCGAGCGGTCTGCGCGGCCGCGGCGGCGCGGGATTCCCGACCGGCCTGAAGTGGAGCTTCATGCCGCGTCAGTTCCCGGGGCAGAAGTATCTCGTCTGCAACTCGGACGAGGGGGAGCCTGGCACGTTCAAGGACCGCGACATCCTGCGCTGGAATCCGCATAGCGTGATCGAGGGCATGGCCATCGGCGCGTACGCGATGGGGATCACCGTGGGCTACAACTACATCCACGGCGAGATTTTCGAGGTGTATCGCCGCTTCGAGGCAGCGCTGGAAGAAGCGCGCCAGGCGGGCTATCTCGGCGACAACATTCTCGGCACGGACTTCTCGTTCCAGCTGCACGCGCACCATGGCTATGGCGCGTACATCTGCGGCGAGGAAACCGCGCTGCTCGAGTCGCTCGAAGGCAAGAAGGGTCAGCCGCGCTTCAAGCCGCCTTTCCCGGCGAGCTTCGGCGTGTACGGCAAGCCGACCACGATCAACAACACCGAGACTTTCGCCGCGGTGCCGTTCCTGTTGACCGTGGGTCCGCAGACGTACATGGAACTCGGCAAGCCGAACAACGGCGGCACGAAGATCTTCTCGATCTCGGGCGACGTGGAGCGTCCGGGCAACTACGAGATCCCGCTCGGTACCCCATTCGCGACGCTCATGGAGCTGGCTGGTGGCATGCGCGGCGGCAAGAAACTGAAGGCCGTGATTCCGGGCGGCTCGTCGGCGCCGGTCATTCCGGGTGACCTGATGATGCAGACGGACATGGACTATGACTCCATCGCCAAGCAGGGCTCGATGCTCGGCTCGGGCGCCGTCATCGTCATGGACGAAACGCGCTGCATGGTGCGCTCGCTGCTGCGCCTCTCGTACTTCTATTACGAAGAGTCGTGCGGCCAGTGCACGCCGTGCCGCGAAGGCACGGGCTGGTTGTACCGCGTGGTCAACCGCATCGAGCACGGCGAGGGCCGCCAGGAAGACCTGGACCTGCTGAACTCGGTGGCGGGCAACATCATGGGTCGCACGATCTGCGCGCTCGGCGACGCGGCGGCCATGCCGGTGCGCGGCATGCTCAAGCACTACTGGGACGAATTCGAATATCACGTGCACAACAAGCGTTGTCTCGTCGGCGGTCATGCCGGCTCGCACGCGGCATCGGAAACGGTGGCCGCCTGACAGCGAGTCAAGACAGCGCGTTGTGTGCGAACCGCGTAGCACGACGCATCGGGGAATGCCGCTGTGAAATTGAGCGGTAACAGGTTAGGGACGATTAACCATCATGGTTGAACTTGAAATAGACGGCAAGAAGGTGCAGGTGCCCGAGGGCAGCATGGTGATCCAGGCTGCTCAGCGCGTGGACACGTACATCCCGCACTTCTGCTATCACAAGAAGCTCTCCATCGCGGCCAACTGCCGGATGTGTCTCGTCGATGTCGAGAAGATGCCGAAGGCCGTGCCCGCGTGCGCGACGCCGGTGTCGCAAGGCATGGTCGTGCGCACCATGTCGGACAAGGCCGTGCAGGGTCAGCAAGCCGTGATGGAATTCCTGCTGATCAACCACCCGCTTGACTGCCCGATCTGCGATCAGGGCGGCGAATGCCAGCTCCAGGATCTGGCCGTCGGCTACGGCAAGTCCGCGTCGCGCTACAGCGAAGAAAAGCGCGTGGTGTTCCACAAGAACGTCGGTCCGCTCATCTCGATGGAAGAGATGTCGCGCTGCATCCACTGCACGCGCTGCGTGCGTTTCGGCGACGAAATCGCCGGTGTGATGGAGCTCGGCATGCTCGGCCGCGGCGAGCACTCGGAAATCACCTCGTTCGTCGGCAAGACGGTCGACTCGGAACTCTCGGGCAACATGATCGACCTGTGCCCGGTCGGCGCGCTCACGAGCAAGCCGTTCCGTTTCTCGGCGCGGACGTGGGAACTGTCGCGCCGCAAGTCGGTGAGCCCGCACGACGCAACGGGTGCGAACCTCGTCGTGCAGGTGAAGAACAATCGCGTGATGCGCGTGCTGCCGTTCGAGAACGAATCCATCAACGAATGCTGGATCTCGGACAAGGACCGCTTCTCGTACGAAGGCCTGAACAGCGAAGACCGTCTCACGCGCCCGATGATCAAGCAGGGCGGCGAGTGGATCGAGACCGACTGGCAGACCGCGCTAGAATACGTCGTGAAGGGCATCAAGGGCATTTGCGACGAGCACGGCGAGAACCAGCTCGCGCTGCTCGCGAGCCCGCACAGCACGCTCGAAGAACTCTATCTCGCGAAGCAGTTCGCGGACGCGATCGGCACGCCGAACGTCGACTTCCGCCTGCGCCAGAGCGACTTCTCGGCGCCGCTCGAAGGCGCGCCGTGGCTCGGCACGAAGATCGCGGAACTCTCGTATGCCGACTCGGCGTTCGTGATCGGTTCGTTCCTGCGCCGCGATCACGCGCTGTTCGCCGCGCGTCTGCGCCAGGCTGCGAAGGGCGGTGCACAGGTCAGCTTCCTGCAAGCCACCGCTGACGGCTCGCTGATCCCGAACGCGCAGCGCATCGTCGCCGCGCCCTCGGCATGGCTCGACGAACTCGCTTCAATCGCAGCGGCTGTGGCCGAGGCGAAGGGCGTTGCGATGCCGGAAGGCTTCGCGGGCGCGCAGGTGACTGAAGCCGCGAAGCAGGTCGCCGCATCGCTTGCGAACGGCGAGCGACGCTACGTGCTGCTCGGCAACGCGGCGGTCCAGCATCCGGAATTCTCGCGCCTGCACGCAGCCGCGCAGTTCATCGCCGAAACGACGGGCGCGACGCTTGGCTTCCTCACGGAAGCGGCCAACACGGTCGGCGCGCATATCGCCGGCGTACTGCCGGGCCGCGACGGCCTGAACGCACGCGAAGCGTTCGAGCAGCCGCGCAAGGGCTATCTGCTCTTCAACGTCGAGCCGGAATTCGATACGGCTAACCCGGCCGCCGCGCGTGCCGCGCTCGCGCAGGCCGAAATGGTCGCCGTGTTCTCGCCGTACAAGACGGGCCTCGACTACGCAGACGTGCTGCTGCCTATCGCACCGTACACGGAAACCTCGGGTACCTTCATCAACGCCGAAGGTACGGCTCAGATCTTCAACGGCGTCGTGCGCCCGCTCGGCGACACGCGTCCGGCGTGGAAGGTCCTGCGCGTGCTCGGCACGCTGCTGGGCGCCAAGGGTTTCGAATACGATACCGCCGAAGAAGTGCGCCGCAAGGCGCTCGGCGACGGCAGCTTCGAAGGTCGTCTGTCGAACAAGGCCGGCGCCGCGGTTGCGCGCGGCAGCCTCGCGAAGGCCGCGGAAGGCCGCTTCGAGCGCATCGCCGACGTACCGATCTACCACGCCGATCAAATCGCGCGCCGCGGCGAAGCGCTGCAGCTCACCATGGCTGCCCGCGTGGCGAACGCGATCGGCCTGCCGGCGGCATACTTCGACCAGCTCGGCCTGAAGGAAGGCGACGCCGTGCGCGTGCGCCAGGGCGATCTGTCGGTAACGGCGCCCGCGACGCGCGATGCGAATCTTGCGCCGACGGTGGTGCGCGTGTCGGCGGCGACGCCTGCCGGTGCGCAACTCGGCAGCCTGTTCGGTGAACTGCTGGTGGAGAAGGCGTAAATGAGCTTGTTCGATACGATCAATGCAGGCGGCAGCCAGCTGCTCGGCGTGGCATGGCCCACCGTCTGGGCGCTGGTGCGCATTCTCGTCGTCGCGGTGGTGATCCTGCTGTGCGTGGCGTACCTGATCCTCTGGGAGCGCAAGCTGATCGGCTGGATGCACGTGCGTATCGGTCCGAATCGCGTGGGCCCCGCAGGTCTGTTGCAGCCAATCGCCGACGTGCTGAAGCTCCTGCTCAAGGAAGTGATTCAGCCTGCGCAGGCGAGCCGCTGGATCTACATGGTCGCGCCGATCATGGTGGTGGTGCCGGCCTTCGCGGTCTGGGCGGTGATTCCGTTCCAGGCGGGCGCGGTGCTCGGCGACATCAACGCGGGCCTGCTCTACGCGATGGCGATCTCGTCGATCGGCGTGTACGGCGTGATTCTGGCGGGCTGGGCGTCGAACTCGAAGTACGCGTTCCTCGGCGCCATGCGCGCCGCGGCGCAGATGGTTTCGTACGAAATTTCGATGGGCTTCGCGCTCGTCGTCGTGCTGATGGTGTCGGGCAGCCTGAATCTTTCTGTGATCGTCGAAGGCCAGATGCGCGGCATGTTCGCAAACTGGGGCATTACGTTCCTCTCGTGGAACTGGCTGCCGCTCCTGCCGATGTTCGTCGTCTACTTCATCTCGGGCATTGCCGAAACGAACCGCCACCCGTTCGACGTGGTGGAAGGGGAGTCGGAAATCGTCGCGGGTCACATGATCGATTACTCGGGTATGGCGTTCGCGCTGTTCTTCCTCGCCGAGTACATCAACATGATCGTGATCTCGGCGCTCGCCTCGGTGCTGTTCCTTGGCGGGTGGAGCGCCCCGTTCGGGTTCCTCGACTTCATCCCGGGCGTGTTCTGGCTGGTGTTGAAGGTCTTCTGCCTGCTGTCGGTCTTCATCTGGGCCCGCGCGACGTTCCCGCGCTATCGCTATGACCAGATCATGCGTCTCGGCTGGAAGGTGTTCATTCCGGTGTGCATCGTATGGCTGATCGTGGTCGGCTTCTGGTACATGTCGCCGTTGAGCATCTGGAAATAAGGGGCGAACACAACCATGAACGCTATCCAAAACTTCTTCAAGACGTTTTTCCTGACCGAGCTGCTCAAAGGGCTCGCGCTGACGGGGCGTTACGCCTTCAAGCGCAAGTTCACCGTGCAGTTCCCGGAAGAAAAGACGCCTATGTCCCCGCGTTTTCGGGGTTTGCACGCGCTGCGCCGCTATGAAAATGGCGAAGAGCGCTGCATCGCGTGCAAGCTGTGCGAGGCCGTGTGCCCCGCGCTCGCGATCACGATCGAATCGGAAGTGCGCGAGGACAACACGCGCCGTACGACGCGTTACGACATCGACCTGACCAAGTGCATCTTCTGCGGTTTCTGCGAAGAGAGCTGCCCGGTCGACTCGATCGTCGAAACGCACATTCTCGAGTATCACGGCGAGAAGCGCGGCGATCTGTATTTCACGAAGGATATGCTGCTGGCCGTTGGCGATCGCTTTGAAGCGCAGATCGCGGCGAGCAAGGCAGCGGATGCACCGTACCGTTGATCTTTCAGTTTGACGCTGCATCGGCCCGCGGTTCGGGCCGGCTGTGGGGAACGCGTGTGTCGAACACCCGCGCTTTACCGCAGCCTGACCGCCGCGGCGCGACGCTCCCTGGTCTGGCCGCCAGTCTGCGCCGCGCAATCCGCCTCACGAAGGCCTCAACGATGAACCAGTAATCATGGAATTCACGACCGTCCTGTTCTACATCTTCGCGCTGCTGCTCACGCTGTCAGGGCTGAAGGTGATCACTTCGCGCAATCCTGTCGCGTCTGCGCTCTTCCTCGTGCTCGCGTTCTTCAACGCGGCCGCGATCTGGATGCTGCTCGAGGCCGAATTCCTCGCGATCCTGCTGGTGCTCGTCTACGTGGGCGCGGTGATGGTGCTGTTCCTGTTCGTGGTGATGATGCTGGACATCAACGTCGACGTGCTGAGCCGCGACTTCAAGCGCTTCATCCCGGTGGCGACCATCGTGGGCGCGATCATCGTGGTCGAGACCGCGCTGATCCTGTGGCACGGCTTCGGCGCGACGAGCACGCCGGTGCCCGACACCACGCCGGCCGCTGCCGCCGCGATCTCGAATGCGCACCTGATCGGCAAGATCATCTACACCGACTACATCTTCGCCTTCGAAGTCGCCGGCCTCGTGCTGCTGGTGGCGATCGTCGCGGCCGTCGCGCTGACTGTGCGCGAGCCGAAGGACTCGAAGCGTCAGGACGTGTCGAAGCAGGTCAAGGTGCGTCGCGAGGACCGCGTGCGCCTCGTGAAGATGCAGGCCGTCGTGGAAGTGCCGGAGCCGGCGGAACCGGCGCAAGCCGAAGCCGGGGCTGCGCCTGCGGCGGGTGCCGCACCGGCCGCACCGGCAACGAAGAGCTAAGCGCGAAGGAGCGAACCATGCTGACACTGGCCCATTACCTCGTCCTCGGCGCGATCCTTTTTGCGATCTCGATCGTTGGCATTTTTCTCAATCGGCGCAACGTCATCATCATCCTGATGGCGATTGAGCTGATGCTGTTAGCGGTGAACACGAACTTCGTCGCGTTCTCGCATTATCTCGGTGACGTTCACGGACAGATTTTCGTGTTCTTCGTGCTAACTGTTGCGGCAGCGGAAGCCGCGATTGGTCTGGCTATTCTTGTGACTCTGTTCCGCAGCCTCGACACGATCAACGTCGAGGACCTCGATCAGCTCAAAGGCTAAGGCAGGCTGCTATGGCAACAACACTCAACGAAACCTTATTGCTGGCGATCCCGCTGGCGCCTCTCGCCGGTTCTCTCATTGCCGGTTTGTTCGGCAAAACGGTCGGGCGCGCGGGCGCGCATACGGTGACCATTCTTGGCGTCGCGATTGCGTTCGTGCTTTCGTGCATCACGTTGTTCGACGTGATGGGCGGTGCGAGCTTCAACGCGACCGTCTACGAATGGATGTCGGTTGGCGGCCTGAAGTTCGAAGTGGGCTTCCTCATCGACTCGTTGACGGCGCTCATGATGGTCGTCGTGACCTTCGTGTCCCTGATGGTGCACATCTACACGATCGGCTACATGGCGGACGAAGAGGGCTACGAGCGCTTCTTCTCGTACATCGCGCTCTTCACGTTCTCGATGCTGATGCTCGTGATGGCCAACAACTTCCTGCAGCTGTTCTTCGGCTGGGAAGCGGTGGGTCTCGTCTCGTACCTGCTGATCGGCTTCTACTTCAAGCGTGAAAGCGCCATCTACGCGAACATGAAGGCGTTCCTCGTGAACCGCGTGGGCGACTTCGGCTTCCTGCTCGGCATCGGCCTGCTGCTCGCATACGGCGGCTCGCTCAACTACAACGACGTGTTCGCGAAGGGGCATGAAATCGCCGCGCTGACGTTCCCGGGCACCTCGTGGAACCTGCTCACCGTTGCGTGTATCTGCCTCTTCATCGGCGCAATGGGTAAGTCGGCGCAGTTCCCGCTGCACGTCTGGCTCCCGGACTCGATGGAAGGCCCGACGCCGATCTCCGCGCTGATTCACGCGGCAACCATGGTGACGGCCGGTATCTTCATGGTCGCGCGCATGTCGCCGCTGTTCGAACTTTCGGAAGCCGCGCTTTCGTTCATCGTCGTGATCGGCGCCATTACCGCGCTCTTCATGGGCTTCCTTGGCGTCGTGCAGAACGACATCAAGCGCGTGGTCGCGTACTCGACGCTTTCGCAACTCGGTTACATGACCGTGGCGCTCGGCGTCTCGGCTTACCCGGTCGCGATCTTCCATCTGATGACACACGCGTTCTTCAAGGCGCTGCTGTTCCTCGGCGCGGGTTCGGTCATCATCGGCATGCACCACGATCAGGACATGCGCAACATGGGCGGCCTGCGCAAGTACATGCCCATTACGTGGATCACCTCGCTCATCGGTTCGCTCGCGCTGATCGGCACGCCGTTCTTCTCGGGCTTCTACTCGAAGGATTCGATCATCGACGCCGTGAAGCTCTCGCACCTGCCGGGTTCGGGCTTCGCGTACTTCGCGGTGGTCGCCAGCGTGTTCGTCACGGCGCTGTACTCGTTCCGTATGTACTTCCTCGTGTTCCACGGTGAAGAGCGCTTCCGCGGTCCGAAGCATCCGGAATCGCCGATGGCGATCGAAGCCGCTAACGCTGCCCACAGCGGTCACGGCGATCACGGCCACGGTCACGACGAACACCACGTACACGTGCCGCACGAGTCACCGTGGGTCATCTGGGTGCCGCTCGTTCTGCTCGCGATTCCTTCGGTGATCGCCGGTGCGTTTGCGATCCAGCCGCTGCTCTTCGGTGATTTCTTCTCGCATGGCGTGGCGTTCCAAAACGTCATCTTCGTTGGCGAGAACCACGAAGCGCTCATGGAGATGGGCAAGGAATTCCAGGGCTGGGCCGCGATGGGCGCACATGCGTTCTCGGGTCTGCCGGTGTGGCTCGCACTCGCGGGTGTGGTGGTGGCGTGGTTCTTCTACATGAAGCGCCCGGAACTGCCGGCCGTCGTGTCGCGCACTTTCTCGCCGGTCTACAAGCTGCTGGCAAACGCGTACTACCTCGACAAGATCAACGAAATCGTCTTCGCTCGCGGAGCAGTCGCGATCGGTCGCGGTCTGTGGAAGGAGGGTGATGTCGTCGTGATCGACGGCGTCGTGAACGGGAGCGCCAAGTTTATCGGCTGGTTTGCAACTGTGATTCGGTTCCTGCAATCCGGCTATATCTACCACTACGCATTTGCCATGATCATCGGCATGCTTGGCCTCCTTACCCTGTTTGTAACGCTCGGCGGCAAATAAGGCAAAATAAGGCGAGGAAACGCATGCACGCAACTCCGATTCTCAGTATTGCGATCTGGATGCCGATCGTATTCGGCATCATCGTTCTTGTAGTGGGTTCCCGTCGGAACCCGAGTGCGGACCGCTGGCTCGCACTCATCGGTTCGGTGCTTAGTTTCCTCGTCACCCTTCCGCTCGTTGCGGGCTTCGATACGACCACGGCTTCCCTGCAGTTCGAGGAGAAGTCGGTCTGGATCGATCGGTTCAATATTTCGTATCACCTGGGCGTCGACGGCATCGCGATGTGGTTCGTCGTGCTGACGGCGCTCATCACCGTGATCGTCGTGATCGCGGGCTGGCAGGTCATCACGAAGAACGTCGCGCAGTATTACGCGTCGTTCCTCATCCTGTCGGGCATCATGATCGGCGTCTTCTGCGCCGCTGACGGTCTGCTGTTCTACGTGTTCTTCGAAGCCACGCTCATTCCGATGTACATCATCATCGGTGTGTGGGGCGGCCCGAATCGCGTGTACGCGGCGTTCAAGTTCTTTCTCTACACGCTGGCCGGCTCGCTGCTCATGCTGGTCGCATTGCTGTACCTGTACCGCATTACCGGGACCTTCGACCTCGCCGCCTGGCAGGCCGCGAAGATCGCCATGACGCCGCAAATCTTGCTGTTCATCGCATTCTTCTTCGCGTTCGCCGTCAAGGTGCCGATGTGGCCGGTTCACACGTGGTTGCCGGACGCACACGTCGAAGCGCCCACGGGCGGCTCGGTTGTGCTGGCCGCGATCATGCTCAAGCTCGGCGCGTACGGTTTCCTGCGTTTCTCACTGCCGGTCACGCCGGACGCGAGTCACTACCTGGCGCCGGTCATCATCACGCTGTCCTTGATCGCCGTGATCTACATCGGCCTCGTGGCGATGGTGCAGGCGGACATGAAGAAGCTGGTCGCGTACTCGTCGATTGCCCACATGGGCTTCGTCACGCTCGGCTTCTTTATGTTCGGCCCGTCGAGCCAGCTCGCGATGGAAGGCGGGATCATCCAGATGATTTCGCACGGTTTCGTCTCGGGCGCCATGTTCCTGTGCATCGGCGTGCTGTATGACCGCATGCACACACGCGATATCGCGGATTACGGCGGTGTGGTCAACACCATGCCGAAGTTCGCGGCGCTGGTCATGCTGTTCGCCATGGCCAACTGCGGCCTGCCGGGCACCTCGGGATTCGTCGGCGAATTCATGGTGATTCTGGCAGCCGTGCAGTACAACTTCTGGATCGCTTTTGGGGCGGCGTTCACGCTGATCCTGGGCGCGGCCTATACGCTGTGGATGTACAAGCGGGTGTACTTCGGCGCCATCGCGAACGACCACGTTCGCGAGCTAAAGGACATCAACAGTCGCGAATACTTCATGCTTGCGGTGCTCGCGCTGTTCACGCTTTTCATGGGCATCTACCCGAAGCCCTTTACCGATGTGATGCACGTTTCCGTGGAAAACCTCCTCTCCCACGTCGCAGTGTCGAAACTGCCGCTGTCACAGTAATACCCGAGCGGAGGAACAAAAGATCATGCCAAACGCCCCTATGTACGCTCTGCTGCCCGACGGCCTGGTGATGACCGGCCTCGTCGTCGCGTGGCTCAACGACACGTTCACCGGTCCTGAAGGCCGGCGCACGACCTACTTCATCGCGCTGCTGACCACGGTCATAGCCGGTATCTGGTTCGCGGTGGACGCGTTCGATCCACACGTGTACTACTACTTCACGCGCATGTACGTGGTCGATCCGTTCGCGAGCGCCATGAAGGCGGTGGTGACGCTCGGCTACGCCGTGTCGATCGTGTACTCGCGCAAGTATCTCGAAGACCGCGACATGTTCCGGGGCGAGTTCTTCCTGCTTGGCCTGTTCTCGCTGCTCGGCCAGCTCACGATGATCTCGGGCAACAACTTCCTCACGCTGTACCTCGGCCTCGAGCTGATGTCGCTCTCGCTCTACGCGGTCATCGCACTGCGTCGTGACGCGGCGCAGTCGAACGAAGCGGCCATGAAGTACTACGTGCTGGGTGCGCTCGCTTCCGGCTTCCTGCTCTATGGCATCTCGATGCTGTACGGCGCGACCGGCTCGCTCGAGCTGAACGAAGTGTTTAAGGCCGTGGCTTCGGGCCACATCAACGATATCGTCCTGCTGTTCGGCGTGGTGTTCATCGTCGCGGGCGTGGCGTTCAAGATGGGGGCGGTGCCGTTCCACATGTGGGTGCCCGACGTCTATCAAGGCGCGCCTACGGCGATGACGCTGCTCACCGGCGGCGGCCCGAAGGTCGCGGCATTCGCGTGGGCCGTGCGCTTTCTCGTGATGGGCCTGCTGCCGCTGGCAGTGGACTGGCAGGAGATGCTGATCATCCTCGCGGCACTCTCGATGATCGTCGGCAACATTACGGGTATCGTCCAGCGCAACATCAAGCGCATGCTCGCGTACTCGGCCATCTCGAACATGGGCTTCGTGCTGCTCGGCCTGCTCGCCGGCATCGTCGACAACAAGGCGACGGGTGCGGCCAGCGCATACAGCTCGGCCATGTTCTACAGCATCGTCTATCTGATCACGACCCTCGGCGCGTTCGGTGTGGTGATGCTGCTGTCCCGCCGCGATTTCGAAGCGGAAACGATCGACGACTTCAAGGGCCTTAACCAGCGCAGCCCGGTGTTCGCGTTCGTCATGATGCTCATGATGTTCTCGCTCGCCGGCATTCCGCCGACCGTTGGCTTCTACGCGAAGCTCGCTGTGCTCGAAGCGACCATGAACGCGGGCCTCACGTGGCTTGCCGTGCTCGCCGTGATCACGTCGCTGTTCGGCGCGTTCTACTACCTGCGTATCGTCAAGCTGATGTACTTCGACGCACCGCAGGACGACGCACCGATCGAGGGCCACGCATCCAACCGCGCGCTGCTCACGCTCAACGGCGTGGCGGTGCTCGTGCTGGGTATCCTTCCTGGCCCGCTGATGTCGATCTGCCTGCAGGCTGTCACGCATACGCTGCCGCTCTAATGTCGGCAGCGGGCTGGTTCATTGTGCTGTTGGCGCTCGCGGGCGCCAACCTGCCGTTCCTCAACCAGCGATTGTTCGGCGTCGTGCCGCTTCGCGCACCGAAGAAGAGTGCGTGGATTCGCATCGCTGAAATGATCGTGCTGTATGTTGTGGTCGGTACGTTCGGCTTCCTGCTGGAGGCGCGCGCTGGCAATCGTTTTGACCAGGGCTGGCAGTTCTACGCGATCACCTTCAGTCTTTTTGTCGTGTTCGCGTTCCCCGGCTTCACCTGGCAATATCTCGTCAAACGCCGCCCGGCGTGACGCGCGTAGCCGGCCCCCGCGGCCGGCACGCGTCGTGCGACCCGCAGTCCGGCCCGCAGTTTGGCCGATTTCACTTCAAGCGGCGCGCCCGCGGCTACCCGATTTTTCTGAGCACCCACGAGGCTGACTATGGCTGAACATCATCAACACGA
Organism: Paraburkholderia sp. CNPSo 3274; assembly: GCF_024206475.1. Classification (GTDB taxonomy): domain Bacteria; phylum Pseudomonadota; class Gammaproteobacteria; order Burkholderiales; family Burkholderiaceae; genus Paraburkholderia. The sequence continues at coordinate 33,816 of NZ_JAMBPR010000062.1, forward strand.
CCCGGCGCTCGCCGAGACGTGCGTGGAAAGCACGACGCTCTACGCGGGCAATTTTCTTACCCTGAAGCGCGACACCGTCGCGCTGCCGGACGGCAAACACGCCACGCGCGAGTTCGTCCAGCATCCTGGCGCGGTGATGGTCATCCCGCTGTTCGACGACGGTCGCGTGCTGATGGAGCGCCAGTACCGCTATCCGCTTTCGCGCGTGATGACCGAATTCCCCGCGGGCAAGCTCGATCCGCAGGAGGGTGCGCTTGCCTGCGCGATCCGCGAACTGAAGGAGGAGACGGGCTATACGGCGCGCGAGTATGTGTATCTCGCGCAGATCCATCCCGTGATCTCGTACTCGACCGAGTTCATCGACATTTACCTCGCACGCGGGCTGACCGCAGGCGCGGCCAAACTCGATGACGGCGAGTTTCTCGAAACCTTCACGGCGACGGTTCCCGAACTGCTCGAATGGGTGCGAACGGGCAAGATCACCGACGTGAAGACGATCGTCGGCACGTTCTGGCTCGAAAAGGCGCTGTCGGGCGCGTGGCCGCTCGCGAAGGCAGAACAGGGCTGACACGCTACGCGGTGCAGCGAACTCCCGATCAACGGCGGCCCTCGTGGCCGCCGTTGTCGCTTCTGCGTGCACCCGAAGCAGAACACGCGTCGAAGCACCTTCAGCGCGCCGGCCCGAGCGGCGCTACAATCGAACCCCCGGGAAAATCCCCGGTGGGTGGCCGCAGGATTTTTTTCGAACGGTCGTTCACAAATTTACGATTTGCGCTAAACTCATCGCAAGCCTCGATTCCCCATGAAGGTCCTCGATTTACAGTGTCCAGACGGCCATCGGTTTGAAGGCTGGTTCGCATCGGTTGACGACTTCGAGTCGCAACTGTCCCGCAAGCTGGTCGAATGTCCGATGTGCGGCGCCACCCACGTGACCCGCTTGCCGTCCGCGCCCCGGCTGAACCTGTCCGGCGCGAGCGAAACGCCGAAAGCGTCGCCGCACGAGCAGGCAGCGCAATGGCAGGCGCATGCGATGCGTGTAATCCGCGAGGTCCTCGAGAAGACGGAGAACGTAGGCGACCGTTTCGCCGAGGAGGCGCGGCGCATTCACTACAACGAAGCGCCGTCGCGCAGCATCCGTGGAGTCGCTTCCGCGGACGATGCGCAAGCTCTCGTCGAAGAAGGCATCGATGTGATGCCGCTGCCGGTTCCGGCCGCGTTGAAGGGTCCGCTGCAATAACGCCATGCGGGTCTTCGCCGCGGCGCGGGGAACGCTCCGCACCGGCCGCGGCCAGGAGACATTGCGCATGGATCTGGACTACACCCCCGCTGACGACGCATTTCGCGCCGAAATTCGCGCCTGGCTCGAGGCCAATCTGCCTCAAGCGATACGCGACAAGGTTCTCAACCACAAACGCCTCTCGCGCGACGACATTGCCAACTGGCACAAGCTGCTAGGCAAGCAGGGCTGGTCCGCGCCTGCGTGGCCCGCGGAGTGGGGCGGGCCCGGCTGGACCGAAACGCAACGCCATATCTGGGATGCCGAGTGCGGCCGCATCGGCGCGCCGCCGGTACTGCCGTTCGGCGTGTCGATGGTCGCGCCCGTGCTCATGAAATATGGCAACGAGGCCCAGAAGCGCCGCTATCTCCCGCGCATCCTTTCCGGCGAAGACTGGTGGTGCCAGGGCTACTCCGAGCCGGGCTCGGGATCCGACCTCGCGTCGTTGCGCACGCGTGCCGTTCTTGTGAAAAGCGGCGAAGGCGATCACTACGTCGTGAACGGACAGAAGACCTGGACCACGCTCGGCCAGTACGCCGACATGATGTTCTGCCTCGTGCGCACCGATCCTGCTGCCAAGAAACAGGAAGGCATTTCGTTTCTCCTCATCGACATGAAAACGCCCGGCATCACCGTGCGTCCGATCATCACGCTCGATGAAGATCATGAGGTTAACGAAGTATTTTTTGAAGACGTGAAGGTGCCCGTCGAAAATCTCGTTGGCGAGGAGAACCGCGGCTGGACCTACGCGAAGTATCTGCTCGGCCACGAACGCACGGGCATTGCGCGCGTGGGCGCGTCGAACCGCGAGCTCGCATTCCTCAAGGGCGTCGCCCTCGAGCAGAAGAAGCACGGTAAGCCGCTGCTCGAAGATCCCGTGTTCGCGGCGCGCGTGGCAGCCGTCGAAATCGAGCTGATGGCGCTCGAAGTCACCGCCGAGCGCGTGATCGCGAGCGCGTCCAACGGACGCGGCCCTGGTCCCGAAGCGTCGATGCTCAAGATCAAGGGCACGGAGATCCAGCAGGCGCTGACCGAACTGATGGTCGACGCGGTCGGCCCGCTTGCGGCGCCGTTCGATCCGGCCTTCCTCGAAGGCGAGCACGAACACGCGGCAGGCGGCGACGACGACGCGGCACCACTCGCGGCGTACTACTTCAACTATCGCAAGACGTCGATCTACGGCGGATCGAACGAAATTCAGAAGAACATCATCTCGCAGATGATTCTGGGGATTTGAGGAGCGGCGCCATGAACTTCAATTTCACCGAAGAACAACAGCAACTCGCCGACGCGTTGCGTCGCTATCTCGACAAGAACTACGGCTTCGAAGCGCGCCAGGCGATCGTGAAGGCGCCCGCTGGCGTTTCGGAGCAGCACTGGAACGCGTTCGTCGAACTTGGACTGACCGCGCTGCCGGTACCGGCGGAGCAGGGCGGCTTCGACGGCGCGCCATTCGACATGCTCGTCGTCATGCAGGAGCTGGGCCGCGCGCTCGTGGTCGAGCCGTACTGGGCAACCGCGGTGGGCGTCGAGGCGCTCAAGCTCGCGGGCGGTGCGGCCAATCCGGAAAACGCGGCGTTGCTCGAACGCGTGGCCTCGGGCGAGATCAAGCTTGCTGCCGCGTTCCACGAGCCGCAGTCGCGCTACGACCTGTTCTCGCTGGAAACGCAGGCGAAGGAAACCGGCGACGGCTTCGCGCTCACCGGCACGAAGTCGGTCGTGCAACACGGCGCCCAGGCCGACCACTGGATCGTGCCGGCGCGGTTCGCTGGGGAGCTCGCGCTCTTCGTCGTCGCTCGGGACGCGAAGGGTGTCGAGGTGAGCGATTACCGCACGATCGACGGCCAGCGCGCCGCGACGCTGACCTTCAAGGAAGCGCACGCGCGCCGTCTTGGCGACGCGCACGCCGGCGCGGCGACGTGGGAGAAGATTGCCGACTACGCCACCTTCCTGCTGTGCGCGGAAGCCGTGGGTGCAATGGACGCGCTTAACCATGCAACGGTCGAGTACACGAAGACGCGTCAACAGTTCGGTGTGCCGATCGCGCGCTTCCAGGCGCTGCAGCACCGCATGGCAGAAATGCTGATCCACGCCGAGCAGGCCCGCTCGCTGACTTACCTCGCCGCCGCGCGTTACAGTAGCGAATCGGCCGAAGAGCGGCGCCGCGCGATCTCGGCAGCGAAGGTGCGCGTGGGGCAGGCGGCGCGTTTCATCGGCCAGCAGGCTGTGCAGTTGCACGGCGGCATGGGTGTCACCAACGAAGTGGCGGCCGCGCATCTGTTCAAGCGTCTCGCGATCATCGAAACGACGCTCGGTGATGTCGATCATCATCTTGAACGCTTCGCCTCGCTGCCCGGTTTCGCGCAGGCAGCGTAATGCGTGGCGGCAGCAGGTAACATCAGTGGAGAATACGGATGGGCGTGAGTTACGAAGATCTCGAAGTAGGCAAGCGCTATGTGGTCGGTTCCCACACTTTTAAGCGCGACGAGGTAGTGCATTTCGCGGAGCAGTTCGATCCGCAGCCGTTCCACATGAGCGAAGCGGGCGGCGAGGCGTCGATGTTCGGCGGCCTCGTCGCGAGCGGCTGGCATACCTGCTCGGTCATGATGGGCATGCTCGTGCGCAATTTTCTCAAGGACTCGACCTCGATGGGCTCGCCCGGCGTCGACGAGATCCGCTGGCTCAAGCCCACGCGCGTGGGCGACACGCTGACGATGACGAACGCGATCCTGAGCAAGCGTGTTTCGGCGAGCAAGCCCGATCGCGGCATCGTCGAAACGCAGTGGGAAGGTCACAACCAGCACGGCGAACTGATCGTGACCGTGCGTTCGAAGGCACTGTTCGGCCTTCGCCATCCAGGGAGCGCAACGTGAGCGAAAGCGATGTCATGCAGATTGCCGACGCGGCGGCGTTGCGCGCGCTGATCGGCGCGGGGCCGTTCGTGAGCGGCTGGCGCGAGGTGAGCGAGGCGGACGTACACGGTTTCGCCGACGCCACGGGCGACCACCAGTGGATCCACATCGACGCCGAACGTGCGCGCCGCGAGTCGCCGTTTGGCGGCCCGATTGCGCATGGCTTCCTCACGCTTTCGCTGATTCCTGTGCTGCTCGGAGGAACACTGCACATGCGCCAGCGCATGGGCGTGAACTACGGGCTCAACCGCGTGAGGTTCACGCAGCCGGTGCCCGTGGGCGCGAAGGTGCGTGCACGTATCGCGGTGAAAGAAGTGAGCGACGTGGAAGGCGGCGGCGTGCAGGTCGCGTGGGATGTGAGTATCGAGCGCGAAGGCAGCGAGCGGCCCGCATGCGTGGCCGAGTTCATCACGCGGCACTACTTCTAGGTTTGTTGCGCGATGAACGAAAAGGGGCGCTCCGCTGCAAGGCGGGCGCCCCTTTAGTTTTGCCCGGGCTTCAGCGCAATTAGTGCCTGGCGTACTGCGTCGCGCCGAACAGCATCTCCTTCGCCTTGTCGTCCATGAGCGGCTTGCGCGCATTGGCGAGCACTTCCACGCCGCGCTTGACCGCCGGCCGCGCCGCGATCGTTTCGTGCCAGCGCTTCACGTTGGGCAGCGAATCGAGATCGATGCCCTGGTTTTGCCAGGAGCGCGTCCACGGGAACGCGGCGATATCCGCGATGGTGTACTCGTCGCCGGCCAGATACTCGGTCTTTTCCAGCTGCGTTTCCATCACGTTGTAGAGCCGCTTCGCTTCATTCGTGTAGCGATTGACCGCATAGTCGATCTTCTCGGGCGCATAGATGCGGAAGTGGTGCGCCTGGCCGAGCATGGGGCCGAGGCCGCCCATCTGGAACATCACCCATTGCAGCACGTCGTAGCGCGCGGCGAGGTCCTCAGGCATGAAGCGGCCGGTTTTCGCGGCGAGGTAGATCAGGATCGCGCCCGACTCGAACAGCGAGAACGGCTGGCCGTCGGCGCGGCGCGGGCCTTCGGAGTCGGTAATGGCGGGAATCTTGTTGTTCGGGCTGATGGCGAGGAATTCGGGCTTGAACTGGTCGCCTGCACCGATATCGACCGGATGCACCCGGTATTCGAGGCCGGTTTCCTCGAGCATGATATGGACTTTGTGACCGTTCGGCGTGGCCCAGCTGTAGACGTCGATCATCGTGGCTCCTTGGCACCATGAAAGAAGGCGCCGCGAAAGTCTGGATAGTCTTCCGCGACGCCCGATCTGGCGCAAATTAGCATAGATCGGCGTCGCTCGCAGAGGGCGCAAGAGCGCCCCTGCTGCGCTTGTGGACTTGCGCGGACCTACGAACGCGTGACCGGCATCTCTACGCGCGACGCCGCTCCCGCGTCCATATGGCGCGCGAGTTCGAGCTTGGCGATGGCGTTGCGGTGCACTTCGTCGGGGCCGTCGGCGAAGCGCAGCGTGCGCGCCGAAGCGTACGAGTACGCCAGCGGGAAGTCGCCGCTCACGCCCGCCGCGCCGTGCACCTGCATGGCCCAGTCGATCACCTGGCAGGCCATGTTCGGCGCCACCACCTTGATCATGGCGATCTCACCGCGCGCGCCCTTGTTGCCGACGGTATCCATCATGTATGCGGTCTTGAGCGTGAGCAGCCGGGCCTGTTCGATCATGCAGCGCGCTTCGGCAATGCGCTCCTGCGTGACGGTCTGCTGGGCGACTGCCTTGCCGAATGCCACACGTGAAAGGGCGCGCTTCGCCATGAATTCGAGTGCGCGTTCCGCGAGGCCGATGAGACGCATGCAGTGGTGAATGCGGCCCGGTCCCAGTCGCCCTTGCGCGATCTCGAACCCGCGGCCTTCGCCGAGCAAAATGTTCGCAGCGGGCACGCGCACGTTTTCGAGCGTGATCTCCATATGGCCGTGCGGCGCGTCGTCGTAGCCGAACACGGTGAGCGGGCGGCGCACGGTGATGCCGGCCGAGTCCGAGGGCACAAGGATCATCGACTGTTGAGCATGGCGCGGCGCATCGGGATCGGTCTTGCCCATCAGGATGTAGATCGCGCAGCGCGGGTCGCCCGCACCCGACGACCACCACTTCGTGCCGTTGATCACGTAGTCATCGCCGTCGCGCTCGATGCGCGTCTGGATGTTCGTCGCGTCCGACGAGGCCACGTCGGGCTCGGTCATCAGGAAGGCGGAGCGGATCTGGCCTGCCAGCAGCGGCGCGAGCCATTGCTGCTTGTGCGCCTCGCTGCCGTAGCGCTCGATGGTTTCCATGTTGCCGGTGTCGGGCGCGCTGCAGTTGAACACTTCAGGTGCCCAGTGCACGCGGCCCATGATTTCGCACAGTGGCGCATATTCGAGGTTCGTGAGGCCCGCGCCGCGTTCGGAGGCAGGCAGGAACAGGTTCCACAGCCCAGCCGCGCGCGCCTTTTCCTTCAACTGCTCGACGATCTCCGTGGGCACCCACGCGTTGCCATTCGCGCGATTGCGCTCGACTTCCTCGTGGAAAACGGCTTCGTTCGGATAGATGTGTTCGTCGAAGAACGCGAGCAGTTTCTCGCGCAGCGCCTGCACTTTCGGGGAGTAATCGAAATTCATCGGTAACCTCGCAATGCGATGCAGTGACAGTGACAGTGACAGTGACAATGAAAAGTAAGTCGTTTCTCGAACGCGTTTCAGCGAACCTTCTGCGCGTAGCGCCAGGCGAGCTCCGCCATCGGCCTCGCGCGGCGCCCTGCGTCGATTGCCTGCGCGCTCGCGGCTGTGCCGTCCACCACGCGTTTCATGATGCCCTGCAGGATCGCCGCGATCCGGAACATGTTGTACGCAAGATAGAAGTTCCAGTCGCCGCGAATCTCGAGGCCGGTGCGCTCGCAATAGCGCGCGACGTACTGCGCCTCGTCGGGAATGCCGAGCGCCTGCCAGTCCAGCCCGGCAATGCCGCGGAACTGCGCGGGATCGACGTGCCAGGCCATGCAGTGATAGGAGAAGTCGGCGAGCGGGTCGCCGAGTGTGGAGAGCTCCCAGTCGAGCACGGCCAGCACGCGCGGCTCGTGCGGGTGAAAGATCAGGTTGTCGAGGCGATAGTCGCCATGCACGATGGATACGCGTGAGCCCGCATCATCGGGCATGTGCTGCGGCAGCCATTCGATCAGGTGATGCATGGCGTCGATGCACTCCGTTTCCGAGGCCTGATACTGGCGGCTCCAGCGATCGATCTGGCGTGCGAAATAATTGCCTGGCTTGCCGTAATCGGCGAGGCCCACGGCGTCGGGTTTCACGTTGTGGAGCGCGGCGATCACACGGTTCATCTCGTCGTAGATCGCGCCGCGTTGCTCGCGCGTCATGCCGGGCAGCGACTGGTCCCAGAGCACGTGCCCCTCGACGAACTCCATCACGTAGAACGCACGGCCGATCACCGCTTCGTCGTCGCAGAGCGCGAGCATTTTTGCGACCGGTACGTCGGTTGCGGCGAGCGCGTCCATCACGCGGTATTCGCGTTCGATCGCGTGCGCGGACGGCAGCAGCTTCGCCTTGGGTCCCGGCTTCGCGCGCATCACGTAGGTGCGGCCGGGTGTGACGAGCTTGAACGTCGGGTTCGACTGGCCGCCGGCGAACTGCTCGATCGTGAGGGGGCCTTTGAAGCCTTCCACGTGAGCGGCGAGCCAGGTGCCCAGCGCCTCGGTGTCGAAGCGCTGGCGCTCGGCAACCGGGCGCGTACCTTCGAACGCCGAGTAGTCGGGGCGCGGTTGCGCGTTGTTTTGCGTGTCTCCATCCGGGGTGGCTTGCGCCATATTCGTCTCCCTTCTCCTGATTCTCCTGTGGGTCGCCGCGCGTCAGCCGCGCGGTTTATAGCGCAGGTACTGCGCGTACAGCATCTCCATCGTCGTGTTGCGGGTGTCGCGGTGCAGCGGCGAGGGCGGCGCGTGGTTGAGCATGCGCACGACCCAGTCTCGCGGCGCGGCGCCGACATCGAGTGCGTTGATGCAGCCCGTGGCCTGCGCGAGATGGCCGAAGAATGCGCGTCCGCCCGCCGTGATCGCATGCGAAAGAATCGCGCGGTTCACGCCGCCGTGCAGCACGAGCAGTGCCGAGTCCCACGAACGGTCGGCGCGCAGTGCATCGAGCGGCGGCAGCACGCGGTCGAGCAGCTCGCCGATGGTCTCACCGCCGAGAAAGCGCGTGTCTTCCGGCACGATGCCGTCGAACACGCGCAGAAAGGCGGCTTCGACTTCAGCGGGGGGAATGGCGGCGAGACGGCCGCCGCGAATCTCTTCCCACGCGCTCTGCACTTCGAGTTCAATCGACTGACCGGTTGCCGCGAGCACGCGCTGCGCAGTCTCGACCGTGCGGCGCAGTCCGCTCACGATCACGCGATCGAAACGCACCCCCTGCAGGGCGAACGCTTCGCCGGCGGCGGTTGCCTGGGCGCGGCCGTTCTCGTTGAGCGGCACCGTGTCCGGGTCGATTGCGCGACCCGTCTCGTCGAAGTAGGTGACGTCGCCGTGACGCATCACGTAGAGGCGCCGGCGCGCGGGCAACTGGTATTCGGTCATGGGTGTGCCGCTCGTGCGGATAGAAGCGGATTTACTTGTAGACAGGGGCGCGTTTTTCGAGGAACGCGGTAATGCCTTCGAGGCCGTCGCGGTGATGCAGCGACGCGACGAAACTTTCGCGCTCCGCAGCGAGCTGCGCGTCGAGCGGTTGCGTGTCCGCGACGTTCGTCAAACCCTTGATGCGCGCGACCGAATTCGGCGAGATCTTCGCGAGTTCGTCGGCCCAGGCAAGCGCCGTATCGAGCGCCGTGTGCGGCTTCGCGAGCCGGTTCACGACGCCCAGTTCCGCGAGACGCGCCGCGCCGATCGGCTTGCCTTCGACCATCAGCTCGAACGCGAGCGAGCGCGGCAGCGAGCGCGCGAGGAACCACGAGCCGCCGCCGTCGGGCGTCAGACCCACACGCGAATAGGCCATGACGAACTTCGCATCGTCGGCGGCGACGAGCAGGTCGGCGGCGAGCGCGAGCGAGAAGCCCGCGCCGGCGGCCGCGCCTTCCACGGCCGCGATGATCGGCTTGCTCGACTGGCGCATCGCGGTGACCCACGCAGCGAGCATGTCGATGCTGGCGGCCTGCACCGAAGGGTCCTTCGCGCGGTTTTCGAGCAGGCGGTTGAGGTTGCCGCCCGCGCAGAAGAAGTTGTCGGCGCCCGTGAGGACGATCGCGCGCAGCGACGGGTCGCGCTCGGCGGCGTCGAAGGCTTCGACGGCGGCGGCGTACATGTCGGGATGCAGCGCGTTGCGTGCGCCGGGGTTCGACAGCGTGAGGACGAGTGTCGATTCGTGGCCTTGCGGGCGGGTGCTGCGGAGTTCTGCGCTCATTGCGGAGCCTCGTTCGATGCGTTGATGTCTGCTGCTTCGGCGTGCGTCAGCGAAAGGCCGAGCTGCGCGCGGCGCGCGAGCCACGGCGACGGGCGATAGCGCGGCTCGCCGAGCACGCTGTGGATGTTGCGCAGGATCGTGAGGATCGTGCGCGCGCCCAGCGCGTCGCCGAGCGCGAGCGGGCCGCGCGGGTAGCCCAGGCCCAGCGTGACCGCGAGGTCGATGTCGCGGGGCGTGGCAATCTGCTTTTGCGCGATGTCGCAACCGATGTTGACGATCGTCGCGACGATACGCTGCGCGACAAAGCCCGTCGAATCGCGGATCACGGTGACTGGCACACCGTCGGCGGCGAAGAACGCGTGGCCCGCTTCGCATGCTTCGCGCGTGGTGGCGGGTGTCGTCATCAGCGTGCGGCGCTTCGCGGTGCCGAGCGGGAACAGCGTGTCGATGGCGACGACGCGGCTCGCGTCGAGCTGCTCGTCGAGCGCGGCGGTCGTGGCGTCGAGGCCGAGCGGCGCGACGACGATCAGCGAGTCCGCTGCCGGTGTATCGCCTTGGTCGATGGGCACACCCGCTTTCGCTGCGAGCGCGAGCACGGCGTCACGCGCGGCGGCGTTGCGGCGGCTCACCCAGACGCGCGCGGGCAGCGCTGTGGGCGCAGCGGGCTCGTCGGGCACCTCCTGCTTGCCATCGACATAGCGATAGAAGCCTTCACCGGCTTTGCGGCCGACGAGGCCCCCCGCAAGCCGCACGCCGGTAATGGGCGAGGGCGTGAAGCGCGGCTCCTCATAGAACTGGTGATAGATCGACTCCATCACCGGATGCGAGACATCGAGCGCGGTGAGGTCTAGCAGCTCGAACGGTCCGAGGCGAAAGCCCGCCTGCTCACGCATGATGCGATCGATCTCGACGAAGCTCGCTACGCCTTCGCCCGCCACGCGCAGGCCTTCGGTATTCATGCCGCGGCCCGCGTGATTGACGATGAAGCCGGGCATGTCCTTCGCGCGCACTGGCGTGTGGCCCATGCGGCGCGCGAGCGCCATGAGCGCGTCGCCGGCCGCGGGATCGCTGCGCAGGCCGTCGATCACTTCGACCACCTTCATGAGCGGCACGGGGTTGAAGAAGTGATAGCCCGCGACGCGCGATGGATCGCTGCACGCGGCAGCGATGGCGGTAATGGAGAGGGAAGAGGTGTTCGAGACGAGCAGGCAACGCTCGCTCACCACGGTTTCGAGCTCGCGAAAGAGCGTACGCTTGGCCTCGAGATTCTCGGCGATCGCCTCGATCACGAGATCGCAGAGCGCGAGTTCATCGAGCGTGTGCGCGCCGCTCACGCGTTCGAGCGCGGCCTTGGCGGCGGCCTCGTCGAGCTTGCCTTTTGCCGCGAGTTTCGCGAAGGTGTCGGCGAGATAATCGCGCGCGGCGGCGACCGCCTGCGGGTTCGTGTCGTAGAGGCGCACCGAGAGGCCCGCCTGTGCGGCGATCTGGGCGATACCGCGGCCCATCGCGCCGGTGCCGACTATGCCGATTGTCTCAATGTTGAAATGATGTGAAGTCATTGGAAGCCTGGCTCCATGATTGGCCTAGAATAGCACGCTCGTACAATTTTATGAAAACGGTTCGGCAGTTTCGATAAGGGAACTGCCCCTCTCAAGGAGGCAACGAGGATGATCAAACTGCACGGTTTCGCGCTTTCGAATTACTACAACAAGGTCAAGCTTCTGCTGCTCGAGCACGGCATCGAGTTCGAGGAGGTGCCGAATAAACTGCCGCTCGAAGAGGCGCTGCTCGCGCAGTCGCCGGGCGGCAAGGTGCCTTTCATCGAAACGGAACAAGGCTTTTTGTGCGAGTCGGAAGTGATCGTCGAGTATCTGGCGGCACGCTTTCCAGAGAAGCACATTTTCGCGGCGGATCCGTGGCAGGCGGCGAAGGAGCGCGAACTCATCGTCTTCATCGAGACGCATCTGGAGTTGAACGCGCGTGAACTGTACGGCGAGGCGTTCTTCGGCGGCAAGGCGATGGAAGAGGTCAAGACGACCATGGAAAAGCGGCTGCGCCGCTACGTGGCGGCCTTCAGGCGGATCGCGAAGTTCGCGCCTTACGTGGCGGGCGAGCAGTTCGGCGCGGCCGATGCAGCGGCGTTCGTGAGCCTGCCGCTTGTGGGCCGCGCGACACAGGCGGTCTACGGCAGCGATTTCCTCGCCGAAGTGGGCATCGACTGGAAGTCGTATATCAAGCTGATCGGTGAACGCCCGACGGCGCAGCGCGTCAACGCCGACCGCAAGGCGTATATCGAGGCGAACTCGTAAGCGTTGCGGCACTTTGCACATGGTTGCGCGCGATGATCGGGAACGCACTGCCGTTCGCGGATTCATCGCGCGCGAACGACTTCAGAGCCGCGCGAGCCGCTCGAGCGCGGTCGCGAGCGTGCTTTCCTGCTTGGCGAAGCAAAAGCGCACGACGCCCGATTCGTGCGCCTCGTGATAGAACGCTGACACCGGAATGGCCGCCACGCCGATCTCCGCTGTGAGCCACTTCGAGAATTCCGCTTCGGGCAGATCGCTGATCGCCGAATAGTCCACGCACTGGAAGTAGGTGCCTGTGCATGGCAGCAGCTTGAAGCGCGTGTTGGCGAGTCCGGCGCGGAAGAAGTCGCGCTTCTTCTGGTAGAACGCGGGCAGTTCCAGATACGGCTTCGGATCGCGCAGATATTGCGCGAGGCCGAACTGCATCGGCGTGTTCACGGTGAACACGTTGAACTGGTGCACCTTGCGGAACTCGGCCGTGAGCGGTGCGGGCGCGGCGACATAGCCCACCTTCCAGCCCGTCACGTGATAGGTCTTGCCGAAGCTCGACACGATGAAGCTGCGCGCGGCCAGTTCCGGATAGCGCGCCACGCTTTCGTGCGGCTGGCCGTCGTAGACCATGTGCTCGTAGACCTCGTCGGAGAGGATCAGCACGTTGGTGCCCCGCACGATCTCCTCGAGCTTTTGCATGTCCTCGGCGCGCCACACTGTGCCCGTGGGGTTGTGCGGCGTGTTGATGAGGATGAGGCGCGTTTTCGGCGTGATGGCCGCGGCGAGGCGGTCGAACGGAATCGCATAGTCGGGCGCTTCGAGCGTCACGAACACGGGCTTGCCGCCCGCGAGTTCGATCGACGGCAAATAGCTGTCGTAGGTCGGCTCGACCACGATCACTTCGTCGCCCGCGTGCACGGTCGCGAGAATCGCCGTGAGGAGTGCTTGCGTGGCGCCAGCGGTCACCGTGATCTCTCTATTGGCGTCGTAGCGGCGGCCGTACACGTGCTCGATCTTGTCCGCAATCGCCTCGCGCAGCGCGGCGATGCCTGCCATCGGCGGGTACTGGTTGTGGCCCTCGCGCATGGCTTGCGCGACGGCGTCGACGATGCGCGCGTCGCAATCGAAGTCGGGAAAGCCCTGACCCAGGTTGACCGCGCCCTTTTCGGCGGCGAGCGCGCTCATCACGGTGAAGATCGTCGTGCCGACGTTCGGCAGACGCGACGGAAAAGAGGGCGTGAGCAGGGTGTCCTGCGAATTCTGCGTGGGATGCGGTGCGTTCATGTCGCGGGCGGCAGTCAGGCGTTGGGACGGGAAAGGTTGATTGTAGGCAAATCGGCGCGGCAGCGGTGATCAGGCCGGGCGCGTGCGCCGCGATGCAGGGGCATCAGGCCTGTGTTGCTTGAACTGCGTTTTGCATGCATTCGGCGACGAAGGCGTCGGGCGTCGCGATGCGAAAGCCGAAGTCGCGCGCCACACGCTTCGCGAGCTTGAGCACCGCGCGGTCCTTCGAGACGAGCCACTGTGCGCCGCTTGCTCGCGCCAATTCCAGAAACTTCTGGTCGTCGCGGTCGCGGCATTGGGGCAGGGGCCGCGCGTCGGCGGGAAGCTCGGGTAGCTCGATCAGTTCGACGAGCCTGGCCAGCGCGGCGAGCGCGTCCGCTTTCGCGACGCCGCGGCCAGCGAACTGCGGATAGTCGAGCACGTGAGCCAACTCGGCCTGGCAGCGCGCGTCGATCAGCGCCTGGATCGCGCCGCGCTCGAGCGCCACGCGAATGGGGCGCGTGTGCGGGTCGTCGAACACGAGGATATCGAGCCAGACGTTCGAGTCGAGAACCACGGGGAGCGCCGCGGCGGCGGCGGGCGAGAGGGATGCTGCGGTTGGGGGCGTGAGGCCGGTCATTCGTGAATTCGCTACAATCGGGCTTTCGCCTTTGAACATCGGCACATCGTGCCTGCAAGCCTCTATGATAATCGTTCTGTCGCCGGCCAAATCGCTCGACTATGACACACCGGCGCACATCGAAACCCACACCATCCCCGATTTCGTCGACGACGCAGCCGAGCTGATCGCGGGCCTGCGCCGCCTCTCGCCGCAACAGATCGGTTCGCTGATGAGCATTTCCGACCCGCTCGCGCGCCTGAATTTTCAGCGCTATGCCGACTGGTCGAAGCAGTTCAGCCAGACCAATGCGAAGCAGGCCGTGCTCGCGTTCAATGGCGACGTCTACGAAGGCTTCAACGCGAAGTCGCTCTCGTCGGCGGATCTCGACTATGCGCAACAGCATGTGCGTGTGCTCTCCGGGCTCTATGGCTTGCTGCGTCCGCTCGATCTGCTGCAGCCATATCGCCTGGAAATGGGCACGCGTTTCGAAAATGCGCGCGGCAAGGATCTCTACGCGTTTTGGGGCGAGCGCATCACGCACGCGATCAATGCGCAGATCGAGCACAACCACGCGAAAGCGAAGAAGGGCGCGCGCGTGCTGGTGAACTGCGCGTCGAACGAGTACTTCAAGGCGGTGAAGCCGAAGAAGCTCGCCGCGCCTGTCATCACGCCGGTATTCGAAGACTGGAAGGGCGGGCGCTACAAGATCATCAGCTTCCACGCGAAGCGCGCGCGCGGATTGATGGCGCGTTATGCCGTCGAGAACCGCGTTGCCGAGCCCGAAGCGCTCAAGGCGTTCGACGTGGAAGGCTACGCGTTCGATGCGGATGCATCGAACGATTCGACCTATGTATTTCGTCGGCGCATCGCCGAGTAAATGAACAAGTAAGCGGGAAGGAAAACACCATGACGATTGCCATTACCAGCCAGTTCGATGCGGGCGCGATCGAGGTTCTATCGTGCGAGCGCGCCGACGACATCCGCCTGCGCGTGCGAGCGGACAACCAGTCCGAGTTCGCGCAATGGTTCTACTTCCGCATCTCGGGCGTGCGCGGCGAGCGTTGCGTGATGACGTTCGAGAACGCCTCGGCCTGCGCATTTCCCGAGGGTTGGCACGACTATCAGGCCGCGGCGAGCTACGACCGCGTGAACTGGTTCCGCGTGCCGACCTCCTATGACGGGAAGGAACTCGTCATCGACCACACGCCCGACTTCGACAGCATCTACTACGCGTACTTCGAGCCGTATAGCGAAGAGCGTCACGCGGAATTCCTTGGCGCGCTTCAGCAACTGCCGCACGCCGCGCTCACGGAACTCGGCCAAAGCGTGGAAGGCCGGCCCATGTCGCTGCTCTCGCTCGGCATGCCGGGCGATACCGCGCCTGACGGCAAGCCCAAGAAGACGGTCTGGATCATCGCGCGCCAGCATCCGGGCGAGAGCATGGCCGAGTGGTTCGTGGAAGGGTTGGTTAAGCGGCTCGCCGGTTGGGGCGATTGGGCGGGCGATCCGGTCGCGCGCAAGCTGTACGACCGCGCCGTATTCCATATCGTGCCGAACATGAATCCGGACGGTAGCGTGCACGGGAATTTGCGCACCAACGCCGTGGGCGCGAACCTGAACCGCGAGTGGATGGGGCCGGACGCGCAGCGCAGCCCCGAAGTGCTGGTCGTGCGCGATGCGATCGAAGCCACGGGCGTCGATCTTTTCTTCGACATCCATGGCGACGAGACGCTGCCCTATGTGTTCGTGGCGGGCTCGGAAATGCTGCCGGGCTTTACCGATCAGCAACGCACGGAGCAGAAGGCGTTCATCGAGGCGTTCAAGGTGGCGAGCCCCGACTTCCAGGATCAGCACGGCTACGAGGCGAGCCGCTACCGCGAAGATGCGCTCAAGCTCGCGTCGAAGTACATTGGCCATCGCTATGGCTGCCCGTCGCTCACGCTCGAGATGCCGTTCAAGGACAACGCCAATCTGCCCGACGAACGCGTAGGCTGGAACGGCGAGCGTAGCGCCGCGCTTGGCGCTGCGATGCTACAGGCCATCCTGCATCACGTAGAGACGTTCGCGTAACACGCGGCCCTCGCCACGCAGACGTTAAGGAAAGGGGGAAACGGCCTGGCCGTTTCCCCCTTTTTTTCATCGAGAATAGCGAGGAGTTCAGTGAGCCGTCGTTTTCTTCTTTGAAGTCGTTTTCTTCGCAGCGGATTTCGTCGTTGTCGATTTGCTGGACGATTTCGTGCTGCTCGTCGACGACTTGTGGCTCGACTTGTTCGAGGGCGCGTTCTTTGAGCCCTTGCCAGTGGCCTTCTTGGTCGAATGCTTGCCCTTTCCATGTGTGCCGCCCTGCGACGCTGTGCCGCGCTCGCTCCGTGCGTGCGCCGGCGGGACGGGATCGTTCCAGCTGAACGCGAGCATCTGCTGCCCGACATAGCCGCAGCGAAACTTCAGATCGTAGGGCGCGTTGCCGCTTTCTTTGGCAATGCCGATGCCGTCGACTGTCACGATCGTATCGACCTTCACGCGTTGCTTGCCTTCGTCGAACGAGTCGTTCCACGGCGTCACGCTCGCGTGCGCTTTGTCGAACGAACTGGGCGGAAACTCGACGTGATCGAGCGCCGCCGACGTGCTTGCTACGAAATCGCCATGCGCCGCGCAGTCCGCGACTAGCGGGTCCGCGTGCATCTGGGTGACGAACTGATTGACGAGATCGTTGTGTTGATCGAGTTGATCGGCCTGCGCGGCTGGCGCGGCGATGAGCATGAGGCTCGCGGCGCACGCCGCCAGTTGACCGGCTACGAACAAAAGCCGGCGGGATGCATGGTTGCAGTCCATCTACTTGCTAGGGAAGAGGGGTGAGACGTCAGGCACCGTAAGATGCTGCGCAGCTGGGTTGAGTTCAATTCGGAAACAATTATTTTGTTCTGTCTGAGCGGCGGGATCGGCGTAAGCGCTGCTGGGTATGCGCCGATGGTCGATCGCGACGTATCGTCGCGCCCGTCGTCACGTTGCTGGCGGTGCGGCGTCGAGCTGAGGCAGCGCTCAGGTTCGCGGGCCGCCCAGGCGATAGCGACGCACGTCGTAGGTGGTGACCCAGGCCGGCCGGTAGACGGCGATCAGCGCGGTCGCCATGCCTGTGAACCAGGCTTCGCCCGAAGCGAGCAGAAATACGCTGAATGCATAACCTGCGGGCACGGTAATCGCCGATCCGCCGTTGAGCGTGACATGGGTGCCGAGCGCGAGATAGGCCGCCGCCGAAACGGCGATGGCCGGCGACACGAAACCCTGGCCGACGATGAACATGAAGAGGTTGCGCGGCAGCCACGCGGTGCAGGCGCGCTGCAGCAGCGCCGAAATCGCGACAGGGAAGGCGCCGAATATCAGGAAGGTGAGGGCGACGCCTTCCCAGGGGGCGTCGAAGACAAGCGCGGCGAGCCCGACGACGATGCCCATGGCGACGAGCGCGAGCCCCCAGTCGAATAGCGTGACCACGAGCGTGGCGCCGAGCAGGTGCAGCACGGTGCCGTCTTCGAGCCACGCGTTGCTCGCCCACAGCACGGAGATCGCGACGGCGATCGCGAGCCACACGTGCTGGAGCGTCGCGTCTTGCAGACGCTTGAAGGGGTTCTTCCATAGCGCGAGCGCGAGCAGCCCCACGGTGACAACCCAGGCACCGATTGCAACCCAGAGCGGAAGCGGCGTAAATAGGAACCCCATGTGCTTCATATTACTCGTTGGAAGGCAAGACGTGTGCGCGAGCGAGCACCAGGGCTTCCTCGTCCGCGCTCTCGCTGGCCTCGTCGACCTCGACGGGGCGCACCTGCTGCGCCGCGGCGGGGTCGCCATAAGGCGTCACCGGCTCCGCGGCGATGGGCAGCGGCGCCACACTGTCGCCTGACAGCAACGGATAGCGAAGCGCCAGACCTTCACGTGCGCGCAATGGCACCGGGCCGTGTTCGCCGTGCCTGGGCTTCGCCGCCCGCTCGCATCGCGCGCGCAGCACCTGCAGCTGGTTCGCGAGCAAGCCGTTGTAGATCGCGACGGCCGCCGCGCGATTGGGCGCGCCGAGCTGCTGAAAGATGCTTGTCAGATGGACTTTCACCGTGCCCTCGCTGATGCCGAGCGCTCTCGCGATCATCTTGTTCGTATTGCCCATATGGACGCAGCGCAGGATCTGCTCCTGTCGTGGTGACAGGTCGACCTTCGGACGCACCTTGCGGGCCTGTGCGGCGGCCTTGGCGTTGCGCCGGGGCGGCAGGGGCCATGGCGTGCATGGACCGAGCACGTCGGTCGGCAGATGATCGCCGCCGAGCATGATGAGCTCCAGAAACTTCACGATCAGGAGGGAGTCCGTGGTGCGCCGGATGATGCCGCGGGCGCCTTCGTTGATGAGCGCGCGCACGGTCGTGGGCGTCTCGGTGCTGTCGACCAGTATGGCCACGGGCAGGCCGCGGTGCCGCATGACAAAGTGGCGCAGTTCGCCGGCGCGGATGCCGTCGTGCCAGTCGATCACGATCAGGTTGGGGGTGAACCGTTGCATGGCGCGCTCAGCGCTGCGCCAGTCCGGCGCATCATTGAAGCGTGCGCGACGGTCGATTTGTCTTAACAGCGCCTTGAGCCCTTCGCGCCTTTCGGCGTCCGGATTGAGTACAACGAACCGCATGGATATGCCCTCCTCTCGTTGACGGCCTCTCGAAATGTTGTGCAACGCGCACCGCTTCTAAGCGGCGGTGAACCAGACCAACAGCACCATGATGACAAAAAGGTTGAGCGCTGGCGGCCTGTCCAAAAGGCATAAGACATAGGGCAAAAAAAAGTCCCGCACACAGGCGGGACCGGGTAGGAATTTGGGCGTTGTCCTAGTGGAAGTGTGGTTGTACGGGCTCAGCATCTTCTGGCATCTCGGCGTGGACGATCTCGCCGAGTGGATCCGCATAGAGCGGCACGCCGCAGTCATCGCAATATTCCGGCTCGAAGCGGCCAGCGTGACGACGGATGTCGGTGATGCCCGATTCCTTCAGCAGTGCAACGATCTCTTCGAGCGGACCGCTGCTGACATTCTCTTCGGTCGGTTCTTCGTCGATCTCGGCGTCGCCGTTCTCGCGGCCATAGAGCGGCCAGACCACGCCATACAGCACGTCGTTGCTGCCGCGCTTCGTGAAAGCGATGCGGTATTCGTCGATACGGCGCTCGCCGAAGCCGGCGACGACGGCGCGCAAGTCCTGAGCGCCTGCGCCGATCGTGTCGAGCAGATAGCGCACGGCGGTGCGGATCGTGTGCGGGCGCACGCGCTCGTCCGCGTCGCGGCAGGCGGAGTAGTAGGCGTCCGGCAGCAGGCACTCGAACTCGCAGCCCGGCATGACGACGGCAAGGTTGGCGCCGCCCTGGGTGGCCCATTGTTCCAGGCATTGACCGCGTTCGATGCGCGAGCCGTGCTCCTCTTCCTGCCAGCGGAAGAGCGGGGCGCCAACAGGAGCTGCGACGACGGCGAGCAGGAAACGCGGATCGGCGAGGATCGGCGACGTTTCCGGCAGTTCGCCCGAGCTGATTTTAGCCGGCGCGCCGCTCAGCGCCGCCTGCGTAAGCTGTTGTGCGAGGCGCCAGGTTTCGACATGGTGGCGTGGCAACTGGTCGATGCTATAGAGATAGGGGGCCATCGACACGCGTGTGCCGTTCGCGAGCACATGGGCCTGAAGATGGGTGCGCAGGGCGTCTGCCCCGTCGGCCTTCAGCGGGCCCGAAGGGATGACATAGCGCGTCCAGGCCAGCACTGGCGCGGCGACGAGCAGCGCCTCATATTGCGCGCCGTCGTGTTCGACGACGAACGATTCGCTGTGCGTCTCGGCCATGTCAGCGAGCGCGCCGTAGGCGTCCGGATGATTCTGCTGCAGATGATCGAGCGCGGCGTCGAGCGTAGTCTGATTGCCGTTGCGCACGACCTTCGCTAGCAGCGTGTCGAGCTTTGCCTCCCAGAAGCGGTCTTCGGTGCGGCTGCCCGAGGCGAACAGGGCGAGCGAGAGGCCGACGAGCTTGTCGGCGTCAGGAGGAAGGCGTTTGGCGATTCGCGAGCGCATAAATCCGTGAGTTGGGGTGCAGAGAACCCCATATTCTAGTCGGTTCCGCGCGCGCCATCGGATTGGGCAGCAGGAGCGCGTCGGATCGGCACGGGCGCGCTGCTGGATCGTGGTTGCTGCGGAGCCGGAAGGCATCGGCCGGACGCACTATGGCGACTACTACTTGAGGTAGGCGAGCCGTGTTTAGCCTATTCTGTTAGCCCGTCAAAAAACCGCTTGCAAGATGTCGCTTGCGTGACTAGAATTCCGGTCTTTCGCGCTTTCGATGAAGGCGCGGGGAGACGGGAAGCCCGGGCGAAAGCCTTGTGGCGACTGGGTCTGCGGGTGATTCGAAGTTGAGCGGCAGGTTGAACGAAGTTAAAAAACCTGTTGACAGATCGCCGGGCAGTCTTCATAATCTCGTTTCTCTGCTGCAGACGCAGCAACGCAGAAAGAAGCCGGTAGTTAAGTG
>NZ_JAMBPR010000063.1 GCF_024206475.1 Paraburkholderia sp. CNPSo 3274
TGCGCAGCAGGTTGGCGTTGATCTCGTGCTCTTGCGCAATGCGCGCCACCGACACGCCTGGGCGCAATGCAGCCTCGACCAACGTGCGTTTGCCGCTTTCGTCGTAGCGGCGACGGCCATCCCTGCTTTGCCGAACCACCCTCAACCCTGAGTCTTTGTCAGCCATAGGTGTCCACCTCCAAATAGGTGGACACCTATGCTCCTCGCTCAGAGTCGCATTGGGTAGACGTCGATAATGGATCGCTTACGGAAAGAGTACGGCGGCCAGGTGGTCCTGGAGCGTTTGAATCTGACGATCCAGGAGGGCGAGTTCTGTTCCATGGTCGGCGCTTCCGGCTGCGGAAAGTCGACATTTCTGCGACTGCTGCTGGGTCAGGAGCAAGTGACGCGCGGCGAGATTCTGCTCGACGGCCAACCGCTGCCCGGCGAACCGGATGCCCATCGTGGCGTGGTGTTTCAACGCTACTCGGTGTTCGAGCACCTTAGCGTATTGCGCAACGTGATGCTGGGACTGGAGCTTCCGAAAGCGAAGCTCACGGGCAGACTCTTCGGAGCGCAACGGCGCGCCGCGCGAGACGAGGCCGCGGCAATGCTCGAGCGGGTGGGACTCGGCGCGGCCTTGAACAAGTACCCGCAGCAACTCTCCGGTGGTATGCAACAACGCCTCGCCATTGCGCAGGCCTTGATGATGAAGCCGCGCGTCCTGCTACTCGACGAGCCGTTCGGCGCACTCGACCCCGGCATCCGCAAGGACATGCACGCGCTGCTCTCGGACCTGTGGCGCGAAGCGAAGCTAACCATTTTCATGGTTACGCATGACCTGAAAGAGGGCTTCACGTTGGGAAGTCGTGTGCTGGTATTCGACAAGGTACGCGTGGACCCCCAGGCGCCGGGCGCCTACGGAGCCCGTATCACCTACAACATTCCACTCGACCGTAGCCGCGAATCGGTGTCCGCGGTTCATCTGGCACGCGCGGCGGTTCAAGGCGCGTCCAACATCGAAGTGGTCTCATGAAGGGACACAAACATGAAGTTATTGCTTGAAGAAACTGTACCAGGGGGCGGCCATACCTCGCTCATCGTGAAGCGCGGGCAATCGTTGCGCGTGACTGACCTGCACGGTGGCGCCAATGTCAGCGTCATGATGGTCAATGCAATGGAGAAGAGTGAGCGACTGAACCTCCCGGATTCGCTGAAGTGCCAGCACACCGCAAAGCTCACGACGGGTCACTGCCTGTACTCCGATATGGGGCGTGTTCTCGCTGCCATCGTCGACGACACATGCGGGTGGCACGACAGCATCGGAGGCGTCTCGAACGCCGAGGAGGTCACGGCGCGGTATGGTCCTGGCCGCTATCAGGAACTGCGCAACGCGTTCTACCGAAATGGCACGGACAATTTGCTCGTCGAGATGAGCAAATGGGGGCTCGACATCTCAGACCTGCTGATGACGCTCAACCTTTTCAGCCGCGTTGATGTCACCGGCGAAGGGGAGCTCAATTTCGTGAGCAACAACTCGAAGGCCGGTGACTACGTTGAGTTGTATGCGCCAATGAACACGCTTGTCGTGCTCACCGCGATTCAGCACCCGGTTGACCCGAACCCTGAATATGCCCCCAAGGCGGTGAAACTCGGGTTGAGCGAGGCGCAGCCCAACGTGGCCGAAGTGTGTCGTACCGCATGCGAGGAAAACGTGCGCGGCTTCATCAACACAGAGCGATTCTTTCTTTGAGCGGAGGCGACTTCATGATGAGCACGCTTGTCGTCAGCGACAGACAGCCCGAGAGCGCGGTCTACCGCGAGACAGTGGCTGCGGGTGAGCCCTGGCTTCACGAAGTGAAGGCGGGCCAAACACTGCGCATCGTCGATCTGGAGGGCAACCAGGCGGTCGATACCCTGTTCTACAGCCTCGCCGACCCGCGGGAACGCTTCGATCCACAACGCACGTTGCGTCGACAGAAGAGGCTCTACCTGACGGCTGGCTCCGTGTTGTATTCGAATCTCGGCAATCCCATGCTGACCGTCGTTGCCGATACCTGTGGACGCCACGATACGCTCGGCGGTGCCTGCGCACAGGAGAGCAATACCGTGCGCTATGCGTTGGGAAAGCGCTATATGCACAGCTGCCGTGACAACTTCCTGCGCGCTTGCGCACATGACGGCCGCCTCTCGAAGCAGGACATTGGCGCGAACGTCAACTTTTTCATGAACGTGCCGGTGACGGCGGAAGGGGGGCTCAGCTTCGAAGACGGCATTTCCGCGCCGGGGAAGTACGTCGAACTGCGTGCCGAGATGGACGTCATCGTGCTGATTTCCAACTGCCCCCAGTTGAACAACCCGTGCAACGCCTATAACCCGACGCCAGCGGAGCTGCTGATATGGGACTGAAGCGTATCCGTAGCTGGTTCTCGTTCCTCATGCTCGTGCGCTCAGGACGTCATTTCACGCTCACGCGCGAAGCGCTGAGTCAGGCAGATCGCTGACGCGAATACGGCCGTGGACGACCGCGGCTCGCATCTCCCACGGCGGGACGGCCCGCCTCTGAATCAAGATTCCTCCCATGTTCGAGACGATTCTTATCGCCAATCGTGGCGCTATCGCGTGCCGGATTCTTAGAACGCTGCGCGAACTCGATGTCACCGGAGTCTCCGTTTTTGCGGAGGCGGATAGAGCGAGCCGTCATGTGAGCGAGGCATCCATCGCGCACTGCCTGGGCGATGGCCCCGCGGCGATGACCTATCTCGACACGGCAAAAATCCTTGAGATCGCTCGCCGCGAGGCCGTGCAGGCCATTCATCCCGGGTATGGATTCCTGTCCGAGAATGCAGCCTTTGGCGAGGTTTGCGAAGCGGCAGGGATTGCGTTCATCGGGCCAACGCCCGCGCAGCTGCGTGCCTTTGGCCTGAAGCACACGGCGCGTGAAATCGCGCAGAAGGAAGGCGTGCCTATGCTCAGGGGTACCGGCTTGCTCGGTGACCTGATGGCGGGGCTGGCAGCGGCAGAAGTCATCGGCTATCCGGTGATGTTGAAGAGCACAGCCGGCGGCGGCGGTATCGGCATGCGTGTGTGCTGGAATGCAGCCGAACTCAGTGCGCATTTCGATGCCGTGAAGCGACTGGGTGAAAACAATTTCAGCGACTCCGGCGTTTTCCTCGAAAAGTACATTGAGCGGGCAAGACACCTTGAAGTGCAGATCTTCGGAGACGGGAAGGGCGATGCCATAGCACTCGGCGTGCGCGACTGCTCTGTGCAGCGGCGCAACCAGAAAGTGCTCGAGGAAACGCCCGCGCCGTGCCTGCCGGATGGGATTTCCGAGGCCCTCTGTGCGGCTGCCGTGAAGCTCGCGAAGGCCGTGGACTATCGCTCCGCCGGCACCGTCGAGTTCGTGTACGACAGCGCAGCCGAGCAGTTCTACTTCCTCGAAGTCAACACGCGCCTACAGGTGGAGCACGGCGTAACCGAGCAGGTGTGGGGTGTCGACCTCGTGCGCTGGATGATCGAGCTGGCAGCGGGCACGCTCAAGCCGTTGCAGGAACTCGTAGCGAACCTGACGCCGCGCGGCCATGCGATTCAGGCGCGGCTCTATGCAGAAGACCCCGGTCGGGACTTCATGCCGAGCCCCGGTTTGCTGACCGACGTTGCGTTCCCGCAAGCCGACGGTCGCGCGCTACGCATCGACACGTGGATTGAAGCCGGTTGCGAAGTGCCGCCGTACTTCGACCCCATGCTCGCCAAGGTGATCGCCTGGTCACCGACTCGCGACGAGGCGCGCACCGCACTCAAGGACGCGCTTGAAAACACGCGCATTTACGGCGTGGAGACGAACCGCGACTATCTGCGCCAGATCCTGGACGACACGCCGTTTGCATCGGGCGAACCATGGACCCGGTGCCTCGCGGGACTCAAGTACCAGGCCAGTACAGTCGAGGTCGTCAGTGGCGGTACGCAGACGACGGTGCAGGACTTCCCCGGCCGTCTGGGATACTGGGCGGTCGGCATTCCGCCTTCAGGACCGATGGATGACCGCGCCATGCGGCTGGGCAACCGGCTGCTCGGCAACGCCCCTGATGCCGCTGCGCTCGAAATCACGATGAGTGGCCCGACGCTCCGTTTCAATACGGACTCGGTCGTCGCCATCACGGGGGCAGATATTCCCGCGCTGCTCGACGACGTCAAGCAACCGTTGAATACGAGCTTCTTTGTCCCGGCAGGCTCGACGTTGTCGCTCGGCACCATTCGAGGCGCCGGCGCGCGCGCTTATCTGTGTGTACGGGGAGGTTTGGACGTCGGCGTTTATCTTGGCAGCCGTAGCACTTTCACGCTCGGTCAGTTCGGCGGGCATGGCGGCCGCGCAATGCGTGCGGGCGACGTGCTTCACCTCTATCCCCTCGAGAATTCGCAGGCTGGCCAGACGCTGAATGACGTGCCGAAGCTCGAAGATATTCGGAGCATCCGTGTGATTTATGGTCCGCATGGCGCGCCCGAATATTTCAGCTCCCGCTACGTCGATCGGTTCCTCGACACCGATTGGGAAGTTCACTTCAACTCGAGCCGTACCGGTGTGCGCCTGATCGGGCCGAAGCCGGAGTGGGCACGCGAAGACGGCGGCGAGGCAGGGCTGCACCCGTCGAACATTCACGACAATCCCTATGCGGTCGGTGCCATCGACTTCACCGGCGATATGCCAGTGATTCTCGGTCCCGATGGGCCGAGCCTTGGCGGCTTCGTCTGTCCGGTGACCATCATCGAGGCCGACCTCTGGCACATCGGGCAGTTGAAGGCGGGCGACAAGATTCGCTTTGTTCCGGTGGAGGTGGAAGAAGCGCGTGAAGCCGCACGCCAACGCGCCCGCGAACTGGAAAGTCTCGAGGTCGAGTCGAACGCGCCGACCCGGAAACGGCCGTCCCTGACATCACCCATCGTGCTTGACGTGGGTTCGGGCGGCGAGCGGCTTGTTGCGCGCGTGTCCGGTGACACGCATCTGCTGCTCGAGATTGGACCCGCTGAGCTGGACCTCGTCTCGCGCTTTCGTGGGCACGCGCTCATGCAGTCTCTCGAGGCCATGGCACTTCCCGGCGTTATCGATCTGACGCCGGGCATCCGTTCTCTCCAGATTCACTATCGACCGGAGAAACTAGCGCTCGCGCAACTGCTGGATGTCGTACGCCAGGCGTGGGAGCAGGTCTTGCTGAAAAAGGATCTGCGTGTGCCGTCGCGAGTCGTTCACATTCCGCTCTCCTGGGATGACCCGGCTTGTCAGCTCGCGATTGAAAAATACATGACCACGGTGCGCAAAGACGCGCCGTGGTGCCCGAGCAACCTGGAGTTCATTCGCCGGATCAACGACCTCGAGACCATCGACGCGGTAAAAGAAATCGTTTTCGACGCGAGCTATCTCGTGATGGGCCTCGGTGACGTCTACCTGGGTGCACCCGTTGCGACACCGCTCGATCCACGTCACCGCCTTGTGACGACCAAATACAACCCGGCCCGTACGTGGACCGCGGAGAACTCGGTCGGCATCGGCGGCGCGTATCTCTGCGTGTACGGCATGGAAGGGCCCGGCGGCTATCAATTCGTCGGCCGCACGCTGCAGATGTGGAATCGCTATCGCAAGGTCGCAGATTTCGCCGGTCAGCACTACTTGCTGCGCTTTTTCGACCAGATTCGCTTCTACGAAGTGTCGGCCGACGAACTGCTTCGCATCCGCGCTGATTTTCCGCTTGGGCGTTATCCGTTGAAGATTGATGAGTCGGAACTTTCGCTGCCGGATTATCAAGCGTTTCTCGAGAGCGAAGCGGTCAGCATCGGCAAGTTTCGTTCGCGACAGAAAGCTGCCTTCGAGGCCGAACGCGAGCGTTGGCGCGAAGCGGGCACTCCGGAAGAGGCAATCGAGGCACCGGATCTGGAGAACGCCCAACTGGCTCCCCTAAAGGACGGACAAGTCCCGGTGGACTGTGAAATCGCTGGCAGCCTCTGGCAGGTGAAGGTGAAGACTGGAGACGTCGTTGCCGCTGGCGACGTGCTGCTCATTATCGAGTCGATGAAGATGGAGATCTCGGTGTTCGCCTCGTGTGCGGGGACAGTCGGCGAAATTCACGTGGCACCTGGTTCGCCCGTGCGCGCAGGGCAGCGAGTCGCAGTCATTGACCGTCACTAATTACAAGGATAGAGAACCATGCCGACATTCGATCTGCGACTCTCCACGCTCCGTAACGCGTATCGTGATGGGCGCCTCACGCCGCGCAAGCTTGTGGCAGAACTGCTCGGAAAAGCGAGCGCGCTGAATCTGGAGTTCAACCTCTTCATTCGTCTTCTGGACGAAAGCGAAGTCGCGCCGTACCTTGACTGGCTCGAGAAGCAAGACTTTGAGCGTCTGCCGTTGTACGGTGTGCCGTTCGCCATCAAGGACAACATCGACCTTGCCGGAGTTTCCACGACCGCCGCTTGCCCCGGCTTTGCGTACACGCCGGAGGAGTCCGCGACTCTCGTCAGCCAACTGATTTCGCTTGGCGCAATCCCGATTGGGAAGACCAATCTCGACCAGTTTGCTACGGGTCTCAACGGCACGCGTTCGCCATACGGAAAATGTCGCAACAGTGTGCTTCCTGACTATCCGTCGGGTGGTTCTAGCGCGGGTTCATCGCTTGCCGTTGCATTAGGCGTGGCAAGTTTCGCGCTCGGTACCGACACGGCGGGGTCTGGCCGCGTGCCTGCGGCCCTGAATAATCTCATCGGACTCAAGCCGACCAGGGGCATCCTGTCGACGGCGGGTGTAGTCCCGGCCTGCCGTACGCTTGATTGCGTGACGTTCTTCACGGCCACGGCTGAAGAGGCCAGTGAACTTCTCTCATTGACGGCGCAAACCGACTCTCGCGATGCATACAGTCGTAGAAACCCGCAGTGGAACTCGGCAAGCGCGTTCGGCAAGCCCTCGTCGTTCCGGTTCGGGGTTCCGGCGCGCCTTGAATTCGCGGGATGCGCCGAGAGTCCGGAACTGTTCGCCAAGGCTCGGGCGCGTCTGGAAGCCGCAGGTGGCGAGGCTGTGGAGATTGATTTCGAAACCTTTGTCGACGCCGCGAATCTCCTTTATCAGGGCCCGTGGGTTGCCGAGCGTTTCAGCGTGGCTGGCGAGTTGATGTCAGCAACGCCAGACGCTGTGCTTCCCGTCATTCGAGATGTGCTGGCCAGGGCGCCGGGTACGACGGCGGTTGAACTGTTTCGCGCGCAATATCGCCTGCAGGCGTTGAAGGCAGTCTGTGATGCGGTGATCGATTCATTGGACTTCGTGCTGACGCCGACTTATCCGCGCCCTGTGACGCTGGCTGAACTGGAAGAGGACCCGATTGGGCCGAACTCATTGCTCGGTTACTACACGAACTTCATGAATCTGCTGGATTACGCGGCTGTCGCCACGCCAACAGGGTTCATGAAGAATGGACTCCCGTGGGGCGTAACGGTTTTTGGGCGCGCGTTCACGGACCAATATCTGTTGGGTGTTGCCGATATGCTGCAAATGGCGAGTGGCATCGAATGTGTTGGCGGAAGCCACCCGGAGCCTTCCGCGCGGCGAGTAGCGGCCAACGACCGGATTCGCGTCGCCGTGTGCGGAGCTCACATGCAAGGGCTGCCGCTGAACAAGGACCTGGTTTCGCGAGGCGCACAACGGATGCAGGCAACGCATACGGCAGCCCATTATCGGCTGGCCGCGCTGCCGGCTTCTGCGGACGGCACCAGACGCCCGGGATTGTGGCGAGTGGCTGAGAACGGCTTCAAGGTTGCGGTCGAAGTCTGGGAAATGCCGAGCGTTGAGTTGGGCTCGTTCATTGCAACCGTGCCGTCTCCGCTGGTGCTGGGGAAGGTCGAGCTGTCGGACGGTTCGTGGGTGACCGGTTTCTTGTGCGAACCCTATGGCGTACTGCCGGGAATCGATATATCCGAATTTGGCGGCTGGCGAGCGTGGCTCGCCAGCGAGCGCTGCATTAACGGCTGAGGGGCCTGCAGTGAAGGGGAAAGGGGCTTCAGGATTGATCGGCTCCGCGTCGGACGGAAGGGCGGCTCGATTGGCAAGCGATGATCAGAGATCTCCGCGCACTTCACCGGTTCCCAGCACGCTCCGCCGCCGGTTGACCTCCGCCCAAAGCTCATCTCTGTCGTCATTGCGCAGCAGGACCACCCAGTCCAGTTGATCGTCGGCCACGCCGAAGTATTCCAGGATTTCCCTGCGAACGGCATCGACGAACTGCGCGTATTCCGGGGTTGCCTGGGCCTGCGCGTGCAAGGCGTCGTATGCCGCGTCGTCCGCGCCGCCGCCGTGCTCGTCGATGTAGCGCAAGATCCACTGGTCCCGTTCGCGGTCGTAGTCGGCCTCGGCGCGCATCGCCTGTACAGCCGTGTAGAAGTCCAGTTGGGCAAACGCGGCGATCGCCGCCGTTGTTGCCTCGTCGAAGGTAGTTGTCATCCCATATCTCATGTTGGCCGTGGCACATCATGCCACGGGCCGCCCCCTGCGCCTGCGAGCCGAGGATTGCGCTGATGCCGAGCGCCGTGCAGATGCCCTACCGGTCGGGGCGATCAAAACCGGATTGCCAGGCGTGGACGCTGCATTCAGAAGACGAACGCCGCGCCCAACGACATGCCTTCCGCACGAAGGCCCTTGTCAGGCGAGGCCAAGATCACCGAAGATCGGTGATCCGCCTATTCTTCTTGGGGACGACATGCATCCATCCGCGGATTCCGCCAAGCCACCGCTCCACGATGGCGTTTTTGCACTCTGGGATAGGCTGGCCGAGTTCTCCGCAGGCGAAGGCGATGCCGCGCTGACCCACTTGCTCACCACGCTCTGTGCGATGGTCTCGGCACAGAATGCGCTTTGGGCCGTAGTTGTGCGATTGCCTTCGCCCGCGCCAAAGGATCCTTTGTTCGGCTGGCGTCCACGTCTGGTTCGGCTCCTGCATCCGGTACCCGCGATGGTCGCTTCCGTACAGGAGCAGTTCGACACACTCTGGTCCGGCAACGTCGACTCGTCACATGTCGTGGCCGCGTCGGGGAACGAGCCGTTCTGCGCCAACCTGCTCTTCGAGGCGATGCCCAACGAATGGTTTGAAGGTGAGCACTATCGCCGCCACTATCTTGAAGTCGGTCACGGCGACAGCATCCAGGTGCGATGCTCGCTCAACGACGATGTGCGGATTCATCTCTTTGTGTTTCGCGATGTGCAGGCACGTCGCTTCTCTGCGCTGGATCTCGAACTTCTGGCTTTCGTGATGCATGGGCTGAGATGGTACTACCGGCAGCAACTGCTCAGCCACGGCCTGCTCATCGCCGACGCTCCCCTGACGTCGGCCGAACGAAGGGTGCTGCTTGGGCTGCTCGACGGACTCACGGAAAAGCAGATCGCGCAGAAGCTCGACCAAAGTCCGAACACGACGCATGTCCATATCAAGTCGATCTACACCAAATTCAACGTCCGGAGTCGCTCAACGCTCACCGCGCTGTGGCTCGGCAAGTTGCGATAGCGAACTGCAGGCGCTGTCGCGTTGCGGGCAACGATGCCGAGCCGCCGTCTTCTCGATGCAATGTTGCCGCTATACGCGTGCCGCGTGCCGAATTGCTGAGATGAGCCGACAACAATTGGGCCCGATTTGCCCGGAAGCGCTGGTCTATGTCTGTCCGAAGTGGACGGGAGAGGTGCCGTCGGCACTGGCTGGGCGGGGCTCACGCGTGTCACCTATTCAGGTTATGTTCGGGCGTCAGCGAATAACCTACGATGCCGTAGAAGATACAGGCCGCTAGTGTATTGCAGGGTGACCATGGACCGGACCTTGTCGACGAAGGAAGGAGATCACGTCATGATTTCTGTACTGAAAACGGGCCGTCAGGCAGCGAAGCGTCATCCCGTCTATCTCGCTGGACTCGTTGCAATTGTAGGTGTCGCAGTGGTCAACCTCTATGAGCTGCAAACGCAGCCGATGGAGGGGGACGCTCCGGGACGGGCTGGCGCGACTTCCGAGAAGGCGTGGGAGGTGGTGGCGGCCTCCGGTGACGCGGGGAAGTTTGTCGCCTCGAACTATCGGACGTGCATCGAAGCCCTCGACACCGGCTACACGATGACGGATAGGTGGCTCACCGTCGTTCACTCGCGCTTGAACACGGCGGCGCAGTGCGGCCTGAAAACCGTCTCGCTTGCGTCGATGAAGGGTGACGCGTTTGTCGCCCAGGTGAAGGGCGTGATCAGCAGCCTGCCCACGCAAATTGCCGTGCCTGACCAACCGGCTCGCACGCTCCGATGGTTCGTCATTGACGATCGACCCACATGATGGGCTGAGGGTGAGGGCGATTTCGCTCTCCTTACAGGGCAGGCTGCGCGGCTTCCGTCGTCATGTCGTCGGCTTGACCGCACCCAATGGGCTCTGAGGTTATCAAACGCTGTCTCTACAGGTAAAAGTAGAAGCAGTGGCTGTCATGCGCAAGGGAAGTCACTACGGAACCATTGGTGAGGAGCCCGACGCAACCGAATGGGGAACCAGGACATGAGATTCCAGATCCGGACCACAAAAGTCTTAGCCTGTTGTGCTTTCGCGGCGATTGTGGCTGCAGGGAGTCAAGAATGCGTTGCAGCTCCCGACGAAGCCGAGTTCGAGCTTGGTGACTCCGGGGGCGCGCCCCATCCAGGAGCCACACCGTTCCCACGCTTCTTCCCTTTGCATGCGCCGTCGGATACAGGGCCGCCATTACTGCCCCTGGAAATTGCGCTTTGCCTCCCGGACCTGTATTGCTCACTCCAACACGGGTAGCACAACGTCGTCGGACGCAATATCTTGTCCCCGCCTGACGATTCAGGAACTGATGTTGGGACTGCGATCTTCTTCAGGTCTTCGGTGAAATTCGTCTGGGAAAAGGCCACGATCCCGTCGTAGTGCGCTTTGGCTCCCCCCTCCGAATCCGCCTTTCAGGCCAACAGTCTCTTCGGCTATCAACCGATCTCACTGGAGCGTCATTCCATTGAGGCTACGACTTCGTCTGTAGTCACCACGCCGTGCGCGAGAAACGCGTAGTTGATCATAGCCGCCTTGTAGCCATCGCCCCAAACGGGATGGCGCGGTCCGGCCGTAGCATCGCTTACAACATAAACCTCGAATCCCTGTTCGAGCAGATCGCGCAGATGCGACTCCACGCACATGTTGGCAAGCATGCCTCCCAGTACCACCTTC
The DNA here is from genome assembly GCF_024206475.1 of Paraburkholderia sp. CNPSo 3274. GTDB lineage: Bacteria > Pseudomonadota > Gammaproteobacteria > Burkholderiales > Burkholderiaceae > Paraburkholderia. The sequence continues at coordinate 11,214 of NZ_JAMBPR010000063.1, forward strand.
CTGACTCCCCGCTTGCGCAGTTGAAGGACGAGATCGTTGGTTTGTGGTCCGAAGACCTTGTGTGGACTCACAACAACCGTCTCGCCGTCGTTGATGTAAGGCTTGAATTCGTCGAGCCAGTCAGCACCGGATCCCTCAAAACCTTCCAGACTCAGCTGACCACTACGCGCGAACGTGCCCGTAGCGAATTCATCTGTCTCCAACGGTCCGTTGAATTTCCATACGCGATCGGTCGGGAAAAAGTAATGTGGCGATATAAAGACCGCAAACTTGGCGGTCTTTGCCGCCTTAAAGATTCGCAGCATGTTTTCTACGGTCTTATTCTCTGTCACACTGGCTCCCACCGCGCCCCAGTTCTTGCCGTTCTTGCTTAAGACGTCGACTTGCGGGTCGATGAAAACCACGGCTGTCTCAGTTCGATCAAAGGACACTTCGGACCTCCAGTAGGATGCGTGATGGCCTATTAACTTTCATCACTCCGAGCCTGCCCGATCAGATTAGGAAAGGAAGGCTTGAAAAGCAACGGCGGTCCGGCAGATCTGGACGGCGCATCCAGATTCTTGCGCACGAGCGCTGGGCGACGGGGCGCGTGAAGAGTTTCACAGGTTTGGCGCCGCGAGCGTGCTATTAAGAAGCTAATGCTTAAGAAGCCAATGCGACGGAGGGCGTGGGTCTGCAAAATGCGAGTCCCGAGATAGCCTTTCTCTTAAGAGCAAAGCCGCGACGAGTCCTGTGCTTTCACCGCATCGGCAGGCAGCACTGTTATGTTCCTGCCGATGCCCATTTTTAAGGCCCGCTGTCGGGTGCCAAGCCGACATCCAAATCGTTCATCCTACCGCCGCTCCGAACTGCCGTAGTCGACCCGTTGCTGCCGGTCGACCCGGTGTTCCCTCAACGGCAATATTAAAAGGTACAACGGCCGTTCGCGTGGTCCGATTAGCAGGGGGCTTTTTCGGACGATTCCGTCCGCCAGGCAAAATATATGTATCTCGCGGGTCCGGACGCCAAAACCGATGATACGAGGCGCAGAGTTGTCAAGCTGCTCGAGGATCGCATGCAAACGCTGCGTCCTTTCGCCGTTGTCCAATCCTAACGAACAGGATCCCAATCCTCGAAATCTGGCGCCTGCGGAATTGTAAACACAGCAGGGGGCCAGGCGGGTAGGATGCGCGTTGTTGTACTGCATGCCAGTTCATGATCCATCTCCAATTTTCGGAAGACGGACGACCTTCACGGTTTTGTGACTTCCAGACAGGGCTACAGAGCAGACCATGGACACGATGCACTCGATTTCTGACGGTTTCCGATTCTCTCTCGTCCTCATCAAGCCGACCCATTACGACGACGACGGCTACCCGATCCAGTGGCTCCGCTCGGTCATGCCTTCCAATACACTCGCCTGTATGTATGCGCTCGCTGATGACGCGCGAAAGCGAAACCTGCTGGGCCCTGGCGTCCATTTTGAGATCGAAACATGCGACGAAACCAACCAGCGGGTGTGGCCAGAGCGCATCATTCGTGACCTGAAGGCAAAGGGCGGAAGATCGATGATTGGTCTGGTCGGTGTCCAGTCGAACCAGTACCCGCGCGCACTCGACCTCGCCCGCCAGTTCCGTGCCGCAGGCTTGCCGGTTGCGATCGGTGGCTTCCACGTTTCTGGCTGCATCTCCATGCTGCCCGAGATGCCTGCTGAGCTTACGGAAGCGCAAGCAATGGGTGTGGCGCTCTTCGCTGGGGAGACCGAGGAACGGCGTTTTGATGAGGTCCTTCTCGACGCGTGGAATGGTGCAATGAAGCCCTTGTATAATTTCATGGACACGTTACCCTCGCTCGAAGGTGCTCCCCAGCCCTTCTTGCCGCGCAAGCATATCGAACGCACGGCAGGTACCTATACCTCGGTTGACCTCGGCCGTGGTTGCCCGTATCAGTGCTCGTTTTGTACCATCATCAACGTGCAGGGGCACAAGAGTCGCTTTCGCACTCCCGACGATCTTGAAAGGATCATTCGCGAGAACGCAAAGCAGGGCATCGACCGGTTCTTCGTCACGGATGATAATTTCGCCCGCAACCACGACTGGGAAATCCTTCTCGACCGCGTCATCGAACTTCGGGAAAAGGCGGGCATTCACTGCGGCTTCACGATCCAGGTCGACACGCTCTGTCACAAGATTCCAAACTTCATCGAGAAGGCAACGCGCGCGGGTGTGCGTCGCGTGTTCATCGGGCTTGAGAATATCAATCCCGAGAATCTGATCGCGGCCAAGAAGCGGCAGAACAAGATCACCGAATACCGCGCCATGCTGCAGAAGTGGCGCGCCCACGGCGCGATTACCTACGCGGGCTATATCATCGGATTCCCGGCAGACACGAAAGAATCGATCCTGCGCGACATCGAGATCATCAAGCGTGAATTGCCAATCGACATTCTCGAATTCTTCATGCTCACCCCGCTTCCGGGCTCCGAGGACCATCAGACGATGGTAAGGAACGGTGAATGGATGGACCCGGACATCAACAAATACGACACCAACCACCGGGTCACGCACCACCCGAAAATGTCGGACGCTGAATGGGAAGAAGCGTATCGGTGCGCCTGGAGCGCGTTTTACTCGTACGAGCACATCCGCACGATCGTCAAGCGGGCAGCGCAGATCCCGAACGGCCGACCGAAGACGATCATGCGCACAATCGCCTGGTTCAGACTGATGATCGAACACGAGGGTGTGCATCCGCTCGAAGGGGGAGCCCTGCGAATGAAACACCGCCGTGACCGCCGTTGGGGGCTACCGGTCGAATCGCCGCTTCGCTTCTATCCGCGCTACTGGGGTGAGACCGCTGTCAAGGTGACAAAATATCTGCGCTTCTACCTCAGGACAGAGGCTATCCTCAGGGAAGTCATGAAGGCACCGGAACGTTACGCCTACACGGATATCGCCATCACGCCGCTGCAGGAAGAGGAGTTCGAGCAGCTTGGACTCTTTCACGCCACGAGCGGCGGCGAGGCAGCGCTGGCTGTCCACCACCGGCGTATTGCCATCCGGTCATCGGGCCCGTCTGCAGCCTGATATCGTTGACACCCGTTTTCCTGGGCAAGAGGAACGGAAAGCACTGAGACCGAAACGATGCGCGGAGCGGATGGCTTCACCGAGCCGATGGCATCAATTCACGAACCAAACCTGCGCGGCTGCATGGGAAGACAGTTACCATGCCGCAAAGAAGGTATGGGTAAATGTCAGACGAAACGCTCGAAACGGACTATCTCGTGGTCGGGGCCGGAGCCGCCGGGATGGCGTTTGCCGACGCGTTGCTCGCACATTCCGATGCAACACTGACCATTGTCGATCGCCGCCATGCGCCCGGCGGACACTGGATCGACGCCTATCCCTACGTCCGTCTCCATCAGCCGTCCGCGTTTTACGGGGTAAGCTCGGCGCCGCTTGGACGGGACGTCCTCGATACGGCAGGGACGAACGCCGGCTACTACGAACTCGCCGGAGCAGACGAGATTCGCGCTTACTTCGCGCACGTCATGCGCGACCGCTTTCTGCCGGGCGGGCGCGTGCGCTACTTCCCCTGCAGCGAGTACCTTGGAGACGGCCATGTCGTGTCGCGGGTCGCGCAAGGGTCATGGAACGTGCGCGTGCGGCGTAAGGTCATAGACACGACATATCTCGAAGGCACCGTGCCTGCGACGAGCGCGCCCCCATTCGAAGTGGCAGAAGGCGTTCGTTGCGTGCCTGCAGGTGATATCGCGCGCATCACGGAGCGGCCTGAGCGTTTTGTTGTCATTGGTGCGGGCAAGACTGCCCTTGACACCTGCGTGTGGCTGCTCGAGCAGAACGTGTCCGCGTCGTCCATCCGCTGGATCAAGCCGCGAGAGGCCTGGTGGCTGAACCGCCGGTTCCAGCAGCCGCTGGCGCAACTTCCCGGCTCGTATCGCGGCATGGCGATTCAGCTTGAGGCGATGGCTCAGGCCGCTTCCGTTGAAGATCTCTTCGCCCGGCTCGAAGCGGCAGAGTTTTTCCTTCGCGTTGACCGCGGCTTCGTGCCCAGTATGTTCCGCGGAGCAGTGATCAGCGAGGCCGAGTTGGAACTCTTGCGCAAGATCGGTGATGTCGTTCGTCTCGGTCACGTGCGCAGAATCGAACGCGATGAGATCGTCCTCGACGCGGGACGCGTCCCGACAAGCGAAGCGACGGTGCACATCCATTGCGCGGCGAGAGGGTTAATGCGCCGTCCCCTGCGCCCGATCTTCGAGGCGGGGCGGGTGACAATTCAGCCATTTCTCTGGGGGTTCGCGTGCTACCAGTTCGCCATGCTTGGCGTGATCGAGGCCCTGGTGGAGAGCGACGAGCATAAGAACAGACTCTGTCCGCCGATCGCCTATTGGGATACGAGCGTGGATTACATCAGCGCTTTCCTCTCGACCCTCGCGAACGAGCGCGCCAGGATGGCCTATCCGGCGCTTGCGAGCTGGGCAAAGGAGACGCGGCTTAACCCGTTCGGCGGAATCAAACACTATCGCGATGCGCCGGATGTTATCGACGCGCGGGACCGCATCAAGCGCTATGCGGCGACGGCCGTTAGCAACCTGGCGCAGCTCCTCCCGACGAACGCCGCCCGGACGTAGGGGCGTAGCGTGTCGGTAATGCCAATTGAAGGCTCGAATCGCGACGAACAGGAGCACAGGCAGGCTGGCTGCGTATATCGCCGATTACGCTCGCGTCACGGGTCTATCAACGTCCACTGGCAATTGCGGATTCGGCCGGTCGATGCAACACAATCGAAGCTGCGTGAGCAGCAGGAGTGTTGCAGATGAAGTACCGAACCCGGATCTATTACAGCGGGTGCCCGAAATCGAAACAATCCGTTTCGCGCCAGCCACTTGCTCAGGTTGGCATCTTCCAGGATAGGCGCGAGGTGCGGATGGCGCACTCATCCGACGATTGCCGAGAATGCGCCATCAGGCTTGTGATCATGAAGACCGTCAGGCTCAGTGGGACTCGTCCGCATTGAGGAAAGTGACCAGCGCACTCATCGTTCTATCGGGCGCCTCGGACATCAGCCAATGGCCAACCCCTTCGATCATGTCCCCTTGCACGTTCACCGCCGCCCCGCGGACCTGATCGATCGTAAAATTGCCGGCGGCCTTCTGTCCGGTAAGGACGAGAACCGGCATCTGCAATGGCGTCCTGGCGAATTGCTGGAAATCCTGCATGTCCTGTGGCAAAGCGTGAAACCATTCGAAGCCCGCGCGCATGCGGCCCGGCTGCGCATAGATGCTCGTGTAGAGCTCGCGGTCCGCCTCCGAAACCGAATGATCGGGATTGGCGGCAAAGTCGTTCCAGAAGTGGTCGAAGTACATCCGTTCGCGGCCCTGCACGAGCTTCAGCGGCGTTTCGCCATAGAACACGTAATGCCACTTCGCAGGCGAGTAATAGTACGGCTGCCAGTTACCGACACCCGGCAGAAACGATTCCATCAGCACAAGGCGCCTGGTATCGTCCCGGTACTGGGCGGCGTAGGCGTACGCCACCATGAGGCCGATGTCGTGTCCCACGACCTGGACCTCGCGATAGCCGAGCGCCTTCACCAGGGCGTGGATATCCTGGGCCATCGTCTTCTTGTCGTAGCCGCCCGCAGGGATGTCCGACGCGCCGGCGCCGGGCAGATCCGGCGCGATCACGACGTGATTCACGGCAAGCTTCGGCATGAGCGGCAGCCACATGTGGCTCGTCTCGCCATAGCCGGCCAGCAGCACGATGGGCGTGCCGGTCCCGGCGCCCGCCTCCAGGTAGTGAAGTTCGATACCGTTGACCGTCAGCGAATGTTCCGTGACCACGGGGTCCGCCGCGTACGATTGAGCCTGAAAAGCCAACAGGAAAGCCAACGCGGCGCCAGCGCGCCGCACCGAAAGTCCGAGTGATTTCATCGCCTGCCCCTCTCTTTGAATGACTTCAACGAAAAATTCGAGTGGAGCGGGAGCCTGCGTCGATATGCCCTGCACCGGTCTGCATAACCGCACTCGAATGCTCGTGTCATTGTGTTGTGGCCGAGCGGCCTAGACGTACCACCGACGTGACGAAGACGTTCGGTGCTATCGAACGAGTTTGAACGAGTTTGCACGGGAGGTAGGCGGCCTCGGTTTTATCGCGGCAATCGATCCGCGGCGGTCGTACAGCTATTGCATCGTGACCGAGCGATCCCGATAAAATCCTTGAAAGACAACAACATACTGTAGGCCACTCCTCATGAACAGGACTCGCCCGAGTTCCGGCGGTACCCATTTCGGACACCGCTGTTCGCATGGCGTACGTGCGGTGAACCATGTAGTCGAGCGATCCAGAGAAAGGACAAGGTGGACATGCTGGCGTGTCGCAAAAGTGCAAACAGTCGTGACCCGGGATCGCGAACGTGCGAACGCGTGATCGTCGGCTTTTGGGCGGTTAACAGCCCGTCAGCAGCGGCGCGTGGGCGTCCCTTCATGGCCCCCGGAAGTTCACTAACCACGCGGTGACCGCTGATAGTGGCATCGCGCGAGCTTCCGGAAGCGTTAAGGGTTATTGGGCGTCTGCCCTCATTCACATGGCCGTGAGTCTGCCGCGGCGCGTGTGCAGGCTTTTCCAATTCGTCGACCAGAGCAACTGCGTAGTCCTCAAACGAGACCCAGCTCTTGCGCTGTTCGTCCACGAGGAGGTCATCGCCGCCAAGGCGGAACTTGCCCGTGCGCACGCCCGGATTAATCCGCATCGGCGGACTGAAATACGTGCAGTTGATATCCGACGCTTTCAACGCCGCTAAAGCCTCTGCCCGGCAAGTCGCGCAGATGTCGGGAAAGCCCGTACCTGCTAACGTGATCGCAGCGAAACCGCTCACGGCGATCACGTCACCCGGCAATCAATGCGCGGCCGTTATTGCTGGTCCCCTGTCGGTACAAAGACCATGCCGTGCGGATTGGCCATATTGGTTACCAGCGGTAGAAGCGCTCCGCTCCGCAAATCGAGTTGGCCAACATAAGCCGGCACTGCCGGCGTGCCACCCGTAGCGGCCACTCCCGTCGAGGCGGAGAAAGCTGCGTCACGCTGCCAGACATTGGCGCTAATCTTGTACACCGTGTTGGCTTTCGTATCGGACACTAGCAGATAGCCCCGTCGCGCAGTGGCGAATACCGTGTCGTCAACCTGCACGTTGCCGAGAAGTGGCAGATATTGCACGCGCGGTTCATCGCCCGACGTGCGCAACAGGACAAGCTGGCCATCTCCTTGATCATCGAGCAGTACATCGCCCGACGGCGTTAGCGTCATTGAATCCGGATCGGTCAGGTTGAGGGTCGCCACCGTGCCAAACGGAATGTTGCTGGCGTCGAGTGAGCCGCTCATAACCGGCGTAACGTCGATCCTGTAGCTGTTTGCATCAAGGTGCACAACGCGAACAATCGCGGGCCCCGTATTCTTGCCACTAGCGTTAAGGGTGGGATTGGACGCACTGAAGTAGGCCTGGCCGTCCTTGAACACGATGTCGTCATAGCCGCCACCGTGCAGCGTTTTGGCGAAGGAATACGGCTTGGAGGCCTGGCCGGTCGCGGGATTGATGATGACGAGGTTCGGATTCGCATCCTCGTTCTGCATCGCCCAGATCTCGCGCGTGTACGGATTGACCTTCAGGCCATCGTTGTGTCCCGCGACTTGATACGTCTTCACGACGCTGCCGTCCAGCGTGTATTCGACAATCACGCTCGTTGCGCCATTCGAGCCATCCGGTGCGCCGTTGTTTGCATAGCCAACCCAAACGTGATCATCAAGCGCGGCCAGTGAGTCAGGCGCGCTCATCAGCCCGCCTGAACCCGTCGCGAACACGGCCAGGCTAAAACCCGGAGTGACGAGCGGCTTCGCCGAGGTCTGCGCGTCGGCGGCACCAGCCGCGAAGCAGAGTGCGGTGAACACTAGCGCGGTGCGGCCGAAAATGCGGCTTGCTGCGTAAAGAGGTTGAATGCTTCGCATGCTCATCTCCTGAGGCAGGTATGCAGTCGGGAAAGTCAGGCCGCCGTCGTTTTCGAGGCGGCCGGTAATAAATCGAAATAGATGGAAACACGGGCGCGTGACTTAACCGTGACGGCGCATGAGACGCCGGTTGATATGGCATCCGTTTCGACTTTCTTTCCGCGAGTGTAGGGGGAGTTGCCGCGATGGTTAGCGGAGGCGTGACAACGACAACAGTCAATCATGCAGTCGCTGGTGAGAGCCGGCTCTGGAATCGATCTATCCTGCCGTCAAGCGCGTGGCGAGTGCAATCAGCGACATCGTTTGGCTCGTTCGCCACCATGAACAGACCGGGAATGACCGACAACAGGCGTGTATCACCAGTGACGCTTGTCAGTTCGCAAGCGGACGGAGCTCTCGCTGCATCATACTTGCCGTCAAGCGGGCCATCCGGCGCGTCGCAGAGATCACGGTGGCATCCGACGAGCAGACCCGTGGTGTCGAACAGGTCGATTCCGCGGTGAGCCAGATGGATCAGGTGACCCAGCAGAACGCAGCACTCGTCGAACAGGCCGCAGCTGCGGCGCAGTCGATGGACGATCAGGCGGGGCAACTGAAGGCGTCGGTAGCGGTGTTTAGGCATCGCGGATGCGACCGTGTAGTCTGCGGCGCGCAAGCCGGGAATTTATTGAGCAAAAACATAACGGCCAATATTAGCGCGCGCAAGAACAGGGCGCTTTCGGGACGACTGCTCAGATGTCGATCACGACATCGCCTTGCGGCCTTCCGCAGCAGATCAAGACATTTCCGTCTGCGGGCGGATCGAGCGGATCAGGCTGGTAAGTGACGGCCCCGGAGATCAATCCGCTCTCACAGTTGTGGCAAACACCCGTCCGGCAGGACCAGCGCACCGGGACGTCGCAGGCTTCAGCCAGTTCCAGAATGCTCTGATGGGCCGCCGCGTTCCAGTGTGCAGCGATGCCGCTGCGCGCGAACGACACCAGCGGACCCGTGTCTGCGTCGTCGCTGGGCGGATGAGGCGTACGTTCTGGAGCGCCGACAATGCCAGGATTGAAGGCCTCGCGGCCATTGAAGATCTCAGCATGAATGCGCTGCGGCGGTACGCTCAAAGCCGAGAGCGCTGCTTTCATGTCCGCCATGAAACACGCTGGTCCGCAGAGATAGACATCCGCTTCCCGAGGGATACCGATCTCGCTCAGGACCGTTTGCGACAGGTGGCCGTCGGCATCGAAATCCCTCCCCCTACGGTCAAACGAGCCCGGCGTGCTGTAACAGACATAGCTGCTTCCATGCGCGAGCGCATGCATCAGGCGGCGTGCCTCGACGGCAAACGGATGATGCTCGCGATCGCGCGCCGCGTGCAGCCACAGAATTCGCCGTGTCGAGCGCGCGGCCGACAGCGCGAACAGCATTGCGAGGACAGGCGTCGCGCCAATGCCCGCGCTGAGCAGGACCACCGGTCCATCACCAGGTAGCAGTACGAAGCTTCCACGCGGCGAACTCACATCGAGCACATCGCCCACTTGCACACTTTCCCGCAGCCAGGTCCCGGCCTTGCCATTCGGCTCGATTTTCACGCTGATCCGATAGCGCGCGGTGGAGACAGCGCCCGAGAGCGAATAACTGCGGAAAAGTGGCGGTCCGCCCGCGCTCGGGTGCAGGCGCAATACCACGTATTGGCCCGGCAATGCCGCTTGCAGAGGCTCGCCATCAACGCTCGTCAACGTGAACGAGAAAACATCCGAAGACTCCCGTTCGATCGCCGCCACCGTCAGTGGACGGAATCCTGGTGCCACCGGGTACGAAGCCGCTGCGGGGGCGAGCCCGGCGTTCCCACTCGTCACGCCTGTCGTGCCGCTCTTCAGCAACGCCTCGAACGACCGCCGCCATCCGGGTGAAAGCGCCTCGATCCGCAACACGCGCGCCAGTTGATCTAGCGGATGATTGGGCGAGTAGAGCAGAGCGTTGGCCTCGGCAACGGTCATTTTCTCCTTCGCCTCGTCCACTTTCACGATCTCGTCGCCAGCGCCCACTTCGCCTTCCTGCAGAACGCGAAAGTAGAATCCTGGCCGTCCGCTGGAAGTCAACAAAGCAGGCATGCCCGGCGCGTTCGTCCGGATGCCCACGCGATAGCAGGTGACGCGAGGCTGCGTGACTTCGAACAGTGCACTGCCGATGCGATAGCGGTCGCCGATGCATACCGCGGAGTCGGGCATGCCTTCGATCGTGAAGTTCTCGCCGAACGCCCCATAGGCGAAGTCATTCCTCTTCAATTGTTCTTGCCAGTAGCGACACGATTCGATCTGATACACGAAGACGGCCCGCTGCTCACCTCCATGTCCGGCAAGATCACCTTGACCGTCTCCCGCCAGATTCAGTCGTCCGGCCCAGCAACGGCCTTGCACGGGGCGTTTCCAGATTCCGGTATGTACAGTGCGGCCTTTCCACTCGACGTCGCGCGAAAGTCCGACATTCACCGATAGCAGTCGAGCCATTTTCCGTTCCTCCGCGGCGGAGCCGAGCGCGAAGCGATGCGCTAGTTCTTGACCTTTTCCGATTCAACCACCATGTCCAGCACGTATGCAATGGCCGGTCCGTCGGCGGGCGGGTTCTTGATGGTATAGCGCTTGACGCGCAGTACTTCGCGCATTCCAGGCGAGTGGGTATAGCCCTCGATATCCTGATACAGCGGTTGCCATTCACCCGGTGTTCCCATTGGCAGACCCTGCTCGTCGAAGTGGCGCTCTCGCACCAGCAAACATTGCTTGTCCGGAACGAGCGGATGTTGGCACTGCACCGCTTGCGCGGCCACTTCGAGGAAGGTCGTTTCACCGGGGCCGCCGAAACGCGTCTGAGCAGTGGGCACACCCGTAAAAGTCAGTGTGTCGCCGCTGTCGGTAGCCAGTTGCATGCGCGGGGTGTTGCCACGGGCCAGCAGGCTCACGCCGAGGCTCCCATGCAGGCGCTGGGCAATAGCGTCGTCGAGGGCGGCGCGGGCGGCGTCAGGGCAGGCCATCATGGTGCTCACCACCTGGCCAATCTGCAGCCTTCCTTTCTTGACGCTGTAGCTGGCTCCCATATTGTTGCAGCTATTGACTACGTTTAACCGGTCGGCGCTGAATTCCAGTTGCACTGGCTTTTCTGCACTGACAAATAACGCATCGATACGCATGCCTTTGCTGTCAAATGCGTCGCTGAGTTGCCAGTGATACTGACTGAGGATCCCAGGCTCGATCGCCGGTAGCGCGCTCGCTGCCGCAGCAGTCGACGCGCTCGTTGAAGGCGCCGGGCTTCTTGCGTCAGGTATTTGCGAACATGCGGCAAGGGCGAGCAGCAGAGATAGCGTGTTGCATTTCACGGCGGTACCTCAGCTGGTTCGGTGGATGTTTCAGGCATCCGGCGGCGCGAGGCTCGGCCTGATCAACTCAACGACGCCAGCAAGATAGACAGCTTGCGGATATGCGCCCTGAACGCTTCGGTCATCTCGCGGTTATGGCCGTCGCTCAGATGCGGCGCTTCGGCCAGCTCGACCTGGCCTTGGAACTCGTCGGAAACTTTGCGCCGTTCGTCGGGCGGAAGTATGCGGATGAGGGACACCATCAGCAGTTCCTGCGCATGGATGATACCGAGCACGGATTGTTCGTTCATGTCGACCTCCGTCGGAACGCGGCGATACAAGTGGCTGAACAGCAGGACAAAGCGGGCAGCTGACGGCAGCACAAGGCCGATGCTGTCTTCGATCCTCCGTTTTACCTGCCCATACTAGCTCATGGATCGCGTCATCTGGACGCCGGTTGCTCCTATGAGGCGTGGCGAGCTGAATTGCGTTCAACGGCTGCTCGGCCATGCGCGCGAGATCGCGAAAGTGCCTGCTCTTCGTCGTCCATGGTTCGCGGCTTGACGTCAAAGAGACAAAGCGTTCCAGGTCGAGTGCAGTTCACCACAGTAGGGCACCACCGACCTCGGCAATCGAATAAACGGGGCCACGAGCCGTTTTGTCGCAGTCGAGACGCTTGACCTTCCAATGATGGTAACCCCTAAGCTGAGGGTATCTTTCTTCAGGAGTTCATCATGAAGTTCTATCTCGACAACATGACCTGCGGCGGTTGTGCACGCACTGTGAGCCGTGTGATTCAGTCGATTGATGCCGGCGCGAGCATCGCGACGGACCCGTCAACCCGGCTCGTGCGGATCCAGACCTCGGCGCCAGAAGAAGACATCGCGTCAGCGCTGCGTGAGGCTGGTTTCCCTCCGCGTTCGAAGTAACTTCCAGCAGCCCGCAAATGGCACGGGCGGCCTGCGCTGTTTCGGCTGCATTGGAGATCGGCGTTAACGTGGTCACGTTTGGAAGACACCGATTAAAAGTCTTCTACAAGGTACTCGGGCTATTGCTTACGCGTCTGTACCTAACAGAACGCTTTTACAATGCAAACGTGCGACGTGCATCGCAATTTGTCCGAACACGAATCCGCCAATAGCACTACCGATCATTGCACCAACAATCTGGTGGTCGACAATTGCACCAAGCTGAGCGCTCAAGCCGGTACATAGAGCGCACGCCAGCAATCCTGCCCAAGGCTGCCAATGGGCCCAGATTCGACGATAGGCGCGTCGCCACAGTCGGCGTCTGTCACGTGGTGATAGCGTCGCTAACTCCGGGACATGTCTCAAAGTCCAATAGATTGTCACAGTTAATCTCCGAACCATGCGTTCGCGGAATCGATTGGTCGACGATCTTCGCGCGTCGACTGACGGTTTCTGGTCGAACTCGCTCTCACGCTGCGTTGTCTTGCGCCAACGGCCGGCGAGTTATGCGCGCGGCATAAGCTGACCCCGAGCCGTCTTTCATGCGACTCGGCCGTAGATGCGGGTGCCCTACGGTGTTTCCCTCATCTCGCGTGCGCGTTCCTGAACCACGTTGGCCTTCCGTAGCAGAGACCATCCCCAGACAGACGTGAAGGACGGAGTGACCCACGGTCAGGTCACGCAGCCGACAATGCTCTCTCCTGTATCGGTGCCTTTTGGTGCTCTATCGCACATATTCAGAGTGTTCGCGACACGCTAACAAGGGGTGCCCTCGCGCCTCGGCGCCTACTTCAGGAATCGACCGTGTGAGATTGTAAGCAATCTGGAGTGCGGTAATGACCGTCCGTTCCTGGCAGACTACCGTCCCGGGCGCCCGGACGAGAACGAACCGCAAGGCGCAGAGACCTGCCCTGGTAACGGACAGTCGCACGCGGTGACGAGAATCGGTTCATAGTTTCGGTTCGTCTCAAACCCGGTTTCATTTGAAGCAGGCCCGTGTCTTTGCAATCCGGGATGCCATCTGATTTTGTTCGCGACCGTGATTTCAGTCGGGGCACCACGTCCTTATGTCGAGAATGACCACACATGCGATGAGCCGCCGGCACCTGCTGACGCTGATCGGCAGGAACCTCGGCGCGGCCGCCATGATGCAAGGCATGGGCGCGCTTGGGTTCGCCGCTACCTCGAGCTATGCCGGGCCGGTCAGACTCGATGGCGCACCCCAAGGAACCCGGATTCTCGTGCTCGGCGCGGGCATGGCTGGCCTTGTCGCGGCCTTTGAGTTGAGGAACGCGGGCTACCGCGTGCAGGTGCTCGAGTACAACAATCGCGCGGGTGGGCGGGCCTGGACTGTCAGGGGCGGTGATCGCTATACAGAACTCGGCGGTGCCACCCAGGACTGTACATTCGCTGAGGGGCTTTATCTGAACCCGGGGCCATGGCGCATTCCGTACCATCATCGGGGCGTACTCGACTATGCGAAACGCCTGAAGGTGCCACTCGAGCCGTTCATCCAGGTCAATTACAACGCGTACCTGCATTCGACGGAGGCCTTTGGCGGCAAGCCGCAACGATTCCGCGCGGTGCAGACCGACTATCAAGGGTATATTGCCGAGTTGCTCTCCAAGGCAATCCGCAAAGACGCGCTCGATGATGCGTTGTCAGTCGAAGATGCGCATCTGCTACTTGAATCCCTGCGCCGTTGGGGGGCGCTCGATCGGGATGGTCGCTATCAGGCGGGCCGGCGAAGTAGTGAGCGCCGCGGTTTCTTGACTGCGCCCGGCGGTGGGCTGGCGCCCCGGGCCGTGCCGTCGAATCTGCTCCCGAACGATGCATTGCTTGCATCGCGTTTGTGGCAATGGCTCTCGTCTGGAAACGAGTTGGACTTCCAGAGCACCATTTTTCAGCCCGTCGGCGGCATGGACAGGATTGTCCACGCGCTTCATTCGCAGGTCGCAAGCTCCGTAGTGTTCAACGCCAGAGTCACGGCCATCCTGCAGGATGAGCAAGGTGTCACAGTGCGCTATACCGATACGACCACCGGCACGGAACGGACTGCTCACGCGGATTGGGTGGTATGCACCATCCCGCTCTCGATTCTGAGTCAGATCGACATTGCGGTCGGGCCAGCCATGCGCGCCGCTATTGATGCCGTGCCCTACGAGACTTCGGTGAAAATCGGCTTGCAATTCGGACGTCGATTCTGGGAAGAGGACGAACAGATCTACGGCGGCATCACGTATACCGACCTGCCAATCTCGACGATCGGCTATCCGGCGACGGGTTACGGGTCAACCGGTCCTGCGGTGCTGCTCGGCGCCTACATGTGGGGGCCCGCCAGCTACGAGATCGGTGCGCTGCCCCCTGCCGAACGGATCGCGGTGGCATTGAGTCAGGGCAGCCAGATTCATCCGCAGTACGCACGCGAGTACCAGAGCGGCTTCGCGATGAACTGGAGCCGATCACCGTTCACGAATGGCTGCTTCGCCGCATGGACGGATGCGTTGAGAAAGGCGCATTATGCGAATCTCTGCCAGATCGACGGACGGGTCGTCCTGGCCGGGGAGCACGCTTCGCATATCCCGGCGTGGCAGGAAGGCGCCGTGCTGTCGTCACTGGATGCGATCACCCGGTTGCATGGGAGAATCGTGAATGGATAGGCCGACGCAGATCCTCTGCGTGATGCTGAGCGCTTTGCTGATGGGCGGTGCGATGGTGTCGGCTCAGGTCATGGCACAGGAAGAGCCACGCACTTTCACGATCTCACCGGGCTATCGCTTCACCGAAACAAGCGGCGAAGCGCTTTACAACGCTAGCTGCGCGGGATGCCATATGCCGGACGGGAAAGGGGCGCAGGGCGCGGGTCACTATCCGGCGCTCGCTGACAACCCGGCACTCGAGGCAGCACCCTACGTCATCGTTACCGTGCTGCACGGCAGAAAGGCGATGCCACCGTTTGGCGGCGTGATGAACGACGATCAGGTCGCCGCGGTCGTCAACTACACGAGAAACCATTTCGGCAATCAGTTTTCCGGAACTGTCACACCGAGTCAGGTGAAAAGTTTGCGCTAGGTTCAAGTGCCAGTCGCGACGGCCCCGATCGCGGCTCGACCTTTGAAATACGCGTGACCTGGCGCAGGTCTACCCTACGCGGTGGGGCCACGACTGAACATCGATCCAGCGTTGGTGCACAGACCACCACGCGCGCCGGTTCCCACATATTGGGGAAATTCCCGATCAAGACAGCTACGCGGCGCAGATTTAACAAAGTTAGAATCAAGTCTCTAGATTGTTCGGCGAGGCAGCGCAGTTTCGCTAGCGGCAGCTAGCCGAAGATCGGCCGCGGTGGCAGCGGTCACGCCTGTTGGTGAGCACCTGGAGCCAATTCGTGAGCAATCCTCAAGAGAAATCATTTGCCACAACTGCAGCCTGTGCGGCTGCGTTCCCCTCCCGATGATTCCGGTTATGCCGCAGCCACGATGCCTCCTGCTGCCTTGCAGGACATCACGCGCAAGAAAGCGGATTCCGTCACTGGCGCGGCGCCGACAGGCCGCGTGCGGCGAAGTCCCTCGCGCTAACGTAGCCCGTCTTCTGGAGAGCCGTTGCCGACCGGATCGCCGCTGGATACGGTTTTATTTCTCGACGTCCCAAAGCCAGGTAATGCCATGCTGAGCCCCCACGAACTTGCCACGTTGATGCTGGTGAAGGATGCGCCTGAGCGGATGGAAGCGGACCGCCTGGAACTCGGTGCGCTTCGCGAGCTTGAATTGATCGCGATTGAGCCGCCCGAAGCCGGCCTGCCGATTCCTCGCTTGACACCGCGGGGCGACGCAGTACTGCGCGCGGTTGCCAGGGCGCGCTGAGCGCAGCCAACTGACCAATGGTCCGTCACAAGGGCAGACCAGATTCATGATGCGCGCCGCCTGCGGTTTGAGGGGCGATCCGGGTGTTACTGAGGAGGCTGACGTGGACCAAACCTGGCTGGGTATCGCTGCCGGCACGATCGTACTAGTTATCGCTGTGGTTGGCGTGACTGTGCACTACCTCCGCGAGCGGCGTCGGGCTGAACTTCTGCGCAATCTCGATCACCATGAATGGTGGCAACGCACGCTGTCACGACGTTGAGTGTCGTCGGAGTCTGCCAGGTGCAGCCTGCACCGCAGGTGGACGATCTCGGAAGCGGGATAGTGCAAACAACGTCGAACAGACCGGACACAGACAACGGGGAGCCAATCGTGAGCGACGAACTTGCTGAACGGGATCTGGCGCATATCAGGAACGTACTAAGCCATCTCGAGCACTCGGCCGACAGCGTCCGCGCTGTGGAAAGCGGGACCGTGGTCAATCTGAGTTACTGGCGGGCCAGGGTCCATACCATTCTGGCTATCCCTTTGCTGCCCATGCATATTGAGAAACAGGCAAAAGACCTGGTTAATCGGCTCGATCGACTCGAGAACCAGGGACCTTGCCCCAAGGCCAGCGGCGATGCCTACTCGCCGTTCTCTTCTCATTGAGAGGGCGGCGGACAGTCGCAATGACAGTAAGCCGTCCATACGAGACTGAGCCCCCTGTACTCGTGAATGGTTCGCCCAGCGAGGCAGACCGCTTCCTGGTGGCAGTGCTGTTTGGCGACCACGAGGATTCTCTTCCGGTCCAGTACGTGCTGACCTGGGTGAAGCTGTTGCACGCACGAGGCGACGATTTTGCGTCCCATGCTGCGACTTGCCACTACTGGCTTTACGAGCACCACTGTGGCTACACGATTCATCGACCGTCTGCGAACTGAGGGCGAGTTGGTGCAAGCAAATGGGAGTGCAAGCTGCCGCGTGCCGCACACATCAGCGGCATGGAAAACGAGGACATGACAGCTTGGCACGAAGCTGGATTGCCTCACCAATTGGACAACACTGAAAAGACCTGATGATCAGGAGCCGAGACGATGGGACAGCGGAGCGAGGACGTGCTGGTGGCCATGCTAAATATCGATGCTGAGATAAGGGCACGCCTGGCGCGCCTTGCCGAGATGGAACGTGGCGCTGAAGATTGTCTGGCGCCGTGGCTCGACGAAGCGCGAATCGTTCTGCGAACGGATCTGGCCATGTTGAGGGCACGACGCGAAGAACAGTTTCTCAGGCTGCATAGCCTGGTCTCCAGCCACCAGATCAGGTAAATTGCGACGCGTTTGCTCTTGTCGTTTCAGTCGGTCAGAACGAACGCGAGGGAGAGGTGTCCCGGTATCGCCTTGAGTCCTCCGTCTATTTTGGCTAGCCCTCATCCGGCGGGCAGAAGCAGCGCGGGATGGCGCTCCCGGGCCAGTGCGCAATCAGGGCCGGGCGAGGCGCAATTTCGGCTGGAGTGTCAGGCGTGCAGCGAGTACGCCGCCGAGCGCGCCGCCGAGATGGCTCTGCCACGAGATGCCGGGATAGATCGGCAGCACGCCGGACAGGAGACTGATGCCGTACGCGAGCACGACGAAGAGGGCGACCAGCATGGCGAGGAAGTGACGTGTGTAGATGCCGCGTGCGACCAGATAGCCCGCGTAGCCGAAAACGAGTCCGCTCGCGCCGATATGGACGCTATGTGGGGCGCCAAGGAGCCACGCGCAACACCCTGCACCAAGCATGCCCCCCGCGGTCGCCACGACAAAATTCCCGGTGCGCGGCCACATTGCGAGCCACCCGAGAACCACGAGGCCGCCCGTGTTCGCCGTGATGTGGCCGAGACTGCCATGGAGCCAAGGCGCGAACAGAATCCCCTGGAGGCCGGGGACGGTGCGCGGCACGACACCGTGGTAGGTGAGGCTCAGCGACGGGAAGGCCGCTGACAGAAAGAAGACTGCCCACATCGAGCCGACAAAGAGGGCGAGCACCACGATCCGGATCTCGATCTGCGTGGCGAGGCTTCGATTTTTGGCTGAGTTCGACATGGTCTGGTTATCTGAACGCGACGCGCGTGGCCCGCTGGAGAAGCTACAGATACCCGCGAACGTGTTGCGCCACAAGCGCTTCGTTGAGTTCCGTGTCTTGCGCCGCCCCATGATGCGCCAGAATGAAGCTGCGGACCTGCGGATAGACGACGGAACGCCAGCGCTTGCCCGAGAAAATCCCATAGTGTCCGCACTTCTCAGCCGCGAAGTGACGCCTGTCATGCGCGGCGATAGCCGTGCACAAGTCGTGCGCGGCGCGCGTCTGACCGTCGCCGCTGAGCTATGTAGTCGTCCAGATCGAACGAGCCGGCGCCGGCGGCGACCATGCGAGCGTCGGTCCAGTCCGTGATATAGACCTTATGGTCCTGCAGCAGCGTTCGCGCGGTCTCGCGCGAGGCATGTTTAGTGAAATCCGGAATCGATCAAAAGTTTCAGCGCGAGCGCGAAGCGAAGAAGAGCACGACTGCGGCGACGCTCATGGTCCAGTAGTCGGTAGGCGCGAACCAGAACCAATGGATATGCCACGGCACATATGCCGGTGCAAAGCGCGCGAGACCGTAAGCAGGATTGAGCACGAACCACAAAAAATCTTCGGTCAGCCAGAACAGGATGATGCAGGCGACGATGCGCGCCTCGATGCGCCACGACCATTGCCAGTTGAAGAGCGGGGGCAGGTGGAAAAATAACGCCATGAAAGGGAAGACCCAGGCGTGATACCCGGTCATTGGGCGACCGCCCCAGAAGATATCAAGCAGCCAGTGATGGTCGATGCGCCACGTCGGCAGGTTGGCCGCCCAGCCCGCGCTACCCTCGATCTGGATTTCGACGTTGGCGAAAAAGAAGCCCAGCAGCAGGACCCACGCAATCAGTGCTGCCAGACGCAGATCCGGGTTGAGGCCGGTGCGGCTCACGTGGACGTCCCTGTGCCGGACTCGACGACGCTTGCGCCGCCCGGCGAACGGCCGGAAAGTGAGTCGAGCACACGGTCCAGCACAACACGCCCTGCGAGTGGCCGCCCAAGCGGGGCGATGCGCTGACGCATGGCGGCAAGACGTGTTGGCTCGTCCAGCAGCGCGCGTATCCGGTAGAGTAGCGCGTCGACATCGACGGCCTTCAATGCCACGCCTTGTTCGAGCAAATAATCGGCGTTGCGTTCCTCCTGCCCCGGTATCGGCGACGTGACGATCATGGGCAATTGCATCGCGAGGCACTCGGAAGTCGTGAGACCGCCCGGCTTGGTAATGGCTAGATCCGCGCACGCCATCAGACGTTCGACCCGATGTGTAAAACCTTGCGGGAACAGGCGCCCGGGGTACTGTGCCGCCAGCGCCTGAAGCGACGCGAGCATTGCCTCGTTGCGACCGGCCAGTGCGATGAGCTGGAAGTCGGCGTTCATTTCCAGCAGCCGGGCCGCCAACGTTTCGAGACCCGCGAGACCGGCGCCGCCTGACATCATGAGGAATGTCAGCCGTTTCGCATTCAGGCCGAATTCCGAGGCACACGACACTCGATCGAGTTGCTGACCGAATGCGGGCATGATCGGGATGCCGCTCACGTTCACCGACCCGGCGGGCACGCCGCGCATGCGCAGGCGCCACGCGATTTCGTCACTTGCGGCGAAGTAGCCGCTCATGCTGGGCACGACCCACATGCTGTGAAGATCGAAGTCGGTGACCTGCACCCAGACCGGCGTCTGAACCAGACCGTGACGAATTTCGCGCGACAAAAGCTCCGCGGGCAGGAAATGCGTGCAGATAATGGCATCGGCCTGATGCTGCGCAATTTCGGCCAGCAGCGCCCTGCAGTTGAGCCGCTCCACGGCTCGCCGGACTTTCTGCGGCAGCGAGGCCGGATCGGCTTCGTCCGTCTTACGGTAGAGATAGCCCCATAACGCGGGTTGACTGGTCACGACTTCGATATAGAGATCCGTATAGAGCTTGCGAAAGGTGGCAGGCACGTAATCCATGACGTCAAGGTGCGAAGCCACGACGCCTGCGGGATGCTCCTGGGCGAAGGCAAGCAGAGCCTCGGCGGCCCGGGTATGGCCGGCGCCTGCACTGACGCTCAGCAGCAGAATTCTTGTTTTTCGTTTGACCATGTCATCGTGTCAATCCAGACGGCCTTGTCTTGATGCGGTGCACCATACTGTCGCAACGGGGCTCCAGGCAACCGCACGCCAGTTCTGCCGTAACGACCTTTCTGGTGGTAATTCAACTTTCCGCACTCGCACGACAAGAATTGGCCGAGCGGGCGAGTGAGTCGCAGGTAGTGCTGACGCGGATGGCCGGAGGGCGCGCGGCCGGCGAAACTCCAGCGCTCGTGCGCCCATTTTCCTGGAAGGCGAGGAATCAAGCGGCCCAGGTTGTGAAACTGGTATGGACCGACCATACTCCCTGTAACGCCCCCCGGATTCGCCAGATTCGCACCGTGAAAGGGATGCCGGAATCATATGCTTTAAGACCCATCACGTTCGCCAGGACTCCCAAAGTCGCCGCCGTTACCTGACGTGCCATTGTGCAACATGGCGCTGGCGCACCATGGCATCTGCACTGCGCCGGACACCGTCCCGGTTTGGACCCATGCATTCCTCTGTGCCTGACCGATGACGGTGACCCCGTTAGCGTGCCGTTTTATCACCCAGGCTGGTGCGGCGCGCTGCTTGTGCGCGTCTTTGACCGACATTATGCGGGGCCATCAAAAAGCGGGCGTTGGGCAATGCAACACGTCAGTCGTTCGCGGGATGACTGGATAGCGTATTACGGAGCGGATGGTGCAGGAGACGACTCTTCAGGAGTTCGAACCTGTACCAGAGGGCCTGTAGGGCCAGCTTGAGCGGCTGAAGCGCCGCTTCGCAGTAACCTTAAGCCGCAGGAGGACAGCGATGACGACGTTGGTACGGCGATACTTCGTGTGCATCAACGGACACGAAGGCGAAGAGGTGGCGTGCGAAGACGATCAACAGTACTCGTCTCAGTGGGAATCGATTCGCACGACCGGACTGGTGGACAACGGTACGGACTTGCACGGGTACACATGCTATAGGTGCAAGACGTGCGGCGAGACCATGTCGGAAACCGGGAAAAGGTGACTTATAGAAGACCTGAATTGTGGTTCGACGTTCTGCATGGACGCGCGTGATCAAAAGCTGCAACCGGAAATTGAGAAACGGCGAGTTTGGATCATTCTCTTCATCAAACGGCTAACAGCCTTCGATATCCTGCATCTTGCGAAACCCGATGCCCGCGCGCAGGCGTCGGGTGGCCCTCGGCGTGGCAAAGCTTGAATCGATGAAACATGGTGGAGCATCGTGGCCATCACCCCGACGTCAGGCGCGAATCCGAGCGCCGAATCCGCGCGTAGTGGCCTGAGCGGCGACGCGTTGCGGCGCGGCGTGCTCGACAATCTGATCTGCCTGCAGGCCCGCACGCCGGGCATAGCCACGCCGCACGACTGGTACATGGCGCTCGCCTATAGCGTGCGTGACCGCATGCTGGCACGCTGGGCTGCGACGATCCAGACCTATGCCGAGCGCGATTTACGGGTGACGTGCTACCTCTCTGCCGAGTTCCTGATTGGACCGCAACTGGGCAACAACCTCGTCAATCTCGGTATCGGAGACAATGCGCGCGACGCCATGCACGCGCTCGGTCAGGATCTCGACGAACTACTGGCGCTCGAAGAGGAGCCTGGGCTCGGAAATGGCGGGCTCGGCAGGCTCGCGGCCTGTTATCTGGATTCGCTCGCGACGCTCGAAATTCCGTCCGTGGGCTATGGCATCCGCTATGAGTTCGGTATCTTCAATCAAGAAATTCGCGAAGGCTGGCAGGTCGAAGTCACCGACCTTTGGCTGCAAAAGGGCAATCCATGGGAGATCGTGCGCCCAAACGTGAACTACTACGTCTCGTTCGGCGGACATACTGAAATGTGGAACGACGCGCAAGGCCGCCTTCGCGTTCGCTGGCTGCCTGCGCGCATGGTCAAGGGCGTGGCTTGTGATACGCCGATGCCCGGCTTTCGGGTCAATACGTGCAACACGCTGCGCCTGTGGAAGAGCGAGGCTATCGAGTCCTTTGGCCTCGAGGACTTCAATGCCGGCGACTACTACCAGGCGGTGCAGGAAAAGGTGATCTCCGAAACGCTGTCCAAGGTGTTGTATCCGAATGACGAGCCCGAAGTCGGCAAGCGACTGCGCCTTGCGCAACAGTACTTCTTCGTCTCGTGCTCGCTGCAGGACATGTTGCGTCTGCTCGATCTGAAGGGCGAACCCGTTTCGCGCTTCGCCGAGATGTTCACCGCCCAACTGAACGATACGCATCCTGCCATCGCCGTCGCTGAACTGATGCGCCTACTGGTGGACGAGCGGCTGCTCTCCTGGGAAGAGGCATGGGACATTACGCGGCGCACGCTCGCCTATACCAACCATACTCTGTTGCCCGAAGCGCTGGAGACCTGGGGGTTGCCGCTTTTTGGACGGTTGCTGCCGCGTCCGCTCGAGATTATCTACGAGATTAACCGTCGTTTCCTCGACGAGGTGCGGCAGATTTTCCCGGGTGACGAGCCGCGTGTGGCGCGCATGTCGATCATTGACGAGGCGGACGGGAAAAACGTGCGCATGGCCCACTTGTCGACCATCGGTTGCCACGCCGTGAACGGTGTTGCTGCGCTGCATTCTGCGCTTCTCACGCAGACCGTGCTGCGCGACTTTGCGCAGATGTGGCCCGAACGGTTTCTCAACGTCACGAACGGCGTCACGCCGCGCCGCTTCATTCTGCTCGCCAATCCGGGCCTTGCCCGCCTGCTTGACGAAACGGTGGGCGAGGGGTGGGTCGCCGACCTCACGCGGCTTCGGAAGCTAGAGGCGTACGCGGACGATCCGGCGTTTCGGGAAAAGTGGCGTGCAGTCAAGCGGTCGAACAAAATGGTGCTGGCGGAGCGCATCCGCGACGTGACGAACGTCATTGTGGATCCCGAAGCACTCTTCGACATTCAGGTAAAGCGCATTCACGAGTACAAGCGACAGCATCTGAACGCGCTTTATATCATCACGCTTTACCAGCGTCTGCGCCGTAATCGGGAGCGGGGTTGTGTGCCGCGCTGCTTTATCTTTGGCGGAAAAGCGGCACCAGGCTACAAGATGGCGAAACTGATGATCCGGCTGATCACGGGCGTCGCCGAAGTCGTGAACAACGACCCCATAATGGAGGGCAGGCTGAAGGTTGTGTTCCTTCCCAACTTCAATGTGAAGAACGCGCAATTCATCTATCCCACCGCCGACCTGTCCGAGCAGATTTCGACGGCTGGCAAGGAAGCATCCGGCACCGGCAACATGAAATTCATGATGAACGGCGCGCTCACGATCGGAACACTGGACGGCGCCAACGTCGAGATCCGCGAGGAAGCGGGTGACGAAAACTTCTTTCTGTTCGGTCTGACTGCCGAACAGGTGGAATGCGTCAAACGCGAAGGCTATCGACCCGCGCAATATGTCGAACGCAATGCGGAGTTGCGCGACGTGCTGGACCTGATTGCCGGCGGATACTTTTCGCGTGGCGACCAGCAGGTGTTTCGTCCACTCGTCGAGAACCTGATGCGGGTGGATCCATTTCTTGTGCTCGCCGATTACGCCGACTATGTCGCGTGCCAGGAGCGCGTGAGCGACGTCTGGAAAGACGAGGCGCGCTGGACGCACATGTCGATCCTCAACACGGCGCGCTCGGGGAAGTTCTCGTCGGATCGTGCGATCGGCGAATACTGTGAACGGATCTGGAAGATTGCACCCGTGCGAATCTGCCTTGATCAACCATGATATTGAACGCGATCCGCGCCAGGCGGTGCGAGCCAGGTCGCGGGGTTACGCCGGTGCATCCGCCCGGATGGGACCGTCGGAAGCAGCCCTGTAGTGCAGAGCGACCCTGCTGGGTGCTGTTGCGCACCAGAACTGTGCCGCGCTGCGCCGCCGTGCAGCGATATCCACGCCGGCGACGGGCGCAACGGACTGGCACAGCACTTGCGTTGCACTGCACCAAGGCGAGTCAACGGCGATTCGCTCCGTAGCACTGAACATCACGCAATACTGAGCTGCCCGGCAACGGGCTCACTGGGCAACGGCGTCCTGCGTAACGGGTTGAAAGACCTGATGCGCAGGACGCCGTTCTCGTTTTGGTCGACACCCTATGTCAGGCAAAGCCACCCGCATCGAACTCTTGAGTCTCTCGAGGTGCGCCCCGTGCTGGGCGCGGGTGGCAACGTTGGTGCAGTCGCGGCCGGCTTTCTGATGAAGGGCATTGGCGACGGTCTATGGCGGCGGAATGCATACTCGCGCTGGCCCGATTGACCATACGCGATGGAACGAAAACCAGGGACGATAAAATCACCATGTTCGAATTGAGTTGTTTTTGCGCTCTCGCGTTAGTTACGCTTGCGATCGCTAGCCGGATGATCGTGCTCATTCACGAAGAGAATGACGACACGACGGTTTTCCTCGAAATGCAGCTGGCATTGCATGTCGCTTTGATTCTGGTTTTGGCGATGACTTTCGACGCTGGGATCAAACCGGAATGTGTGTGGCTCCGCCACAAGTTGCCGCATGGCGGTACGCAGGCAAACCGGACGATTGCTGCAGTGCTTGCCGGATTGGAATGCGTTGTATTCGTATTTGTCGTTCCATGGGCCCTGGTTGCATTCGAACGGTTGCGACGCGATTTATTGACAACTCGCCGGGTCACCAACGACTTGATGGATCGACTCCGCGTCGAACGGAAGGAGTCGGCGCTGATGTGACGGCTGGCAGACCCACCTGCACTGGCAGAGGTGATAGATTGTCAATTGGCTCGTCGTCGCGAATCAACGGCGCTTCGCTGCTCGCGATCCGAGTTTATGACCCCCGTGATCATCGCGTAACGGCGGTAAGAAGAACCTCAAGAAAGGAGCTGCCATGTGCCGTCGATACATCGCTGCCGCTGCCTTCCTCATCCCCACCTTGTCGCAAGCATTCCAGCCTCTAGCTATTCCCGAATGTCAGGCTGCAGGCCCTGATGCTTCAGTTCAGGAAACGATTGACGCCGCAAAATGCCGAGCCCGATGGCTTCTCGCTGGCGCCTACAACCGGACGGAAGGAGACGCGATGAGCGCGGTCTCGGAGTGCGCCGGGACATTCGATGAGGTGCTAAATCATGGTTTGACCGAAGGTGTTTCGCACGACAAGCTGGTAGTCATGTGTGCCGACACCGCGATGCACATGGGCATCATGAAACTCGACTAGTCGTATGTATGCATTCTGCGTCGCCTGGCGGCATCGCGATGGCTGGTTAAACGTACAGTCTCGCAAGCCCCGGGGGGAACGGTTAGACTGATTCATCCGATGTCTACGCGGAGCAAATCATGGTCGCCAAGACGGTCCGCCGTGCATTTTCTGGCTTGACTTCCGCGTTCACGTCAATGCCCAAAGCAGGGCAACGGACCGCGCGCACCCTGAAATCTGCGCAGCAGCATGCCGATGAAGCGTGGAAACGCACGTTGCATGGAGGCGGTATCGTCGCGCATCGGAAGATTCCAAAGCCGTGAACTGCGGAAAGTAGAAGCAGTTCGAAGCGATGAACGTCGCCGGGATGCTCGGGAGGAATGGGGCCGCGTCTAGCCTTCGCGGGTCGGTCCTTTTGGAAGGCGTTGCCATGTTGCAGGAACGTTTTATCTACTTTCCTGAGAAGGTTGCAATCGAGGACGTCGTCTCCGATCGACTTGTGACCTGGCCGACTACGGAGGCGTTCCGAGGCCTCGCTGGCGAACCGGCCGGAACCGTGCGCGCCACGGCCATTATCTTTCATGGCAATGCGGGGCACGTAGGGCACCGGTCCTTCTATGCCTCTGTGCTTAACCGACTGGGACTGCGCGTGATTCTCGCAGAATATCCGGGCTATGGGCCACGCGAAGGCTCGCCAAACGAAGAATGTCTGGTCGTCGATGCGCAAGAGACTATTGGGCTTGCGCATCGTCTCTACGGCGCCCCCTTGCTGCTTATCGGGGAATCGCTCGGAGCGGGCGTGGCCGCAGCGGCGGGCTCGCGCGAACGCGACAAGGTCGCCGGCCTGATGCTCATTACGCCGTGGGATAAGCTCGAGCACGTCGCCACCTTCCACTACCCATGGGCGCCCGTGAAGTGGCTGATGCATGACCGATACGACAGCGTGACCCACCTCGCTACGTTCGGCCAACCCGTTCTCGTCGTGGTGGCCGAACGCGACAGCATCGTCCCGGCGCGCTTCGGCGAAGCGCTACACAGCGCGCTGCCCGGTCCGAAACAGCTGAAGATCGTGGAGGCGGCTGACCATAACGACTGGATTGGCCATGTCGACAATAGCTGGTGGCGGGAGGCGATCAGCTTCCTGCACGCGCCTGACCAATAGATGAGATCCCGCTCTGTCCCGCCCAAGGGTGAACGCTTCTACGTCCTCGATGCGAAGAACAGGCCTGTCGAGGTGTTCGACCGCAGCGAGTGGTCGCGCTGGATGGCCGAGAACGAATTGATCTTTCGCCGCACGTTGCTCGAAGAGTCCGGCGTGACGGTCACGACGCGCTTTCGCGGTGTGGCCGACGCGAGGGCTGGGGAACCCGCGCTCTTCGTGACGCGAATCGCCGGAATGGAAGTGCGAGATAACAACGAGAGTTATGGCGCCGGCACGCTCGAAGAGGCGCTCGCGCAGCACGAACGCATCGTTCAGAAAATCCTCAGGAGTCTGACCGGGAAGTGACCGGTGCATAAATTCACGGCTGTCTGCTGCGAACGATCCCAGCCTGGCGAGGAATCCGTTTGCGATTCGTTCCGGCGTCAACGTAAGTCGCGCTCCATCTCGACTTCTGCCCGCAGACTTTCTACATCGCGATAGATAGAGGCTACGGCGACGACACGTCCGTCTCGCTTGTAGCGCAGGAAACAGTCGCGTCCCGCAATATCGCCGTCAACTGAAATCTCGTCCCAACTGTCCGCGTGCCCGAGATAGTTGATCGGGACATCGTAGTGCTGGCTCCAGAAGAATGGCACGGCGTCAAACTTCTCCCGTCCGCCGATCAAGTTCATCGCCGCCGTTTGTCCCTGGCGCTGCGCGACGACCCAGTGCTCCACGCGAATTGCCGTGCCACTGTGCGGATCGGGCCAGCGAGCGATGTCGCCGGCAGCGAAGACGCCAGGCGCGCTGGTCTGCAAGCAGGCATCGACCACCACGCCGCGGTCGATCGCGAGGCCGGCTTGCTCAGCCAGTGCCAGTCGTGGCCGCACGCCGACGCCGACCACCACCAGATCGGCCTCCAGTTTGCCGCCCGCCTTGAGCGATACATGCTGCGGATCGATTGCGCTGGCGGTGTTCCCGAGGTGGAAGACGACGTCGTGTTCTTCGTGCAACCGCTGCACGAATTCACCCATCTGCGGCCCCAGCACACGTTCCATCGGACGCTGCTCCGGCGCCACGACGTGGACTTCAAGTCCACGCGCGCGCAATGACGCCGCCGCTTCCAGTCCGATGAAGCTGGCTCCGATGACCACCGCGCGCCGCGCGTTCGCCGCGCGAGCGATGATGGCGCGGCTGTCGGCCAATGTGCGCAGGGTATGCACGTGCGGCAAATCCATGCCGGGGATAGGCAAGCGAACCGCTTCGGCTCCCGTGGCCAAAAGCAGACGGTCGTAGGGCACCTTGCTCCCATCCGCGAGTTCCACTTCCTGCGCGGCGACGTGAAGGCGTGTGACGCCGGCGTTCAGCCGCAGATCGATGCGTTGATCTGCGAAAAAAGCATCATCTCGAAGCGGCAACCACTCCTCTGGCGCGCTGCCGGCCAGATAGTCTTTGGAGAGGTTTGGCCGGTCCACCGGCGGCGCCTCGTCGTCGCTCAGCATCGTGAGACTGCCCGCGTAGCCGAGGCGCCGCAGACGCTCGGCAGCAGCGAAACCTGCAGCCCCTGCGCCGACGATCACGATCTTCTGTGGCGCTCCGGCCGGCGAGGTCACGGAAGCAGCGGGCGGCGCTTTTTTGTGCAGTACGACAACCTTGTCGCCCCGGATCTCCGTAGACCAGCACGCGACAGGGCTGAGCGCAGGAGCCCGCACCGCTTCCCCCGTGCGCAGGCTGAAGCACGCGTGATGCCATGGGCACCGTACCGTGTCCCCGACGATCAACCCTTCGGCGAGCGGGCCGTGGTAGTGAGTACAGGCAGCGTCAATAGCAAAGAATTCATCACCGAGCCGTGCAATCAGCACCGCGTCATTACCGACGTGTCCTGACAACAGGCCAGCTTCGCCGAGAGATTCGATGGGCACGCCTTGTGCCAGATCAGGACCGCTTTCATTCGATGCATCACTACTCATGTCGACCTCCACGGGCACGTGACCCAGCCCATGCACCACCACTAGCGTCCAGGGGCAGCCACTCCCAATGTTAGTCCAGGTTGATCAGAACTCCGTGACCGGTGGCAACCACAAACAGCACCTCGTATCGGGAGATATCAGTCCGCTTTCGGGACCCTTTCAGTCATCCGAAAGCTTCGGGATTCCGCCATTCGGCGGGCACCTGCGGTGAGGCTTGGGCCCCTGGCAAGTCCGTTCGCGGGTCGCGTGAACATGTTGTGGCATGATTTCAAACTCTGCATCTGCCGTTTCGTTCGTATTCCGCGCAGTGAAACAAGGTGGATCGATGATCGATGACGTCAACCACGGTTTCAGTCGCAGCCGCTTGCACTGGCATTCGCGCAGTGTGTCTCGCCGCCATGCAGCCTGCGAGACGGTCACGCGTGCTGCATGGGTCACTGTCCTGATCGTCTCGTCCGGCTGCATGGTCGGCCCGAATTACCATACGCCCGCGCCGCCCGCTACCGGCACTTACACGTCCACGCCGCTACCCGATCAAACGGCCTCGGCGCCGGGCGCATCGGGTCTCCCGCAACAGTTCGTGGCCGGCCAGGACATTCCCGCCCAGTGGTGGACACTCTTTCATTGCGAGCCGCTCGACGCGCTGATCCGCGAAGCGCTTGCCAACAGTCCCAACGTTGCCGCGGCGCAAGCGGCGCTCAGGCAGGCCGGCGAAAATCTTCGGGCGCAAATGGGCACCACGCTGTATCCGTCCGTCGACGCGACGGCCAATGCGACCCGCGAGAAGTTCAGCGGTGTCACGTTCGGCGAGCCGCAGCTCACGGAACTGCTGAACCTCTATAACGCATCGGTGAGCGTGTCGTACAACCTCGATGTGTTCGGAGGCGGAAGGCGCGAGCTCGAATCGTTGCGCTCGCAGGTCGATTACCAGGGCTTCCAGTTGCAAGCTGCGTATCTCGCGTTGTCCGCGAACATCGTGACGGCGGCCATCAAGGAAGCCTCGCTGCGGGAGCAGATCGAAGCGACCGCGCGCATCGCCGACGACGAAGACGCGCAACTCGGCATCATGCGCCAGCAGCTCGAACTGGGCGGCGTGAGCCGCACAACGGTGCTTGCGCAGGAAACGCTGGTGGCGCAGACGCGCGCGACATTGCCGCCGTTGCGTCAGTCGCTCGACCAGACCCGTCACCAGCTCGCGGTCCTTGCGGGCAAGCCGCCGAGCGATACGGGCGTGCCCGAGTTCAAGATGTCGATGTTCACGCTGCCGCAAACGTTGCCCGTCAGCGTGCCGTCTTCGCTCGTGCGGCAGCGCCCCGACATTCTCGCCGCCGACGCCACGCTGCATCGGGCGAGCGCCCAGGTCGGCGTCGCGACAGCGAACATGTATCCGCAGCTCACGCTCTCCGCGAGTTACGGTCCGCAGGCGCTGACGCCCGCGGGCCTTCTTAAGTATGCCGACATGATCTGGAGCATCGGCGCAGGCATCACGCAGCCGATCTTTCACGGTGGCCAGTTGAGCGCGCAAAAGCGCGCGGCAGAAGCTGCGTTCGACGAGGCCAACGCGCAATACCGTCAAACGGTGCTGCTCGCATTCCAGAACGTCGCTGATACGTTACGCGCGCTCGAGCACGATGCAACCGGCCTGCGCGCGCAGACGCAAGCATGGCGTGCTGCCAGCGATTCGCTCGACTTGACGCGTGGCCAGTTTCGCATCGGCGGCGTCAGCTATCTGGCGCTGCTCGATGCACAGCGTCAATACCAGCAGACGGTCGTGAATCTCGCGCAGGCGCAGGCTGCGCGCTATGCGGACACGGCGGCGCTGTTTCAGGCGCTCGGCGGCGGCTGGTGGAACGACACGGCGACGAGCCAGGCAGCCCAGCCCACCCAGGCTATGCCGAAATGAATCCTTTCGCAGTGGCCGCCCCTGCCAGGACATGACGATGACGACAAAAAAACCGATGGCAAAGCGGATGATCATCATGCTGATCTGCGTGGGCATACTGCTCGGCGCGCTGGTCGGCTTCAATCTGTTCAGGGCGCACATGATCCAGAAGTTCATGGCGAGCGACGCCGCGCCGCCCGCTACCGTCACGGCCGCTATCGCAAGCTATCAAACATGGCAGCCGCAGCTTGCCGCAGTGGGCAGCCTGCGCGCGGTGCGCGGCGTCGACGTGACGACGGAAGTGGCCGGGCTTGTGCGCGAGATCGCGTTCAACTCGGGCCAGGAGGTGAAGACAGGCCAGGTGCTCGTGCGCCTGAACGACGATTCGGACCGCGCACAGCTCGCGTCGCTGCAAGCAGCGGCGGACCTGGCGCAAACGGTCTACAAGCGCGACAAGGCGCAGTTCGATATTCAGGCGATTGCCAAGGCGCAGCTCGACGCCGACGCCGCCGACCTCAAGAGTAAAAGAGCCCAGGTCGATCAACAGGCCGCCCTGGTCGAAAAGAAGACGATTCGTGCGCCGTTCTCGGGGCGCGTCGGCATCACGACGGTCAACCCCGGCCAGTACCTCAATCCGGGTGACGCCATCGTCACGCTGCAAGCCATCGACCCGATCTACGCAGACTTCTTTCTGCCGCAGCAGCAGCTCGGCCAATTGCAGGTTGGCCAGACCATCGTCGTCGATACGGATGCGTTCGGCAACCGCACGTTCGATGGCAAGATCCGCTCGATCAATCCGCGCGTGGACAGCACCACGCGCAACGTCCAGATCGAGGCGACCGTCGACAATAGCGAGCGCAAGCTGCTGCCCGGCATGTATGCGAACGTGAAGATCGATGCGGGTGGCGTGCAGCGCTATCTGACCTTGCCGCAAACGGCGATCACCTATAACCCGTATGGCGCGACCGTGTTCATCGTGAAGGCCGGCGAACAAAAGAATGCGCAAGGTAAGATCATGCCCGTCGCGCAACAGGTATTCGTCACGCCGGGGCCGACGCGCGGCGACCAGGTCGCGATTCTCAAGGGCATCAGCGAAGGCACGCAGGTCGTGACGAGCGGCCAGCTGAAACTGAAAAACGGCACGCCCCTCGTGATCGACAACCGCGTGCTGCCTGCGGACAGCCCGAATCCGACGCCTCAGGAACAATAGAAGAGCGCGCGATGAAATTCACCGACATCTTCATTGAACGCCCGGTGCTCGCATCGGTGGTGAGCCTGCTGATACTCGTGCTCGGCTTGCGCTCGCTTGCGGCGCTCAAAGTCAGCGAGTATCCGCAAACCGAAAACGGCGTGGTGACGATCACCACCGCGTACTATGGCGCGAGCGCCGACACGATGGCGGGCTTCATCACGCAGCCGCTCGAAGCCGCGATCGCGCAGGCACAGGGCATCGACTACATGTCGTCGACGAGCACCACGGGCGTGTCGACGATCACCGCGACGCTGCGCCTCAATTACGACTCCAATCGCGCGCTGACAGAGATCAACACGCAGATCGCTTCGGTGCGCAACCAATTGCCGCCGCAGGCGCAACAGCCGGTGCTGACCGTGCAAGTGGGTCAAACCACCGACGCGATGTACATGGGCTTCTACAGCAACGTGCTGCCGAGCAACAACGTCACGGATTATCTGCTGCGTGTCGTGAAGCCGAAGCTCGACTCGGTCCAGGGCGTGCAAACGGCGGAAGTGCTCGGCGGCCGTCAGTTCGCGCTGCGCGCATGGCTCGACTCGAGCAGGCTCGCCGCACACAACGTGACGGCCGCCGACGTCTTCACGGCGCTTGGCAATAACAACTATCTGGCGACGCTTGGCACGACCAAAGGCCAGATGATCAGCGTCGATCTGAATGCGGGCACCGACCTGCATTCCGTCGAGGACTTCAGGAAGCTCGTCGTCAAGCAGAAGAACGGCGCGATCGTGCGCCTCGAAGACGTCGCGAACGTCGTGCTCGGCGCGGACAATTACGACTTCAACGTCGCGTTCAGCGGCAAGCGATCGGTGTTCATCGGCATCAAGGCGGCGCCCGACGCGAACGTGCTCGATGTCGCGAAGCGCGTGAGAACGATCTTCCCGGACCTGCAGAAGCAGTTCCCGACCGGCATGACGGGCGACGTCGTCTACGACGCGACCGACTTCATCAACACGGCGATCGCAGAAGTGGTGAAGACGCTCGTCGAGGCGCTGCTGATCGTGACCGTCGTGATCTTCCTTTTCCTTGGCAGTTTGCGCGCGGTGATCGTGCCCGTGATCGCGATGCCGCTCTCGCTGATCGGCACGTTCTTCGTGATGCAGGTGCTCGGCTATTCGATCAATCTGCTGACACTGCTTGCGCTCGTGCTCGCCATCGGCCTCGTCGTCGACGATGCGATCATCGTGGTCGAGAACGTCGACCGGCATATGAAGGAGGAGGGCAAGCAGACTTTCGATGCCGCACTGATCGCGGCGCGCGAACTCGGCGGCCCGATTCTCGCGATGACGGTCGTGCTGATCGCCGTGTACGTGCCCATCGGCTTTCAGGGCGGACTGACTGGCGCGCTTTTCACCGAGTTCGCGTTCACGCTGGCGGGCGCCGTCACCGTGTCGGGCGTGATCGCGCTGACGCTTTCGCCGATGATGTGCTCGCGCTTTTTCCGCACGGACCAGCAGTCGGGTCGCTTCGCGCGCTTCGTCGACCGGCAGTTCGAACGCGTGCATCACGGCTACCGGCGTCTGTTGCATGCAATGCTCGACACGTGGCCCGTGTTCGTCGTGATGGGTGCGCTGCTCCTGTGCGGCACCGTGTATCTCTTCATGACGTCGCAATCGGAGCTTGCACCTCAGGAGGACCAGGGCATCGTTCTATCCCAGATCCTGGGTCCGCCGAACGCGACGATCCAGCAGATGCAGACCTACGCGGATCAGGTCTTCGAGATCTCGAAGCAGTTGCCCGAATACTCGCAGATGTTCCAGCTCACGGGCGTGCCGACGCTGAATCAGGGCATTGGCGGCGTGCTCTTCAAGACGTGGGACGAGCGCAAGAAGGGCGCGACGCAGTTACAGCAGGAATTACAGCAGAAGTGGAACGGGATCGCGGGCGCGCGTGTCGCCGCATTTCAGTTTCCCCCCCTGCCGGGCGCGCAAGGATTGCCCGTGCAATTCGTCATCAGCACGACGGAGCCGTTCGGGAACCTCAACGAAGTGTCGCAAGCCGTCCTGCAAAAAGCACGCGAAAGCGGCATGTTCTTCTTCGTCGACAGCGATCTGAAGATCGACAAGCCGGAAAGCGTGCTGCTCGTGGACCGCGACAAAGTCGCTTCGCTCGGTCTGACGCAAAGCGATGTCGGGCAGACGCTGGGCGCGGCGCTCGGCGGTAACTTCGTCAACTACTTTTCGATTGCTGGCCGATCATACAAGGTGATTCCGCAGGTGCTTCAAACGGACCGGCTGAACCCATCGCAAGTGCTCGACTATTACTTGCGCACGCCCGATGGCAGCGTGATTCCAGCATCGACGGTCACGCATCTGAAGCGCAACGTCGTGCCCGAGTCGATCAATCACTTCCAGCAGCTCAATTCGGCAACGATTTCCGGCGTGCTCGCGCCGGGCATCTCGCAGGGCGAAGTGCTCGACTTCCTGCGCAAGGCCACCAGCGACGTCGCGCCGACGGGCTACACGGCCGACTATTCGGGTTTGTCGCGGCAGTTCGTGCAGGAATCTGGCGGCTTCGTGACCACGCTGTTGCTGGCGACGATTATCGTGTTTCTCGCACTCGCCGCCCAGTTCGAGAGCTTTCGCGATCCGGTCGTGATTCTCGTTTCGGTGCCGATGGCGCTGTTCGGCGCGCTGATCTTCATCAACGTGGGACTCACGACGCTCAACATCTACACGCAAGTGGGCCTCGTCACGCTGATGGGCCTCGTCAGCAAGCACGGCATTCTGATCGTGCAGTTCGCGAATGAACTGCAACGCACGGGGCGCAGCAAGCGTGAAGCGCTCGAAGAAGCGGCTGGCGTGCGTTTGCGGCCGATCCTGATGACGACGGCCGCGATGGTGCTGGGCGTCGTGCCGCTTGTGATCGCATCGGGTGCGGGCGCGGCCGGCCGCAACGCGATGGGACTCGTGATCTTCACGGGGATGTCGATCGGCACGCTATTCACGCTGTTCGTCGTGCCCGCGATGTATATGTTCCTCGCCGCGGACCATCATCGGGACAGGGAGCATCCGGAGCAGACCTGAGCAACTGAAGAGATTTCAGGATTTTCTGGATGTTTTCGCCACAAATGGTGTGGGTATGTGCTGAACCTTCTCGCTTCCACACTTCGGGCAAGGCGGATGAGCGGTTACATGTTCAGCAAGATGCTCGGCATGCTCGAACATCTCACCGCACTTCTCGCACCTGTACTGGTAAGTCGGCATGGTATTCCTCTAACGAGAATCCGGGCGAGAACCCGTTCTAGTGCAGGCAATGGGTGCGCTCTTCGGTGTCGGCCCGCGCCGCCAGCTAGTGCTTGCGATGCATCCAGCTCAAGTGATGCGTGTCGAGCCACTGGCTCAGGCTCTCTCCCGGGTGATCGCGCCTGTAGCGACGGGACAGGGCCATGACAACGACAACGAGAACCACAAGGCCAACCCAAAAACTGATCATTGACTGAGTCATGGCAGCCTCCTTCGGGAATGCGACCATGCCTGAATTCTAGTGCCGAGGCGGCGGAATTCGCCCAGAAAGTTGTCGCGGCGATCATTTCCGATCAGCGCGCGTAGCACGGATCACGTCCGCAACCCTGTGGTATGTCTATTCCCATTGCCTAAAATGAAGTGTTGCGGGGGCAGGGGCAGCAGGGCCGTACCCCACGCGGCTCTCCCGAACGTTGCCTGTAACGGGGAACCGTGATGGCGAGTTATGTAGGGCTTGCACAATTCACCGATCAGGGCATCTGCGCGATCATCGGCAAGCTGCCTTGATCTTGTGACCTGCCGACCGCGTAACCCATGCTCCCCGCCGCGCTGCGCGGGCGACGCGACCCGTGTTTTTCTATCGAGGAGGTCACATGAAGACCCAGGACAAAGGCGACGTGCGTGCATTCGTGCAGACGGCCGAACAGATCGGCGGATGGGTGTGGGTTATCTCGCTCGTCGACTTCGATGCGCGCGAAGTGCGGCGCTCGCTCGTAGCCGAAGAACCCTTCTCCACGGAGCGCGCGGCGAAGGACGCGGGCCACGCTCGTCTCGAAGCGCTCGCACACGATCAGTAGCTGCGCCCATGTGTGCAGCGGGTTAACGCACGTTGCGCCGCATTCATGAAGGTATCCTGAATACATTGCGGGCATGGAGCAGGCAGGAGAGGGCGCTCGGCGGCTGAGGTAATTTGCCTTGAGGGCGGTCCCACTGTCCGTCCATTGCCTGCCAGTCCCAGTTCGATCCTTGGTCACCTCCGAGGCGTACGGGCTTTCACGTCCGCGCCAGCTAATCCCCGCCGTCGCCAGGCATATGGCCGTTCTAATATTGGATTGCGAACTCGCTGCTACTCCCCGGGGACGACCCATGACAACCGGACCGGATTGTCCTGCCCGATGTAGTCATCGACGCATTCGGGAAGTCGTGCTTTTCTCTTCCCGCATCGATGGCGTAAAGGTAATTCCTACCAGCAATCCTTCCGGCCCGATGAAGCGACTGACGGTCTGGCCCCACGGCTCATTCCGGTTCCTGACCAGCATGCGATACCCTCGTGATTCAAGTTCTGCCGTAGCCGCTTCGACGTTGTCGACATCGAACTCGATCCAGGCTTGCGGGATGGGTACGTCACGAGGCCACGAATCCGTGCCGAAGCACGACTGGGCGGCCTGAGAGAGCGGCCACAAAGCGAAAGTATTTGCGCCTCTCAGACTCTCTGTATGGAGGTAGCCGCCTTTCTCTTCCTCGAAGGGGATACCGAAGTCCCGGCTGTAGAGCTCGCGGCTTGCCTGGGCTTCAATCACAATCGGGCCAAAGCCTGCGATGAACAGGGCCGTGGTTTTGGGGACCTTTTCCATGGCTTCTCCTTTGCTGCGAATGAGCGGCGCCATGCGGAACGAACATGTCCGCCCGCGCCCGTCGAACTGATGTGGCGGCCAGGCGATCGCGCGGGTTCGGTAGCGCTCGCGGCATCGACTGTGTGCGTCACGTCACAGGCGTACGCCTTCAAAAGTCGCTCAGTTCTGGATGTTTTCCTCGCAGTCTTCCCAGTACCGAAGCGGGTCGAGATGTTGTGGATAGCGTAAGTTGAGCCACTCTGAAAGCCTGGTCCAATCTGGATGGTTGGTACCGGTTTGAGCAGACCAGATCGACGACCGTTCAAGAATTTGACCGTTCCCGCGATCACGGACCAGCAAACTGCCTAGTCCGCTTGAACTGTTCGTCTGTGACTCAACCAGATACCTTGGCAAGATCCTGAGCTCAGCATCCTCGGCCCATCCGTATACGGCGCGGACCACTCCAGAGGGATCTCGCAGCTCTGTGGGTCCGCTTGCCGGGCGAACGGCCGTCCATCCTTCAGGGAACTCGGTGACAACCTGGTTTTTACTTTCCCTCACCCACTTCAAGCGCCATGCCCGCGCCATCGACTCGCGCATGCGAGACACCGACTCGTAGCCAGCAGGCAACTCGATTGCCATCGGAAGAGCGATAAGGTTGTCTTTCCAGAGTCTGGTTTCGTCGTCGACGCGCTTAACCTCGTCGAACATCGCTGCCTCAAATGGGTTCTCGGGCCGGCTCGATACTCTCGCCTTCCCTTGAGGCAATCCCTCAAAAAGGCGCTCAGCATCATGCCGGGTAAGTTTCGTCTTTCCTTTTTTCATTTTGTCTCTCTACAGCAAGGTTGCCATCAACACCTGGGCTCTGACGACCGAAATCAGGCGCCACTTTCTCTCACGCGCTTGAACACGCTCGCGATCCTATTCTGCGCCATTCGCTTGTTAACGGCTTGCGGCCGCAATGACGCGGCCGGCGCGGCCATCGTCCGGACCCGCTATCTTTCAGCTACGGGTTCGCCTGGAAATACGGCAACAACGTTACCAGCTTCACGGTGTCGCCCGTTGCATTGCCTTCGCTGGACGGCGAATGAACGGGGGGGAGCAGGATGGCCGTCCGGAGATAGTCGGTTACGTCCAGTGTTAGAATCGTCACCTTTTTCCTGGAAACAACAAATGTCCTGGTTCATCTATGAAGTGCCCGAATACAACGAAGACGGGGCGCGCATCGAACCCTTCAGCGACCTGCGTAGCCGCGTCCTGAAAGTCAGTGGGCAGGCAATGGCTGACGAACTGGAGAGCATCCGCCAGAACGCCGCGACGACGGCGGACACACCCACGCGCCCGCTGCGTGCTGCGGAAAATCCTCACGTCTTCCCGATTCCCTATGCCGACTCCATGATCCTGGTCGGGTTCATTTTCGAACTGAAACGCGAGTTCCGACATCTGGTGGTGTCACCCGTCGAAATGCCCTGGCTAAAAGACGCGTAAAAATCGGGACGACCGAAGCAGCCTCAAACCTGAGAGACAAACTACACGGCCGGCGGCGTCATGTCGGGAAGCCGTTTCAATGACCCGGACGCCTGATTCCGATTCTTCAATTGTGCCACCGCTTGGCGAAGCAGATCGTTGGCGATTTCAGGGGCCCGAACGGCCGAATGTGGCCGTACCCTGGAAATTTGCAACAGCTCGGCAGACGGTCAGCAAACTATCGCATCGACCGGTTGAACCCGCCGTGAATCAACGGTCATTGGCCACGGCAGCAAACCAGCGAATTTGGGCTGAAGCGCAGCCCGTGCGAACTCGCGGCGTCGCGTGAGTCACCGGCGGCCTAATCTGCGTTACATCGTCAAGTCTGCGTCAGCAAGCACGGACGCGGTTGGCGCCATATCGCTTTCGTCGAGCGTTTGTGGAATGAAGTCTTGCAGAAAATCTACCCAGCTTCTGATCTTCGCATCCAGATACTCGCGAGATACGTAAAGAACGCGAATGTGAGTCTCATTCATGCGATGCGTCGGCAGTACGCGTAGCAGCGTGCCGTTGCGCAGCCACGGCATCGCAGTCCATAGCGGCAGCGCGCCAATGCCTCGGCCGTCGCGCAATGCAAGCGCCATGGCTTCCGCTACGTTGACCTGAAAGGGCGACGGAGGAAGCTCAAAGGTTTCCGTGCCATGAGGACCATCCAGATTCCATCGACTCTGCGGGAATACCGGACTACTGGTGCGCATGCAGGTGTGAGCGGCGAGGTCGGCCACCGTGGAAGGGATGCCATGCCGGGTGAGATACGAAGGCGACGCGCACAAAACGTTACAGGTCTTCGCGACCGGGACAGACACGAGTCCGGAGTCCGGCAATTCAGTCGCGCCCAGGTGAATCGACACGTCGTAGCCTTCTTCGATCAGGTCGGGAACGTGCTGTGAAAGCGTCAATTCGACGGAGACTTGCGGAAACAGCTCCTGGTAGCGCAGGACCGCGGGCATCACATAGTGCTGACCGAAACTGGCGGTGGCATGTACGCGCAGGCGACCCGACGGCTGCAAGTGTGCATTCGATGCCTCCGCCTCCGCCTGATCCTATAGGCGGCCGGTTTCCGACACCAGCAGGGCCACACGCCATTCAGTCGGAACGCGTCGTTCAGGCCAGTATTGCGCGACCAATCTCGCGAATCGCCACCGTGCCGAGCATTGCCATGTTTCGGTCGACTTCGTCCCTGAGAAGGCCGATTGCATGCCGAACACCCGACGCGCCGCCCACCGCCGCGGCATACATGAACGGGCGCCCGGCGAATACGAACTGCGCACCGAGCGCGAGCGCCTTCAGAACATCTCCGCCGCGCCGGATTCCGCTGTCCATCATTACGACAGTCTTGTCACCAACCGCATCGCAAATCTGCGGCAATACGGATAGCGGTTCGACCGCCCCGTCCAGTTGGCGCCCTCCGTGGTTCGACACGATGATCCCGTCCGTGCCAATCGCGACTGCGCGCCTCGCGTCGTCCGCGTGAAGGATGCCTTTGATGACCAGATTCCCGCTCCAACGCTGACGAATGCTTGCGATGTCCG
Source organism: Paraburkholderia sp. CNPSo 3274 (assembly GCF_024206475.1). Taxonomy (GTDB): domain Bacteria; phylum Pseudomonadota; class Gammaproteobacteria; order Burkholderiales; family Burkholderiaceae; genus Paraburkholderia. The sequence continues at coordinate 50,784 of NZ_JAMBPR010000063.1, forward strand.
ACCATGACAGATGGTCGCGTCCGGTGGTGTCGCGTACCGCCGAAGCGGACAGCATCGGCGCCCCTCGCGTCGCGAACGAGTTCTCGAAGTGGGACATGCCGTGATGGATCAGCGTTCGGGCGAAGGTGCCAAGCAGCCAGCGCGGATGGGAAATGCCGTCCATCGCGAGACGCAGCGACGGGCGCAACGGCAGCGAGAAGCCCGTGCGCACGTCGCCGGGGAGATAGGCCTGAAACCAGGTGCGCGGCGCTGCTGCCTGCACCGTCTCCATCGGAATGAGCGAGGAACCGCTCATGATCGCAGGGATATTTTCATCCATCGCGGCCGTGGCCAACGCAATGTCGCCTCGATATGCCGAAATGGCACTAATTCCGACCGGTGCGATTCCGAACGGGGACGAGTAGGTGTGGTTGAAGATCGTTGTCTGCTGTGATCGGTGAGACACGTCGACAAGCACTCTCGTGCGGAACTTCAAGCGTTCGAACGCAGCGCGATTCGCCGCGATCGACATTTCGTCCTCCGCTGCGCCGGAAATATAGCCGAAGAGCGGACGCGGCAGAACGCGCCGTGCCGCCCCCTCGAAGTCCGCGAGTGAGTGGATCTGGCGCAGCCGCCGGGGGAGATGTTGCTTGACCCCGTAAGCCGCTTGTTCAATTCGCCCGACGGGCGTCGTCTCAGCAGGCGGCGGGAGCTTTCTCCTGCCGTTCGCGCATTCGTGAAGGAATCCCTTGCGCTGCTCACCGGTCGTGCCCCATCAAACCCAACTTGAATTGAGCTCGCGCGCCTGTTGGTGACTGCCCATGGAGAGTTAATCAGGATGGCTATGTAATTATTTTAATCAAGCTTGACCTCGAAGCCGCGTCGTACCGCGGGGCGCTCGAACATTGCGTCGTACCATCGCTTGACGTTTGGGTAGTCTGCAAGATCGACCTTGTGCCGCTCGTGTCGCCACGCCCAGCCAACGATGGCAAAGTCGGCGATCGAAAGGTCGCCAGCCACGTACTCATGGCTGGCCAGCCTTTTATTCAGCACCGAATAAAGCCGCCGTGTTTCGTCTGAGAAGCGTTTGAGACCGTAGCGTCTATCGTCTTCTGACGCGAGGGCGGCAAAGTGGTGCACCTGCCCGGGTATAGGCCCGAACCCGCCCATCTGCCACATCAGCCATTCGATCACGGGCACCCGCTCGCGTAGGCCGCGTGGGAGAAATCGGCCAGTCTTTTCCCCAAGATAGAGAAGGATCGCGCCCGATTCGAACACGCTGATGGGCTGACCATCGGGGCCGTCTGGATCGATGATGGCCGGAATCTTGTTGTTCGGGCTGATGGATAGAAATGACGGCTCGAACTGCTCGCGGTTGGCGATATTTACAGGCCGAACGATGTACGGCAACGCCATTTCCTCGAGCGCGACGCTGGCCTTGCGGCCATTAGCAGGTTGCTGAAGTACCGCTGAAACATGTCATCGCGCAGAGTTCGTGAAGCGTTGATAGATGAACCACCACTTACCCACTGGAGATCATGCGCGGCGCCGACACTTTCACCGAGAGTTTGTTTTCCGTGCGCAAGCTGGACGACTTCGTCCCCAAGTCGCATCCGTTGCGTTCGATCCGCGTAATGGCGAACGAAGCGCTGGCGAAGATGGATCGACTGTTCGCCGAGATGTACGAAGCGGACAT
>NZ_JAMBPR010000064.1 GCF_024206475.1 Paraburkholderia sp. CNPSo 3274
GCGGGGTCAGCGCCCTCGGCCGCCAATCTGCGCTACCGCTGCGACGGCCTGTGCGGTTGCATCCTGCGCGCAGCAATCCACGACGATGCGCTCCGGCATGGCGCGCAGCCACGTGAGCTGGCGCTTGCAGAGCTGGCGTGTGGCGAACACGCCCTTGTCGCGCATGGTGTCGTAATCGACCTCGCCATCGAGGTATTCCCAAACCTGGCGATAACCCACGCAGCGCATGGATGGCAGGTTGGGGTTCAGGTCGCCGCGCGCGCGCAGCGCCTTCACCTCGTCGATGAGACCGCCCCCGAGCATCGCGTCGAAGCGCGCTTCGATGCGCGCGTGCAGCACGCTGCGATCGGACGGCTCGAGCGCGACGGCCACGAAGCGGTAGCGCGCGGCTTCATCCTCGCGCGTGGACGGCGTGGCGAGCAGCACGGACATCGGCTGCCCGCTCAGCATGAAGATTTCGAGCGCGCGCTGGATGCGCTGCGAGTCGTTCGGGGCCAGGCGTGCAGCCGTGGCCGGATCGACCTGCGCGAGGCGGGCATGCATGGCAGGCCAGCCATCGCGTGCGGCTTGCGCGTCGAGTTGCGCGCGTACGGCGGGATCGGCCGAGGGCAGGTCGTTCAGGCCTTGCGTGAGCGCCTTGTAGTAGAGCATCGTCCCGCCCACGAACAGCGGCACGTTCCCGCGCGCGACGATCTCGCCCGTCACGCGCAGTGCGTCGGCGCGAAAGTCCGCGGCGGAATAGGCATCCAAAGGATCGACGATATCGATCAGATGATGCGCGGCGGCCGCACGCTCTGCTGCGGTCGGTTTCGCCGTGCCGATGTCCATCTCGCGATACACGAGCGCCGAATCGACGCTCACGATCTCGACCGTGCGCCCGCGCGCCGCCGACTGCGCGGCGTACGCGAGCGCGGCCGCCGTCTTGCCCGAGGCCGTGGGGCCGAGCAGGCACGCGACGGGCAGCGCTTCGTCTTCCTGTTTCGTGGACTGCGTCATTGACCGCGCATGAAGAGCCGATCGAGATCGGCGAGCGTGAGCTGGTACCAGGTCGGCCGGCCGTGGTTGCACTGATCGGCGCGCTCGGTGGCTTCCATCTGGCGCAGGAGCGCGTTCATTTCGTCGAGCGTGAGACGCCGGTTCGCGCGCACCGCATGATGGCAGGCGAGCGTGCCGAGCATCTCGTGCTGGCGCTCTGTCAGCACGCGCGAGCCGCCATATTCGTGCAGATCGGCGAGCACGGCGCGCGCGAGCGCCTGGAGATCGGCGTCCTTGAGGAGCGCGGGCACCGCGCGGATCGCGATCGAGGTGGGCGAGAGGACGGCGAGATCGAAGCCCAGCGCTTCGAGCGTGGCCTTTTCTTCCTCGACGGTGCCGGTTTCGACGGGATCGGCCGTCATCGAGATCGGGATCAGCAAGGGCTGCACGGCGAGCGAGCGTTGGGCGAGGGCCTGCTTGAACTGCTCGTACAGGATGCGCTCGTGCGCGGCGTGCATGTCGACGATCACGAGGCCGCGCGCGTTCTGCGCGAGTACGTAGATGCCGTGGACCTGGCCGAGCGCGAAGCCGAGCGGATGGTCCTCGCCGGCTTCGAAGGCGGCGTGCGGCGCGCTGGCGGCGAATGCACCGGCTGCGCCGTCTTGCGCCTGCGGCACGGTCGAACCTTGCGCCGTGCCGGCGCCGACATCTTTGCGGCCGAACAACGCGTCATAAAGCGCGAGCGGCTGCGCCACAGGCAGACTGCCTTGCGTCATGCGCGACTGGCGCAGCCAGGTATTGCCGCTGTTCGCGCTTGCACCGCCGCCGCTTGCCTGGTCGAAACCCGACGCGCGCGAGAGCGCGCCACCTGCGCCGCCGCCGAAGCTGCTCGCCACGCTCGCGGTGCCGAACCTGCCGTCCGCGCCGAAGCCGCCTGCCGCGCCGGGAGCCGCACCTGCGCGCGGGTAGTCGGCTGCGCCGGAAGCCGGCCCGACCGAGGCGCCCAGCACCCCGGCGCCCGGCAAGGCCCGCGGCTCGATGAGCGCGGCGGCATGGCCGCCCGAGGTCGTCTCGGGCGAGGCGCCCGCGTGGCGCGCGAGCGCGCGCTGCACGGCGTGAAACACGAACTGGTGAATCGAGCGCGAATCGCGGAAACGCACTTCGATCTTCGAGGGATGCACGTTCACGTCGACGGCTTCGGGCGGCAGGTCGAGGAACAGCACGTACGACGGATAGCGGTCGCCGTGCAGCACGTCCTCATAAGCCGAGCGCACCGCGTGCGTGAGCAGCTTGTCGCGCACGAAGCGGCCATTCACGAAGAAGTACTGCTGGTCGGCGCGGTTGCGGCTCGCCGTAGGCAGGCCCGCACAACCGTACACGGCGAGCGGCCCGGCGCGCTCGTCGAGCGGCAGATGCGCCGTGGCGAACACTTCGCCGAGGATCTTGGAGACGCGCGTGGCCGGATCGCTCGCGTTCCAGTGCTCGACCGCGCGGCCGTTGTGCAGCACCGAGATCGCGACGTCCGGGCGCGCGAGCGCGCTGCGGCGGATCATCTCGAGGCAATGACCCAGTTCGGTCTGCTCGCTCTTCAGGAACTTGCGGCGCGCGGGCGTGTTGAAATACAGCTCGCGCACTTCGATCGTCGTACCCTGGCCGCCCGCGGCCGGCGAGATCGCACCTGTGTGCCCCTCGATCTTCACGGCGTGCGCCGCGTCGGCGCTGCGGCTCGTGATCGACATCTCGGCCACCGAGGCGATCGACGCCAGCGCTTCGCCCCGGAACCCGAGCGTCGCGACGCTCTCCAGTTCGGCGAGCGAGCGGATCTTGCTCGTGGCGTGGCGCATGAGCGCGAGCGGGAGTTCGGCTTCGGGAATGCCGCAGCCGTCGTCGGCGATGGAGATGCGCTTGACGCCGCCCTCGTCGAGCAGGATGCGCAGCGTGCTCGCGCCCGCGTCGAGTGCGTTTTCGAGCAGTTCCTTGACGACGGAGGCGGGCCGCTCGACCACTTCACCCGCGGCGATCTGGCTGATGAGCTGATCGGGCAGCGCCTGGATCGCGCGCGCGGGCTGCGCGGCGCGCGACGCGACTGCGGCGCTGGTCGTGCTGGCGGTGTCGGCGGCGTTGGCGGAATCCGGCACGGCGCCGGTGGGTTCGGAATTCGAAGACATGCGCGCAATTATAGCGAGTCGGCGCTACCCGACCCGACGCGCTTTAGCGCCCCGCGAAACCCTGATGTAGCAGCGCTTTGTGCGCAAATTCACCGAAATTGACGGGATTCTTTCGTGACGCCCGGGCACTTTCGGTATCATGGCGCGGTCAATTTGGCTTCTCGCGCAACACAGGGCAAACGCGCTTTTTCAGGCGCGCGGCCCACGATCAATAAGGGACACTTTTGGATACGCTCCTGCAGTTCGTCAATCTTGTCTTGCACATCGACAAGTTTCTCGGTGTCTTCATCCAGCAATACGGCGGCTGGGTCTACGCGGTGCTGTTCCTGATCGTGTTCTGCGAAACCGGACTCGTGGTGCTGCCGTTCCTGCCCGGCGACTCGCTGCTCTTCATCGGCGGCGCGTTTGCCGCTACGCATGAAATGAATCTCGGCCTGCTGATCGTTCTGCTGCTCGTGGCGGCGGTCCTCGGCAATACGGTCAATTATCTGATTGGGCGCGCCATCGGGCCGAAGGTGTTCAATACGCACATTCCCGTGCTCGAACGCTTCCTCGACCGCGCCGCGCTGCAGAAAACGCACGAATTCTACGAGCGCCACGGCGGCAAGACCATCGTGCTCGCGCGGTTCATTCCTGTCGTGCGCACGTTTGCACCGTTCGTGGCGGGCGTCTCGCAAATGAGTATGCGACGCTTTCAGCTCTTCACGATCACAGGCGCGCTGTTCTGGGTGTTGCTGCTCGTGCTGCTCGGCTACTTCTTCGGCAACATTCCGTTCATTCGCCAGTACCTCAACGTGATCGTGCTCGTCGGCATCGGCGCTGCGATCGTGCCGATCCTGCTTGGCGGCGTGTGGAAGATGCTGCGCAAGGACTCGCGCGGCGGCGCTGTGCGCAAGCCCAACGGCGGTTGAGCGCCCGGCACCGCCAGGCCGCAACGCAATGAAAAACGGCATCGCCTGCGAAGGCGATGCCGTTTTGTTTTGGCGAGCGCGTCGAACGCGGTGCTAGGAGCCCACGCGGCGAATGATCGAGGGCGTTTCGGGCGTCGGGTAGCCCGCGTCCTTGAAGGTCTCGACAATCGCGCGGTTGGTGTCAAAGTACACCTGCCAGTAGCTGTCGTTGTTGGTGTAGGGCCGCACGGCCAGTAGCGGGCCTTCGGGCGTGAACGAGAGAATTTCGACGTCGGGCGGCGGCTCCTGCGAAACGTTCGGAATTTTCGCGATGGCCGCGCGCAGGCGGTTGGCGGCATCGACGGGATCGACGCCGTTGGCGATCTTAGCGGTCAGCTCCACGCGGCGCACGGGCGTCGCGCTGTAGTTCGAGATGGTGTCCGAGAAGATCTTGTTGTTGCCGATGATGTTGACCACGTTGTCCGGCGAGATGATGGTCGTGCCGAAGATGCCGAGTTCCTTCACGGTGCCCGTCACGCCCCCGGCCGTCACGAAGTCGCCCACCTTGAACGGGCGCAGCACCTGCATGAACACGCCCGCCGCGAAATGCGCGAGCAGGCCGCCCCACGCCGTACCGATGGCGAGGCCAAGACCGGCGAGAAGCGCCGCGAACGAAGTGGTCTGCACGCCGAACACCTGCAGGATCGCGAGGACCAGCAGCAGGTTCAACACGGCGGCGAGGATCGAACTGAGGTAATGCGCGAGCGTGGGATCGACGCGCTCGTTGCGCGCGAGCACCTTGCGCAGCAAACCGGCGACGAGGCTGATGGCCCAGCGTCCGATGACCCACAGGACGATCGCCGCCAGGACCTTGGTCCCGAAGTCGATGCCCCGGGTCATGATGAATACGCGGATGGTTTCGAGATCCAAAATGCCCTCGCTTGTGTCGTTGGTTGAGCCTGGAAGACGTGCAACTGACATTGGCGGGAGCATGACGGGCGCCGTGGTTCGCGCCGTCTGTCCCTTAGCGCATTTATAGGCGAAGCGGCGAAAGCGTGCATCCAACGTGCCCGGCGGTCTCAGGGTTGACCCGGCGCACGCTTCGCCAGCGATCGATGCGGCATGCATGGCCGTTCGGCTGTATCGTTGCGCGATCGACCCTGACACTAACCGGCACTAAACAGGACGCCCGCCATGAATTTTCAGAACACCGATCTCCATCTCATCACCGTGAAGCTCGACGAGCTGCGCCCTACGCAGATCACGGTGGGCTTTCGGGAGGTGAACGCCAAGCGCGCGCACTGGCAATCGCTCGACAAGAAAGGGCGCGCGGCGGCCATCGACTCGCACTGGTTTCCCGCCGTGCTCGGGCCGAAGTCGCGCTACTACGTGGTCGATCATCACCACCTTGGCCGCGCGTGGCTGGAAGAATCGGTGGAGAGCGTGCGGGTGACCGTGCTCAAGGATCTCTCGTGGCTCGAGCCCACCATCTTCTGGCGCATGATGGAGCACAACCAGTGGGTGCATCCGTTCGATGCCGCAGGCGAGCGCTGCGAATTCGACCGGTTGCCGAAGCAGCTCCTCGGTCTTGCCGACGATCCGTATCGCAGCCTCGCGGGCGAGTTGCGCACCTCTGGAGGCTACGCGAAGGACACGACGCCGTTCAGCGAATTCCTGTGGGCCGACTATCTGCGTCGTAAGGTATCCGAAATGCGCTTGCGCAAGGACTTCGACACGGCGCTCGCCGACGCGCTATCGCACGCACACGATCCCGAGGCGCGTTATCTGCCGGGCTGGTCGGGCGTGGTGCCTGCCGCGGCGCCAGCGCCCGCGGCGGCGCCTGGCAAGGCCGACAAGCCTGCCAAGGCCAGCAAGGGCTGAAGAGGGCGGCGCGCCTTACATCGGTAGGGCGAGAGTCAGGTGTGCGCGGGGTTGCGTCCGTACAACGCGCAGGCACATCGCTCACGCGCTATGTCAGCGGGCGTCGGGCAACGGCGCTTGCGGCGGCGTGCCTTGCGTGAGGTAGTGGCAGAGCCACTCGCTGGCGGGGCCGCGTGCCGCGTCGGTGCGATGGATCAGCGAGATGTTGTAGCTCACCGAGCGCCGGTCCGCGAGCGCGACGCGCACGAGCCGTCCGGCTTCGAGATCGGCATCCACGAGGTGCTTCGGCATCGACCCCCAGCCGAGGCCCGCGAGCAGCAGCCGGTGCTTGGCGCCGAGGTCGCCGAGCTTCCACGCGCGATTGCTGTACACGCCGAAGTTCTGGCCTTCGGTGAGGCGGCTGCGGTCGGTGAGCACCAACTGCGTGTGCTCGCGCGCATCCGAAATGCGCACAGGGTGCTCCGCCTTGGCGAGCGGATGGCAGGGGGCGGCCACGAGCACGAGTTCCACGGTGCCGATGGACTGGGCCTCGATCACGTGCGGCCAGTTGTGGTTCGGCCCGCTGATACCCACCGCGCAGTCGCCGTCGAGCACGAGCTTGAGCACGCCGCCGAGCGCTTCCATGGTGAGATTCAGGGCCACGGTGGGAAACGTGAACGCGAACGCCTGCAGGGCCTCGACGAGCCGCTGCGATGGAAACATCACGTCCACGGCCAGCGAAACTTCGCCCTCCAGCCCCCTCTGCAGGCCGGCCGCCTTGGCGTTAAGCTGACCCATGAGCAGATCGAGGCGGCGCGCGTCGGCGAGGATCGCGCGGCCCGCGGCCGTGAGTTCCGGCTTGCGCTTGCCGCGCTCGAACAGCGCGACGCCCAGCAGCGCCTCGAGATTGGCGATCGTATAGCTGACCACCGACTGCGCGCGGTCAAGCTGGCGCGCCGCCGCCGAGAAGCTGCCGGTCTCGGCGACGGCGATCAGTGCGCGCAGCTGTTCGAGGCTAGGGGAGCGGTCCGAGGTGCGGTCCACGACGTACGGTCCTTTTCGATCTATCGAAAAAGTGGATGATAACCATCCATTCTAGACGATTGTTTGAATAGGTTTGGCCGGGTAAAGTGCACACCTCGAATATTGGAGTCGTATGCCGATGAACCCTACCGTCAAGCCCGCCGGCCGCTATAACGGCGTTGCCATGCTGCTGCACTGGCTGATCGCCGCGCTGATCGTCTGGGGCTTTGCGCTCGGCTGGGTCATGACCGACATTCCCGGCATCACGCCCACCAAACTGCGCTACTTCTCGTGGCACAAGTGGATTGGCGTGACCGTGCTCGCGCTCGTGCTCGTGCGTATTCTCTGGCGCGTCACGCACACCGCGCCCGCGCTGCCTGGCTCCATGCATGGCTGCGAGCGGCTCGCCGCGCACCTGGGCCACACCGCGCTTTACGTGCTGATGGTCGCGATTCCGGTGACAGGCTATCTCTATAGCTCGGCGGCCGGCATTCAGGTCGTGTACCTCGGCATCTGGCCGCTGCCCGTGCTGATCGGCCCGGACACCGCACTCAAGGGCATGCTGCGCATCGTGCATATCTCGCTGAACTACACCCTGCTCACCGTGGTCGTGCTGCACGTGCTCGCCGTCCTCAAGCACCAGTTGATCGACCGCCAGAACATCCTCTCGCGCATGCTGCCGTTCGGCACGCCGCGCGACTGACTTTGCGGCGCGCATACGCCTTATCCATTTCCCGATGCCTCCCACCTTGGACCGACTGCCCATGATCCAGCGTCTTGCCCATACCGCTTCCGTCGTCGCGCTCGGCGCGGCGCTCGCCGCCGGCGCGGCTGTTGCCACGACCTTCGCCACGAACGCCAACGCCGCGGCCGAAGCCGCGAAGAACTCCGTGAGCGCCGTGTTCAAGCAGATGAACGTGCCAGTCGAAGGCCGCTTCAATCACTTCACCGCCGACGTGCGCTTCGATCCGGCGAACGTCGCGGCATCGAGCGCGAAGCTCGACGTCGAGGTGGCGAGCTTCGACCTCGGCGCGCCGGAATACAACAAGGAAGTCGCCGGCGACGAGTGGTTCGACGCCACGCATTTCCCGCACGCGACCTTCGTCTCCACGCAAATCAAGCCCGGCGCGAACGGCGCGTTCAGCGTGGCCGGCAAGCTGACCATCAAGGGCAAGACGACCGACGTCGTCGTGCCGGTGCAGTACCGCAAGGACGGCGCCAACCAGGTGTTCGACGGCACGCTGCCCATCAAGCGCCTCGCGTACGGCATCGGCTCGGGCGAGTGGAAGGACACCTCGATCGTCGCCGACGATGTGCAGATCAAGTTTCACATCGTGTCCGCCGCGCACTGACGCGCGTACGGCATCGCTTTTTCACCCAGTTTCTCTCGCACCAGGAATCGATTCATGAAGACCACGATTTTCGCCGCGGCCGTTGCCGCCTCACTCGCAGCTTTCGTCGCCACGCCCGCGCTCGCAGCCGCCACGACCTACAACCTCGACCCGATGCACACGTATCCGAGCTTCGAAGCCGATCACTTCGGTGGCGTCTCGGTGTGGCGCGGCAAGTTCACGAAGAGCTCGGGCACGGTCACGCTCGACCGCGCGGCGAAGACGGGCACGGTGGACGTGACGATCGACGCATCGTCGATCGATACGGGCAACTCGCAGCTCGACAAACATGTGAGCTCGACCGAATTCCTCGACACCGCGAAGTACCCGACGGCCACTTACAAGGGCACGTCGATTCGCTTCGACGGCGACAAGCCCGTGGAAGTGATCGGCTCGTTCACGCTGCATGGCGTGACGAAGCCGCTGAACCTGAAGATCGACTCGTTCAAGTGCTTCCAGAACCCGATGCTCAAGCGTGAAGTGTGCGGCGCGGAAGCATCGGCGCAATTCGACCGCGCGGACTACGGCGTGAACTGGGGCCAGTCGTATGGCTTCAAGACGGCTACGACGCTGCAGATCCAGGTGGAAGGCGTCAAGGCAGACTGAGTTTGCGCGCGGCATGGGCCGCGTGCCGCTCGATACGAAGCCCGTGCGCTGTGTGGCGCACGGGTTTTTTTGTTGCTGGCATCGATAAGGATGACGAAGTGTCGTCAGTGGATTGGCGACGTTGCGTGCGTGCCGCGCGGCGACAGCGCGACATCGACGACGTGCGAATGCCAGACACCGCAGGTGGCCTTCACGGGAACCCAGGCGTACTTGCCGCGGACCTTGGCGAAAGCGTGCAAGTGGATCAACGTGTCGATGGACGTGACAGGCGTGAGCGCATCGCTTGCGGCGGGCATGGGCGTGGCATTGACTGGCGCGGGCTGCTCGATCTTGGCCGAGAGTGCGCGCCGATCGGGCACGAGCAGAGAATCGTAGCGCTGCGCCTTGTGCACCCACTGATCGAGCGCGGCAACGCAATTGACGACGGCGTCCGGCACGCGAATGCGGCGCAGGTATTCGTAGTCTTCGGGTTGCGGTTGGATTTGCGCCTGAACGCGCAGACTGAACCAGAAAAGCGCGAGCAACGCGCAGGCAAGGGTCGTGAACTTCATGATGACGTGGCCTGTGCAGCGGGGATGAGACGGCGGGGGAGGAGTATACATGCTGGGCGCATGCTCGCGTGCCGAGCCTCTCAAGCCGCTTGAGCCCGCGCCTTACGCTACAAAGCAAAAAGCCCAGTCAGAAGACTGGGCTTTTCGTTTGATGCTTTGGTAGGCCGTACGGGATTCGAACCTGTGACCAACGGATTAAAAGTCCGCTGCTCTACCAGCTGAGCTAACGACCCAAAAGAGAAGCGGGATTATAGCGGCGTCTGGCCAGAGCGTCAACCTTTGCCGTCATAAAGCCGATGGAAGAGCCCGGAGCACGCCGTGCCCCGGGCCTTCCCTGTATGCGAGAGGCGCATTTCGCGGCATTGGCAATACGCCAGCGCCACGTCACGCCAAAACCAGCCAGCAGCGCTTATTTGAGCTGTGAAAGCTTGCTCTGCGCCGTCTGGGCGACATCCGAGTTGCCGTATTGCGAAACAACCTGCTCGAGCGTGCGCTTGGCCGCAGCCTTTTGCCCCTGCTCGATCTGATTGTTTGCAATGGCCAGCAGCGCCTCGGGGGCGCGCGGATGTTGCGGGTATTTGTTGACGACGTTCTGCCACGTCGCGGTCGACCCCTTGTAGTCCTTCAGCGCATAGAGCGCGTTGCCGAGCCAGTACTGCGCGGTCGGCTGGTAAGGACTCTGCGGGAACTTCGCGATGAAGCTACGGAACGATGTAGCCGCGTTCTTGAAGTCGCCGTTGCGGAACTGCTGCGAAGCGGCGTTGAACGCGTCCATCTCACCCGGCTGAACCGTGCCTTGCATGCCGTCCACGGTCTCCTGCTGCGGCTCGAACTTCTTGAGTCGCGTGTCGAGATCCGTGTAGTAGTCCTTCTGTTGCTTCTGCAGGGTCGCCAACTGGTTCGCCATGTCCTCGTTCTGTCCGCGCAACGTGGCGACCTGCTGGTTGAGCTGGTCGAGGTGGTTGGACTGGTCGAGGATCGTGCGTTGAGCGGCGGACAGCTGGCTAGACAGGCTGTCCGTTTTCGCGCGCAGGTCGAGAATCGCCTGGCGCGCCTGATCGTCATCGAACATACCCGCGTGGGCCGGCAGCGCCGCAAAGGCGACGCTAGCCACGCAGGCGGCTGCGGCTGCGCGCAGCGGGGAGAAACGGTGCGACATACGCCCCTTCATCCAATACTCAATTACTGTTGATACACGAGGTCAGCACGGCGGTTCTGCGCCCACGATGCTTCGTCGTGGCCCGTTGCGACCGGCTTTTCCTTACCGAGGCTGACGGCTTCCATTTGCGAATCAGGCACGCCCATCAGCGAGAGAGCGCGACGGACCGCTTCAGCACGCTTTTGGCCCAGCGCCAGGTTGTATTCGCTCGTGCCGCGCTCGTCGGTGTTGCCCTGGATCAGGACGTGACGTTCCGGGTGCGTCTTGAGGTACTGTGCGTGAGCTTGCAGCAGCGACTGGTAGTCGTCCTTGACGGCGTAGCTGTCGAAATCGAAGTACACGCTGCGCTTGGCGAGCGGGCTGTTCGGGTTGTTCAGCTCATCGACGTTCACCTGAGCGACCGCGTTCGGGTTCGGCTGGGTGTTCATCGCGCCTTCGTTCGGGGTCGTTTCCTTGACACCCGACTTACACGCTGCCAGTGCACCGATCATCAAAACGGCCAAGGCCAGGCGTACTTTCTTCGACATCATTTTTACTCTCCTGAAGTGTTATTGCATGAAAGGGCCCCAGGACGGCTCGCGTACGCTGCCGCCCTGAACGGACAGGATTTGCCGCGTACGACCGTCGGTCGATACAGCAGCCAGCACGCCACGGCCGTTCACCTGTGTGGCGTAAAGAATGTACTGACCGTTCGCCGCGAAGCTGGGCGATTCGTCATGTGTCGTGTCAGTGAGCGCCGTGGCGACACCGGACTGCAGATCTTGAATGTACAGCTTAAATCCGCCGCCCGTGCGTGAGATGTACGCCAGTTGCTTGCCGTCCGGGCTGACCTTCGGGCTCGTATTGTAGTTGCCGGTGAACGTCACACGCTGTGCCGCTCCGGCGCTTTCGCCCTGGGCCGACATCTTGTAAATCTGAGGCTGGCCGCCGCGGTCGCTCGTGAAATAAATCGTGCGTCCGTCAGGAGAGTAGTTGGGTTCGGTGTCGATCGTCGTGCCTTGCGTGAGGCGATGCAGGCCGGAGCCGTCGGCATTGACGGCGAAGATCTGCGTGTTGCCCGTGCGCGACAGTGCTACCGCGAGCGTGCGGCCATCGGGAGACCAGGCCGGCGCCGAATTGTTGCCCTTCTGGTCCGAAATGACCACGCGACGACCCGTAGGCAGGTCGTGCACGTAGACGATCGGCTTCTTCTTTTCGAAAGATACGTAAGCGACCTTGGTGCCGTCGGGCGACCAGGCCGGCGAGATGATCGGCTCGGGACTCGAGAGCGCGATGTGCGCGTCTTGTCCATCGGAGTCCGAAACCTGCAACTGGAAGCGGCCGCCCGTCTTGATCACGTACGACAGGCGCGTGGCGAACACGCCGCGATCGCCGAGCAGCTTCTGATAGATGTAGTCCGCAACCTTGTGCGCGCTCATGCGCAGGCCGCTTGCCGGGCTCGTGAGCACGAGGCCGCCGAGGCTTTCGCCCTTCACGGTGTCGTAGAGCTTGAAGCGCACTTCGTACTGGCCGTTGGCGAGCTTGTTCACGCTGCCCGCAACGAACGCATTAGCGCCCTTGGCCTTCCAGCTGCCGAGGTCGACGGAGTCGTTTTCCGAGATCGGTGCGCTGCCGGCGTCGATATTGGTGAATTTCCCGCTGCGTTGCAGATCGGCGCGCACGATGGCCGCGACCTGCTCGGGCGAATTCGCTTCACCGGCAAAGTTAGCCGTGGCGATGGGGAACTGGGTGGAGCCCACGCCGGTGACGAGGACGTTGAGTTGTGCGTTCGCCGCGCCGCCCGCCGTGATCAGGCAGGACGCGACGAGGGTTCGCAGGCCAAGCTTCGTCATCAATGTCATGCTGTGATATTTCCTGAAAAAAGCAATTTTGTCATAACGCGCAACAGCAGACTGACCCGAAATTGTTCGAATCGTTCCTTGTCGGCCACTGTCGCGCGCCGGCTTTCCTCAACCTTTCTGCGCCTTGCGCGCGCCATTAACCCGCCGGACGCAAGGTGATCTTGAAGCTCGGAGGCGTCTTGCCGTCGGTATCGACCGGCATCGGATCCGAGCGCTGGACCGCCCGCAACGCAGCGTCGTCCCACGACGCGTTGCCGCTGGGCCGCGAGATCGTCGCCGAAAGCAGCGTGCCTGTCGGCGAGCAGCGCACCGCGATCTCCGTTTCGAGACCTGACGTTTCGCCCGACCACACGATGTTCGGACGCACGCGGCGGCGCACCTTGTCCGCATAGCCCGGCGACGTTGCGTTGCCGCCCGAGCCGCTGCCCGTGCCGCTCTTCGCAAGACCGTTGCCGCTCGTGCCTTCGCCGCCGCCCATCGAGCCTTGCATCTGTGCGATGCGGGCGCGGCGTTCCGCGTCGAGCTTCTTCGCCTGGGCGTCGGTTTGAGCTTTCGCCTTGGCGGCCTTCTCGGCGTCGGCCTTCTTCTGCGCGTCGAGCTTCGCCTGCTTCTGCTGCTCTTCTTCCTGCTGCTGCTTTTTGAGCACGTCCTGCTGCTGCTGCTGCTTTTGCTTCTCTGCCGCGGCTTGCTGCTGTTCCTGCTGCTGCTTGAGCTTTGCTGCCTTCTGCTGAGCGGCGAGCTGCGCAGCCTGCTGGGCCGCGAGCTGCTGCTGACGTTTCGCGTCGGCTTCCTGCTGTGCTTTCAGACGCTGCTGCTCGGCCAGTTGCGCCTCGCGCTGCGCTTCCTGCTGCTTACGCTTTTGCTGTTGCAGCGCGATGTCGGCGTCCTCGGTTTGCGGCGGCGGCGGGGCAGGGGCGACCGGCGCGGGCGGCGGCAGCGGCTTCGGCGTCGACAGGTCCGGAACTTCGGTCCACAGTTCCGCCTCTTCACCCGCCGGCGTGCTGTTCTGCCAGTGGATGCCGTGATAGAGGAACAGACCGAGCAGCACGTGCATGAGCACCGCGAGGGTGATAGCACGTCCCGTGCCACGCTCTCGCGGAGGCTGCAGTGGATACGAATCGTTCTTCCGGGTCATTGCGATTTGACGAGCAGTCCGACACGTTTGACGCCATGCGACTTCAGGTCGGACATCACGTTCATCACCGTCTCGTATTTGACGGACTTGTCGGCGGCGATCACGACGGGCTGGTCGGGATGGCTCTGCTCGCGATCCGCGACGAAGCCGTTGAGATCGGCGCGCGTCATGGTTTCCTGCTGCGTGGCGCCGGAGTCATCCTTGTAGCGTACGCTCAGATTGCCGTCGGGGCGAATATTGACCACGACGGGCGGCACCTGCTGCTGCTGCGACGCGCCGCCGACGGTCGGCAGATTGACGATGGACGGCGCCACGAGCGGCGCGGTCACCATGAAGATTACGAGCAACACCAGCATCACGTCGATGTACGGCACGACGTTGATGTCGGCCATCGCACGGCGCGAGCGGCTGCCTCGCATGCTCGAACGGTTTGAGCCTCCCATCTTCGACTCCTTGCTTCGTGAAGATTAGTGGGCCTGACGCTGCAGGATGTTCGAAAACTCTTCGATGAAGGTTTCGAAGCGGATCGCCAGACGGTCGATGTCGTGCGCGTAGCTGTTGTACGCGACCACCGCCGGAATGGCGGCGAACAGACCGATAGCGGTTGCCGTCAGCGCTTCGGCGATGCCGGGCGCGACGTTCGCGAGCGTGGCCTGTTGCACGTTCGCGAGACCGCGGAACGCGTTCATGATCCCCCAGACCGTGCCGAAAAGACCGATGTACGGACTCACCGAGCCGACCGAAGCGAGGAACGAGAGGTTTGCCTCGAGCGCATCCATTTCGCGCTGGAAGGCGGCGCGCATCGCGCGGCGGGCGCCGTCGAGCACGAGGCTCGGATCGTTCAGGCGCTTCTCTTTCGCCTTCAGGAATTCGCGCATGCCCGACTCAAAGATACGCTCGAGCGCGCCGATCGTGTGACGGTTGTTGGCTGCGCTCTGGTAGAGCGCCTGCAGGTCGCCGCCTGACCAGAAGTCGCGCTCGAAGCGCTCTGTCTGGGACCGCGCCCGGCGGATCGCAAACCACTTGCGGAAGATGAAAGTCCAGGAAATCAGCGACATGAGCAGAAGAAGCCCCATCACCGCCTGTGCCAGTATGCTCGCATTAAGTACGAGAGAAATGATCGACAGATCTTGTGTAGTGTTCATATAGGTTCGTTGTGACGTCCCGATAGGGGCGAGCGGCTGCAAGACAACGCAAGGCTTCCCGTAGGCGGTTGGGAAGCTTTCGCGCCGTCGCGGCCGAACCCTGCTTGGTCCTGCATTGACCGGCGCGAGTTCACTGGCGTCGTATCAACGGTAATTACTGCAGTGCCGTTGACACGGCGTACAGGTCTTTCTGTGGTCCACGCTGCAAGGCTTCATGAACGGGGGCCGGAATGGGTGCGGGGCGCATGGCTGTGCTGTCGACGCAGGCGACACGAATGGTGCCCGTGGCGAGCAGCGTGTTCTCGCGCCACGCTTCCTGCATGAAGTCGACCGAGGCGCGGCCAAGCTTCTCGACGCGGCTTACGGTGGTGACGACGTCGTCGAGGCGCGCGGGCGAACGGTAGTCGAGCGCAGTGCTGCGCACGACGAAGAGGACGCCCGTTTCCTCGGCGAGCCGACGCTGATCGACGCCGCATGCGCGCAGCCATTCGGTGCGCGCGCGTTCGAAGAACTTCAGGTAATTCGCGTAAAACACGATGCCACCGGCGTCGGTGTCCTCGTAGTAGACGCGTACCGGCCACGTAAAACCGCGCCCGGCCGGTGACGACGCCGCGTCCGGCTTGCTGGTGGAATTTTCCATGCCGCGCATTCTACCGGAACGCGCGGCCCCAACGTCTTTCGTACGACTGACGTAAGTATAAAATTTGTAAGGCAATTTTAGCCGCGATGGATGCTGGTGCCGGCGAATGTCTGGGCAACGGGCATCAGTTCGATCGTGTTGATGTTGACGTGCGCGGGGCGCGTGGCGATCCAGTAGATCGAATCGGCGACATCCTCGGCTGTGAGCGGCTGCACGTCCTTGTAGACGTTGGCCGCCTTGGTGTCGTCGCCGCGAAAGCGCACGTTCGAGAACTCGGTGCCCCCGCACAGGCCCGGCTCGATGTCGGTCACGCGCAGTGCCGTGCCCGCGAGGTCTGCGCGCAGGTTCAGGCTGAACTGACGCACGAACGCCTTGGTCGCGCCATAGACGTTGCCGCCCGCATACGGCCAGCGGCCCGCCACCGAACCGAGGTTGAAAACGTGGCCGCGGTTGCGCGCGACCATGCCGGGCAGAAACGCGTGAGTCACCTGCACGAGGCCCGTGCAGTTGGTCTCTATCATGGTTTCCCACTCGTCGAGGTCGGCCTTCTGTGCCGGCTCCACGCCGAGCGCGAGGCCGGCGTTGTTGACCAGCACGTCGACGCCGGCGAACTCGGGCGGCAGCGCGCCGGGCGCAGCTTCGACCGCCGCGCGGTCGCGCACGTCGAGCTCGATGGGCAGGAGGGCGTCGCCGAGTTCGGCGGCGAGGGTGTCGAGGCGGTCCTTGCGGCGGGCCGTGGCGACGACGCGATGTCCGCCCTTCACGAAGGCCCGGGCGATGGCGGCGCCGAATCCTGCGGACGCGCCGGTGACGAAAACGATCATGGTGGCTCTCTGGTCGGTAGAAGGCGAGGAAAGGCGAGAGCCTACTTCCAATGCCGCATTGCGGCAAGAAAGGGACGGAACGCGCGCGGCCCGCATGGCCGGGGTGGCCGCCCTCCGCGCCGCAGTCCGCGGGGCGCCCGTGCGCACTGGGAGCGGGCGGTTGCCTATTCCCTGCCGTTCCAATAAACTAACGCGCTCAATCCCTGCGTGACTGGCGATAGGGTTCCGAAATAGCGGCATTAGGGGTAGCAATGCGTTCGTTATTGGGGACTCAAGGTGGAACGACCCACCGTGAAGCGCGGGGTGCCGTTTTGCCGTTCGCCTGGGCAGCCTGATTTCGCGCGCTTTCGTTAGTGCTGCGGGGCCTATCCCGGCCGTGGCTGTCCTGCCTCGCGTGTGCGGCACCTCCTTCCGCCACGTCAAGGCTGGCCTCTTCGCCAGCAGCGCCGCGTACCCGCTACGCGTTCCGCGCGAGACCCGGTCAACCTGAACACACTTAACGGAATCCGTATGTTTGACAGAGCCGAAAGCACCATCGCCAACGTCGATCCCGAACTCTTCAAGGCGATCGAACTCGAGAACCGCCGCCAGGAAGAGCACATCGAGCTCATCGCGTCGGAAAACTACACCTCGCCCGCGGTCATGGCCGCGCAAGGTTCGCAGCTCACCAACAAGTACGCCGAAGGCTACCCCGGTAAGCGCTATTACGGCGGCTGCGAAAACGTGGATATCGTCGAGCAGCTCGCGATCGACCGCGTGAAGCAGCTGTTCGGCGCCGAAGCCGCGAACGTTCAGCCGAACTCGGGCTCGCAGGCCAACCAGGGTGTGTTCTTCGCCGTGCTCAAGCCGGGCGACACCATCATGGGCATGAGCCTCGCCGAAGGCGGTCACCTCACGCACGGCATGGCGCTGAACATGAGCGGCAAGTGGTTCAACGTCGTGAGCTACGGCCTGGACGCGAAGGAAGACATCGACTACGACGCGCTCGAAAAGCGCGCGCACGAAACGAAGCCGAAGCTGATCATCGCGGGCGCGTCGGCGTTCGCGCTGCGTATCGACTTCGAGCGTATCGCCAAGGTTGCCAAGGCGGTTGGCGCGTACTTCATGGTCGACATGGCGCACTACGCGGGTCTGATCGCCGCGGGCGTCTACCCGAACCCGGTTCCGCATGCCGACTTCGTCACCACGACCACGCACAAGAGCCTGCGCGGCCCGCGCGGCGGCGTGATCCTGATGAAGGCGGAGTTCGAGAAGCAGATCAACTCGGCCATCTTCCCGGGCATTCAGGGCGGTCCGCTCATGCACGTCATTGCCGGTAAGGCCGTGGCGTTCAAGGAAGCGCTCTCGCCGGAATTCAAGACCTACCAGCAGCACGTGGTCGAGAACGCGCGCGTGCTGGCGGAAACGCTGGTCAAGCGCGGTCTGCGTATCGTTTCGGGCCGCACGGAAAGCCACGTGATGCTGGTGGACTTGCGCGCGAAGAACATCACCGGCAAGGCGGCTGAAGCCGTGCTTGGCGCCGCGCACATCACGGTCAACAAGAACGCGATCCCGAACGACCCGGAAAAGCCGTTCGTGACGAGCGGTATCCGTCTCGGTTCGCCGGCCATGACGACGCGCGGCTTTGGCGTGAAGGAAGCCGAGCAGGTGGGCAACCTGATTGCCGACGTGCTCGACAATCCGGAAGACGCCGCGACGATCGAGCGCGTCAAGGCGCAAGTCGCCGAGCTGACGAAGCGTTTCCCGGTTTACCGCTAAGCCACGCGAAAACCCATGCGCTGCCCCTTTTGCCGGCACGAAGACACGCAGGTCGTCGACTCGCGCGTGTCCGAAGACGGCGCCGCGATCCGGCGCCGCCGCCGCTGCCCGGCCTGCGACAAGCGTTTCACGACGTACGAGCGGGTCGAGCTGGCGATGCCGGCGATCGTCAAGAAGGATGGCAGCCGCACGGAATTCGACCGCCGCAAGATCGTGGCGAGCATGCAACTGGCGCTGCGCAAGCGCCCGGTTGCGGCCGATGCAATCGACGCGGCGGTTGCCCGTATCGAGTATCAATTGCTCGGCAGCGGCGAGCGCGAAGTGCGCAGCGAGCGCCTTGGCGAGCTCGTAATGGGCGAATTGCGCGAACTCGACAAGGTCGCGTTCGTACGGTTTGCTTCGGTGTACCGACGCTTCGAGGACGTCTCCGAATTCGAAGACGTGATCGAGGAATTCCGCCGCGCGGGTGCTGCCAACAACCCCACGAAAAAGCGCTGAGCGCATTCGCATTTTCCTTCCCTCCTGCCAGGCCGTTGTCGTAACGCTCGCATTCTCGCGAGCCGACGCTGCGCGCGCCAGCTAGCCGTTCGGCTAATTGTTTCGTTTCGCTTTCGTCCGTAGATTGATGGCAATCCGCACAAACTAAGGATTGCTGATGAAGTACGGAGGATTCACGCTCATTGAGACGATGGTCGTCATCGTCTTGCTGGCGATCTGCGCAACGATTTCCACGCCCGTATTCACCGCGTGGCGCGTGCGCGATCAGGTCGACGCCCGCGCCAACGCAATGCTCGTCACACTCGCCTACGCACGCAACGAGGCAATACGGCGCAAGTCGCGCATTGCCGTTTGCCGCGTCGACGCCGCGCACAATTGCCTTGCGGCGGCCAAAGCGTGTCCGTCCGGTATTGCCGACTGGTCCTGCGGCTGGGCCGTCATGATCGAGCGTGCCGGAGCGTCGATCCCGTTGCGCATCCAGCCGGCGCTCGACGCGATTTCCGTGGCGTCGGGGCTCACTGCCATCACGTTTTCGCCACCGGCGGGGCAGACCATCGGCAGCTTGCGCAACTTCGAGATTGCCCCGCGGGCCACCTCGGCTGCACCACGCGGCGCGGGCTGGCGTCGCTGCATACGCATCGCGGCGGGGGGCCGCGCACGCATCAGCGACGGCGCATGCACGGGGGCGTCATGAGCCGGGTGAGCGAGCGCGGCCTGCGCGGGTCGACGCTGCTTGAAGTCGCCATTGCGCTTGGCGTCATGGCGATGTGCGGGCTCGGCCTGTTGAGCACGCAGCTCGGGCTGGCCCGGCACGCGCAACTGGCAGCGGCGCGCGAGCGCGCGGCGTTTGCCGCTGACGCCATTGCCGAAGCTGCACGCGTGACAGGTGCAACGTTCGCCACGTCTGATCGATGGAAGGCGCTGACGGCGAGCGTCGTGCCCGAAGGGCGGCTGACCACCTCGAGCGCGGGAGGCGACGCATCGATCGCGTCCGTGAGTTGGGCGGCTACACCGTTGCGCGCAGCGTCGGGATCGACGGCGGTTTCGCAGGTTGCGCCGTGTATCGATGCCACGGGGTCCGCTGGGCGCGCCTGCGTCGCCCTGGCGTTTCTGCGATGACCAGGCGTTTCGCCCACGTGCGCCAGCAGGCCGGCCACACCCTGCTCGAACTGACGATCGCCGTGGCGCTGGGCCTCGT
Source organism: Paraburkholderia sp. CNPSo 3274 (assembly GCF_024206475.1). Classification (GTDB taxonomy): domain Bacteria; phylum Pseudomonadota; class Gammaproteobacteria; order Burkholderiales; family Burkholderiaceae; genus Paraburkholderia. The sequence goes on from NZ_JAMBPR010000064.1 coordinate 19,663, forward strand.
GGTGACGCTTGGCGCGCTCTCGGCTTATCGTACGCAGCGCCAGGCCTATGCGCAGGCGAGCGACGCCGCGCGCGTCCACGAGGCCGGCATGAATGCGTTGATGCTGATCGGCGAGCAGATCCAGATGGCCGGCTTTGTTGCCGCGGACGCACGCTCGCCGCTCGCCGGCCCCGCGATCTTCGGCTGCGCGGCCGGGCGCCCGACCGGTGCCAACGCGGCGCTTGCCTGCGAGTCGCTGTCGAGCCGCTCCGATGGGTTGGCCGTGCGCTATCAAGGCGACAGTGCATCGACGTGGCCCGCTGCAAACGGCCAGGTTACCGACTGCCTTGGACAGGCGGTTGGCGTGGCCGGCGTGGAGATCGTGAACCGCTATCACGCCAGGGTGAGCGGGTCGACCGGCGAGAGCGAGCTTTACTGCGAGGGCTCCGGCAAGGTCGGCACGGCGCAGCCGCTCGTCGAGGGCGTCGAGCGTTTGCGCCTGCGCTACTGGACGGCGGGCGCGGCGCAGGCGGCCGAGGCTTCGGCGCTCGCGCGCGATCGGTGGGCGTCGGTCGTGGCGGTCGATCTGTGTGTGCTGGTGCGCGGCGCGGCCTTCGCACGGCGTACGCGCTACACCGATTGCGATGGTGTGCAGGCGGTCGGCGCGGATGGGCGCGCGCGACAAGCGTTCTGGCGGCACATCGTGCTGCGTAACGTTCTGCCGGCAGCGTCATGAGAACGAGCCTTCGCGGGAAGCGTCGCACACGCGCCGCGCGTCACGGCGTGGCGCTCCCAGTCGTGCTGCTTGTCGTCGCGATGATGCTCGTGACGTCGGCGGCGTGGTTCGAGGCAGCGCTGCTGACGCGGCGCAACGCAGATGCCGTCACCGATCATTTGCAGTCCTTCCATGCCGCCGACGCCGCGCTCGTGTTGTGCTCGCGTGCGCTGACGAATGGCTCGATGGCCGAGTCTGCGGTTGCCACGCAATCAGGCGAGCCGCAAGCCTGGCGTAGGCAGGACAGCTTCGAGCGGCAGGCGGTCGCGCCCGTTGCCGCGTGGCGGGGGTCCGGGCGCGCGCCGCAATGCTTCGTCGAGGCCTGGCGCATGGAGAGCCGTCCGCTGGCTCGCGCGTATCTCGTGACGGCGCGAGGCTTCGGCGCATCGGAAGACACGCAAAGCTGGCTTCAGGACCAGTTGGTCATCGAAGCCGCGGGTGACGCGACACGCGTCGAGCATCACTGGCGTCACGTCGTCGCGAGGCCGTTTTGACGCGGCGAACGGGAGGAAAGATGAAGCGCAACCGGTACAACGCGTTCACACTGCTCGAACTGGTCATCGCGCTGGCGGTGGCCGCAATCGTCGCGGCCTTCGCGTTGCCGGGGTGGAGCGCGCAGATCGCGCGGGGACATCGCGTCGACGCCGTGGCCGCGCTCCATCGCGCAGCGCAACTCGTCGATATGCAGAGCGCGTCGATGGCGTCTTTGCCCACGGGATTCGACCAGGCTCCGCCGACGGGAACGCCCATCTACCGCTTGCGCCTGATGCCCGCCGACGCGTCCAACGGCGGCTACGCCATCGTGGCCGAGCCTGTGGAAGCCGGCCCGATGCGTGGCGATGCGTGCGGCGCCTTCGTACTCGACGCAACCGGCGCGCGTAGCAATCACGTTGCAGGCGGTGGCGTTGTCGCGGCGGGTACGCAGATGTGCTGGAGGGACCGGTGAGCGCGTTGGAGCCGCGCAGCGGGCGGCGATCAGCCGGTGAGGTCGTCTTCGTCCGAACTGGCGCGGGCAGGCGGGTTCGCAGTGGCGCCGCGCTGGCGCCGCACCTGCTGCCACACGCGATACGCCTCCCACGCCGTAAAGGCGAGGCCGCCCCACTTGATGATGGGGCGCGCAGCCGAAACGATGCTCGCACGCAGCGGCTTCGCCACGATGAGCGAGACGAGCGAACTGATTAGCGGATATTCCTTGAGCAGGCTGCCGAGGCCGGAAGCCACGCCGCCGCCAGCGCCGGGGCGTCCGAATCCGGGCACCACGAAGCGCAGCCAGCTGAAGTTCGTGACCGTCGCTCGGATGTCCACGAGCGCTTCAGCCATTTCGGCGCGCTCGACGCTCGCTCGCACCAGCAGCAGTTCCTTGCGCAGCGCGCGCAGCTGAGGCGTCGACAGGTCGTGCGAGCGGCCGCGGCGGGGGCGAAAAGCGGTGTCCGGTCGTGATTGGTTCATGGCGTCGGCTGGCGGCTAGGGGTTGCGCAGGACATCTCGGTCTTTCTCGAATTCCTCGAGCGTCGCCTGGAATACGAGTGGCGCAGTGTGCAGCCCGCGGCGCGCCTTCAGGCCGCAGAAAATCGCCGCGATCGCATAAACGATCGTGAGACCGGCGAGCGCCTCCCAGCGGTACGTGTCCCAGAAGGCGATGGCAATGAGCGCCGTGAGCGCGATCAGGGCAAGCATCGCGAACATCATCCCCGCGAGGCCAAGGAACAGCACGCCGATGAGGCGGTCCTTCTCCTCGGCGAGTTCGATGCCGATCAGTTCTAGCCGCGTCTGTAGCATCGCGGACGCGGAGCCGAGCAGTCGGCGCAACGGCCCGTGTTCGTGTCGCTGCGAGTGGGTGTCTGTCGTCATGGCGATGGCGGGTGGCGCAGGCAGATGCCCGAGCAATGCGCAAGAAAGAACGCAAGAAAAAACAGCGAACTGGATCGCCCGACGAAACCAGGCGATGCGGCGGGCCACGCCGGCGAAGAGCCGTCAGGCAAGCGCTGCCAGCGACTGGTCGAGCGCACCGCGCGAGCGGCCCTGAGACCGCCCGCGTGGCGCGGCGAGCGCCGATTTATTTGCGGTTGATCAGCAAACCGACCAGCACGCCCACACCGGCGGCGATCCCGATCGACGCCCACGGATGCTCGTGGACATAGTCGTCGGTCGCGCGTGCCGCTTTCTTGCCTTTCTCGACCACGACCACCTGGACGTCGGCGGCCTTCTCTTTTGCCTGCTTCAGACGCGAGAGTGCCGTTTCTCGCAACTCCGAAGCGCGCTCGCCCGTAGCGCTCGCAGCCTGCTTGAGCAGGTCCTCTGCATCTGCGAGGACGGTTTTGATATCGGACATCAGCCTCTCCTTGTTGACCTCTGACATTGACTGGCTCCCATCGTGTCACATCACGCGTGAATCGTAACAAAGATACGGGCGCTGGCAAGCGTGACGCGCCGCCACGACCTGCGAATTCGCACGATCCGTTCCCGCGAACGTGCGTGGACGGGGTTTTGGATCCCGCTCACCAAAGAAGCGCGGTGAGAGTCATAGATTTGGTCCGGCACCTAAAGTTTCCTCCAACCGGTTCAAAATTACAAAAACTCATACCGGTGTGAGGCGATGTTCGTTCGCGGGGCGCAACCAGGGCCTGTATGCTTGAGCGTTGTAAACGTCCGCTGGATCAACGGATTTTTCGATCAAACCCGTTCACCTCGTTCAAAGGAACCGCACCATGAGTCTACGTCTTGGCGATATCGCACCCGACTTCGAGCAGGATTCGAGCATTGGCCACATCAAGTTTCACGAGTGGCTCGGCAATAGCTGGGGCGTGCTGTTTTCACACCCGGCCGACTTCACACCGGTCTGCACGACCGAGCTTGGCCTGACCGCCAAGCTCAAGAACGAATTCGAGAAGCGTAACGTGAAGACGATTGCGCTTTCGGTGGATACCGCACAGTCGCACAACGAGTGGATCAAGGACATCAACGAGACGCAGGCAGCGAGCGTCGGCTTCCCGATTCTCGCGGACGGCGACCGCAAGGTGTCCGCGCTGTACGACATGATCCATCCGAACGCGAACGAGACGCTCACCGTGCGCTCGCTGTTCGTGATCGACCCGAACAAGAAGGTGCGCCTCATCATCACCTATCCGGCGAGTACAGGCCGCAACTTCGACGAAGTGCTGCGCGTGATCGACTCGCTGCAGCTCACCGACAACTACCAGGTCGCGACGCCCGGCAACTGGAAGCAGGGCGACGACGTCGTGATCGTTCCGTCGCTGAAGGACGAAGAAGTCCTCAAGCAGAAGTTCCCGAAGGGCTACAAGGCCCTGCGTCCGTATCTGCGCATGACGCCGCAGCCGAACAAGTAAGCCGTTCGGGCAACGTCCGCGCTGCACGGGCGCCAAAAAAACGCCGCACGAGACAAGTCGTGCGGCGTTTTTTATGAGCCGGCGACGCCGGACAGGGCGGCGATCAGAAGAACGCCTGAATGCCCGTTTGTGCGCGGCCGAGGATCAGCGCGTGGATGTCGTGCGTGCCCTCGTACGTGTTCACCACTTCGAGGTTCACGAGGTGACGGGCCACGCCGAACTCGTCGGAAATACCGTTGCCGCCCAACATGTCGCGGGCGAGACGCGCGATGTCGAGTGACTTGCCGCACGAGTTGCGCTTCATGATCGACGTGATCTCGACGGCCGCCGTGCCTTCGTCCTTCATGCGGCCAAGACGCAGGCAACCCTGCAGGCCGAGCGTGATTTCCGTTTGCATGTCGGCGAGCTTCTTCTGGATCAGCTGGTTCGCGGCAAGCGGGCGGCCAAACTGCTTGCGGTCGAGCACGTACTGGCGCGCGGTGTGCCAGCACGATTCCGCGGCGCCGAGCGCGCCCCAGGCGATGCCGTAGCGCGCCGAGTTCAGGCAGGTGAACGGGCCGCGCAGGCCCTTTACGTCCGGCATGAGGTTCTCTTCCGGCACGAACACTTCGTCGAGCACGATTTCGCCCGTGATCGAGGCGCGCAGGCCCACCTTGCCGTGGATCGCGGGCGCCGAGAGACCCTTCCACCCTTTCTCGAGAATGAAGCCGCGAATGTCGTCCTTGCCGTCTTCCTCGAGCTTCGCCCAGACGACGAAGACGTCGGCGATCGGCGAGTTCGTGATCCACATCTTCGCGCCCGAGAGCGAGTAGCCGCCGTTCACCTTCTTCGCACGCGTGACCATGCTGCCCGGGTCCGAGCCGTGGTTCGGCTCCGTGAGGCCGAAGCAGCCGATCCACTCGCCGCTGGCGAGCTTGGGCAGGTACTTCTGCTTTTGCGCTTCCGAGCCGAATTCGAAGATCGGCACCATCACGAGCGACGACTGCACCGACATCATCGAGCGATAGCCCGAGTCGACGCGCTCCACTTCGCGCGCGATCAGGCCGTAGGCCACGTAATTGAGACCGGGGCCGCCGTATTGCTCAGGAATCGTCGGGCCGAGCAGGCCGACTTCGCCCATCTCGCGGAAGATCGAGGCGTCCGTCTTCTCGTGGCGGAACGCTTCCAGCACGCGCGGCGCGAGCTTGCCCTGGGCGTACGCGGCGGCGGCGTCGCGCACCATGCGCTCCTCTTCGGTGAGCTGCTGGTCGAGCAGAAGCGGGTCTTCCCAATGGAACTGGGCGTGTGCGGCCATGGTGTCTCTCCTTTCCTCAAATCCTTGAAATGGGCGAATTTGCGCTTGACGCGAGTTCCGCTATGCGGAACAATGTTTTGCATATCGACTTTAGTGTAGCACCAGGGCGCCCATGTCTGCATCCGGAATGACTACGACTTCATCTTTTTCTGCTTCGCTGGCCGAGGGGCCGATCGACGAGCGCAAGTTCGTCGTGGCGCTCGCCCGCGGGCTCGACCTGCTGCGAGCGTTCCGTCCCGGCGAGACGCTGCTGGGCAACCGCGATTTCGTGGCGCGCACGGGCTTGCCGAAGGCGACCGTGAACCGGCTCGCGTACACGCTCACCGTGCTTGGCTATCTGCGCTTTGACGAATCGCTCGGCAAATATGCGCTCGACGCCGGGGTGCTGTCACTCGGCTTTGCGCTGCTCTCGGGCACCGACACGCTCGAACTCGCGCGCCCGCACATGCGCGTCTTCGCACGCGAGGTGGGTGCGGCTGTGTCGCTCGGGTGCCGCGACGGTCTCGACGTGATCTATCTGGACACGATTCGCAGCGAAACGGCGCTTACGCTCGGCCTCGCCTCGGGTTCGCGCCTCTCCATGCTGACGAGTTCGATGGGCCGCGCTTACCTGGCGGTGCAGCCCATCGACGTGCGCATGGCGTTGTTTGCGGAGCTGGAGAAGGCGGCGGGAACCGAAGGGCCGGCGTTGGTGGAGGCCGCGAAACGCGAGATCGAGGTGTTCGGCAAGGAAGGGTGCTGCTATTCGTTTCGCGACTGGCATGAAGACGTCAACGCCGTGGCGGTGCCGTTTCGCGAGCCGCGCGAGCGTCGCTGGCTCGTGCTCAGCTGCAGTGGGCCGGCTTCGTCAATGGGCCCCGAGGTGTTTCGCGAGCGCGTGGCGCCGCTCTTGAAGTCGCTGGCGCGTCGTCTTGGCGAAACGGTCTGACTTGCGAGCCGCAGCGGGCACAAAAAAGCCGACCTTCGAGTCGGCTTTTTTCATGATGGCGTACGCCAGGTTCAGTGGTTCAAGCGGCCGAGCAGCAGGAACTCCATGAGCGCCTTCTGCACATGCAGGCGGTTTTCCGCCTCGTCCCAAACCACGCTCTGCGGGCCGTCGATCACCTCGGCGCTCACTTCCTCGCCGCGGTGCGCGGGCAGGCAATGCATGAAAAGCACATCGGCGTTGGCGCGGGCCATCATCGGCGCGTCCACGCACCAGTCTTCGAAGGCTTGCTTGCGTGCTTCGTTTTCGGCCTCGAAGCCCATGCTGGTCCAGACGTCGGTCGTTACGAGGTCAGCGCCGTCGCAGGCATCGTGCGGGTCCTCGAACACTTCGTAGAACGGCTTGCTTTCCGGCGCGACCAACGCCGGATCGAGCGGATAACCGGGCGGCGTGGAGATGCGCAGCTTGAAGCCGAGGATCTGCGCGGCTTCGATCCACGTGTAGAGCATGTTGTTGGCGTCGCCGACCCACGCCACGGTCTTGCCGCGGATCGGGCCGCGGTGCTCGTAGTACGTGAAGATGTCGGCCAGCACCTGGCAGGGGTGGTACTCGTTCGTGAGACCGTTGATGACCGGCACGCGCGAGCTTTCGGCAAAGCGCTGCAGGATGTCCTGGCCGAACGTGCGGATCATGATGATGTCGACCATGCGCGAGATGACCTGCGCCGAATCTTCGATCGGTTCGCCGCGACCGAGCTGCGTGTCGCGCGTGTTCATGAACACGGCGTGGCCGCCCAGCTGGAAAATACCCGCTTCGAACGAGAGGCGCGTGCGCGTGGAGCTCTTCTCGAAGATCATCGCCAGCGTGCGGTCGTGCAGCGGGTGATAGGTCTCGTAGTTTTTGAACTTGCGCTTCAGGATGCGTGCGCGCTCCAGCACATATTCATATTCGTCAAGGGAGAAATCCTTGAACTGCAGGTAATGGCGTATGGTCCGGGAGGTCATGAAACAAAAACGGCGCCCGATCCGGCCTCGAACTGCAGGATTGGGCCGGCGACGCCGCTGCGGTTGGTGGTAAGTCAAAGCAGCATAAAGGATTTTGCGCATTTTGACGAGTTGCCCAACATTTAGGCAGGGTGCTTTGGCGCACGGTGGACGGCGTTTTCGTGACGGCTTTCGTGACTATTTCGCGGGCATCGTGAAGGCCCGGATCCAGCCTTTCAAGTGCCTTGTGTGCACTGCGTCAAAGCGGTCAGTGCGCTATAATCCCAGAGATTTCTTAGGCACGACAAACGGGCCCTGGACGTGTGTAATGGCAGGGTGGCGACACCTCGCGGCCACGCCAGGCAAGCCCGCGGGAGCGGCCTGTGCGCTGACTGGCAGTGCGCCGCGAAATCGTCCTGTCGATCCCGTTGCGAGACCTGCTTGTGACATGCGGCGGCGGCGATTTTCGAGACTTCACGCCAGGCGGGGTGCGCGGCAGCCGTTCCCTATCCATCGGACTGTCCATGCGCGTGGCGGCGGGCGATCCCCGCGGCCGGCGTTCCGCGGTACCAGCGCGGAACGCGCGCGGGCGCAGCGCTCGTGTCGCCGTTACATGCTGCAAACGCACCCAGCAGCTACACACACAGGTACTCCTGCATGGCCGACGAAGCTCCAACCGAATACTTCATTCAAGGCATCACCAGCGCGGGGAAGAAGTTTCGTCCGAGCGACTGGTCGGAGCGCCTCGCAGGGGTGATGTCGAGCTTCGGTCCTAAAGCGTCGGCCAATGCTCGCGGCCCGAACGCGTATCTGCGCTACTCGCTCTATGTGCGCCCGACGATGATCGGCGACCTCAAGGTCGTGGTGCTGGACTCGCGCCTGAAGGACGTCGAGCCGATGGCGTTCAATTTCGTGATGAGCTTCGCGAAGGACAACGACCTCCTCGTGACCGAGGCGTGCGAACTGCCTCACGATCACGCCACGCAGCAAGCCACCGTGCGCTAGCGGCGCGGCCACGGCAACGGACGGACCCGCTTCGGCGGGTTTTTTTGTGCCCGGCAGAAACAAAAAAACCCGCCGAAGCGGGTTTCTTGTGGTGCAGCGCAAAGAGGGGGTTGCCAGCCGTGGCTGGCAGTCCGAGTCTCTTTACTGCGCGGCTTGCATTGCCTTGACGGCAGCAGCCAGGCGGCTCTTATGGCGAGCGGCCTTGTTCTTGTGAACCATCTTTTTGTCGGCGATGATGTCGAGCGTCTTGCCCGATGCCTTCAGAACTTCAGCAGCCTTTGCCTGGTCGCCGGCGTCGATTGCCTTGCGAACAGCCTTGATGGCGGTGCGGAACTTCGAGCGCAGTGCCGAGTTGTGCGAGTTTGCCTTCGCGGCCTGACGGGCGCGCTTGCGTGCTTGTGCGGAGTTTGCCATTGCGATTCCTTGTGATTGCGGAGCGTGGTCCTACCGACGCTCTTTGCCTGGATTTGAACGACCGGCAGCGATGCCAGAGAAGTTCAAAACGGTATTTGCCGGTTGATTTTGCTTAACCAGCCGCGCCTTTTGTGCCAGAGCGGGTTTCTGCCTCGGGTTGCTGCCCCTTCCTGCCCCCTTTCCAAGACGCGTTTCGAGCCCCATTGAGAGAACTCGAATCGACGATTATAGCAACAGAATCATAAGGGTGGCAATCGCGGCGCTTCAGCGAAAACAAGCGCCGCCGGACGTGAACGCCTTTCACGCGACACGGTCACAATCAGCGCGTTTTGTCTTTGGCTCCCGTCCGCCTGCGCCGTCGCGTGGGGTTTTGCGCCGGCCTTTGCGCTGCGCATCCGCGATGGAGCGGACGACGCCCGTATAATTACCGCCCCATGAATCTATTCCGAGCCCTGCTGACGGTCAGCGGCTTCACGCTGCTCTCTCGCGTGACCGGTCTGGCCCGAGAAACGCTGATTGCGCGCGCATTTGGCGCGAGCCAGTACACCGACGCTTTCTACGTCGCGTTTCGCATTCCCAACCTGCTGCGCCGCATCTCGGCGGAGGGCGCCTTTTCGCAGGCGTTCGTGCCGATTCTCGCGGAGTTCAAGAACCAGAAGGGACACGACGCCACGCGCGCCCTCGTCGACGCCACGTCGACCGTGCTCGCCTGGGTGCTCGCGATCCTCTCGCTGCTCGGCATTTTCGGCGCGTCCTTCGTCGTGATCGTGGTCGCTTCGGGCTTGAAGAGCGACGGGCAAGCGTTTCCGCTCGCCGTCACGATGACGCGCATCATGTTCCCCTATATCGTGTTCATCTCGCTGACGTCGCTCGCGTCCGGCGTGCTCAACACGTACAAGCAGTTCTCGCTGCCCGCGTTCGCGCCGGTGCTGCTCAACGTCTCGTTCATCACGGCGGCCGTGGCCTTCGCGCCGCACATGAAGCAGCCCGTCTACGCGCTCGCGTGGGCCGTGATCGTGGGTGGCGTGCTGCAGTTCATCGTGCAATTGCCGGGCTTGAAGCGCATCGACATGATGCCGCGCATCGGCCTGAACCCGCTCAAGGCGCTCGCGCACCGAGGCGTGAAACGCGTGCTCGCGAAGATGGTGCCTGCCATGTTCGCCGTCTCGGTCGCGCAGATCAGCCTCATCATCAACACCAATATCGCCTCGCGCCTCGGGCCCGGTGCGGTGTCGTGGATCAACTACGCCGACCGCCTGATGGAGTTCCCGACGGCGCTGCTCGGCGTCGCGCTCGGCACGATCCTGCTGCCCAGCCTCTCGAAGGCGCACGTCGATGCCGATCCGCACGAGTACTCGGCGTTGCTTGACTGGGGTCTGCGCGTGACGTTCCTGCTTGCCGCGCCTTCGGCCGTCGCGCTCTTTTTCTTCGCCGAGCCGCTCACGGCCACGCTCTTTCACTACGGCAAGTTCGACGCCACGTCCGTCATCATGACGGCCCGCGCGCTCGCGGCGTACGGAGTGGGGCTCGTCGGCCTCATCCTCATCAAGATCCTCGCGCCCGGCTTCTACGCGCGCCAGGACATCAAAACGCCGGTCAAGATCGGAGTGGGCGTGCTCATCGCCACGCAGATCAGCAACTATATCTTCGTGCCGATCTTCTCGCACGCGGGCTTGACGCTCTCGGTCGGCCTGGGCGCCTGCATGAACGCGCTACTGCTGTTCATCGGGCTGCGCCGCCGCGGCATCTATATGCCGTCCTCCGGTTGGACGACGTTCTTCGTGCAGTTGCTCGGGGCATGTCTCGTGCTGGCCGGGACGATGCACTGGTGCGCCATCAGCTACGACTGGATCGCGCTGCGTCATGAACCGCTCGCGCGCATCGCCTTGCTCGGTGCGTGCCTCGTCCTGTTCGCGGCGCTATATTTCGGTATGCTTTGGCTGATGGGCTTCAAATACGCGTACTTCAAGAGGCGGGCGAAGTGACCACGATGACTACGCGGGTTCTGGATTATTTCAGCGCGCTCGTCGCCGACGACGAGAGCCTGCCGCTCACCGAGGCGGCGCTGGCGATCGCGCAGGACGCGTATCCCGATCTCGATCTGCAAGGCACGCTTGCCGAGATCGACGAACTCGCGCTGCGCGTGCGCCGCCGTATGCCCGAAGGGGCGAACGTGCGCCAGCAGGTTGCCGTGCTCAACCGCTGTTTCTTTCGCGAGATGGGGTTCGCTGCCAACCTCAACGACTTTCTCGACCCCGAAAACAGCCACCTGAACGTCGTGCTCAAGCGCCGGCGCGGCATCCCCATTTCGCTCGCGGTGCTGTATCTGGAAATGGCGACCCAGCTCGGTTTGCCGGTGAAAGGCGTGTCGTTTCCGGGACATTTCCTGCTGCGCGTTGCGTTGCCCGAAGGCGACGAGATGCTCGATCCCACCACGGGCCGCACGCTCACCGAGTCCGACATGGTGGAGATGCTCGAACCGTTCGTGGCCAACGCCGGCGACTCCGTGGCGCGTGCGCTGCGCATGCTGCTCGAGCCGGCCACACGCCGCGAGATCGTCGCGCGCATGCTGCGCAACCTGAAGTCGGTCTATCTGCAGACCGAGCGTTGGCAGCGCCTGCTGGCCATCCAGCAGCGGCTCGTGATCCTGCTGCCGGAGAACATCGAGGAAGTGCGCGACCGCGGGTTCGCTTATGCGCGGCTCGACTATCTGCGCCCGGCGCTCGAAGACCTCGAACACTATCTCGAGGAGCGCCCCGACTCGGAAGACGCGACCGTCGTCGAGTCGCAGTTGCATGAGCTGCGCCAGCGCGCGCTCGATAACGACTGAAGCCCGCGGCGAGGCCGCAGATAAAGGCCCGCGATTTTCGTCGCGGGCTTTTTTATCGCGCGGGAGAGGGCGCGCCGTTACTTCGGCTGCATGCGGATCGCGCCGTCCAGACGGATCACCTCGCCGTTGAGCATCGGATTCTCGACGATCTGCTTGACCAGCATCGCGTACTCATCCGGCTTGCCGAGGCGCGGCGGGAACGGGACCATCGCGCCGAGCGCATCCTGCACCTCTTTGGGCATGCCGAGCAGCATCGGCGTTTCGAAGATGCCGGGCGCGATCGTCATCACGCGGATGCCGCTGCGCGAAAGGTCGCGCGCGATAGGCAGCGTCATCGCGACGACGCCGCCCTTCGACGCGGCGTAGGCCGCCTGGCCGATCTGGCCGTCGTACGCGGCCACCGACGCCGTGTTGACGATCACGCCGCGCTCGCCGCCCTCGCCGGGTGCGGTCTGGGCGATGGCGGCCGCCGTGAGGCGGATCATGTTGAAGGTGCCGATCAGATTGACCGAAATGGTCTTCGAGAACGTATCGAGCGGGTGCGGGCCGTCCTTGCCCACGGTCTTCACGGCGGGCGCGATGCCCGCGCAGTTCACGAGGCCGCGCAGCGTGCCGAGCGCGGTTGCCGCGGCCACGGCGCGTGTGCCGTCGTCCTCGTTCGCCACGTTGCACTTCACGAACGCGCCGCCCAGTTCCTTCGCGAGCGCGTTGCCCGCGTCCTCGTTGAGGTCGGCGATGACGACCTTGCCGCCTTCGGCCGCGATCAGACGCGCGCAGGCCGCGCCGAGCCCCGACGCGCCGCCGGTAATGAGAAATACGTTGCCGCGGATCTGCATCTTTCGTCTCCTGTCGTTGTGGCTATGCTGTCTCGCGCAGAGGGGAAATCCGGGCGAGACTCACCAAAAACAAAACGGGCCGGCTGGCGTCGCGTCCCGAAACATCTCGGGAGTGCGGCGCCAGCCGGCCCGCAGGCAAACCAGCATGGAAGCCGAAGCCGGCTTCGAATCGTGTTTTTTACCGGGCTTCGAATCGCTTACTTGAGCGCTTCGAACGCGCGCTCGCGAATTTCGTCGACGCTGCCGAGGCCCGAGATCGCGCGATACTGCGGCGCCTTCAGGCCGTTTTCCTCACCGCGCTTCGCCCAGTCGCTGTAGTAGGCGATGAGCGGCTTGGTCTGGGCGACGTACACATCCAGACGCTTGCGCACCGTCTCTTCCTTGTCGTCGTCGCGCTGGACCAGCGGTTCGCCCGTCACGTCGTCCGTCATTGCCACTTTCGGCGGATTGAACTTGACGTGATACGTGCGGCCCGAAGCCGGGTGCATGCGGCGCCCGCTCATGCGCGTGATGATCTCGTCGAACGGCACGTCGATCTCGAGCACGTAATCGATCGCGACGCCCGCCTGCTTCATCGCTTCGGCTTGCGGCAGCGTGCGCGGGAAGCCGTCGAACAGGTAGCCGTTCTTGCAGTCGGGCTCCTGAAGGCGCTCCTTCACCAGATTGATGATCAGCTCGTCGGTCACGAGCTCGCCGGCGTCCATGAATCGCTTCGCTTCGAGGCCAAGCGGCGTACCGGCCTTGACGGCCGCGCGCAGCATGTCGCCCGTCGAGATTTGCGGAATGCCGAACTTTTCCTTGATGAAGCTTGCCTGGGTTCCCTTGCCCGCGCCCGGGGCGCCCAACAGGATCAAACGCATGTGAACAATCTCCGATCTGTGTGAATTCTTGCGGCGCGGCGGCTGCCCCGCACGCGCGGTGGGGCGGCATCGGCAGCGTCGTGCGTCTCCTCGCCCGTTCGCCCACGGCCGTCGAGGCAGTGCTGGCGGGGGCGGCGGCCCGTCCCACGCAGCTTGCGCCCGGTGTCAATGACTTGCACAAGACACGGGACGGCGCTGCAAGACGGTGCCGAAAAGCGGGGAAACCCCGACGCACAAAGGCTTTAGACGGCTCGCGCAAACAATTGATTATGCCATGGGATTTTTGCCCCACGGACGGAATTAAGGCCGGTATAAGGCCTGCACACGGGCGAGGTCGGCGGGGGTGTCGACGCCCGGGGCGGGTGCCTGCGCCGTGACGAGCACCGCGATGCGCTGCCCGTGCCACATCGCGCGAAGCTGCTCCAGCGCCTCGACCTGCTCGATCGGCGAATGCTGGAGCGAGGGGTAGCTGCGCAGGAATTTCGCGCGGTACGCGTACAGGCCGATGTGGCGATAAACGGTCGCGGGAGCCGGCGGGGCGGCCATTGCGCCGAGATCGAGGCGCGCTGGCGACCAGTGCGGCTGCCATGCGTCGCGGGCCCAGGGAATGGGCGCGCGCGAGAAGTAGAGCGCCACGCCGCTTGCGTCGAGCACGACCTTCACGACGTTCGGGCTGAAGATTTCCTCGGGCGCCGTGATGGGGTGCGCGGCGGTCGCGATCGCGCATTCGGGGTGCGCGGCGAGGTGCGACGCAACGTCGCACACGAGCGCGGGATCGATCAGCGGTTCGTCGCCCTGCACATTGACCACGATCGTCTCGTCGCTCCAGCCGTAGTGCTCAGCGACCTCGGCGAGGCGGTCGGTGCCCGACGGGTGATCGGCGCGCGTGAGCACGGCCTCGAAACCGTGGGCGCGGGCGGCGTCGAGCACGCTCTGGGCGTCCGAAGCGATCAGCACCTTCTGCGCGCCCGAATCGCGTGCGCGCTCGGCCACGCGCACCACCATGGGCTTGCCACCGATGTCGGCGAGCGGTTTGTTGGGCAGCCGCGTGGACGCGAGACGCGCCGGGACGACGGCGATGAAAGGTTGCACGGGAGCGGTCATGGCCAGTTGGAGCAAGGACAGGTAAGGGGATTGGGGAAACCGGTTCGGGAGACCGCCTTTGGAGACGACAGCGCGCCAGGGGCGGCGCGCGTGACCCGGCTTCCAGCCGCGAGGCCGAGATGCGCGGGGAGCGCCGTGAGCGGGGCGAGTGAGCGCGATCGCGGCCACCAGGCGGCGCGCGATGCGCCGCCCGCGCGCCTTACGCGGCGCCCGGTCCGTGCGGATCGACCGGCGTGCCTTCCACGGTTTGACGCGCTTCGTCGACGAGCATGACCGGAATGCCGTCGCGGATCGGGTAGGCGAGCTTGTCGGCGTTGCAGATCAGCTCCTGCGCGGCACGGTCATAGCTGAGCGGGCCCTTGCAAATCGGGCAGACCAGGATTTCAAGCAGACGAGCGTCCACGGAGTTTCTCCACAACCAGGGTAATGAGGCGATGATCGAGCGCGGCTTCAACGGGGACGACCCAGATACGCGCGTCGTTCCAGGACCCTAATTTTACTGCATCCTTTTCGGTGACCAGGATCGCGTCGGCGGCAACGTCGGCGAACGGGCTGGTTGCGTAGGCGTAGTGGTCGGGCAGCGGCAGGGTTTGCGGCGCGAGGCCGGCCGCGCGCAGCGTCGCGAAAAAGCGCTCCGGCGAACCGATGCCGGCCGCCGCCACGATGCGCAGCGCGGCCTGCGATTCTTGCGTGCCTGCGCCTTGCGCCGGTGTCGCCGCGCCCGCGGCAAACTGCGCAAGCGGACGGCGCAGCGCCGGATTGGCGAGATGCCAGGCGTCGCCGGGTTCGAGCTTGAGCGCGAACGTATTGGGCCAGGCCGGCAGCGTGCGCTCGAACGGATTGTTGACAAGCGTGGCGTCGCGCCGGCGCGAGAGCGGCTCGCGCAGCGGGCCCGCCGGCAGCAGAAAGCCATTGCCGCCCAGGCGATGGTCGAACACCACGATCTCGACGTCGCGCACGAGGCGATAGTGCTGCAGGCCGTCGTCGCTCACGATCACGTCGACGTCGCTGTGGGCGCCGCACAGCGCCGTCGCCGCCGCCACGCGGTCGGGCGAGACCCAGACGGGCACACCCGTGCGGCGGGCGATCAACAAGGGTTCGTCACCGCAAAGGCGCGCGGGCGTATCCGCCGTGACGGGCGTGGGGCGGGCGATTTTCGCGCCGTACCCGCGCGAGACCACGCCCGGCGAGAAGCCCGCCGCGCGCAGCGCCTCGACGAGCGCGATCACCGTGGGCGTCTTGCCCGTGCCGCCCACGGTCACGTTGCCGACCACCACCACGGGCACGCCCACGCGCACGCTCTTGAGCCAGCCCGCTGCAAAGGCGGTGCGGCGCGCACCGCTCACGGCGGCAAACACGGCGGCGAGCGGCGTGAGCGCCCAGGCGAGCGCGCCGCGGCGTTGCCACTCGTGCGCAAACTGCCCTTCGAGGCGTTCCTTGAGACTGGAGACGGGGCCGCTCATCGGCGATTTGCGCGCGAAGCGCCGCACGCGGCATGCGGGAAGCAGACAGGCAGGGCGGGCATCGGTTCGGTTCTCCGGTTCGAGGTGAGCGACAAACAAGACGGCAGGCGAATGACCTGCACATGCGAGCGCTCGGCGCTTCGCGTGGTGCGGCACAGGCGCTCGTGAACCCGGCACTCTAGCGCGGGTAGGCGTGACGCGGCAAGTTGCCGGACCGTATGCAACTGTCGGCTGCCTGCAAGGCGCGCGAAATGCCTGAAAAATCGACGCCTGTGGATAACTTTGTGGAGAAGTCGGTGTCGTGAAGGCTGAAAGGCCCATTCTTCGGCCTCTCCATCGGCCTGTAAGGATGTTATAGAGATAAAAATTGTATAAAAATCAATGGGATGGGAAATTTTTTCAGCATTTGCGGGCTGGGTGCGGGCATCATGCCGCATGACAGCGCCGGTGTGGACACTTCGCGGGGCTTGCGGGCCGGTTCTCAATCGTGCTGGACTGCCGCCCCCCGAACGGTCTATCGTCTGTCCGGCTGACGTTTCTCCACATCCTTTCGCATGCTATCCGACCGCTTCTCCGCTTCTTCCGCGCCTTCGGGCGACGTCGTCGTGCCGGTTTCGGCGCTCAACCGGGCGATCGCCTCGATGCTCGAGCGCACGTTCCCGCTTGCATGGATTTCCGGCGAAGTTTCCAACTTTACGCGCGCCGCGAGCGGCCACTGGTACTTCTCGATCAAGGACGCCCAGGCGCAGATTCGCTGCGTGATGTTTCGCGGCCGCGCGCAGTACGCCGAATTCACGCCGCGCGAAGGCGACCGCATCGAAGTGCGCGCGCTCGTCACGATGTACGAGCCGCGCGGCGAACTCCAGCTGAACGTCGAGGCCGTGCGGCGCACCGGCCAGGGCCGGCTTTATGAGGCCTTCCTGCGACTGAAGGCGCAGCTCGAGGCTGAAGGGCTCTTCGACCCCGAGCGCAAACGTGCGCTGCCCTCGCATCCGCGCGCCATCGGCGTGATTACGTCGATGCAGGCCGCCGCGCTGCGCGACGTGCTGACCACGCTGTGCCGCCGCGCGCCGCACGTGCCGGTGATCGTCTACCCCGCGCCGGTGCAGGGCGCGGGCTCGGCAGAAAAGCTCACGGCGATGCTGGAAAGCGCGAACGCGCGTAACGAAGTGGACGTGCTCGTGCTGTGCCGCGGCGGCGGCTCCATCGAGGACCTGTGGTCGTTCAACGACGAGGCGCTTGCGCGCGCGATCGCGGCCAGTGCCATTCCCGTGGTGAGCGGCGTTGGGCACGAAACCGATTTTACGATCGCCGATTTCGCCGCCGACGTGCGCGCGCCAACGCCCACTGGCGCGGCTGAACTCGTCAGTCCGCAGCGCACGCTGCTGCTGCGCGACCTCGACCAGCGCCATGCCGCGCTCGCGCGCGATTTCGGCCGTCTGCTCGAGCGGCGCGCGCAGCAGCTCGACTGGCTGGCGCGCCGGCTCGTTTCGCCGGTCGAGCGGCTTGCGCAGCAGCGCACGCACCTGCGCCAATTGACGATACGGCTCGCGTCGGCGGGCTCGCGTGCCAGCGCCGAGGCGCGTGCACGCCTGAACGTCATGCAGATGCGCTGGCAGCGCGCGCGGCCCGACGCCGCCGCGCAGCACGTCCAGCTCGAGTCCCTTGGCCGGCGTCTGGACGGCGCCTTCGCGCGCCAGCGCGAGCGCGAAGCGGCGCGTGTTTCGGAACTCAAGGCGCGGCTCGAAGTGCTGAGCCCGCAGCGCACGTTCGAGCGCGGCTATGCGGCGCTGCTCGACGCGCAAAGCGGCGCGGCCGTACGCTCGCCTGCCACGCTCAAGCCTGGCAAGCGCCTCACGGTGCATCTCGCCCAGGGCAGCGCCGACGTCGCGCTCGCCGATGTCCAGCCGCGCCTCGCCGACGGTTTCTGAAACAGGCCCACAGTCAGCCTGTCAGGCCCGTCGTTTGCTGCGCAAGGAAAAACTGGCGCAATCGCACGATCGTTTCCGCCACGACGAAAAATCTCGGCGGGAGCGATTGTTGCAGTCTCATTGCAGGAAGTTTGCACGCCGGTTGCGCGGAGATTGCAACGCGATTGCAGCCATCTTGCCTGCGCGCGAAACCGGCATGGAAAGCGTTGCTCGAGCGTCGTTGCATCGGCGAAAAACCGCATAGCGGTTCATCCGCAAAAGCCCTGCGCAAACGATATCCGGCATAAAGGCCGCTCGTTTGCGGGGTTATTCCAACTCGCCTACAATCGAGTGCTCCATGCCGGTTATCACGCAGAACTCCCCATAACACGACGAAGGAACCGCATCATGTCATTTACGCTCCCGCCGCTGCCGTTCGCGAAGAACGCCCTCGCTCCGCACATGTCGGAAGAGACGCTCGAGTTCCACTACGGCAAGCACCACCAGGCTTACGTCACGAATCTGAACAACCTGATTCCGGGCACCGAGTTCGAAAAGCTCTCGCTCGAAGAGATCGTCAAGAAGTCGTCGGGTGGCGTGTTCAACAACTCGGCGCAGATCTGGAATCACACGTTCTTCTGGAACAGCCTCTCGCCGCAAGGCGGCGGCGCACCGTCGGGCGCGCTCGGCGACGCGATCAACGCGAAGTGGGGCTCCTACGACGCGTTCAAGGAAGCCTTCACGAAGGCTGCCGTGGGCAACTTCGGTTCGGGCTGGACGTGGCTCGTGAAGAAGGCAGACGGCTCGCTCGACATCGTGTCGACCAGCAACGCCGCCACGCCGCTCACGACCGACGCCAAGGCGCTCCTCACGATCGACGTGTGGGAACACGCTTACTACATCGACTACCGCAACGCGCGTCCGAAGTTCGTCGAAGCGTTCTGGAACATCGTGAACTGGAACTTCGCAGCACAGAACTTCGCGTAATACGAAGCCCTGTTTAATGTGCCGCAATTGCTGCGGTACATGCAAAAAGCCCTCGATGCGAATCGAGGGCTTTTTTGTTTTGCGCGAAGTGCTTTACGCAAAAGCCGCGATGGTTTCCTGCGTCGAGCGCACGTGGCCCATGTGGCGAAACAGCTTCTCGAACGAGAAGTGATGCATCTCCTCGTTCAGGCCCGACGTGGCGTCTTCGACGAACACGAGCTTGAAACCGAAGTCGAACGCCGCGCGCGCGGTGGACTCGACGCCGAAGTTCGTGGCGATGCCGCCGATTACGATGGTGTCGATGCCGCGGCGGCGCAACTGCTGCTCGAGGTTAGTGCCGTAGAACGCGCCCCATTGGCGCTTCGCGATGATCACGTCCTCGGGTTGCGCGCCGATCTCGGGCACGAGTTCGGAGGCCTCGGCCGGTGCGGGCGGCGTGTCGGGCGTGCGGCCGGGTGCGTCGGCGGGCAGCGCGAGCAGCTCGTTCAGGAGCACGTGTACCCAGACGACGGTGCCGCCCTTGGCGCGCAGTGCGTCGGCGAGCGGCCTGGCGTTGGCCACGACCTGCGCGCCGCTATAGGGCGCAACCTGGCGGCCGACGATGCCGTGCTGAAGGTCGATCATCACGAGCGCCGTGGTGCGCGCGTTCAGTGAAAGTGCTTGCGTCATGGTTCACCTATATGTGAGGATGGCTTCACATAATCATACACGAATATGAAGGAGGCTTCAGATATGGCGGCAGACCCGCTCGCGCGCAAGGAGGCGCAAAAGGAAGATGCACGCGAAAACGCGCGGCGCGTGCCGCGCCAGGAACGCGCGGCGCGCACGCTCGACGCGCTGCTCGAAGCCGCCGGCGAAGCCTTCGCCGAGCGCGGCTTCGAAGCGGCGACGATGACGCAGATCGCGCAGCAGGCGGGCGTTTCGGTGGGCGCGGCGTACCAGTACTTTCCGAACAAGGAGGCACTGGCCCTCGCACTGCGCAAGCGCTACGGTGACGAAATGGACGCGCGCTGGAGCGCGCTCATCGCCGCGCACGACGATGCAGGCAAGCTGCCGCTCGCGCAACTGGTCGAGCGTCTGTTCGACCTGATGGTCGCTCTGATGCACGACTATCCCGCGTATTTGCCCCTGCTTTCCGTGCCGCTCGGCTTCAAGCGCGATGCGGCCGTGCGCAATCTGCTGCGCCAGCGGTTCACGGCGCTCTTCCTGCGTTATCAGCCGGCGCTTTCGTCCGATGAGGCCTATCGCGTGGCCGAAGTCATGCTGCAGGTCATCAAGAGTCTCAGCCCACTATACGCCGCGGCGAAGCCGAAGGAGCGCAAGCTGCTGGTCGCCGAGTACAAGGGCGTGCTGGCGACGTGGCTCGCCGTGCGGCTCGCGTGAGCCCGCGAGCCGCAGACACCGCGCCTTAGCGCAGTAACGGGTCGTCGCGCGACTCGAGCACGCGGTCGATCAAGCCATACTCGGCGGCCGCCTCGGCCGACATGAAGTTGTCGCGGTCGCTGTCGTGCGCGATCTGCTCGATACTGCGTCCGGTACGCGCGGCGAGCATCGTGTTCAGCCGCTCGCGCAGGTACAGGATCTCGCGCGCCTGCAGCTCGACATCGGCGGCGGTGCCCTGGCCGCCACCCGAAGGCTGATGGATCATGATGCGCGCGTTTGGTAGTGCGAAGCGTTTTCCATGCGCGCCCGCGGCGAGCAAAAACGAACCCATGCTGGCGGCGAAACCTGTGCACAGTGTCGAGACATCGGGCTTGATGAATTGCATCGTGTCGTAAATGGCGAGTCCGTCGTAGACCGAACCGCCCGGCGAGTTGATATAGAAGCTGATGTCCTTGTCCGCGTTTTCCGCTTCGAGAAAGAGCAGTTGCGCGACCACGAGGCTGGCGCTTTGCTCGGTCACCGGCCCGACGAGGAACACGATGCGCTCGCGCAGGAGGCGCGAGTAGATGTCGTAGGCGCGCTCGCCGCGCCCCGATGTTTCGATCACGGTCGGGACGAGATTGAGCGCGCTCGGCGGCAATGCTGCATGATTCGGTGAAAAGGATGACATGAGTGGCCTCGCGTTTTTTCCGTTGACGGCGCGATTGCGCCGCTGTTGCCATGACGCCCGGCGCGGCTGCCGCGTGACGAAAATATTTTTGTGCAGGGCTGTCACGCCGGCCTCGTGCCGGACGTCATGTGGGAAACGGGCGGGAGCGAGCACGCATGGCGAAGGAGCGAAGCGAATGACGCAGGCGATCGACACAATCGAAGCAACGAGGCTGGATGGCGACGGGCGCAATGAGGCCGCGACCCCAGTGAGCGGCGAAGCCGGGCCGGAGGAGGCAGCGTGGACCGACGCGCGCCGCGCCGCCGCCTTCGGCGAGGCGCGCGGGCGGCTCATTGCGCTGGCCGCACGCGTGCTGGGCAGCCGCGCGGAGGCCGAGGACGTCGTGCAGGACGCGTGGTTCCGCTGGCGAGACGCCGACACACAGGCCTTGCGCGCACCGCAGGCGTGGCTCGCCACGGTCACCGTGCGCCTCGCGATCGACCGGCTGCGGCGCTTGCGTCGTGAGCATGCGGGCGAACACGAGGCCGCGTGGCTCGACGACGCGGCGCCCTCTGCGGAAGAGGCGGGCTTGCGCGCGCGACGGTTCTCGGACGCTCTGCTGCTGCTGCTCGAAAGGCTGGGGCCGCTCGAGCAGGCGGTGTTCGTGCTGCGCGAGGCCTTCGACTGCGACTACGCGCAGATCGGCGCGCTCACCGGCTGCACGAACGAGCATTGCCGGCAGATCGTGAGGCGTGCCCGTGTTCGGCTCGCCCGCGAGGCTGCGCCGCAAGCGGCTCCAGCCGACAAAGCGCAGCACGCGCGCACGGTCGAGCGCTTGCGTGACGTGCTGCATGCACAGGATCGCGTGGGATTGATGGATCTGCTGGGGGTGACGGCAAACGCGCTGGTCGCGGCGAGCGTCGCCGAAGTAGTTCACAGCGCGGCCCCGCAAGAAGCGCCCGCTGCGTGCGCTCTGCGCGCCGAAGCGCTTGCGCTGGACGGCGAGCCGGGCGTGGCGCTGGTCGCGCGGGACGGCGCGCTCGCAGCCTGGCTGCATGTGCGCGACGACCGCTATGGTCTGCCCGAGCCGGTCGTTTGTGTGGCGGCAATGGAAGAGGGGAGCGCGGGGCCAGTCAACCGGCTCCAGGCGGCCAACCGGGCTTTCGGCGGCGAGGCGGTGCGCAAGATGCTGGCCCGGCTCGCATCGAGCGACGGCGCGGCGTGCGTCTCCACGGTCTCCGTCAACGCTTGCGCGTCCACCACACACGGCTGTGCCACGCTGCTCACGCAGCCGCTCGTCCTCGCGTGAGCCTCAGCCTGAACGAACGCTAGCCGCGCAAGGCGGCGTCCCAGTTGATATCGACGCACAGCACCTGCACGCCGTGCTCGGTTTGCACGGCGACCGAGGCCGTGACGCACAGGTGCGCCTCGTTGATCGAAAGATAGGGCCGCGTGAACTGCACGCGGCCCGGCGCCTTCATTGCACCGATGAAGTAAAGCCGCCGTTCCCAGCTTGCGCCCTCTGAATGCAGCAGCGGCCGGAAGCGCTTGGCGCGCTGCGACGTGCGGCCGTCGGGCAGCACGTTGTCGCCGATCTGGCGGCCCGACGCGTCGAGCAGGAAGCAGCGCGCCGTGTCGTCGAGGCCGAGCAGCGGCAGCGTGGCGTCGCTCATGGTTACGCCCTCGGCAAGCTGCTTCGCCGCCGCTTCGATGGCGCTCACGTAAGGCGCCAGACGAGCCGACTGCGACCGCTCGCGGGCGGCCACGCGCTCGCGCAGGCGCGCCGAAAGATCGTCCATGAGCTGCGCGGCCTTGGCCGGCGGCACCGGCTCGACGTCGGGCCGCGCGAAATACGCGCCCTGCACGAAGTCGGCATTGCTCTCCAGCGCGATCAGCGCGTCGCGCTCGGTCGAAAGGCCCCCCACGAGCACGAGCTGACCCGACTCGTGCAGCATCGAGACGAGCCCGGGCAGCACGCGCTCGATATGCGCGTGGCGGCTCGCCTGGGCGAGCAGGCTGCGGTCGAGCGTGACGATGTCGGGCCGCACCTGCCACACGCGGTCGATGTTCGAGTGCTTGGCGCCAAAGCCGTCCAGCGCGATCACGAAGCCCGCCTTGCGCAATCCGTCGATGATTTCCGCGAAACGCGAATTCTCGCCGCCCGCCTGTTCCGACACTTCCAGCACCACGCGCTGCGGCTGCAGACCGAGCGCCTTGAGGCCGGCGAGCAGGGCGTCGCCGTAGCTCGTGTCCATGAGCGCGGCTGGGTGGAGGCTCAGAAAGAGCCATTCGTCATGCGAATCGAACGCGTTGAAATTGCCCAGATGCAGCGATTCCGCGAGGCGCCCTAGTTCTAGCAGGTCGCCGCGGCGCGCCGCCTGCGAGAACACCTCCTGCGACGGCGCCTGCTGGCCCTGCTCGTCGTGCGCGCGCAGCGACGCGTGATAGCCGATCGCGCGCCGGTGCGCGACCGAAAACACGGGCTGGAACACGCTGAAGACGGTGTAGCCGCCGTACAGCACGGTGCGGCGGGCGCCTTCTTCGCCGGCGATGGGGCGAGACTGGAAGCCGGGGGGATCGATGTCGATCATGCTGGTCATTTTCGTTTCGATGGCGCGCGGGACGGACGTGAGGGGCGGGACGCGTGAGCGTCAAGTTTACAGGATAGGACAGCAAAAAGTATGCGAGTCCCCAGTCCCGTGGCCATTGGCCCCGTGCTTTGGCGCACGCTATTTCAGGATGGTGTGCGCGTTGGTGCGCGAACCCGGCGCGAACCCAGTCGACGCACGGCCACGAGGCGCGCCGCACCTTTGCGGTGCGCGCACCCCGGCGGCGAGGATGCCCCGGCTTATCAGGTCCGCTCTCAGGTCCGCTCGGATGGATCGGTCTTCTTCGCGGTGCGGCGCAGGTCCGACGAGAGCTGCGCGAAGATCCACGACGAACCCGCCGTGATGATGCCTACGCAAATGAAGGTCGCGTGGAACGCCGGAATCACGCTCTCGCCCGTTTTGTGGCCCATGATGCCCGTGAAGGTGGTGAGCAGCGCGCCCGCGACGGTCACCCCAAGGCTCATCGAGAGCATCTGGACGAGCGAGAAAAGGCTGTTGCCGCTGCTCGCGCCGCCCGTGCCGAGGTCCTTGAGCGTGAGCGTGTTCATCGCCGTGAACTGCATCGAGTTCACGGCGCCGAATATCGCCAGTTGCGCGATGCGCATCCACAGCGGTTCGCCCGGCGTGGAAAGCGCGAAGCTCGCCATCATGAGGCCCACGAGCACCGTGTTCGAGACCAGCACGCTGCGGTAGCCGTAGCGCATGATGAGATACGTCACGAGGCGCTTGGAGAACATGCCCGCGGCGGCCGTTGGCAGCATCATGAGACCGGCCTGGAAGGCCGTGTAGCCGAGCGCTACCTGAAGCAGCAGCGGAATCAGATACGGCATCGCGCCGCTGCCGATGCGCGCGAACAGGTTGCCGAGCAGGCCCACGCTGAAGGTGTGGATCTTGAAGAGGTCGAGCGAAAAGATCGGCCGTGGCGTGCGCACCGCGTGCAGACCGTAGGCCACGAACGCGGCGAGCGAAAGGATGAAGAGCACGAGCACAGTGGCGTGCTGGATGCCGAACTCGCTGCGCCCGTCGAGCGCGAACGAAATCGCGAGCATGCCGATGACGAGCAGCAGGTAGCCCGGCAGGTCGAAGCGCGGCGTCTCGGGGTTGCGGCTGTCGGGCATGAAGATGAAGGTGGCGACGCAGCCCACCACGCCCACCGGCACGTTGATGAGAAAGATCCAGTGCCACGAGGCGATCTGCACGAGCCAGCCGCCGAGCGTCGGGCCGATGAGCGGGCCGATCAGCCCCGGAATGGCCACGAACGAGAGCGCGGGCAGATAGCGTTCGGCAGGAAAGGTGCGCAGCACGGCAAGACGGCCGACCGGCAGCAGCATCGCGCCGCCCACGCCCTGCGCGATGCGCGAGGCAACGAGCTGGTTCAGCGTATGCGCGCTCGCGCACAGGAGCGAGCCGGCCGCGAACACGAAAATCGCGCCGAGGAATACGCGCCGTGTGCCGAGCTTGTCCGCGAGCCAGCCCGATACGGGGATCATCACCGCCATCGTGAGCGAATACGCGATCACGACTGATTGCATGCGCAACGGTAGTTCGCCAAGACTCTTCGCCATCGCCGGCAACGCCGTGTTGACGATGGTCGAATCGAGGGTCTGCATGAAGAAGCCAGTGGCGACGAGCCACAGCATCACGGACAACGAGCGGGGCGACGGGGTGGTGCTGGACGCAGCGGTGGATTCGGACATGGGCGAGGAGAGGGGCGCGCAGGCAAGCGCCATTGTAGGGAAAACGGCGTGCACGCGCAGATGGCCGGGCCCGCTGCGGCGTAGGCGGCGTGTGCGCCGTGCGTCCGGCGCCTGCGCGTTTATCCGCCGAGGCGCGCCGCCGCCGCGAAGAATGCCTGGGCGCGCGGGTCGAGCGTGAGCGCCACGTTGATGCGGATCCACGGGCTCGGCTCGCCTTGCGGGCGGAAGTGGCTGCCCGGCGAGACGGCCACGCCGAGCGGCTCGCCGCAGGCTGCGAGGCGTGTGGAATCCTCCACGTGTGGCACGCGCGCCCAGACGAACTTGCCGCCCGTTTGCGCATAGCCGCGCGCCGCGGGCGCCGCTGTGGTCGATGACGCCGACGCAGCGCCGCCGAACAGCTCCCAGCCATGCGCTTCGAGCGTGCGCGTGGCCGACCCTTGCGCTTCGGCGATGCGCCGGCGCAGCCGTTCGAGGTATTTGCGGTACGCGCCGCGCTCGAGCAGCGTGGCGGCCACGGCCTGCGTGAAGCGTGAGCCGCTGATGCTGGTGAGCGCCTTGATGGCCGCGAGATCGCGCACGATCGCCGGGTTGGCCACCACGTAGCCGACGCGCAGCGCCGAGGAGAGCGTTTTCGAGAGCCCGCCCACGTACACGACGTGCTCGAACTGGTCGAGCGCCGCGAGGCGGTCAGTGGGATCGGCCTGGAAGTCGGCGTAGATGTCGTCCTCGACGATCGTGAAGCGGTGCTCGCGGGCAAGCTGCAGCAAGCGGAATGCGACAGGCGGCGAGATCGTCGAGCCGGTCGGATTGTGGAACACGGTGTTGACGAAGAACGCGCGCGGATGGTGCTCGGCGAGCATCGCGTGCAAATGGTCGAGATCGGGCCCGTTTGCCGTGCGGCGGATGCCCACGAGGCGCACGCCGTGCAGTTTGAGCAAACCGTACAGGTTGTAGTAGCCGGGGTCCTCGACGAATACCGTGTCGCCGGGCTTGAGCATGTAGCGCATGAGCAGGTCGAGGCCTTCGCTCGCGCCTTCGGTAATGAGGATCTGCTGCGTCTCGGCGACGATGCCAAGCGGCGCGAGCCGGTTGCGCAGATGCTCGCGCAGCGTGGCGTCGCCAGTCGGCGTGCCGTAGTCGACGAGGCTCGCGGGGTCGCTGCGCGACACATGGCGGATCGCCTGGCCGAGCGCGTCGATGTCGCGCCACGCCTGCGGGATCGAGCCGCTATCGAGCTGTAGCAGCTCGCCCGCGCGTTCGAGCTGGCTGAGCAGGTGGCCCGATTCGTCGGCGGCGTTCGAGAGGTCGCAGGTGCCCATGCCGGAGAGTCCCGAGCGCGCGTGCTCGCTCACGTAAAAGCCGGAGCCGTGGCGCGAGTCGAGATAGCCGAGCGAGACCAGCCGGTCATAGGCCTCGATCACGGGAAAGCGGCTGATGGCGTAGTCGGCGGCGAACTGGCGGATGGACGGCAGTCGGGAGCCTGGGTGCGCGGCGCGCGAGCGGATCCACGTCTGCACGCCGGTGACGATCTGGTCGGTAAGCGGCACGTCGCTCGCGCGGTCGAGTTCGAGTTTCATCGGGGTCTCGCTGGGTATGCCGCTTCAGGCAGCGGCTTGAAACTGCAGTGACTGTTCGGTTTTTTGGCTGCACAGTTCCAGATGAACTGTTCGGAACTGTACATGGGATCGTGCGTCACTGATCGCAATAATGCTCCTACCGGGAAGGCGCTTCAAGTCCTTGTCAGTCAGCCTTCCGGTGGTCGTCCGAGGGTGCTCGGCGGTCAGTCTGCAAGGAGCACGGCAATGCGCGAAATCCGAATCTTCGAACTGGAACACGGCGAGCCCGTCGAAACCTGGCGGCTTGCCCAGGCAATGCAATTGCATGTGAGCGAAGGCGAACTCTGGCTCACGATCGCGGGCGATGCCGGCGACTACTGGCTGCGCGCCGGCGAGTCGATCGGACTGGCCGCGGGTGTGCGCGTCCACGTGAGCGCGGGCCGCGAGGGTGCGCGTTTCGTGCTGGCGCTGGGTGGCGCAACTGCCGATGCGCCAGCGTGGACGGTGGCGCCAGTCGACGTGGAGCGCGTACGCGCGGCGGGTGCGAGCGGCGTTGCGGCGCGCATCGGCGAGGCGTTGCGCGGCTGGGTGCAGCGCGGGCAATGGGGTGTCAGGGCGGCGGGTTGAGCTTGTCGTTCGTGTTAAGCGATGTGCCTCACGGCATGCCTCATATCCCCGGCCGTTTCCCCCACATAGCGTGCGCGCGGGCGAATCAGCCGGCCGTCGGCGGTCTGTTCGAGCGCATGCGCGATCCAGCCCGTCACGCGGCCCGCGGCGAACAGCGTGAACGCCGCGCCGCGCGGCAGCCCCAGCACGCGCTCGATGGCCGCGAGCGCGTAGTCGAGCGTCGGCCGCGCGCCGCTCGTCCCGGCTACGGCCTGGGCGAGCGCGTCGACTTCGTCCATCGGCGAGCGCGCCGGCGCGCGTTGTGCGAGCAGGTCCAGCAACAGGCGCGCGCGCGGGTCGCCATCGGGATAGAGCGGGTGGCCGAAGCCGGAGAGCGGCACAGCCGCGCCGAGTTCGTCGGGCGCGAGACGGTCGGCGAGATAGCGATGCAGGTCGTCGGCGCGCGCGGCTTCGTCGAAGAGCGCGGCCACGCGCGTGGTCTCGCCGCCGTGGCGCGGCCCGGCCAGCGCGGCAAGCCCGCCCGTCGCCGCGCCGAACAGATGCGTGCCGGTCGAAGTGATGCAGCGCACCGTGAACGTCGAGGCGTTCAGCTCGTGGTCTGCGCACAGCACGAGCGCCGCGCGCAGCAGGTCGGTTTGCGCGCGCGAGCGCACGCCCCACGCCTCGCCTAGCTGGCGGTGCAGCGGCTCGTTCGACGGCCCGGCGGAAACGAGCGCCGCCGCGAGCAGGCGCATGAGCATCGCACCGGTGTCGATTTGCGCGTCGCGGCCCTGGGCCCAGATGCGCGGCATTTGCGCGGCGGCGGCGGGCAACAGCACGAGCGCGCGTTCGAGCGGCGTGTGCCCACTCCAGATCTTCAGCCATGCCGACCATTGCGCGGCCGCAATGGGTGCCTCGGGCGCCTGCAGCACGCGGCGCGGCGCGCATTGCCAGAGCAGCGCCGCGACCTCTTCGAGCGAGGCCTGACGCGCGAGCGCGATGGCGTCCTCGCCGCGATAGAAGAGCTTGCCATCGGCGATCAGCGTGATCGACGATTCGAGCACGGGCACGCCCCAGTCGAGCACCTTCTGCGCGACTTTGCCCGCGCGCTTGCCGTCGGCCTTGCGGCGCGCGAGACGGCGCACCTCGGCGGCGTCGTAGCGGTTGTGGCGGCCATTGGGTGAGGGCGCCGAGGCAATGAGTCCGCGGCTCACATAGGCGTAAAGCGTGGCCCGGCTGACGCCGAGTTCGGCGGCGGCTTCTTGCGCGGTCATATAGCTGGACATGGTGGCTTGCCTCCTGGAACCGGAGAAATCAATCTATGTTGATCATGATAATCAAGATTGATCCGGGATTCGAGCGGCGCGACGATTCGTGACATCACTTCGGCTCGTTTTCTCTGCGCTTCCCTCGTAAAAGGACTGCACGCCATGACGCCGCGCGACGCGCTCGAACACCTCTGGATGCTGGCAGGCTGCGACCCCTCCGCGCTCGACTGGCTCGACGTAGACGGCGGCGATCCCGGCCTGCCCTCGATCTTTCGCGTGGGCACGCTCGCGGCGGCGAGCATTGGCGCGGCGGGGCTCGCGGCAGCGCAACTGCACGCGTTACGCACGGGCCAGACGCAGCGCGTGGCGATCGATGTGCGCCGCTCGCTCGGCGCGTTTCGCAGCGAGCGCTATTTGAGCGTGGACGGCAAGCCGCCCACGGAACTGCGTCATCCGGTGACGGGCCATTTTCCGACCGGCGACGGCCGCTGGGTCCAGCTACACGCTAACTTCCCGCATCACCTTGCGGGCATCCTGCGCGTGCTCCAATGCGCGGACGACCGCGATGCCGTGGCGCGCGCGATCCTCGGCTGGGAAGGCGCGGCGCTCGACGACGCGCTCGCGCAAGCGGGCCTGTGCGCCGCGTTCGTGCGCGCGCCGCGCGAATGGGCCGCGCACGAGCAGGCGAAGGCAGTGGCGAGCCTGCCGCTCTTCGAGATCGAGCGCATTGGCGACGCGCCCGCCGAGGCGCCGCGAGCGGGCGCCGGCGCGCGCCCTCTGGAAGGCGTGCGCGTGCTCGACCTCACGCGCATCATCGCGGGGCCGGTGGCGGGGCGCACGCTCGGTCAACACGGCGCGGACGTGCTACTCATCAACGGCCCGCATCTACCGAACATCGCGCCGCTTGTGATCGACAATGGCCGCAGCAAG
Source organism: Paraburkholderia sp. CNPSo 3274 (assembly GCF_024206475.1). Taxonomy (GTDB): domain Bacteria; phylum Pseudomonadota; class Gammaproteobacteria; order Burkholderiales; family Burkholderiaceae; genus Paraburkholderia. Next base: position 49,073 of record NZ_JAMBPR010000064.1, read on the forward strand.
CGCTCGGCCACGCTCGACCTGCGTGACGCAGCCGCGTGCGAGCAGTTACTTGCGCTCGCGCGCGATGCCGATGTGTTCGTTCAAGGCTACCGGCCAGGCGCGCTCGCCGCGCGTGGATTCGCGCCCGAAGCGCTCGCGCAGGTGCGGCCCGGAATCGTGTGCGTGTCGATCAGCGCGTATGGGCATCGTGGGCCGTGGCGCGAGCGGCGCGGCTTCGACAGCCTTGTGCAGTCGGCGAGCGGCATTGTGTGGGCCGAGAGCGTCGCCGCAGCAAAACATGGCAACGGCGCAGCAAACGCGCAGCCATTCACCACGGCCCGCCCGCTGCCGTGCCAGGCGCTCGATCACGCAACGGGCTATCTCGCCGCGTTCGGCGCAATGGTCGCGCTCGCGCGGCGCATGCGCGAAGGCGGCAGTTGGCACGTGCGCCTTTCGCTCGCGCAAACGGGCCGCTGGCTGCAGACGATGGGCACGCTCGAACACGGCCAGCAGGCACCCGAGGTGGGCGCCGCCGATCTCGCCGATTGTCTGGAGGAAATGGATTCGCCGTTCGGGCGCGTGCGCGCGGTGGCGCCCGCCGAGCGGCTCGAACTCACGCCTGCGTTTCATGCGCGGCCGCCGGTGCCGGTCGGCCGCGATGCGCCGTCATGGAACGACTAGACGCTGCCGCGTTTTCCCGAGCTACTTGCGCAATTCCGCGACGAAGTCGTAATAGTCGTTGCGGCAGTAGGTATCGGTGAGTTCGATGGCGCGCTGATCGGCGGTATAGCCCACCCGCGTGATGAGCAGCAGCGCCTCGTTGGGCGCGATGCTCATCTGCCGCGCGATTTCGTCGCTCGCGTTCACCGCGCGAAAGTGTTGCAGCGCGCGCACGATCGAAAGCCCGCGCTGTTCGAGAAAGCTGTAGAGCGAGTCGCCGATCGCGTTCGGGTCGGGAATCAGCGCGGCGGGGAAGGTGGAGTTCTCGACGGCCATGACGATGCCGTCGGCGAGACGCAGGCGCTTCAGGCGCGTGACGGCCGCCGCCGGCGAGAGCCCGAGCTGGATCACTTCGTCGCGGCTTGCGGGCTGGATTTCGCGCGAGAGCCAGCGCGAGCTTGGCGTGAAGCCGCGCTGGCGCAGCATCTCGCTGAAGCTCGTGAGGCGCGAGAGCGGGTCTTCGATGCGCGGCGTGATGAAGCTGCCCGCGCCTTGCGTGCGGCGAATCAGGCCCTGCTCGACGAGCAGCGCGATCGCCTTGCGCGCCGTGATGCGCGAAACGCCGAGCGACTCCGCGAGTACGCGCTCCGAAGGCAGGGCTTCGCCCGCGTTCCAGCGATTGTCGTGAATCGCGACGCTCAGCTTGCGCGCGAGTTGCAAATAGAGCGGCGTGTCGTTGTCCGGGTCCGGGCGCAGGTCGCGCCAGCGGTCTTCCGTGGGTGCGTTCATGGGAGGCAGGCATGAAAGGCGAACGGCAATTTTATGTCATCGGCGTGCAATCACGGAAATGAACGGCTTGCGAGAGTGCGTATGACCGCATTGCGCGCGAGGCGATACACTGGTTCTTTGCCAGTCGGCGCCGTTGCAGCGCGCAAAGGGAGATCATGACGACCGATATCGCAAGCCTCGCATTGCCGAACGGCGAACGCATTCCGAAGCTCGGGCAGGGCACGTGGGAAATGGGCGAACGTAGCGCGCATCGCGCGGCGGAAATCGCCGCGCTGCGTGAAGGCGTGGCGCTCGGCATGACGCTCATCGACACCGCCGAGATGTACGGCGACGGCGCGACCGAGCGCCTGGTCGGCGAGGCCTTGCAGGGTCTGCGCGACGAGGTGTTTCTCGTGAGCAAGGTGTATCCGCACAACGCGAGCCGCAGCGGCGTCGCGCGCGCATGCGAGGCGAGCTTGAAACGCCTCGGCACCGACCGGCTCGATCTCTATCTGCTGCACTGGCGCGGTGGGGTGCCGCTCGAAGAGACCGTCGACGGGTTCGAAGCGCTCGTGCGCGCGGGCAAGATCCGTCACTGGGGCGTGAGCAACTTCGATACCGACGACATGGAGGAGCTGTTCGCCGCAACGGGCGGCGACGCGTGCGCGATCAACCAGATTCTCTACAACGTCGCGCGGCGCGGCGCGGAATTCGACCTGCTGCCGTGGAGCGCCGCGCATCGCATGCCGGTGATGGCGTATAGCCCCGTCGATCACGCGCGCTTGCCCAGACGCTCGCCGCTCGACGACATCGCTCACGCACACGGGGTGTCGGTCTATCGCGTGGCGATGGCATGGGTGCTGGGTCAAAGCGGGGTCTGCGCGATTCCGAAGGCCGCTCGCGTGGAGCACGTGCGCGACAACCGCGCGGCGCTCGATCTCGTGCTCGGCGCGCAAGAGCACGCGGCGCTCGGCGCGTATTTCAAGCCGCCGCGCAGCAAGCGTCCGCTGGAGATGCTGTAGGGCGCGAGTGGGAACGCGCTTGCGCGCGCGGTCATGGCCGGCGTCGGCGTATTGCGAGCAGACAGCCGGTGTGGCCGCCCGGGAACGCCACGCGTATCGCGCATCCCCCGGCCGGCCCACGGCGGCGGTGCCCGGCCGGGGGACCGGGACGCCGCCGCCGACGCCAGGACTGGCGCGCCTGGCCGTCGCGCCAGATCGGAGTGGCTGCGGCGGTCTGCCTGCACCGCCGTACAGGTTCAATGACCGCTGCCATGGCCGCCACCGTGTCCGCCGCCGTACCCGCCGCCCGGGCCGCCCGACGGTCCACCTTTGCCGAATCCGCCTCCGAAGCCACCACCGAATCCGCCAAACCCCCCGCCGAATCCGCCCGCGGGGCCGCCCGAAGGGCCGCTTGCCGACCCGCCGTGGCTGCCGCAACCACAGCCGCCTGAACTGCCGCCGCCGTTGTTGCCGCCGCTGTTGCTTCCGCCGCCGCTGTTACTACCACCGCTGTTACTACCACCGCTGTTACTACCGCCGCTGTTACTACCGCCGCTGTTACTACCGCCGCTGTTACTACCACCGCTGTTGCCACCACCGCTGTTGCCACCACCGCTGTTCCCACCACCCTTGTTC